>NZ_JAHXYK010000039.1:0-694 GCF_019970005.1 Lysobacter sp. ESA13C | reverse complement strand
GGTCGGCCGATACGACAATTTCTTCGAGCTCGGTGGGCATTCGTTGTTGGCCGTGACGCTGATGGAGCGCATGCGGCGCCGCGGATTGTCGACCGACGTGAAGTCGATCTTCAGCGCGCCGACGTTGTCGGATCTGGCGCGACTCGTGGACGGCGTCGATCGCGAAGTGGTCGTGCCGCCGAACCTGATCCCGCCCGGTTGTGACGTCATCACGCCGCAGATGCTGCCGCTGGTGCGTCTGACCGCGGCAGAGATCGGCCGGATTGTGGCGCATGTGTCGGGCGGTGCGTCCAATGTGCAGGACATTTATCCGCTGGCGCCGTTGCAGGAAGGCATTCTGTTCCATCATCTGATGGCGACGGACGGCGATCCGTACTTGTTGTCGAGCGTGTTCCGCTTCGATCAGCGTAACCGCCTGGACGCCTATCTGTCGGCGCTGCAGGCAGTGATCGACCGCCACGATATCCTGCGCACGGGCATCGTATGGGAAGGCGTGTCCGAGCCGGTGCAGGTGGTGTGGCGCGATTGCCCTCTGTCGATCGAAGAGATCGAGCTGGACTCGTCGGCGGGGCCTGCGATCGAGCAGCTGCAGGCGCGTTTCGATCCACGCGCATACCGCATCGATGTCAGTCAGGCCCCCTTGATGCGTGCGTTCGTGGCCTACGACGCCGCGTGCGACAAGTGGATATTGCTG
>NZ_JAHXYK010000038.1:0-854 GCF_019970005.1 Lysobacter sp. ESA13C | reverse complement strand
TCCGGAAGCCGCGCACCTTCACCTGGAAATCGTTACGACCCAGGAACTCGATCGTACCGTCCGGCAGCCAGCGGCCCAGGTCGCCCGAGCGATACATCCGCGCCTCGGGGACCGCACTGAACGGATCGCGCACGAAGCGCTCCGCCGTCAGCTCCGGCCGATTCAGATAACCCCGCGCAACACCGGCGCCGCCGATGTACAGCTCGCCCGGCACGCCGATCGGCACCGGCTGGCCAAGCCGGTCGACGATGTAGATCTTCGTGTTCGATATCGGCTTGCCGATCACCTGCTTGCGCGGATCAATCTCCCTGACAAGATGAATGGCCGCATTGATGCTGGCCTCGGTTGGGCCATACGCGTTGAATACCCGAAACTCTTCCCGTACGGGCGTAAACAATGTCCCCAGGCTCGGCCAATCGACCGCTTCGCCGCCCGTTATCAGCACACGAATGGCAGAGGCGCTCAGCCCCCCTCCGCACAGGAACTGTAGGAAGCGCGCCGGCAAGTCGGCAATCGTCACCTGGTATGCGCGGCAAAACGCCCAGAATCCCTCTGCGGTGGCAAGACAGGCCACATTGCGCAGTACCAATCCCGCGCCGTTGATCAGGGCGCAGAAAATCTCCTGCGTGGCAACGTCGAACACGAACGGTGCGAACTGCAGCAGTCTGTCGCGCGCGTCTATTCCGTAACGACCGGATAGATCGAGGATCTGATTGGCCAATCCCAAATGCTCCACCATCACGCCCTTGGGCTGGCCGGTGGAGCCGGACGTGTAGATCACGTACGCCAGATGATGCGGCGACAACGTCCCGCGGACCGGATCGTCTGCCGGCGCGTCCTGCCACGGCGCCCGA
>NZ_JAHXYK010000037.1:0-1073 GCF_019970005.1 Lysobacter sp. ESA13C | reverse complement strand
TTCAGATAACCCCGCGCAACACCCACGCCCGCCAGATGAAGTTCGCCGGCTACCCCGATCGGCGTCGGCTCGCCGCGCGCATCGAGGATATAGATTCGCGTATTCGGAATCGGGCGGCCCAGTGGCACCGAGCGCCCCTGGTAACGGTCCAGGTCGCGCGGCACCGGGAAGAACGCCGCTGTTGCGGAGTACTCCGTCGGACCGTAGTTGTTGATGAAGTCCGGCCGAGGCTCAGGGAGCTCTAGCAATCGGGCAGGCACGATGGGCTCGCCGCCGAGCAGCACGCGCTCCAGCGAGCGCAGCTCTCCACCATGACGACTGTCGAGCAGCGCATGCAGGGTGCTGGGCGTCAAATTCACGACGGTAACGCGCTGCCGCTCGATCAGGGACACTGCAGTATGCGGATCGAATCGTGCTCCGCAGAGCACCAACCGGGCTCCCGAGACCAGCGGGCCATGGATGACACGCTGGGTCAGATCGAAGCTGTGCGACGTCGCCACCAGCATCCGGTCGCGCTCGGTGAGCTGCGCCGCCCCTCGATACCAGTGGATCAGGTTCTGCAGCCCGCGATGCTCCACCATCACGCCCTTGGGCTGGCCGGTGGAACCGGACGTGTAGATCACGTACGCCAGATGATGCGGCGACAACGTCCCACGGACCGGATCGTCTGCCGGCGCGTCCTGCCACGGCGCCCGATCCGCATCCAGCGTCAGCACCGGGATACCCGCCGGCCATGCCAGCAAGGTCTGCAGCGACTGCTGCGTCAGCACCGCCACCGGCGCGCTGTCCTCCAGCATGTACGCCAACCGATCCGCCGGATAGCCCGGGTCCAGCGGCACATACGCACCGCCCGCCTTCAGCACCGCCAGCAGCCCCACCACCATCCCCGGGCTCCGCTCGACGCATAGGCCCACCCGGTCGTCCGGCTGCACCCCCAACGAACGCAGATAATGCGCCAGGCGATTGGCCTGGGCGTTCAATTCCGCGTACGTCAGGCTCGCTTCGTCCTGCACCAGCGCGATCGCGTCCGGCGTCTTCGCCGCCTGCGCCTCGAACCACTCGTGCACCAGCCG
>NZ_JAHXYK010000036.1:0-1073 GCF_019970005.1 Lysobacter sp. ESA13C | reverse complement strand
ACCACCGCCTCGCGCACCCCCGGCTGCACCACCAGCCGCGACTCGATCTCGCCCAGCTCGATCCGGAAGCCCCGCACCTTGACCTGGAAATCGTTACGACCCAGGAACTCGATCGTACCGTCCGGCAACCAGCGGCCCAGGTCGCCCGAGCGATACATCCGCGCCTCGGGGACCGCACTGAACGGATCGCGCACGAAGCGCTCCGCCGTCAGCTCCGGCCGGTTCAGATAACCACGCGCAACCCCCACGCCGCCGATGTACAGCTCGCCCGGCACACCGATCGGCACCGGCTGGCCAAGCCGGTCGACGATGTAGATCTTCGTGTTCGATATCGGCTTGCCGATCGGCACTGATACCGCGTACGTCCTGTCAATCTCCTGCGTGACGCAACCCACCGTCGTTTCCGTGGGCCCATACTCGTTCACAATCCGTATGCGTGGGCAGGCATTGCGCCAGCCATCGATCGTATGCGGCAGCATCGCCTCGCCCCCGACCACGATCAGATCGATGCCGAAGTTCCCGCGCGCATGCTCGAACTGCTTTCCTAACACCTGCAGATGCATTGGCGTGATCTTCAGCGCCGCACCGGCCACTACCCCATCCAGCAGTAGGCGACCGAGACCCTCGACCTCATCGCGATCCTTGAGCAACCACGCGCATCCGCCACACAGCAACGGCGTGTAGAGGCTCGTCACCGTCGCATCGAATGCAATCGACGAAGAGACGATGCTGTTCTTCTGGGGAGCGTACGCGCTGACGGCCCAGTTCAAATAATTGCCAACGGCACGATGCTCCACCATCACGCCCTTGGGCTGGCCGGTAGAGCCGGACGTGTAGATCACGTACGCCAGATGATGCGGCGACAACGCGCCACGGACCGGATCGTCTGCCGGCGCGTCCTGCCACGGCGCCCGATCCGCATCCAGCGTCAGCACCGGGATACCCACCGGCCATGCCAGCAAGGTCTGCAGCGACTGCTGCGTCAGTACCGCCACCGGCGCGCTGTCCTCCAGCATGTACGCCAACCGATCCGCCGGATAGCCCGGGTCCAGCGGCACATACGCACCGCCCGC
>NZ_JAHXYK010000035.1:0-1146 GCF_019970005.1 Lysobacter sp. ESA13C | reverse complement strand
TGCTGCCCACCGGGCAGACCGGGCTGGTCGAAGTCGCGGTGTTCACCACGTTGCCGGCGGTCACGTCGGCCGCGGTCACCGTGTAGGTGCCCGTCAACACGCAGGTCGCACCCGGCGCCACCGAGGCGCAGGTCGTCGTGCTCGGGGTGATCTTGCTGTCGTTCACCACCACGTTGGTCAGGTTGCCGCTGGCGCTGGTGTTGGTCACCGTCACCGTGTAGGTCAGCACGTCGCCCACCGACACCGTGCCGCTGCCGTCGTTATCGGCATTGGTCATGGTCTTGGCGATCGTCTGGCTCAGCGCCGTCACCGGCGTGGTCACCGTCGTCGTGCAGGCCGGATCGGTGCTGCCCACCGGGCAGATCGCGCTGGTCGAAGTCGCGGTGTTCACCACGTTGCCGGCGGTCACGTCGGCCGCAGTCACCGTGTAGGTACCGGTCAAGGTGCAGGTGCCGCCCGGGGCAACGCTGGCACACGGCGTCGTGCCGCCCGTCGGCGTGATCTTGCTGTCGCTCACCACCACGTTATTGAGATTCGTGGTCGTACTGGTATTGGTCACCGTCACCGTGTAGGTCAGCACGTCGCCCACCGACACCGTGCCGCTGCCGTCGTTATCGGCATTGGTCATGGTCTTGGCGATCGTCTGGGTCGGCGGAATGTCGTCGTTGACGATCGTACAAGTCGCGCTCACGCCATTGGCCAGCGTCAGGCTGTTGCCCGACAGCGTGCCGGCGGTGCAGCTCCACGCGCCGGCGGTGTAGCCGGCCACCGAAGCTTCGGTCAGGGTGTAGACGCCGGCGCTGACCGGTGCATTGGTCACCGTCGCCGTACCGCTCACACCGGTGATCGTGGTCGGGCCGGTCGCGGTCAACGGGAAGTCGCTGATCGTCGCCGTGCCGCCGCTATCGTTGGTCACCGTCTTGACCAGGGTCAGCGTCGCCGCCTGGTCGTCGTTGACGATCGTACAAGTCGCGCTCACGCCATTGGCCAGCGTCAGGCTGTTGCCCGACAGCGTGCCGGCGGTGCAGCTCCAGGCGCCGGCGGTGTAACCGGCCACCGAAGCTTCGGTCAGGGTGTAGACGCCGGCGCTGACCGGGGCATTGGTCACCGTCGCCGTGCCGCTCACACCGGTGATCGTGGTCGGAC
>NZ_JAHXYK010000034.1:0-1170 GCF_019970005.1 Lysobacter sp. ESA13C | reverse complement strand
GGGGCCTGCGATCGAGCAGCTGCAGGCGCGTTTCGATCCACGCGCATACCGCATCGATGTCAGTCAGGCCCCCTTGATGCGTGCGTTCGTGGCCTACGACGCCGCGTGCGACAAGTGGATATTGCTGGTGCTCACGCATCATTTGGCGGACGACAACACCACGCAGAGCCTGATCGTTTCCGAGATTCGCGAGATTCTGGCGGGCAGGGAGCCGGCGGCCTCGCAGCTTCCATTTCGGAATTTCGTCGCGCAAGCGCGCCAGGGCGTCAGCCGCGCAGAGCACGAGACCTTTTTCCGCACGATGCTCGGCGATGTCGACGAGCCTACGATGCCGTTCGGATTAAGCGATACGCGAGGAGAGGGGCGACCGGTCGGACAGACCACGCGGGATCTCGATGCAGCGGTGTTGCAGCGCCTGCGTGCACAAGCACGCAGGCTCGGTGTGAGCGTCGCGAGCCTGTGCCACCTGGCTTGGGGTCTGGTGCTGGCACGCGTGTCCGGGCGCGACGACGTCGTGTTCGGCACCGTGCTGTTCGGCCGTATGCAGTCAGGCGAAGGCTCGGATCGGGCAATGGGACTGTTCATCAATACGCTGCCAATGCGGTTGCAGATCGACGACGTAACCGTCGAGGCAGGCGTGCGCCGCACGCATGCGCTGCTTGCGGAGTTGTTGCATCACGAGCATGCCTCGCTTGCGCTCGCGCAGCGCTGCAGCGCGGTGGCCGCGCCGGCGCCATTGTTCACCTCGCTGCTGAACTATCGCCACAGCCGCAGCGGAAAGACGTCGCCGAAGGAGGTCATACGGGCGCTGGGCGGAGTTGAGTGGTTGAGCGCGCACGAGCGCACCAATTATCCGCTGGGATTCGCGGTGAACGATTGGACCTTTGGCATGACCCTGGCGGTGCAGGTGCAGGATACGCTCGATCCGGAGCGCGTGATGTGCTTCGCGGAAACAGCACTGCTGCGTTTGGTCGATGCTCTGGAGATCGAACCGACTCGACCGTTGCATGCTATCGACGTGCTGCCCGAGCCTGAGCGGCAGTTGGTGGTGGAGACGTGGAACGCCACGGACGCGCCGTATCCGGTCGACCGGCTGGTGCACGAGTGGTTCGAGGCGCAGGCGGCGAAGACGCCGGACGCGATCGCGCTGGTGCAGGACGAAGCGAGCCT
>NZ_JAHXYK010000033.1:0-1200 GCF_019970005.1 Lysobacter sp. ESA13C | reverse complement strand
GCAGCGGCACGGTGTCGGTGGGCGACGTGCTGACCTACACGGTGACGGTGACCAACACCAGCGCGAGCGGCAACCTGACCAACGTGGTGGTGAACGACAGCAAGATCACCCCGAGCACGACGACCTGCGCCTCGGTGGCGCCGGGTGCGACCTGCGTGTTGACGGGCACCTACACGGTGACCGCGGCCGACGTGACCGCCGGCAACGTGGCGAACACCGCGACTTCGACCAGCCCGGTCTGCCCGGTGGGCAGCACCGATCCGGCCTGCACGACGACGGTGACCACGCCGGTGACGGCGCTGAGCCAGACGATCGCCAAGACCATGACCAATGCCGATAACGACGGCAGCGGCACGGTGTCGGTGGGCGACGTGCTGACCTATACGGTGACGGTGACCAACACCAGCGCCAGCGGCAACCTGACCAACGTGGTGGTGAACGACAGCAAGATCACCCCGAGCACGACGACCTGCGCCTCGGTGGCACCGGGTGCGACCTGCGTGTTGACGGGCACCTACACGGTGACCGCGGCCGACGTGACTGCGGGCAACGTGGTGAACACCGCGACTTCGACCAGCCCGGTCTGCCCGGTGGGCAGCACCGATCCGGCCTGCACGACGACGGTGACCACGCCGGTGACGGCGCTGAGCCAGACGATCGCCAAGACCATGACCAATGCCGATAACGACGGCAGCGGCACGGTGTCGGTGGGCGACGTGCTGACCTACACGGTGACGGTGACCAACACCAGCGCCAGCGGCAACCTGACCAACGTGGTGGTGAACGACAGCAAGATCACCCCGAGCACGACGACCTGCGCCTCGGTGGCGCCGGGTGCGACCTGCGTGTTGACGGGCACCTACACGGTGACCGCGGCCGACGTGACTGCGGGCAACGTGGTGAACACCGCGACTTCGACCAGCCCGGTCTGCCCGGTGGGCAGCACCGATCCGGCCTGCACGACGACGGTGACCACGCCGGTGACGGCGCTGAGCCAGACGATCGCCAAGACCATGACCAATGCCGATAACGACGGCAGCGGCACGGTGTCGGTGGGCGACGTGCTGACCTACACGGTGACGGTGACCAACACCAGCGCCAGCGGCAACCTGACCAACGTGGTGGTGAACGACAGCAAGATCACCCCGAGTACGACGACCTGCGCCTCGGTGGCGCCGGGTGCGACCTGCGTGTTGACGG
>NZ_JAHXYK010000032.1:0-1220 GCF_019970005.1 Lysobacter sp. ESA13C | reverse complement strand
GGGGCCTGCGATCGAGCAGCTGCAGGCGCGTTTCGATCCACGCGCATACCGCATCGATGTCAGTCAGGCCCCCTTGATGCGTGCGTTCGTGGCCTACGACGCCGCGTGCGACAAGTGGATATTGCTGCTGCTCACACATCATCTGTCCGGCGACCATACGACGCTAGAGCTGCTTGAGGCCGAGCTGCAGGCGCATTTGTCGGGAAGCATGGCGACTCTTCCGCAACAGCTTCCGTTCCGGAATTTCGTCGCGCAAGCGCGCCAGGGCGTCAGTCGCGCAGAGCACGAGACCTTTTTCCGCACGATGCTCGGCGATGTCGATGAGCCCACGATGCCGTTCGGGTTAAACGATAGCCGAGGAGAGGGACGGTCGATCGGACAGGTCACGCGGGACCTCGACGCCGCGCTGTCGGCGAGCCTGCGCACGCAGGCGCGCCGGCTTGGTGTGAGCGTCGCGAGCCTGTGCCACCTGGCTTGGGGTCTGGTGCTGGCACGCGTGTCCGGGCGCGACGACGTCGTGTTCGGCACCGTGCTGTTCGGCCGCATGCAGTCAGGCGAAGGGTCGGATCGGGCGATGGGCCCGTTCATCAATACGCTGCCAATGCGGTTGCAGATCGACGACGTAACCGTCGAGGCAGGCGTGCGCCGCACGCATGCGCTGCTTGCGGAGTTGTTGCATCACGAGCATGCCTCGCTTGCGCTCGCGCAGCGCTGCAGCGCGGTGGCCGCGCCAGTGCCGTTGTTCACCGCGCTGCTGAACTATCGCCACAGCCAAGCGTCGTCGAAAGCATCGAGACAGAGCCTGTGGGCGAGTCTCGGTATGGAAGAGTTCCTGGGCGAAGAGCGGACGAACTATCCGTTCGGCCTCTCGATCGATGACTGGGGCAATGCATTGTCATTCACTGTCAGGGTGGACGACGCGCTCGATCCCAAGCGGATCATTGACTTCGCCCAATCGACGCTGCAGCGAATCGTGCACGTGTTGGAGATCGATGCCGGCACGACGCTTAATGAGATCGGCGTGCTGCCCGAGCCTGAGCGGCAACTGGTGGTGGAGACGTGGAACGCCACGGACGCGCCGTATCCGGTCGATCGGCTGGTGCACGAGTGGTTCGAGGCGCAGGCGGCGAAGACGCCGGACGCGATCGCGCTGGTGCAGGACGAAGCGAGCCTGACGTACGCGGAATTGAACGCCCAGGCCAATCGCCTGGCGCATTATC
>NZ_JAHXYK010000031.1:0-1566 GCF_019970005.1 Lysobacter sp. ESA13C | reverse complement strand
CGATATACAGCTCGCCGGTGACCCCGGCCGGCACCGGCCGCAGCGCGTTGTCGAGCACGTACAAGCGCGTGTTCCAGATCGGCCCGCCGATCGGAATCGGCCCGTCTTCGATCTCGCGGCAGGGCCAAGCGGTGACGCCGATCGAGACCTCGGTCGGGCCGTAGGAATGGTGCAGCGGCCGACCGATGTGGGCGGCGACGCGGCGATGCAGATCGGCCGACAGCGCTTCGCCGCCGCAGACGATGCGGTGCAGGCTGGTGCAGGCGGCCGCGCCGGGCTCCTGCACGAACATTTCGAGCATCGAGGCGACGAAGTGCACGGTGGTGACCTGTTCGCGCTGGATCAGCGACGCCAGATAGGCCGGGTCGCGATGGCCGTCGGGGCGCGCGACCACCAGGCGGGCGCCGTGCAGCAGCGGCCAGAACAGCTCCCACACCGACACGTCGAAGCTGGTCGGGGTCTTCTGCAGCACCGCGTCGTCGGCCTGCAGGCCGTACTCGCCCTGCATCCAGGCCAGGCGGTTGACGATGCCGCGGTGCGGAATCACCGCGCCTTTCGGCGTGCCGGTCGAGCCGGAGGTGTAGATCACGTAGGCCGGGTGATCGAGCTGCAGCGGACGCGTGCGATCGGCGTCGGTGGGTGGTGTATCCGCATAACCGGCCAATTCTGCAATGAGCCCTGCATCGTCGAGCAGCCACAAGCCCTCATGCGCAAGCAGGCGTTCAACCACATCGCTGCGCGTCAGGATCCGCACCGGTGCCGCGTCGGCGATCATGTGGGCGAGGCGGTCGCTCGGGTAATCGGTGTCGAGCGGAAGGTAGGCCGCGCCGCTCCTGAGCACCGCGCACAGGGCCACGACCAGTTCCAACGAACGCGGCAAGGCCACGCCGACCAGATCCTCCGGGCCGATGCCGTCGGCGATCAGGCGATGGGCGAGGCGGTTGGCGCGCGCGTCGAGTTCGGCGTAGCTCAGCGTCTGCCCTTCGAACACGACGGCGACCGCATCGGGTGTGCGCGCCGCTTGCGCGCTCAACAACTCGGCCAGGGTTTGTGCTGGCACCGCGTGTTCGGTCGCATTCCAGTCGCGCAGCACCTGCGCGGTTTCGGCGGCATCGAGCAGTTCGATGCGGCCGACCGGTTGCCCGGCATCGGCGACGAAGGCCTCCAGCAGACGCTGATAACGGCCGCCCAGGCGCCGCACCTCGTCACGCGTGAACAGATCCGGCCGGTAGCTCAGCTTGAGTTGATACGGGTGGCCGGGAATCAGCGCCAGGCCGACCGGGTAGTGCGAGGTGTCGCCGCCGTGGTGGCTGTGCAGGGCGATGCGCAGCGCATCGGGCGCGGCCTCGTCGCCGTCGCCGACCGGGAAGTTCTCGAACACCACCAGGGTGTCGAACAGTTCGCCGTGACCGGCCAGGCGCTGGATCTCAGTCAGGCCAAGGTGCTGGTGATCGAGCAGCGCCGATTGCTCGGTCTGCAGACGCAGTAGCAGGTCGCGCACCGATTCGTCCGGCCGCCATTGCAAGCGCAGTGGCAAAGTGTTGATGAACAAACCGACCATCTGCT
>NZ_JAHXYK010000030.1:0-1566 GCF_019970005.1 Lysobacter sp. ESA13C | reverse complement strand
CGATATACAGCTCGCCGGTGACCCCGGCCGGCACCGGCCGCAGCGCGTTGTCGAGCACGTACAAGCGCGTGTTCCAGATCGGCCCGCCGATCGGAATCGGCCCGTCTTCGATCTCGCGGCAGGGCCAGGCGGTGACGCCGATCGAGACTTCGGTCGGGCCGTAGGAATGGTGCAGCGGCCGGCCGATGTGGGCGGCGACGCGGCGATGCAGATCGGCCGACAGCGCTTCGCCGCCGCAGACGATGCGGCGCAGGCTGGTGCAGGCGGCCGCGCCCGGCTCCTGCACGAACATCTCCAGCATCGAGGCGACGAAGTGCACGGTGGTGACCTGTTCGCGCTGGATCAGGTCAGCGAGATAGGCCGGGTCGCGATGGCCGTCGGGACGCGCAACCACCAAACGGGCGCCGTGCAGCAACGGCCAGAACAGCTCCCACACCGACACGTCGAAGCTGGTCGGGGTCTTCTGCAGCACCGCGTCGTCGGCCTGCAGTCCGTACTCGCCCTGCATCCAGGCCAGGCGGTTGACGATGCCGCGGTGCGGGATCACCGCGCCCTTCGGTGTGCCGGTCGAGCCGGAGGTATAGATCACGTAGGCCGGGTGATCGAGCTGCAGCGGGCGCGTGCGATCGGTGTCGGTGGGCGATGTATCCGCATAGCTCGCCAACTCGATTACAAACCGAGCTTCGTCGATCTGCCACAAGCCGTCATGCGCAGGCAGGCGTTCGACCACATCGCCACGCGTCAGGATCCGCACCGGCGCCGCGTCGGCGATCATGTGGGCGAGGCGGTCGCTCGGGTAATCGGTATCGAGCGGCAAATAGGCCGCGCCGCTCTTGAGCACCGCGTACAGGGCGACGACCAGTTCCAACGAACGCGGCAAGGCCACGCCGACCAGATCCTCCGGGCCGATGCCGTCGGCGATCAGGCGGTGGGCGAGGCGGTTCGCGCGCGCATCGAGTTCGGCGTAGCTCAGCGTCTGCCCATCGAACACGACGGCGACCGCATCGGGTGTGCGCGCCGCTTGCGCGCTCAACAACTCGGCCAGGGTTTGTGCTGGCACCGCGTGTTCGGTCGCATTCCAGTCGCGCAGCACCTGCGCGGTTTCGGCGGCGTCGAGCAGTTCGATGCGGCCGACCGGTTGCCCGGCATCGGCGACGAAGGCCTCCAGCAGACGCTGATAACGGCCGCCCAGGCGCAGCACCTCGTCACGTGTGAACAGATCGGGGCGGTAGCTGAGCTTGAGCTGATACGGTTGGCCTGGAATCAGCGCCAGGCCCACGGGGTAGTGCGAGGTGTCGCCGCCGTGGTGGCTGTGCAGAGCGATGCGCAGCGCATCGGGCGCGTCGTCGTCGCCGTCGCCGACCGGGAAGTTCTCGAACACCACCAGGGTGTCGAACAGTTCGCCGTGACCGGCCAGGCGCTGGATCTCGGTCAGGCCGAGGTGCTGGTGATCGAGCAGCGCCGATTGCTCGGTCTGCAGACGCAGTAGCAGGTCGCGCACCGATTCGTCCGGCCGCCATTGCAAGCGCAGTGGCAAAGTGTTGATGAACAAACCGACCATCTGCT
>NZ_JAHXYK010000002.1:0-684737 GCF_019970005.1 Lysobacter sp. ESA13C | reverse complement strand
GCGGCGCACCGCGTCCCGGTGGCGCAGCCCGCCCGAGCGGTCCGCGTCCCGGTGGCCCGCGTGGCGGTGGCCGCCCCGGTGGCGGCCGCGGTCCGCGCGGCGGCGTCTGAACCCAGACGTCAGCAACGCTGAAGCAAGACACGACAAAGGGCGCTTCGGCGCCCTTTGTTTTTGTGCGCGCCCGGCTGTTCGTCCGCACCCGCCGAATCGCTTCGAGAGCAGGAGCGGCGTCCCACGGGGATTTCCTGCGGTCGTGAGCCGCGGCCACGCGACGACCGCTTGCATCGAAACCGCTTCGCCCGCGATCACTCCGCCCTACTTCTACGATCCCGACAACACCTCCGATCCAGGCGTCTGTCCGCGCTATCGAATATGCGTTCGCAGCAAATCCACCGTCCGCGTTGTTTTCACGACGCAATTCCGAATGAACTCGCGCCGATTCAGATAGCACATTAAACCGACGCGCTTGCCGGCCATTGACGCTGAAAACACGCGCAATCGCATCCGTACCGCCACGTCCATCACGCTATCGGCAGTGTCGAAAGCCGATTACGAAACCTGTTCGCGATGCGACGTTTCGTTTCGATCTGCTCGCCGAAAAACCTGCAACGAAACCCTTAAAAACAAGGAACTTTCGTTTCCGACGCGGTTATTGACGCCCCCCTGCGGCTCATGCTCAATCGCCGAGTCGCGACATCCGCAACACAGGACACGCATTCGCCAGGACGCGAATCGACGCCTTCGGCGAGGGCGATCGAAGCGGCGATCGCCCTCGCCGGCCAAGCCGAGGACCGAACCCGAATCGTTCCTGCCGATCCATCGAATCCGAGCAATACGCCAGGCACGCCGCAAGCATCGCGGCCTGGACCCGATACGTCCATGACGAAGCCGAGATCTCGCCATGGGCAGTCCGCAACCCGTCGTCGATAGGAGTCCGTATGCGCTACGCGAAGATCGTCCTGCTACTGCTTTGTCTGACCTTGCACGGCACCGCCGCAGCGGTCGTCGCCGGCGGCATGGTCGCGATAGACCGCACTTGGCCGAGCCAGCCCGGCGGTTACCTGGATATGGACTTCAGCATCGCCATCACCCAGGAGCCCGGCTACAACGGGCGCACCTATTGGGCGCATCAGTTCGCGCTCAAGAACGGCGACGGCGGCTACGTCGGCCTGCAACAACGCAGCAATGCCGACAAGGCACTGAATTTCTCGATCTGGCAGGCCACCGGCTGGGTCGCCGAAAGCGGCACCCTGTGCAGCCATTTCTCCCACGAAGGCAGCGGCGTGCAGTGCTGGGTCGCTTATCCCTGGGTGCAGGGCAAGAAGTACAAGATCCGCATCGTCAGCGAAGCTCCCGGCAGTTGGAGCGCCTACATCACCGATGTCGCGACCGGTGCGCGCCGCAAGGTCGCCAGCATCCAAGTGCCGCAGACCTGGGGCGGCCTCAACGAGAAGACCGTCGAGTTCCTGGAGAACTTCGCCCAGGGCGCCGATCAACTGGAAAGCTGCGCGGCCGCGCCGGCGACGAGTGCGGTGTTCTTCCGCCCCAGCGCCGAGAACGGCGCGGTCGCGCCATCGACCAGCACCAGCAAGACCTACGGCAACTGCGAGTCGATCGCCCGCGCCTCCTGTACCGCGGAGCAGGACTGCATCGCCGCCGACAACAAGTTCGGCACGCTCGGTTCGCCGAAGGTGCTGCTCAACACCTACAGCGGCTATTGCCTGGATACCCTGGCCGGCGGCACTCAGGCCGGCTTGTGGAGCTGCGCGAGCAACAACAACCAACTGATCGAACGCGACGACGGCTTCCGCATGATGATGCGCAGCCGCAGCCAGTGCCTGCAGGCGGAAAGCGACGGCAGCGTCCGGCTCGCGGCATGCGGCAACGGCTCGGCGCAACGCTGGATGCCGATGCCGGGCTCGGATGGGCTGTACAACGTCGCCAGCGGCACCTGCCTGGACCCGCTCAACAACGCCGCCCAGGGCGCTTATCTGCGCGTCTATACCTGCCTCGGCAACGGCTATCAGAAGTGGCGCTTGAACCCCTGAGCCCCTGAACCCCCGAACCAGGGCTCGCTTCCTGGGGGCCGCCGCCCGGATGCGACGGTTTCATCGAAGCTCGCACACCACGCCGTCATCGCCTGCGATGGCGGCGTTTTCGTTTTCGAGCCCGCAGGCGCGCCAGAGACATCGACATGCGAAGGTCTCGTGCATGCGCCATGCGCCCGGGGTTCCGCAAGCCGGCCTGCGCAGGCCGGCCCGCAACCCGTGCCGAAAGGTGGCACCATCCCGGCTATGCCCCGCATCGATCGCCGCCGCGCCCCCCCGACGCAGGACGACACGCCGCAGCGCTGACGCCATCCGCTTCCGCCCCGTGCTGCACCGAGAAGGACCGATGCGAAACACCCGCCAACGCCGCGAACGGATCCTGCAGATGCTGGTCAAGCACGGCAGCGTGCACGTTGCGCATCTGGCCGAATCGATGGGCGTGTCCACGGTGACGATCCGCGCCGATCTGGCCCAGATCGAGTCGCAGGGCCTGGCCAAGCGCAACCACGGCGGCGCCACCCTGGTGCGCACGCCGCCGCTGGAACAAGACATCCATCAGAAGGACAGCCTCAACAGCAGCTTGAAGGAATCGATAGGCGCCCGCGCGGCGCAGCTGATCCGGGCCGGCGACAATGTCATCATCGATTCCGGCACCACCACCATGACCCTGGCGCGCCATCTGCGCCACGCCGAGGGCGTCACGGTGATGACCAACGGCCTCAATATCGCCTGGGAACTGGCCAACGCGACGGGTGTCGAGGTGATGCTGACCGGCGGCCTGTTGCGCAAGCAGTCGCTGTCGTTCCAGGGCGCGCAGGCCGAGGCCAGCCTCACCAGCTACAGCTTCGATGCGCTGTTCCTCGGCGTCGACGGCCTCGACCTGCAGTTCGGTCTGAGCACGCATCACGAAGGCGAAGCCAGCCTCAACCATCGCATGGTCGAACGCGCGCGCAAGGTGATCGTGCTGACCGACGCGTCCAAGTTCGGCCGCGTCGGCCTGCACCGCATCGCCCAGTTGGAATGCGTGCATACCATCATCACCGACTCCAGCATCAGCCCGGAATACAGCCAGGGGCTGCTGCGTCTCGGCATCGAGCTGATCGTCGTCGACTGAGGCCGACGACGATCAGTTTTACAGCCCCAGCTCGCTGAGCCCCGGGTGATCGTCGGGCCGCCGGCCCTGCGGCCAATGAAACTTGCGTTCGCTCGCCGCGATCGGCCGGTCGTTGATGCTCGCCAGGCGCACCGCCATCAGGCCGTCGTCGCCGAACTCCCAGTTCTCGTTGCCGTAGCTGCGGAACCATTGCCCGGAATCGTCGCGCCATTCGTAAGCGAAGCGCACGGCGATGCGAGCGCCGTCGAAGGCCCACAGTTCCTTGATCAGGCGGTAGTCGAGCTCGCGGGTCCACTTGCGTTCGAGCAAGGCCACCGCGGCTTCGCGGCCGTCGACGAATTCGGCGCGGTTGCGCCAACGGGTATCGACCGAATAAGCCTGGCCGATGCGGGCCGGGTCGCGCGAATTCCAGGCGTCTTCGGCCAGGCGGATCTTTTCGATGGCGCTGTCGCGGGTGAACGGCGGCAAGGGCGGACGGGTGTGCATGAGGGCGGCTCCTGAGCGCATGTAGACGAATTAGTCTACTTGGATAAAAATTTATGTAGACAGATCGGTCTACACGGTAAATTTACCTCACGTAGACAGAGCTGTCTACACGATTGGCGCCGGTAGACGAATCGGTCTACCATTGCGCCATGAACCGCAAAGCCGCTTCGCCTGCCCAGCCAGTGCCCGCCCGCGAGCGGATCCTGCAGACCGCCCACGATCTGTTCTATCTCGAAGGCATCCGCGCCACCGGCATCGACCGGGTGATCGCCGAGTCCGGCGTCACCAAGGTCACGCTGTACCGGCATTTCCCGAGTAAGAACGCCCTGATCCTGGCGTTCCTGCACTACCGCCACGAGCGCTGGATGACTTGGTTCGATGCGGCCTTGCAGCGCCACGGCGCAGCGCCCGGACACGGCGCCGAGGCGCTGGTGCCGGCCCTGGCGGAATGGTTCTCCCATCCGCATTTCCGCGGCTGCGCCTTCATCAATGCCGTGGCCGAGATCGGCCCGGCGCTGCCCGAAGCGGTCGAATGCTCGCGCCGGCACAAGCGCGAACTCGCCGAACGCATCGCCGCGCTGCTGCCGGCGTCGGCCGAACGCGATGCGCGCACCGCTGCGATCGCCCAGGCCTTCGACGGTGCGATCGTGCGCGCTGCCGCCGATCCCGCCGCTGCGCAGGACGCCCTGAACGGACTCGCGCTGACCATCGAGGCCTTGTCGGCGGCGAATCGCTGAGCGAAACGCCGAGCAGAACGGGCCCCACGTCACGCGTCGCGCGTGAACCCCGTTACAGGCTCGACTCACTTCACACAGACCCCATACGGGCTTCGTCGAGCCTGCCCAGACTGCACCGGTCTCCCCACGAGAAACCGGAATGAACCTCGACCCCCAAGCCTACGACTGCGACCTGGTCGTCGTCGGCGCCAGCTTCGCCGGCGCCGCCTGCGCCCTGGCCGCCGCGCGCGCCGGCCTGCACGTGGTGGTGCTCGAACGCAAGCGCGACCCCGGCGAGAAATTGCGCACCACCGGCATCGTGGTCAAGGAAGCCGCCGAACAGACTTGGCTGAGCCGCGCGCCGGCCGGCTGCCTGCACCGCGTCGAACGCGTACGCCTGTATTCGCCGCGCCTGCGCAGCATGGCCTTGAGCGCACCGGGCTACTACTTCCTGACCACCGACACACCGCGGCTGATGCGCTGGCTGACCCAGGAACTGGTCCGCCACGGCGTCGAGTTGCGCCTCGGCACCTCCTTCACCCAGGCCGAGCGCGAGGACGACGGCTGGCGCATCGAAGGCGTGGGCCGCACCCGTTTCCTGGTCGGCGCCGACGGCGCCAAGTCGCGCGTCGCCGAGCGCACCGGACTGGGCCAGACGCGCGAGTTCCTCTACGGCATCGAGTACGAGTTTCCCGGTGCCGCCCTGCCCGAATCCGGCGCCCTGCACTGCTTCGTCAGCAAGCGCTACGCGCCCGGCTACATCGGCTGGGTGGCGCAGAACCCGACCGGCGTCCAGGCCGGCCTGGCGGTGCGCCACGACCCCGAACGCGCGCGCGTGCCCGACATCGACGGCTTCCTGCAGCGGGTGCGCTCGGTGGTCGGCCTTGACGCCGATGTGCAGCCTGCGGCGACCCGCGCCGGCCTGATCCCCTGCGGCGGCCCGGTGTTTCCGCTCGCCCGCGACGGCGTGATGCTGACCGGCGACGCCGCCGGCATCGTCTCGCCGGTCACCGCCGGCGGCATCCACTCGGCCTGGGCGCACGGCGAAACCCTGGGCCAGGCGATCGCCCTGCACGCGCTCGGACAGGGCCCGGCGCCGGAATCGGTCGCCCGCGACAGCGCCCCGCGCTTCCGCCGCAAGCGCGCGCTGCGCTGGGCCTTCGATCACTTCCAGTTCGACTGGCCGTTCGACCTGCTGTTGCATTCGGCGCCACTGCGCTGGGCCGCCGAACAGGTCTATTTCCACAAACGCGGCAGCCGCGAGCCGGACGAGGCCGCCGCATCGCGGCCTTCGGAAAGCCTCTGAACATGTGCGCCGGCGCGCTCGACACCTGCGCGCCGGCGTACAGTGGCCGCATGACCCTGTCTGCCCTGCCCGCTACGCTCGCCTGTCTGTTGGCCGCCGCCTTGGCCTACGGGGACGCGACGGCTGCGCCCGCTGCGGCCGCCTTGCAGGTCGAGATCGACTCGCGCCAGCAGGACTTACTGCTGGTCGACGGCGCCAGGCGCAAACCGCTCAAGCTCGCGCGCATCACCGATGTCGACGGCGTCGTCGAGCGGCGCGCGCTGCTGGCCGACTCCGGCCACGGCCCGGCCGAACTGCGTTATCTGTTGATCGAGGTCGACACCGCCAGCCGCAGCGACCGCACGCAGGGCCATTGCGGCGCCGGCATCGAGACCGACCTGGTCTGGCTGGCGCTCGATGCCGCACTGCAGGTGCGCAAGCACGACGCCTACCGCATCGCCTCCTGTCTGCAGTCGATCGAAGCGGGCGAGCGTGTCGTCGCCGCCGATGGCTCGCTGCGCGTGTCCTTGCTGCGTCCTGGGCGCGACGGCGAACCCGATCGCGAGGTCACCGTGCGTTACGACGCCGCCGACCCGAGCCAGGGCCTGCAGGTCCACGACCGCCTGCGCTGAACGCTGCCGTCCCTTATCCAACGAAGCGGCGTGCTCGCGCCAGGGCAGGAGCGACGGCCTGCCCGAGCTGCTCCTGCCGTTGCTGTTGCTGTTGCTGTTGCTGTTGCTGTTAAAGGTTGGCGCAGCTCCGAACTTGAGAGAACACCTGGAGACCCGGAGGGCGGCGCACAGGACGTGCGCCCAGCCTTTAAAAAGGAATGACTCGATAGGACAAGGATGTCCTATCGAAAAATCCCGGCGTAAGCCATGAACTCGCAGGAGAGCTTCGTCAAGGAAGGCCTCCCTTTGGTCAGCTTTGACCGAAGGGAATCCAGACGGACTTTTGGGCCAGCAAAAGAAAGTAACCCGGCCGCGTCAGCGGACGGAAGCTTTAGATGTTGCCTCACCGCTCTGCGGTAAGAGGCGTCGCAACCGCCAGCTGCGCAGTCGCGGCTTGCGCCGCTCCTACCCAAGAGCAGCGGCAGCGGCGCCGCAACGCTCGAGATACTCAGCGCAGTTCGAAGCTGTCGCCGTCGAGCATGGCCGGGAAACGCTCGCGGTGCGCCGCCAGTTCCGCCGCCTGCAGGGTCGTGGTCACGACCACTTCCTCGTCGGTGCATTCGCTGATCGGGTGGCCGAGGAAATCGATCACCGCGCTGTCGCCGGAATAGCTCAGGCCGTTGCCGTCGCTGCCGACGCGGTTGAGCCCGGCGACGTAGCACAGGTTCTCGATCGCGCGCGCGCGCAGCAGGGTCTTCCACGGGTAGGCGCGCGCCGCCGGCCAGTTGGCGACGTACAGCAGCAGGTCGAAATCGAGCGCGCCGGGGCGCTCGACGTCGAAACGGTTGCGCGAAAACACCGGGAAACGCAGGTCGTAACAGACCATCGGGCAGATCCGCCAGCCCTTCCATTCCACCGTCAGGCGCTCGCGGCCGGCGGCGTAGCGTTCGTGTTCCTTGGCGTAACGAAACAGATGGCGCTTGTCGTAGGTTTGCAACTCGCCGTCGGGCGTGGCGAACAATAGGCGGTTGAACACGCCGTCGTCGGTGCGCAGTTGCACGCTGCCGGCGACCGCGGCGCCGAGCTTGGCCGCCTGTTCGCGGATCCAGGCGACGGTCGGCCCGTCCATGGTCTCGGCGTCGCCGATGGCGTCGTTGCTGAAGCCGCTGGTGAAGGTCTCCGGCAGCAGCACCAGATCGGTGATGCCGCGCAGCGAAGCGATCAGATGGCCGTAGTAATCGCGGTTGCCGGCCGGGTCGTGCCAGCGGGTGGCGCCTTGGACGAGCGAGATGCGAAGGTCGCGCATACGAGCTACCGAACAGGGGGTCTGCGGACATTATGCCCGCGAAGCCGCGCCGGTTGCCGGGCCGGAGCCCGGCAACGCGACGCACGACTCATCCGGCTCAGCCGGTGCCGATGTCCAGCACCGGCACCGATACCTTCGGCAACAGGCGCTGGGTGAACAGCTTGTCCTGGTAGTACTTGATCTTGTCGCACTTCACCGGGTGCGGGATGCCTTCGTACAGGAACACCTCGCTGTCGAAGCCCATCGCCTTGAGCTCCTGCGGCAGCATCAGCGCGCGGCGCTCTTCCGACTCGCTGCGCGAGACTTCGCGGCCGCGGGTGATGTTCTCCTTGCGCACGGTGGTGTAGCCGAGCATATCGGAGTAGTCGTTCGCGTCCTGCTGCTCGCGCGGCGCGTAGATGATCTGCAGCGCGTGGTTGGTGATGATGGTGCGCGAGATGTCCTTGCCGTAGGTGGCGTCGAGCTGCGACATGCTCTGGATGATCGGCAGCAGGCGCAGGTTGTAGCCGGCCATGTACGACACCGCCGAGGCGATGATGTCGACCTTGCCGATCGAGGTGAACTCGTCCATCAGCAACAGGCACTGATGCTTGAGCTCGGGGTTGTTCTGCGGCAGCTCGCGGGTGTTGAGGTTGATGATCTGGCTGAAGAACAGGTTCACGATCAGACGGCTTTCGGCCAGCTTGTTGGGCTGGATGCCGACGTAGATCGTCATCTTCTTCTTGCGCAGGTCGGTCAGCAGGAAATCGTCGGTGTTGGTGGCCGCGTCCAGGACCGGGTTGATCCAGGGATTGAGCGGTTCCTTGAAAGTGCCGAGGATCGAGGCGAAGGTCTCGTCGGCCTGCGACAGCATGTTGGCGAACGCCGACTTGGCGTTGCTGCTGAGGAAGGGCCGCTGCGACAGTCCCTGCAGGAACGGCTTGAGCTCGGTCTTGCCGTCGCCCGAAGACAGGCGGTACACCGCGCCCAGGGTCGGGATGGTGCCGAACGGGAAGCCGACCTTCTTGGCGTCTTCCCAGGCCTCGAACAGGTACAGGGTGAAGGCCATGAAGGCGTTGCGGGCCTGGCTGACCCAGAATTTCTGGTCGTCCGAGCCGTCCGGATACAGCATCGCGGCGATGCTCATCAGATCTGAGACGCGGAACGCCGGATCGCTGGACACGTAGGTCAGCGGGTTCCAGCGATGGGTGCGGCGATCCTCGGCGAAGGGGTTGAACAGGAAGATCTCCTGCCCTTGCTCGGCGCGCCAGCCGCTGGTCAGGTCGAAATTTTCCTGCTTGATGTCGAGCACGACCATCGAGCCCTGGTAGTTCAGCAGGTTCGGAATGACGATGCCGACGCCCTTGCCCGAACGGGTCGGCGCGGCGAGGATCACGAACTGCTGGCCGCTGAGTTGCACCAGCTGGCCGTTGAACTTGCCGACCACGATGCTGGTGGGGGTCGACTTGAACATGCCCTTGGCCGACAGGTCGCCGGAGCGCGCGAAACGCGCGTCGCCGTGCATCGACTTCTTCTTCGGCTTCAGCATCAGCACGGTCAGGATCAGATAGCCGACCATCGGCAGGCCATAGCCGATGAAGCCGCCGGCCTTGATCTTGCCCACGTAGGGCTTGTACTGCGGGACGTCCAACACCTTGAGGTAATCGAGGTAGGTGTTCCACTTCAGCGCACTGGTGTCGATCTTCATCAACATCAACGTCACGTATCCCGACAGATACGTCCCCGCGGCCAGTACGAGTACCAGTACCGCCAGGGCAAAAATCAGCTTCCCTTTCACGTTATGTTTCCTGCTTGGTTTCCCCGAACCCGCTGTCGGTCAGCGTCGCTTGCGGGCGGCCTGCAGCCTGGAAGGCTCCCCCGGAGGCGATGACTCCATCATATCCGGCGACGAGCCTCCGCTGGAGGCCCTTTCCTGCTCGATCCAGAATTCCAGCCAGTTGCGGGCATCGGTCAGGGTCAGTTCCTGACGCATTTTGAGCCCGGAAGAGGACATCACCGCGTAAGCGTAGATGTCGTCGCTCTCGAACTGCGGGTCCGGGGTCAAGGCCACGATCTGGTAGCGGCCGCGGGTCAGGATGTGATGACGGTATTCGTTCATTGCAGGCCTCCGATGCCTTCGCGCGCTCTATGGCGGCGCGGGCGTTTCAGTCTTTGTCTTTGAACAGGGCACGGGCCAGCGACGGCTCGCGTTCGCCGCGGTGCTCGGCCTGACGTTCGGCCTGGCGCTCGTCCTGCCGTTGCCGGTCCTGGAGTTCCTGTTCGCGATTGAGCTGGGCCAGCTGCTGGCTGCTCCGTTCCATCGATTGCGCCGCCGCCTGGGCGGTGTCGACATAGCTCATGCGCCGGCTCGGCGAATCCAGCTCGCCCTCGATCACGAACGCGCGCGAACCGTCCTTGCTCAGCACCACGTGATCGGCGCTGCGCAGGCCGCCGGTGCGCGCTTCCAGGGCCAGGGCCGCGGCCAGGTTGTCGCGCTGGTCGCCGGAGTAATCCTTGAGCCCCATGTCCTGCTTGTCGAGGCAGACGCGCACCTGCGAGTACAGGTCGTGATGCGGATGGCTGGGGCTGCTGAGCAGCGAGCGCTGCTCGGCGCGGCGCATGTCGTCCAGCGTCTGGGTCGTGGCTTGGCCGTCGACCTTCAATTGCTGTTCCTGAGTGCTTCCGTTCATCGTTGCACCTCCGGCCGGAACCGAATCGTCATGCTCGCGCAATAGCGGAAACCCCACAAGGGCGAGGCCCCCGGGCCGGTGCGCGCAGCCCGGCCTGGTTAGAAACATTGGCATCCCGGCCCCGCCGTCGCCGGCCGGCCGTGTCCGCCCGCCCGATCGCGGGCGGCCGGCAAAGCGGCAGCGACAGGCTCGATCTCCCTAGCGATCGAGCCTGCCCTGCCCGCTCCGCCCCTGCGGGCGAAGCGACGACGTCCCTGTCCGGACATCGCAGTGGTTGCAACGCATTCCCTTGCCTGCGATGTCCCCGATCCGGATCGGCGCTCTCCTCCACCAGAGTTGTGCGCCGGCCCAGGGTCAAGCCATCTGGATCCTCGGAGCTTCCTTCTGCGGCGCCTGGGCCTGCTCGCGCGTCGGTGCGTCCTGTTGCACCTGGAAGCTCGAGCGTTCGACCGGCTGCTCGGCCGCGTACTTCTTTTCCACGTGGACGCGGTTCTGGCTCGGATCGTTGAGTTCGCCCTGCACCGCGAACAGGCCGTTGCCGTTCGCGCTGCGGGTGACGTGATCGATCGCAGTCAAGCCGCTGACCTTCGCTTCATAGGTCAGCGCAGCGGCGGCGCGCTCCATCTGTTCGCGATTGCCGAAGCCGCCGTTCGGCCCGAGCTTCTCCAACCCGGCCACGGCCTGGCGGTAAATGCCGTTGTCCGGGTGCACCGGATTCGACAGCAACGGCGCCTCGCCGGCCTTCTTCAGCGCTTCCAGCGTCTTCGGGCCGGCGATGCCGTCGTCCTTGAGGCCGTGCGCATGCTGGAAAGCCTTGACCGCTTCGCGGGTGCGATCGCCGAAATCGCCGTCGGACTTCAGCGCATGGCCGTGGCCGTCGCGGTAACCGAGCTTGTTCAACTGCTCCTGCAGCAGGCGCACGTCGCGGCCGTGTTCGCCTTCGCGGATCACGCCGTCGGCAGCGGCGCCGCGGCTGGCCGGACGCGGCGTCGCTTCGCGATGCCCGGCTTCGCGATGCACGTCCTCGCGCGCCGGCGCTTCGGCGGTCTGGCCGTTCTTGGCCGGATAGCGGTCCGGGGTGATCACGCCACGGTCGATGTCCTGGATATAGCGCTTGAACTGATCGGCCTCGACTTCGACGTGCGCGTGCACCGAACCGGGCGTGCCGGTGTCGGACATCGCGCCGAGCGGCTGGCCGTATTGCACGTGCGCGCCTTCCTTGAGCTTGAACGAGTGGGGGTCCATGTGCAGGACCTGACCCACCAGCTTGGCGCCGGGCTGATCGTGCGGACGGTCGTAGATGCGCAGCGCGGCCGTGGGGTCGTTCGGCAGGTAGTGCACATAGCCTTCGACCGGCGCCGGAATCTGCACCCGCCCCAGGCTGTCCTGGCTGAGGATGAAGTCTTTCTTGACCAGGGTGCGGCCGTCGTTGGTGCGGCGGATTTCCTCGAACTCGCCGTCGACGCGCGCATGGTCGCGGCCGTGCTCGAAGTCGGCGTCGCGGCCGGTCTGCAGGCCGCGCGCGTTGCGGCTCGGGTGATGGATGTCGAGGTCGTCGTAGCTGTGAACGTGCTCGACGCGGCGGCCCACGCTTTCCGTAATGCGGTAGCGGCTCATGAGAGTCCTTCCATTGAGTGATTGAGAGGGTGCTGAAGTCGCGATCAGGGGGCGGACGGTTCCGGGTCCTCGGCGAGGAACCAGCAACCTTCCTGTTTGACGAAGCGGTACGAATTACCTTCCGACATGCCGTACTGGTAGCGGACGAAATAGGCGTCGGCCGGCTCGGCCTTGACCTCTACCGCGACCGGCTTGGGATCGACCGCGCCGGCACTGTCGACGACATGGAAACCGTCGTCGCGATAAGCGAGGTTGAAGCCGGTGTAGTCCTTGCCCGGCACCTGCTCGGTGCGTTGCTGGGTGTCTTCGCCGACGTCGACCAGGTCGACGACCTTGACCGTCGGCAAGGTGAAACGGGTCTTGGTCTGCGCATCGCGTGCGTAGGCCTTGAGGAAATCGTCGAAACCCTGCGCGGGGCACGCGGCCGCAGCCGCCGGGGCCGCCGCAGCGGGTGTCGAGGGCGTCGCCGTCGCGCCGACCGCCGGCGTTGCGGGCACTGCATTCGGGCTCGCGCCTTCGAGTTCCTTGAACGGCGATTCCGACTGCTCGGCGTCGCCGGAGCTCGCGCCGCAAGCGACGAGCGCCAGGGTCAACGGGATTACCAGAAACCGGGGGAGATTCATGCCTGTCTTCCTTGTGCGTGGCGATCGGTGCATGGCGATCTTTGCAGGGGGGATCTTGCGAGGGTTCTTTGCGAGGAGCGTGGGATCGATGGCGGCAGGGCCGATGCGGGGCGCGGATCGGCCCTGCCCGCCCTCAGATCGTGTGCATCCTCGGCGGCTGTTGTTGCTGACGCGGTTCCTGGGCCTGCTGTTGCGCGGTCTGGGCCTGCTGCGGCAGATCCTGTTGCAGTTTCTGGGTCGATTGCTCGAGCGACTGGTTCATCGCGATGTCCTTGTTGGCGAACACGCGGTGATGGGCCGGGTCGTTGAGCCCGCCCTGCACCGCGAACAGACCGTTGCCGTTCGTGCTGAGCACGACATGGTCGATCTTGTTCAGACCGCTCACCTTCGCCTCGTAGGTCAGGCTCGCCGCGGCGCGCTCGAGATCCTCGCGGCCGCGGAAGCCGGCCTGCGGCCCGAGTTTTTCCAGCCCGCCGAGCGCCTGCTGGTACATCGCGTAATGCGGGTTGTTGGGGTTCGACAACAGGTTCGACGGCTCGCCCTTCTTGAGCGCGTCGAGTGTGCGCTTGCCGGCGATGCCGTCGTCCTTCAAACCCTGGTCGCGCTGGAACGCCAGCAAGGCCTCGCGGGTACGCTCGCCGAAATCGCCGTCGGCATGCAGCGGCCGCCCCTGAGCGTCGCGATAACCGAGCTTGTTGAGGTGGTCCTGCATCGCGCGGACGTCGGCGCCACGCTCGCCCTGGCGCAGCACGCCGTCGTCGACCGCAGGCCGGTCCGCTGCGGCCTGGCCGCCGCGCGCGCCGACCGTCTGGCGCTGATTCCAGAAGGTTTCCGGGTTGAGGTTGCGGTCCTCGCTGTCCTTCATCTGGTAATGGACGTGCTGGGCGTACTGCTCGGAACCGCGCGGGCCACGGCCGCCCATCGTGCCGATCTCGGTGCCGGGTTCGACGCGCTGCCCCACCACCACCGACTGGCTCTGCGTATGCAGCAGCTGATGGCTGTTGCCTTCGGCATCGCGGATGCTGATGGTGCCGTAGCGCCCGCCGACGAATTCGACGGTGCCGGCGACCGGCGAATGAATCGTCGGATGGGTCAGGTTGACGCCGGCCTGGCCGCCGACGTAGTTGAAGTCGGAGCCGCCGTGGGCGCCGTTGTCGCGGTGTTCGCCGTAATGGCCGGTGATGTGCGCCGAGCGTCCGTATTGCGGCGGCAGGATCACGTTCATGGTGTCCTGGTACGACATGTCAGCGTCTCCTCATGGGCTTGGCTTGCATCGGGCGGCGCTCACAGGGAGTCGTCGCGCGTGCGGTACAAGGTCCAGCATTCGCCCTTTTTGAAGAAGAACGACATCTGGTAGTCGGTGTCCGGCTTGGCCAGCATCACTTCCTTGTCGCCGTTCAATTCGGTCTGGCTGAGCACGAGTCCATCGCGCTTTTGTTGCTGCGCGCCCGGCATCACCGGGAAGCGCAAGGCGGTTGCGTCGAGCATCGTCGTGACCGGCCTGGGTTCCGGATCGGCGTTCGCATCGACCGTCTCGCTCTGCAGCGGGCTTGCGGTAAAGGCCTTCTGGATGGCGACGTCGTCCATGAACGCGGCCAGGAAGGCGTCGAATTGCTGCGACGGACAGGCCACGCCGGTCTTGCCGGCAGCAGCCGCCGCGGTCTTGACCGGGGCCGCGGCTTTATCCGCAGGCGCCGTCGCGCCCGGGCCTCTGGAGGCGACTTCGCAGCCCCCCAGCCACATCAGCATCGTCAGCACTACTACTTTCTTGCAGTTCATCTTGCTTCCCCAAACACTACGGCCTGTCGCAGCGGGCCGACCATCGGCCCCCGTCGAGCGGCGCCTGCGCCGCTGCCACCTTCCGTGGCCCTGCTGATGCTCCTGGTCCATGCCCGGTTCCTTGCTGCCGCTTCCGTGCGGATCGAAGGCAAGGCTCCGAACCTGCCGCCTACGACTTCAGATCGGGCTTCAGCCCCACCTGGAACGTGCTGCGCCGATCACTGTCGTCGAGACGGTAGTACTGGCCGGAAACGATCAGGCCGCCATTGCTCCAGCGCAATCCCTGCGCCCCTTCTTCGACCCAGGCCGAGACGGGATCCTTGACGCCCGGCACAGGCACGTCCGCCTGGCCTTGCACCGCGCCGTCGCCGAGCGCGAGCCTGACCACGCGCAACAGCGTCTGCGACGAGGCCTGTTGCGGCTGGGTGTCGGACTGCAACAACACGTACACCGAATCGGCTTCGCGCACGCAATGGGTCGCGCGGCTCTGGTAGGTCTGCGTCGGCAGATCCAGGGTGCGCGTCCACAAGGCCTTGCCGGAGGTCTCGGCGACGTAGGCCACGGGACGCTGGTTCATGCCGTCGTCGTCGACCGCCGCACCGACCACGCATTGCTTGTTGTCGCCGATCGATTCCGAGGCATAGGAAGAAAACCCCGGCGGGATATCGGTGCTCTTGGCCCGGGCGTCGCGCGGGACGCCGTCGTTCGCCGCCGAAGCCAGCGGCTGCGGCGTCGACACCGACGCGTTAGCGGCCGGATCGGCGCTGCACGCGGCCAGCGCGAGAGTAAGAGCGGATACAGCGAGCAATGCGGTGTACGGGTTCGTCGTCATGAGCCGGTCCAACAAGTCCAGTGATTGAAGCCGCGGGCGACGAACACCGCCCGGGGCGCACTACACGAGCCGGTCTGGTACGCCCGCCGTATCGGCGGCGGACGCACCAGACCCAACCGCCCCACGTTCCCGCGTCCTGCGGGAGCGAGGGGCCACTCGGTCAGGCCATCATCGGCCTGGCTTGCTGCTGACGCGCTTCCTGCGTCTGCGGTGCCTGCTGCTGCACGTCCTGCTGCAACTGCTGGCTCGACTGCTCGACCGTCTGCTGGCGCGCCTGGCGGCCGTCGACGTGCACGCGGTGGTTGCCCGGATCGGTGAGTTCGCCTTGCACCGCGAACAGACCGGTGCCGTTCGCGCTCGGCACGACGTGGTCGATCTTGCTCAGACCGCTGACCCGCGCTTCATAGGTCAGGCTGGCCGCGGCACGTTCCATGTCTTCGCGGTTGCGGAAGCCGGCCTGCGGGCCCAGGCGTTCCACGCCTTCGAGCGCTTGGCGGTACATCGCGTTGTCGCGGTTGGCCGGGTCCGACAGCAACGGTGCGCGCGCCGGATCGGCCTGCTGCGGCGTCGGCGTGGCGCGGCCTTGCTGAGTGGCCTCCTGCTGGGCGCGATCCTGCGCAGCCGGCTGAGCGCCGTCGCGAGCGCCCTGCTGCTGGTTCGGCTGCGCGTTGCGCAGTGCTTCCAAGGTCTTGCTACCGGCGATGCCGTCGTCCTTGAGGCCGTGTTCGCGCTGGAATGTCTGCAGCGCTTCCTTGGTGTGGGCGCCGAAATGGCCGTCGGGATTGATCTCGTTGCCCTGGGCGTCGCGAATGCCGAGGCGCTTGAGCTGCTCCTGCATCTGCTGCACCGCCGGGCCGCGCTCGTTGAGCTTGAGCACGCCGTCGGCCATCGCATCGCGCTGTCCCGGGGCGGCCGGCAGCGCCACTTCGCCGCGCGCCAAGCGTTCCATCACTTCCGGAGTCAGCGCGCGTTCCCACTGGCCCACCGCTTCCCGGCGTTCCTTGAGGTGGTTGTAGCCGCCGTTGATGTCGTGGGTGGCTTCGCGAACATTGGTCTGGTGACCGTTCGGCACCACCCGGCCCTGCCAGTAGTGCACGGCGATCTTGGCCGCGTTCTCGCGATCGGAAGCCAGGTCCGGGTTACGGACCACGTCGATGCCGATCTCGCGCGCAACGCGCTCGTAATTGTCGCGGCCGGTCAGCTGGACATAGCCGCGGCCGTGGAAACGCGCGCCGTCGCCCGGCTCGGTGTTGCCGAGGTTTTCGCGGCCCCAGGCGCCGCCGTAGATCGCATTGGCGATCGCATCGCGGCCGCCGCGGACGATCGCGTCGGCCTCGGCCTTGGTGTCCATGCCGTTGCGGCCCGGGAACACTTCGAGCAGGCGCTCGCTGCTGTAGCCCAGCCCCTCGTGCATGCTCTTGAAGCCGCCGGACTCGACCTGCATCTGGCCCATGAACCCGGCCAGTTCCTTCGGATCGCGGATGCCCGCTTCATAGGCGCGGAGCAGCAGAAAATCACGATTGTTTGGGGTCGACATAATTCCTCCTTGATGGATCTTCGATAGCGGCCGGACCCGGTCCGGCCGATGAATTAATTCCTGGGCGGCAGGCCGCGCTTATCGAGCTGCGCGTCGCGGTCCCAGCTACGGGTGAACTTGAACAAGACGTTGTCTTCGTTGCGGATCACGCTGTCCTTCTCGCAGCTCAGCGCGGTCTCGGGCTTCGCGGCCGCGTCGGCCACCACCATCACGCCCTGCTCTTCCAGCCCCATTTCGCCGGACACCGAGTAGAAAATGTGCTTGCGGCCGCCGTCCTCGAACGAATAGGCGTAACCGCCGGTGTTGCCGGCAAAACCCAGTTGCGTGCGCTTGAAGCGACGCGCCGGAGCGGACTTGTCCGCGGGGTAAACGTAATCGTTATGACCTGCGGTTCCCTGGGCGAAGTAGACATAACCCGACTGGTCGGTCACGCCCTTCGATGCGCACAGCGACGCGAGCTTCTTCTCGGCGCCGGCGAGGGTGCACGAGATCACCACGTCCTCGTCGGCCGCGCACAGCGAACGGCCGTCGCCGGCGGGCGCTGCGGTCGCAGCCGGTGCCGGCACTGCGGGAGCCGCAGTTGCCGGGGCCGGTGCTTGCGATGCCGTCTCGGTTGCAGCGGTGGTCGCGGCCGCCGGCGCTGCCGACGTTTCGCCGTTCGCCGCAGTGCCGCCCTGGCAGCCGCTCAACACGGTCAACAGTGCGATGCCCAAGAGATTCACAGATTTCATAGCAATTCCTTGACTGATCGAGGTAACGGGGTGTCGCGGGTGGATCCGAGCTCAATTGGATCCGAGTTCCATTGGATTCGAGCTCAATTGGATCCGCGTTCAATTGAGTCGGCATTCAATCGAGTCCGCATTCAATCGCCGAACGCGGCAGCGGAACAGACTGCGCTCGCAGTGCTGGCCGGGCCCGGCTGGCTGAAAGAAAGTCGCTGACACGGGCACGACCGGGACGGCCTGACCAGACCGGCGCACGACGGCGAAAGAACTGGGAGCCACCGAACGGACGCGACCACCGCTGAGCCGACACGCACGCTTGCGCGCACGCAACGACGGGCACGAGGCGACGCCGACCGAGCAAGACGGCGTTCCGATCGCATGCGCGAACGGAGCGCCGCATGCTTAGGCGGTCAGAACCTTCGGCTTGTGCTCTTGCGTCGGCGCGGCCTGCTGCGGTGCGTCCTGCTGGACCTGGAACGTCGACTGCTCGACCGGCTGGTTCGCCGCCTGAGCCTTGTTGACGTGGGCACGTTGGCTGCCCGGGTCGGTCAAGCCGCCCTGGACCGCAAACAGCCCGCTTCCGTCCGCATTCGGCACCACGTGATCGATCCGGTTCAGACCGCTCACCTTGGCCTCGTACGTCAGCGTCGCCGCAGCGCGCTCCAGTTCCTGGCGATTGTGGAACGCCTGCGGACCGAGCTTTTCCAGCCCGTCCACCGCGCCCTTGAACATCGCATGGTCCGGATGCGCCGCATTCGACAACAAGGGCGCCTGCTCGGCCTTCTTCAACGCTTCCAGCGTCTTGGGGCCGGCAATGCCGTCGTCCTTCAGGCCATGGGCCTGCTGGAACGCCTGCAGCGCTTGCTTGCTGCGATCGCCGAAGTCGCCGTCGGCCTTGAGCGGCTGCCCTTGCGCGTCGCGGTAGCCGAGTTTGTTGAGCGTTTCCTGCATGCCGCGCACTTCCGCGCCATGCTCGCCACGCTTCAACACGCCATCGGCCATCGCATCCCTTTCGGGTGCGCGCGGCGTCGTCTGGGTCTGGCCCTGGGTCGGGGATGCGTCGTTGACGGCCCGCCAGGCGGCTTGCGGCGTAAGGCCCTGGTCGATCGCGGCCTTGTACTCGGCCCGCATCGCCTGCAGCGCTTCGCCGGCCCGCTCGGCCGAGATGGAAGCGCGATTGCCCCCCATTCCGCCGTAACGGCTGCGGCCGGTGTCGGGATCGGCCACGCTGGCCCATTCGGCCGCCATCGCTTCCTGCGCATCGTGCAGCGACACGCCGGGCTTGCCGGTGATGTAGCCGTGGATGTCGGGGCGCTTCTGGACGATCAGGTAATCGGAGAAGATCCGCTCCTGCAGCTCAGGGGTGAAGCGCTGGTCCGGGTCGAGCCGAAGCCCGCGGACTGCGCCGTCCATGGTGCCGGGGATGATTTGATACTTGCCGACCGCGAACAGGCGGTCGGGATCGCGTCGCGGCAGGTGCTGCGCTTCTTGCAGCTCGCCGACGGTCATGCGCGAAAAATCAATCGTGGCGCCACGGGCGTCGCCCGCGCTTCCGCGATTGTATGAGTTGTATCCGCCCTCACCTTGCGCGATGAGGTCGCCTAGTCTGTTTCCCATTGTAGTGAGCCTCCAGCTCAAGCAAGTAAGTCGATGGTTACCTGGAAAACCGATTCATCCTGAATCTTTCCAGGCCATGCGAAACCGGCCGGAGCCGACTTCGACTTTACGGACCGGGCACTTGCAGACCCGGGACCGCAATGGCGCATCTGCGCCACGATTTCTTGCGAGCTGGAGCGGCCTCCTGGCCTGTCCTCAGCCCTTGGAGGCTTTCGCGAAGCCCCACTCGGTAACGTTCAAGCGCGAATCCTCACCAGCGACGTTCCAGTCCTCGACCATTCCATAGGTCGTCACGTCCAACTTCTCGCCGCTGCTGACGCTTTCAAAGTGCATTATGCAGTAGCCGTCGCCGCTGCAAGCATCCAATTCGGGAATTTGATCACAAATTTCAGCTTCGCCGCCCACATTTTTCTTGCAGGCCGGCTCCACCACCGGGGTCCAGCCGCCCTCGAGCACCAGCTTGCGAAGATCGGCGTAGGCCATGTCCTTCTTGAAGGCGGCCTGCAACTCGGTCGACGAGCGGGTCGGGCTCTTGGCGACGACCGCTTCGGCCGTGGCTTCGGAAGCGTTGCTATCCATCGCGTTCTCCATAGGCGCAGCGCTGTCGGTTTGCGCTTGTGCTTTGACCGCTGGCGCCGCGTCCGCCTGTCCCCGGCCCGAGTCCGCGCTGCATGCGCAGAGCGAGACGGCCAACAGCAACAGGATGATTCGATTCGGCTTCACTGCGACTCCTTTGCAGCCCAGAACCGCAGGTTAGCACAGCCGCAAACGCGCTCGGCCGGCCTGCGGACCCGACGGAATCGGGCCGGGGTGAAGCCGATGAACGAGGCAAAGTCGGTCGCCTGTGGGAGCGGGCTCGAGGGTCGCGCCCACCCTTCCCTGTTCATTGGAGAGTCTGCAGCCAACCCAAGACCAGAGATCAGAGATCAGATCAAGCGTCGAAGGTTCACAGCCACCTAGAGCGTCTCGCTTCGACCGGATCGGGTCTCTCGAGCCCCATTCGTATTCCTCACGGCAGCACGAGCACGGGCTCCGAACATTCCGAATAGACGGTCTGGCACCGCCCTTTTTTCTAAGCCGGTCTGTCATCTAAGCGAATTCTTATTGCGTGCCAGCAGGGCGACATGGCTACGCTTTTCAAAGCTACTGCACAAGCACCGGTTTGGTGCACTCCGAATAGACGATACGGCACCCGCGATTATTACTGGCATCGTCGCCGATACAACTCTTCATCGCGAGCCCTGTCGCGACTTCTATCGTAGAACCGCCTTGCGTGACGATGGTTGCACCCGGTACCGAAGGCCAAGCGATGACGGCGCACTGGTTCTCATAGGCGAAAAGCAGCTTCTTGCAACCGCTCGCGCCACTCGCGGCACAACGCTTCAAGGCTTCCTGCTCGGCCTTCTTCCTGCTGAAGTTGCCGACCGAAGTGCCTACATCTCCGCTGATCGGATCAATCGCAATAGCACCCCAAGTCAGTTTCCAGCTTGGCTCCGCAGGCACGGCTCGCGAGGCTGCTGCATTCTGCGGCCATGCGCTCGGAGGAAGGCATTGCGGATTGCCCGCCGAAGGAATGCCTGCGGGACACTGCGCCATTGAGTCGTCGTTCCACAGCAACCCAATACCAAGAACCACGAATAAATACGCGACTTTCATTTCAACATTCCTTGTTTCCTTACCTACCGAGAGAAGGACGTTCGCCCGCACTCGTCACTCTTCTCGCCCCATCAAATCGAACCACTCGTGAAGATGCGGTTATCGCATCAACTCCGGAGGGCTGCAATTCGTGTAGTGAATACGGCAGTTCACGTCGTCATTGCTGCACTGGCGCATACCCAGCTCAGAAGCTCTGTCGACAGTCGCAGCAGTGTGAACGCTGTATTTCTTGTCGCCCGTAACAAGGATCGCGCATTGATCGAAGTACGAGACATCCAGGACGCAATTTTTGCCCCCTCTCTTACGGCATTGCGAAAGTGCCTGCGCTTCCGCCTGCCGCTTGGATTTCATTCCGGTCGAGGTGCCTAAGACTGCTTTCGGAGCATCCGTCGCGATCGCTCCCCAGCGACTCTCCCAGCGCGACGGCGAAGGATCTTGGCGTACAGGCGCGTTCTGAGGCCATGCATTCGGAGGGATGCAAGAAGGATTCCCGGCAGCAGGGATACCGGCTGGACACTGAGCCTTCGCAGCGGGGCTAAGTGCGAATACACCGAGTAATACGAGACAAGCAGCCTTCATTGCATTGTCTCCAAATAGAACAGCGCTATGCGCCTAAGCCATCGAGCGTGACTGCAACATACCAATAAAAAAGCCCGCATCTCGATGACGCGGGCTTTCTTAGCCACTTATTAGTACGACCACTCTCAGAACGAAATTACCGCGACACGAGCACCGGGTCAGAGCACTCAGAATAAACGATCCGGCATTTCCCGCTGTCGCCAACACTGGTACCCGCACATCTTTTTAGTGCGATTTCACTTGCTGCAGCGACGCTAGCACCGCTTTGCGCGATAACTCCTGCACCGACGCCTACGACGGCGGGCCAAGCGATGACCGCACACTGGTTTTGATAAGAGAACAGAACCTTCTTGCAACCGGTCGCGCCACTCGCTTGACAACGATCTAAAGCCTCTCGCTCAGCCTTTCTTTTACTGGGCTTACCAACCGCAGTTCCTACATCACCGCTATCCAAATCGATAGCGATGGCACCCCAGGTCAACTTCCAGCTCGGAGGCGCGGGGACCGCCTGCTGTGCAGGAGCATTCTGCGGCCAAGCGCTCGGAGGTATACATGACGGATTCCCTCCTGATGGAATACCGGCCGGGCATTGCGCCAAAGCAGGTCCAGCAAAAAAAGCAGAGAGACCAGTGAGTACCAAGAGGCTGACTGCTTTCATGCTAAGAGCTCCTATTCCTTGCTACCTGCCAACCCGCGCTGCCCCGGTGAGGGTTCCGCGTTAGCCTGCTGGCCTGAGAATCGCGGAGCGGCAGCTTGGGACTGCATTTGTGAGTGGTACTGACTACCTTGCGATTCGGCGGCCCGCTGCGGCGGCTGTCCACCACCGCTGTAGTGCGGCGGAATGCCTGCGCCCGGCGAACCCGACTGACCGGTTTGACCTTGGAACTGGTTGTACGAACTGAACTGACCCAACACGCCCTGGAAGAACATCGCGGCCATCGGCGGTGCGCTGATGATGAGCACCGTCAGGATCAAACCCAGACCGCCCTGCTGCAATGCCTGACTCGACATGCCCGAGGTGAACTGGGAACCCAGAATCGCACCAGCGATCGCAGTGCCCCAGAAAACCGCCGCCACCTTGGCGACCATCTCCATGGCAATCGCGACCATCGCACTCAACATCGCCATCGAAAACATGGTTCCGATGCCATAGTACAGCCACTTGCTGAACAGTTGCTTTGTCTGGTCGAAGAGCAAACACAATATGAATATCGGTCCCAATCCGATGAACAAAGCCATCGCAATTTCATAAAGCAGCAACGAAATACCCGCGGTAATCGCAGGCCCGCCGGTGCCGAAACCGACCGCCCACATCGCCCGGGTCTTTTCGTCGGTCAAGGCTGGATCGCTGACGATCTGCATCGCGTCGATGCTCGACCAGGCCAATTGCATCCACCCCAGGTTCTTGTCGATCTGTTGCTCCGGGGTGGAATTCTGATCGCCAGTGACGACCCAGTTGATTTCCTTCTTGACGTCGTCGGTCAGGAACTCGTGCAAGTCCGTTCCGAACACGCCCATCGAAGTCGCGATCGCGACGATGAAGGTCGCGCGCAACGAATTGGTCACCAGCGCCATCATCGGTTCGCGCGACATGCCGGTAACGATGCGGTAGCCCTGCAACAGGATCCACAAGGTCATCAAGGTCAGCGCGATACCGCCGACCCACTGCATCGCGTTGCCCATCAGGTCGAGACCGAATTTTTGGATCTCGCGACGCAAGTAGGTCAGGATCAGACGGAAGAAAACAAAATCCCCGACCGAATCGATGCGCAAGTTGAGCCAATCCAGTGGACTGGAGTTCGGCAGCCAGCCGCCGCTGAGGTTAAATCCCTTAATCATCGCTGCACCCGCTATCCCTGGAATCGCTGTTGCCGGCCCGGCTCATCCGCATGCGGAGAGCGGCCTTGATTCGAACGTCGCCGTTCGCCCTTGTCATTGCAGAGCCCCTGCCATCGCCGCCGTGCTGATGGCCGAGCCGATCAGCGTCTGCTGGCCTTTCAGGCCGCGCTTGGCGAGCGTGTTCTGCTTGTCGACCATCGCCACGATGTAGGCGTCGTAGATAGCCATCTGCGCCTGGTACATCTGGTATTTGATATCGAGATCGTTCGCCAGGCGCATCGATTCGCTATCCACGCCTTCCACGTTGCCCTGATCGCTGCTGGTCCCGCGCTGGCTCTGTACCTGGCCGAGCAAGCGCTGCATTTCCGGCACGGTGTCGCGCGAGAACCTGACGGTGTAGTTGAACTTCTCAACCTTGGCGCTCTCGATGTTCACGCAGATCTGCATCTGCTGCTCGGACAAGTCGCCGTCGAGGTTCAGGCCCACACGGGACATCAGATTGCCCAGAATGCTGCCGCCGCCTGTCTGGCGGCAGCGCTGCTCGACCACCTGCGCCTTATCCAACTCGCGCCAGGGCTCGGAGGTCGGCAAGGCAATGGGGTTGTCGAGGAAACTCTGGAACTTGATGAGCTGCTGCTGGAAGTGGTCGTACTGCTTCTTCCACTCGGCCATTTCCTTGCCGAACTCTGCCGCGCGCTCGACACTGGTCTTGATCTGCTGACCGATGTTCGCGGCCATATGCCCCGGATCGGTGACGACCCATTGCGCGTTGACGCTGCCGGCCGCCATGACACAGCCCAGCGCCAGGACGCCAACCGCAAGGTTCTTCTTGTACGCCTGCTTGGCATTCATTTTCATCTTCCCTCTCCCGATCCGATAGTTGCCACTGGCATTGCCGATCAGTGATTCATGAGCCCGACTTACTGCAGCGCGCCCGCCATGGCCGCGGTGCTGAGCGCCTGGCCGAGCATGCTCGGTTCGCCCTTGAGCGCGCGCGTGGCCAAGGTGTTCTGTTTATCCATCATCGCGGCGATGTAGGCATCGTAAGTCTTCATTTGCGCCTGCCAGGATTGGTACTTGATGTCCAGGTCGTTCGCCAGACGCATCGATTCGCTGTCCACGCCCTGGATGTTGCCCTGGCTGCTACTGGTCCCGCGCTGGCCCTGGATCTTGCCGAGCAGGCTCTGCATCTGCGGCACCGAGTCGCGAGCGAACTTGACGGTGTAGTTGAACTTGTCGACCTTGGCGCTTTCGATGTTCACGCACACCTGCAACTGCTGCTTGGCCAGGTCGCCGTTGAGCTGCAAACCGACGCTGTCCATCAGCCGGCCCAGCAGGCTGCCGCCGGCATCGCCGCATTTCTGCTTGACGACCTCGGCCTTGTTCAACTCGACCCAGGGCTCCGAATTCGGCAAGGCGATCGGATTGTTCAGGAAGCTCTGGAACTTGATGAGCTGCTGCTGAAAGTGCTCGTATTGTTTCTTCCACTCGTCAATCTGCTTGCCGAACTCTATCGCACGCTCGCCCGAGACCATAATTTGCTGGACGACGTTCTGTATGGTGTGACCAGGATCGGTAACCACCCATTGCGCATTCACGCTTCCGGCCGCCATCACGCTACTGAACGCCAGTGCGCAGACAGCCAGTTTCTTAGTGCGCGCCTGCTTGGCAATGTTCGATTTCATCTTCCTTCTCCTGATCTGATGGTTGACGTCAGATACTGCTGATACTGCTGAATAAACGGTTCGCCAGGCTCAGGCCGCGGCGGAATCGGAAACCGCCTTCTTGGCCGGGCCCTTGCCCGAACCCTTGCGGTTGTCGAAAAAGTCCTGCAGCCAATCGGCGGGAACGAGATCGTTCTGGGTAATGCCCTTCTTGTGGGCCGCCTTCTCGAGCACCTGGTGCATGATGTCGATGTTATCGGTCGAAGCGGAAATGACCGCCAAGGCGTCGTCCATGCCGCGCAGGTTGAGCTGGCAGACGACCGCTGAGTGGCCTTGCTTGACCAGGAAGCAGCGCGAACGCTCGTCAAGGCCCTTCACGACCTGGTACTCGGCATCGGTGAGCTTGAGGCCCTCGATGTAGTCTTCGCGGCTGGCGTTCGGGTTCGGCAGCAGGATCAGCGTCGCGGTCTGTTCGATCAGCGATGCCGAGATGTCGCTGGCCAGCGCGTCTTCCGGGCTCTGGGTCGCGAAGATGCCCATACCGTTTTGTTTACGGATGGTCTTCTGCTTGTTCTTGGCGAATTCCTTCAGGCCGCCGCTGCCGTCGAGGATCTTCCAGAATTCGTCCATGACATAGATCAGCGGACGGCCGTCGATCAGCTCTTCGAGGCGGTGCAGCAGGTAATTGATCACCGGCACGCGCACTTCGGGGTTGTCGATCACGTCGGTGTAGTCGAAGCCGATGATGCTGGCTTTCTCGAGATTGACCGTATCGACCGGGTTGTCGAACACCCACCCCAGCGAATTGCCCGCGGTCCACTTGCGCAGGCGCGCATACAGACCGTCGTCACCCATGTTGGGCAGGCTCTTCTGCAGGTTGGTCATGCTGCGCAGGTGCGGCGGCGTGTCGAGGATGTTCTCGACCGCGCGGAAAATGTCCTCTTCCTCGCGCGCCGAATACACGGTCTTGCCGGCCAACACCTTGATCAGATCCGAGAGGAACTGGGTATTGGTTTCGTTGTTTTCGCACTGGAACGGATTGAAGCCGGTGGGCTGACCGTTCTCGAGGGCGAGATAATTGCCGCCGCAGGCGCGCACGAAGATCTCGGCGCCGCGATCCTTGTCGAAGAAGAAGATCGTCGGCACCGGCTTGAGCTTCTGCACCTGGCTCAACAGGAAGTTGATCAGCGCGGTCTTACCGGTACCCGACTTACCGATCACCATGGTATTGGCGATGGCCTTCTCGCCGAGCGAGTTTTCGGCCGGATGGGTCGCGTGGAAATTGAAGTAATACGGCTGGCCGTTGGTCGTCTGCAAGGTGGTGACGCAGTCGCCCCAGGGATTGTTCTCTTTCTTGCCGGTGGCGAAGTTATGCAGCGGCGACAGGCCGAGGAAGTTCAGCGAGCTGACATTGGCCAGGCGCGTGCGGTACTTCCAGTTGCCCGGGAACTGGGCGTAGAACGAGGACGCCACGGCCAGGTCTTCCTTGGCCGAAATGAAGCCGGCGTTGGACAACTCGGCGCGCGACATGGCCAGGTGCTGGGCGAGTTTTTCCTGGCTGTCGGCGTACACCGTAAAGGTGAAGTGATACTCGCCGAGCACGAAGTTGCCCGAGGCGAGCTGGTCCATCGCCATGTCGAGCTCGATGATCTGGCTGACCGCCTTGTCGCCGGACGAAATCATCATGCCCTTGGTGCGGTCGAGCGCCTTCAGCGCGTCCTGGCGTCCCATCGGGCTGAACGAATGCGTCACGACGTATTCGAAGTCCAGGTACTTCAGGCCATTGAGGATGCCCGGGTACGTGGCGTCGGTGTATTCCTTGATGTTGAGGATCGCACCGAAATGATTCACGCCGTTCGGCGTATTGATGACGAAGTCGCCGGACTTGTTCGAGAACATGTGCCGGCTGACCGGCAGGTAGTTATAGACCGGGGCCGGCAACACCGGCACCGGCTCGTCGATGCGGTTGAGCAGGTAGCCGAAGAACTCCAGCGCCTCGGAGAACACCAGGCCGTTCTTGGCTTCGTACATGCCCAGCCGGTACGGCGCGTAGTCCTTCAGGACCGCCTCGACGTTGCTGGCCAGCTCCATGAGCTTGCCGATCGCCTGGTCTTGCTCTTCCTTCAGCTGCTCGACGTTCGTCGACTTCTCGACGAAGCGCTTGCCCGACACGATCGGGCGGTAAATCATCGTCAGGTACAGCTCGTTCTGCATGAGCTTCTGACTGGACAACGACGCGAAGTAGCCGTCCGACAATTCCTGGTTGAAGACCTGGTCGAACTGGTTCTTGGTGTTGACGCGGCGACGACGACGGATGTCGTGCACCCAGAACGCCACGTTGACGAAGTCCGGCGCGCGCAGGGTCTGCAGCATCCGGTTGAAGGTGTTGTGGCGGTGCTCCAGCTCCCACTCCTCGCGCCCGACGAAAGGCAACCCACCCAAATGCCACACCAACAGGAAGTCGCCCCCGGTCGTCTTCAGCACCGTCGGCGATACATGGGTGGACAGCGGGATGAACTCGCTGATGGGAGCGTCGGGCGTCAACATAGGGTGAGTACGTGCCTTCTGGGGTGGATGTAGCGGCTGTTTGAGGCTGGACGGCTGGGACGGCTGAATCGCTCGAGGAACTCGGCTGACAGCGAACTCGGCTAACAGCCGGCCGCGAACGGCTGCCGGCAAAGCCGGACGTCATTGCGGGCTAGCCGCAATGACGTCCGGGACTTCATTTTTTCGCTTTCTTGTCGCTGGGGCTGCGATACAGGTTCGGCGTGAACACCCACATGCCCTGGTGGTGCTCCAGGTTCCGCACGCGGGTGCGGAACTGGAAGCGCAGACCCAGCAAGCGGAAGATCAGCTCATCTCGCCGGGTCATCTGCCGCATGATGAAAATCACCACCGGCAGCAACAAGATGCACCACATATCGATATAGAACGTCAGCAGCATCGAGGTCCCGGCGCCGAAGGCGAAGGGAATGTACGGAACGCCGAGGAACATCGGCGGACGCGTACAGCCGCGAAACAGCGCGTTCTTATGCATACGAGGACAGGGCCGTCATCACCATCACGTTCTGGCCGACGTCATCCGGGATCACCATGTTGGCCAGCTGGGCGGCCGCGCCGATCAGGAAGCCGCCGATCAGGACCGGAGCGACGTCGGCGATGCGCTTGTGAGCGAACGCGATCTGGTAGCCGGCGAAGATCACGGCGATGGTCACGACCGCGATCGAAGCGATATTGAGCAACGAGTTCAGGTTGTTGATGAAGCCGCTGACGCGCTCTTCGGCATTGGCGCCGCCGCCCGGCTGAGCGAGTGCCACTTCCGGCAGGACCAGCATGCTGACGAAGAGAGCCGCCATGCCGAAGGCAGAGACAAAGTTCTTGAGAATGGTGTTGTTCATGAAGAGATCCCTTCTAGTTCGCGAGTGGACAAAGGTGGTGGAGAAGAATCGTGGGTCTAGGGGTGGAGCTAGGGAATTGGAGCTAAGGGTTTGGCGCTGGTGGATCGGTGGTCAGAAAACGAAGGCCTGGTCTCCCGGCGACGGCTCCTTGGCCGGAGCAGCGGCAGCGGCTGGCCCCGCGGCGGCGTTCATCGGCATGACTCTCACCGGTTGAGACGCTTGCAGGGTCAGTGCGGCCATACCCATCGAAACGGGCTGGGCCGGAGGCGGTGAAGAAACTGGCATTGGTGTAGCAGATAACGGCAACTGGGGCATCGACGCGGCCATCGGCGGCGGGGCCGGGGCCGGCTGCGAAGTCGCCAAGGCGGCGGCCAGGCGCTGGGGGCCGGACTGCCGGCCTGGCGCGTAGACCGGCTTGGCGGCCGCGGCGACGCTCGCCCCAACGGGCTCGGCACGCGGCGACTTGCTGATCACGGCGATGGCCTGACCATCGGAGACTTCGCTCGCGGCGCGGTTGATCGAGGCATAGATCTTCTGCACGTAACCGTGCCGGAAACCGGTGACGAAGTTGCCGGAGTAGTAACAGCTGAAAGATTTGCCCCAGTCGTTGTTGGAGCGGCTGTAGCACTCGGCCAGGATGCGCGAACCGGCCTGCAGGTTCGGACAGGCCTCGAAGGCTTTCTCGTAGGAGTCCAGGCCGTACTTGCCAAGGTTGTAGCGGTTGACCTGTGCGACGCCGAGCGAAAAGTTGTAGCCGCGGCGCTCGAGCATGCGCACAGTGGCGATCGCTTCGGGGAGATTCTTGGGCTGGCGCACAAGGCGGCCACCCACGACGCCGATGGCGTAGGGATTAAAGGACGACTCCACGCGCACGACGTGGTGCATCACTTCATGTGGAACTGCCAAGCCCGGGCAGTTCATCAGCTCAATTCCGGGCAACATTCCTTGATCCCCCCTGCCGACCTTGGCGCCGACCCCCTGTAAACAGACCAAAAATGAATGGGTTGCTAGCAGTTGGAACGACGCCGCAATGATTCATGTTGGAGCCAGGATTGTCAATGACTATGCACACTTACGTCACTTTTTCACGAATTTCCCGAACGCAGCGCACCTATTCGGCGTGCGCGCGTTCCGGATTGAAATCGATACCCGTGATATAGCGCTGCCCGGCGTGGGCCTTGATGTGCACGACGATGTCGATGGTCATCATCAACAAGCGCTTGATGACCGCGAATTCCAATCCCGAGCCCTCGTTCGAAGCCTTCACCATCAACGCCAGCTGATCCCAGGTCTGGGTGATGCTGCCGGCGTGGCAGCTGGTGATCGATCCCGGGTGGCCCGAGGCGCAGTTACGAATGAAGTAGAACGATTCGTCGCCACGCAACTCGGCCAGGATGATCCGGTCGGGCTTCATACGCAGGCAGGCCTCCATGCAACTCTTGGCCGTGACGTTGCTCGTGCTTTGTCCACCTTTTGAGTAGAGCAAGTGCACCACATTCGGCTGCTCGATGAAGAGCTCGCGTGCGTCCTCGATCGTCACCAGCCGTTCGTAGGCCGGAATGTGGTTGACGAGCGACTTCATGAAGGTGGTCTTGCCGCTGCCGGTGGCGCCGGCGACGACGACGTTCTTCTTGTACTGGACGGCTTTCTTGAAGAATTCGGCGTAGTTCCTCGACGCGCGCAGCTCCAGCAGCTCGCGGTCGTGCTCGCTCAGCACGTGCGTCTGCTCGACGACCTGGGCGAAGAAGCCGTCCTCCTCGTACTGCTGGAGGGTCTTGCTGTGCTTGGACGGCAGGCGGATCGTGATCGAGACCTTGCCGGCGTCGCACGCCGGCGGGATCACGAACTGGGCGCGCTGGCCGGTCGGGAACGTTAACGAGACCACCGGGTCGGCATCGGTGATGCGTTGGCCGGTGTTGCTCTCGTTGACGACCGCGGTGCAGAACTGCCGGGCCCGATCGAACGTCAGGCCCGGCACTTCAATCCGGTTCCAGCCCGACCGGGTCTCCAGATAGAGCTCCCCCGGCCGGTTGATACAGATTTCCGTCACATCCGGCGAGCTCATGTACTCGTGGATGCCCAGCACCTGGTACTGGTATTCCAGGAACGCGTTGGATACCTGGGCGATCGGTGAATTGTCTGTATCCATTTCTCTCAACTAACCACTGTGGCCGATATCACCTGAGGACCGACGAGAAGTCGACGTCCTTGGCGACATAGACGTTCACGATCGTGCCCTGGTTGATGGTCACGGTCGGCGGACGGTTGATGCTCTTGTCCAGGGCCTGGTTGGCCAGGCGTTCCATCGCACGAGCGGTGTTGCTCTCGTACGGCTGCTGGATCTCGTTGCCGCTGTTGGTGATCGTGGTGCTTTCCGGACCGTTCTTGGCCGCTGCGTATTTGAACGCGTCGCTGATCAGGCTGATCATCAGCGCCGAGGCGATACGGCTGCCCCAGTGCGCGTTGAAATCGCCGGGGTGGCCGGCACCGCCGAGGTTGTCGATACCCGGGCTGGCCATGTTGACGTCGATGCCGTTAGGGGTGGTGATGCGATCCCAAATGACCGAAACGCGCGGGCCGTTGATGTTGTCGTTCTGGTAGCGACCGGAGATCTTCGAGCCCTTCGGCAGCAACAGACGACGGCCGTTGATCGAGTAGGTCGGCTCGGTGACGATGCACGAAGTAAAGCCCGGCAGATCCGTGACGATTCGCGTTTCCATCACGCAGCGGATGTATGTACCGCGTACCAGCAAGGTATCGGGGTTGTAGATCGGCTGTGCGAAGGCGACTTCCTTCGGCGGCTCGACGACGGCGGCCTTCGGGTTGAGGCGGGCTTCGGCCGCGGCGATCTGGGCCGCGACACGGTCCTCTTGGCTTTGTCCACCGCTACCACCGCCCTGCCCGGCCATTTCGCCCATGCGGCGTTCCATCAGGCTGGGACCGCGCGGGCCGGCTTCGACCTGTTCCTGCGGCTGCTGGTTCATCTGCGGCTGCGGCGGCGGCATCGGCTCGGCCATCGGCAAGGGCGGCATCGGCGGCATCGGCTCCGGCGGAGGCAACGGCGCCTCGATCGGCTTGGGCAGCGCCGGGATGCTGATCTCCTCTTCCTTGACCTTTTTCGTCTCGTCGTCGTCGGAAGTCGCGCGGTTGAACATCCACAGCGCGGCGATGATCAACAACAGCACGATGCCGCCGAGGAACAGCAGCGCCTTACGGTTGAGCTTTTGCGCTTCGGCGGACTTCAGGGTCGGGGTACCGGCATCCAGGTCCGGCGCGGGGCCGCTGGCCTGCTGGCCGTAATAGGGATTGGCACCGGCGTAGCCGTAGTTGCCTTCTTGCGACGTGCCCGTGTTGTCCTCGGGGCGGCCAGGCGGGTTGGGCGGCATGTTCTGGCTCATTTCTGCTTCTTCCTGCGCAGACCGACGACGTTGTTGCCGTGCCGGATGATCAAGTAGGGATAGGTACCGTGGACGACGATCGTGTTGTTCTCGACCGTGGTGTTGACCACGAAATCCTCGCTGCCTTCGCGTTCGCGACCGAACACGGCCGGGAAATTGCCGGTCGGCAGGCTCTTCAGTCCACTGATCTTGATGTAGGTGAACTGGCCGTCGTCGTAGACGTTGGTCGGCACCAGCCAGGAGGGCTTCTTGCGGGTCGAATACTGGTAGTCGAAGTTGTAGACGCGGTTCTTGTCGAGCGTCGTGTTCAACTCCGGAACCGGCTCGACCTTGGTCTCCTGAGCGCCGGAAAACTCGGTGCCGTTCGGGTAGACGAACTTGATCTTGTACTGCACGCCGGCCTGCTTGGCCTGCTCGAGCACGCGCCAGTCGGTGGCGACGACCTTCAACTCGAAGATGTACGAGTGCGTGCTCGTACGGATCATCATGTTGGTGTCGACGTCGACGTTCTTGGGCTTGATGTAGAAGACGTTGTCGCGGCGGCTCAGATCCCAGCCGGTGCTGAAGCCGGTGCTGTAGTCGAGGATGTTCTCGCTCGGGCTCAGCTCGATCTGGGTGGTGATGCCCAGGCCGGTACGTACCGGATAGATACGGTTGGCTTCGTATTCGTATTCCTGGATAACCTGGGCCGTGGCAGGTAGCGCGAGGCCGGAAACCGCCAGAAACAGCAGGGCGGCCAAGCGGTGTTTACGCAGGCAGTTCATCGGTTGCTGACTCCATTCGCATTGCCAGTCGGTGCAGGTGCGGGTGCCGCCGGCGTCATTGCCGGATTGGCGGCGGGATTGGGGGGAACGGGCGCGCCGGGCTGGCCCGGCTGGGCCGGTGCCGTCGGCGGGTAGCCTGGGGCGGCGCCGGGAGCGGCCGGAGCCGCGCCGGGATAAGCGGGAGCCGGCGCCATCGTGCCGTCGGGCATGAGCTGGCCCTGCGGCGCAGCCGCGGGAGCAGGAGCAGGAGCCGCGCCCGGCGTGGTCGGATACTCGCTCTGGATCGGCGGCGAAGCGGCGTAGTCGTTGTCGACGCGGTAACCGGTCACCTGGAAGCCCAAGGGATTGAGCACGCGATTGCGCTCGTCCATCTTGAGGTTCGACTTGTACAGGTACTCGATCGTGGCGATCTTGCTGTCCAGAGGCTCGGAAGACCCGGTGTCCTTGTTCAGCACGCTGCGCTGGAAACGAACCGTGGCGACTTTCGGCTTCGGACCGGTGTTCTGCTCGCCGTTGAGCTGGATGCTGAGAATCTTGACCCGGACCGTCTTGGCCTTGCCGAAGATGGTGATCGGATTGTTCGGATTGGTGTTGCCGTACAGCTGCGAGTAGCCGCTGGTGACGTGCGGGGCCGCCATCGCGAACACCGTGCTCCAATCGCGCTCGCCGATCTGCGAGTGGTCGTAGGACTCGCGCGCCATCACGAAGTGCGAAATGTTGCTCTTGTTGATCGCCTCGCTGCTGGCGATGCTGGGGTTGACGAAGTCGTCGCGCAGGCGGGCCACGGTCGAGGTGCCGGTGTAGGCATCGGCCATGACCAGGTACGGCACCTTTTCCTTCAGCGGCAGGAAGTAGAAATATCCGCCGGCCAGGATCAGCGACATCACCAACGAGGCGAACGCCACCATCCAGGCGCGGCGTTCGCTGCGTCGCGCTATGTCGGCAACGGTGACTTCGTAGTTGGCCGCCTTGGCGACGGCGTTCTCGATCTGCGGAGTTACGGGCTTTTTTCCGAACATCTTATGTTGCATCCATAACTATGGAATCGTTGCCGGCGACCGCGCGTGCTTGCGCACGCAGACCGGATCGCTCAAGCGGGTCGGCGTTAGCCGTTCGATGGTTAAGGCGTCGGAGCTGCGGTTTGCGCGACCGCCGTCGTCGAGACCGACGAGGGCGCCGCATCCGCGGAGGGCGATTCGGCCGGGGCCGCCTCGCTCTTGGTCTTGGCGTGACGGCTGGCCTTCGACTCCGGCTCGGGCACCGCCGCGGCGGGACCCGGCGCCGGCGCGGCGACGGCCGAGCGGACCACGATCTTGTCGCCTTCGCGGGCGATGACCACGCCTTGCGCGGCATACGCCGAATTCAGCTGCGAAACCGCATCGGGCAGGCTGGTGGTGTGGATCAGCGACACCGCCTGGTGCAGGGTGAAGTCCGAATAATGCTGGTAATCCAGGGTCATATTCGAATCGGTCGCCCAGCGCGTCAGCATGTTCTTCAACGTGCCGTCCATCGGCGACGGATAGAACACGTAGGACTGGTGCAGCGGGATTTCACTGGGGGCTTCGGAATACCGGTTGACCGGCTTCCAGCGGCCGCCGAAATCCGGCGCGGGTCGAGTGGCGCAGCCTGCCAGCGCAATCGCCAGCAAAATCGCGACCCACAAACGAGGGCTGGTTGCAGTTGTATGTCTCACGCTTTCCCCGGCTTTATTTGATTGAACTGACGCACGAAATCGCCGCTGAGGCCGCCAGCCACGCCTGGACTCGCCAGTGCGTCGCGACTGGCCCCGCCGCGGTCATTGTTGGTAACGGATTTGCTGGACCGAAGCCGGCCAAAATGAGACGGCGGACACCTTTGCAGTGGCAGTGCGTAACACGCCTGCCCTTTCTGCACCGGGTCGCGAAAGTAAGGCCGCGCGAGTCGCGCGACGCGTAATCATCGTTCTGTCCATGAACTCCCCTACAGCACGGTAGTACCGTTAAACGTGTGTCTGACGACACTCGTAGACGAAGATTAGACCGAAGTCAAAGCTTTCGGCAAGTGGGTCGACGAAAAAAGTGCAATCTAGAGTTGCGACTCAAAGTCTGGCCAGGCGTTCGATCGCCGCGTCGAGGGTCGCTTCGTTCTTCGCGAAACACAGGCGCGCCAATCGTTGCCCGGCCGGCGGCGACTCGTAGAACGGCGACAGCGGAATCGCCGCGACGCCCTTCTCTATCGTCAGCCAACGGCAGAAGGCCGCGTCGTCGAGGTCGCTGATCGCCGAGTAGTCGACCAGTTGGAAATAGCCGCCCGGCACCGGCAGGGGCTTCAGGCGCGTGGTCGAAAGTTGCTCGCGAAACCGATCGCGCTTGGCCTGGTAGAAATCGCCGAGGCCCAGGTAGTGCTCCGGCTCGGCCTCGATCATCTCGGCGAAAGCCCACTGCGCCGGGGCGAAGCTGCAGAAGCTGTTGTACTGATGGACCTTGCGCAACTCGGCCGACAACGCCGGCGGCGCGATGCAGTAGCCGATCTTCCAGCCGGTGCAGTGGTAGGTCTTGCCGAAGCTCGACACCACGAAGGCGCGCGCGCGCAACTCCGGGTAGCGCAGGATCGACTCGTGGCGCAGCCCGTCGAACACGATGTGTTCGTAGACTTCGTCCGACAACAGCCAGATATCGTGCTCGCGCAGCAGCTCGCTCAGGCGCGCGATGTCGTTCGCATCGAACATGGCCCCGGACGGGTTGTGCGGCGAGTTGATCATCAACAGCCGGGTCTTGGGGGTGATCGCGGCGCGCACCTGGTCCCAGTCGACGGCGAAGGTCTGCGGGTCGAGCGGGACATGCACGGCGCGGCCGCCGGCCAGGTCGATGGCCGGCTCGTAGCTGTCGTAGCAGGGATCGAGCACGATCACTTCTTCGCCCGGGCGGACCACCGCCTGGACCGCATCGAAGATCGCCTCGCTGGCGCCGGACACCACGGTGATCTCGCTGTCGGCGTCGGGACGGTGGCCGTAGCAGCGCTCGGTCTTGGCGGCGATGGCCTGGCGCAGGGCCGGGATGCCGGTCATCGGCGCGTATTGGTTCTTGCCGTCCTTCATCGCCCGCGCCAGCGACTCGACCAGCCGCGCCGGCACGTCGAAGTCGGGAAAGCCCTGCCCCAGATTGACCGCCTGGTGCTCGAGGGCGAGCTGCGACATCACGGTAAAGATGGTGGTGCCGACTTTCGGCAGCTTGGTTTCGAGCGTCATGGGCCGGGAACGGATCGCGTACGGGGCATCGAGTGTAACGGTGCGGTGTTGCAGGCCGTTAGATCGCATCCGGCCGCAAGCCGTCCGAGTCGACATATCGATATGCGCCCGACCCATTGGACAGCCGCCGATCAACGGGCATTGCACTGTCCGCCCAGGCTCGGGACACTGACGCCATGCGCGAACTACAAGTCGTCAATGCTGCCGAACTGGCGGTCGCTTACGCCGCCGCGGACTATGCGGTGGCCCTCGACGGAGACGCGCTGCCCTTACGGGTCGGCCGCCCGGCCAGGGACCTCGAAGCGTACTGGCCGGCGACTCACTATATGTTCGTGACCGCCTGGAACCCGGCGTCCGAACCGCACTCCGACAGCGCCAACCGCGCCGCCGACGAACGACTGGTGGCGCGCCTGGATGCCGCTGGGGTGCAACGCCACGCCGCCTGGGCCGAAGACAGCGCAGGCGAATGGCGCGAGCCGGGCTGGCTGTTGGCCGACCTCGACGAAAGCCTCGCCCATGCCCTGGCCCGCGATTTCGGCCAGGCCGGGGTGTTGGCCTGGCGCCGCGGCGAGCCGGTGCGCTTGCGCATGCTGATCGCGCGCCCGGCCAATGCCGAGCGCTCGGAATACACCGACTGGCTCGGCGATTGAGTCGGGCGCGATCCGGGCCGGCGCGGCCGCCCTCGCCCTCGCTCGCTCATGGGGGATTGGCGGCGGACTCGCATAAAATGCGCGCTCCGCGACCCGACCGGGCGCCCGCACCCGACCGATGACCTCACACGAACGTACTGCCCCGCCGCTGTTGCAAGCCCGCGGACTGCGCTTTGCGCGCAACGACGAACCCGTGTTCGGGCCGCTCGATTTCGCGGTCGACGCCGGCGAGGCCTTGCTCGTGCAGGGCGACAACGGCGCCGGCAAGACCACGCTGCTGCGGGTACTGGCCGGTCTGTTGCGGGCCGACGAGGGCGAGATCGAACTCGACGGCGAACCGTCCGACCCGGCGCGCCGCGCCCGGGCGATCGCTTACCTCGGCCATCTGCCCGGGCTGAAGGCCGACCTCAGCGCGATGGAAAACCTGAACTTCCTGTGCGGCCTGCAGGGGCGCCGGCGCGGCCAGCTGCCCGAGAACGCCCTGGCCATCGTCGGCCTGGCCGGCTACGAGGATGCCCTCGCCCGCCAGCTGTCGGCCGGACAGAAGAAGCGCCTGTCGCTGGCCCGCCTGTGGATGGCGCCGGCACCGCTGTGGCTGCTCGACGAGCCCTACGCCAATCTCGACCTGGAAGGCATCGAACTGGTCAATCGGATGGTCCAGGCACACCTGCGCGAGGGCGGCGCCGCCCTGGTCACCACCCACGGCGCCTATGCCGCGCCGCCGGTGCGCACCCGTATGCTGGTCATGGAGAAGGCGGTATGAGCGCGCGCCAACGCAATCCCAGCCTGACCGCCGCCACGCCCGGCCTGATCGGCTCGGCCCGCGCCCTGATGGCGCGCGACCTGCGCCTGCTCTGGCGCCGCCGCGGCGACGCCCTGCAGCCGGCGCTGTTCGCCTTGCTGGTGGTGGTGCTGTTCGCCCTGGCCCTGGGCGGCGAGAAGCAGGCCTTGGCGAAGGTGTCCGGCGGGGTGCTGTGGCTGTCGGCGCTGCTGGCCGGCCTACTCGCCCTCGACACCTTGTTCCGTGGCGACGCCGAGGACGGCTCGCTGGAGCAATGGATGCTGGCGCCGGTGCCGCTGGGCTGGCTGGTCGCGGTGCGCACCTTCATGCACTGGGCCACTACCGCCCTGCCGCTGCTGGTCGCGACCCCCTTCCTCGGCGAGCTGCTATACCTGCCGCGCGAGCAATTGCCAGTGCTGCTGGCCTCGCTCGCGCTGGGCACGCCGCTGCTGAGTCTGCTCGGCGCGGTCGTGGCCGCGCTGACGGTCGGGATGCGGCGCTCTGGTATCCTTGTGGCCTTGTTGGCGCTGCCGCTGTATGTCCCGGTGCTGGTGTTCGGGGCGGGCAGCGTGGCTCGCTCGGCCCAGGGATTGGACCCGGTAGGCGCGTTGCTGTTGCTGGCCGCCGGACTGGTGGTCGCCCTGTTGCTGGCGCCGCTGGCGGCCGCCGCGGCGATCCGCATCGCATTGAACTGATCGCACCGAACAGATCCTGCGCGGCCGCCGCTTGGCCGCGTCCCACCGCTCCAGGCCGCTCGCGACCCAGACCCCGAACGAACCACTGAATGAATCCCCTCGTCCGCTGGTTCCACACACTCGGCTCGCCGCCCTACTTCGACCGCTTCGCCGCGCGTTGGGCGCCCTGGGGCTACGGCCTGGGCCTGCTGGTCATGGCCTGGGGCCTGTACTCGGCCCTGTTCCTGGTGCCGGCCGACTACCAACAGAAGGACAGCTTCCGCATCCTCTATATCCACGTGCCCAGCGCCTGGATGAGCATGGCGGTGTTCGCCCTGATGGCGTTCTATGCCGCCATCGCCCTGGTCTGGCGCATCAAACTGTGCGAGATCCTGGCTATGGCCTGCGCGCCGATCGGCGCCGGCTTCACCCTGATCACACTGGCGACCGGTTCGATCTGGGGCAAGCCGATGTGGGGCACCTGGTGGGACTGGGACCCGCGCCTGACCACCGAGCTGATCCTGCTGTTCCTGTATCTCGGCGTGATCGGCCTGTACAACGCCATCGACGACCGCCGCGCCGCGGCGCGCGCCGCCGCCTTGCTGGCGATCGTGGGCGTGGCCCTGCTGCCGGTGATCCGTTATTCGGTGGTGTGGTGGAACTCGCTGCACCAGGGCCAGACCATCAGCCTGCTCGGCAAGTCGAGCATGGACGCGAGCATGATGGCGCCGCTGATCTGGATGATCGTCGGCACCAAGCTGTGGTTCATCGGCGCCCTGCTGACGCGGGCGCGCGCCGACAACCTGCGCCGCGAACAGGGCAAGGCCTGGGTCGCCGAACTCGCCGGCGCCACGAGCGAGGGCCGCCGATAATGGAATACCAGGAATACATCATCGCCGCGTATGCGGTTTTCGCCATCGTGCTGGGCTGGGACTTCGTCGCCGGCCGGCTGCAGATCCGCCGCGAATTGCGCCTGGCGCGCGCGCGCGCGGCCCGCAGCGCAGCGCGTAGCCAGACAAGTGAATTGAGTCGATGAACCCCACTCGCCGTCGCCGCCTGCTCTGGGTAGTCGGACTGGTCGCCGCCGCCGGCGCCGCGACCGCCCTGGTCGCCACCGCCTTGCAGCGCAATGTCGCCTATCTGTACACGCCGAGCGAGATCCTGCGCGGCGAAGCCAGCGAGCGAGCGCGTTTCCGCCTCGGCGGCATGGTCGCGGCGGGTTCGTTCAAGCGCACCCAGGGCACCCTGGATTCGCAATTCCGCGTCACCGACGGCGACGCCGAGTTGGCGGTCGCCTACACCGGCATCCTGCCCGACCTGTTCCGCGAGAAGCAGGCGGTGGTCGCAACCGGCCGCATGCAGGGCGACACCTTCGTCGCCGAGGAGATTCTCGCCAAGCACGACGAGACCTACATGCCGAAGGAAGTCGCCGACAAGATGGGCGCGGCGCACAAGAAGCACGACGTCGCCGCCCCCGGCGGCGCGGAGCCGGCGCGTTGATCGCAGTGACCGTTGCGGTAGCGAGAGCAAATCCCCCCTGCCCCCCTTTTTCAAAGGAGGGAACAGCACGGACTGGCTCTCGGGGATCTACTCGCTTTGATAACTCCGCTGGTCTTCCCCCTTTGAAAAAGGGGGGCCGCGGGAGATTTGCCGTTGCTGTTGCCCCATCCCTGATCTTCTGCAAGGGCGCCTACCATGCTGCCTGAACTCGGCCAGATCGCCCTGATCCTCGCCCTGCTGATCTCCATCGTGCAGGCCAGCCTGCCGATGCTCGGCGCGCATCGCGGCATCGCGCCGTGGATGGCGATCGCGCGGCCGGCGGCCTACGCGCAGCTGATCCTGGTCGGCTTCGCCTTCCTGATCCTGACCGAAGCCTTCGTCACCCAGGATTTCTCGCTGCGCTATGTCGCCGAGAACAGCAATTCGCTGCTGCCGATGGCGTATCGCTATTCGGCGGTGTGGGGCGCGCACGAGGGTTCGTTGCTGCTGTGGGCGCTGGTGCTGGCGCTGTGGACCGCAGCGGTCGCGCGCTTCTCCAAGGCCTTGCCGCCCGAGGTGATCTCGCGCGTGCTCGCGGTCATGGGCGTGATCAGCGTCGGCTTCCTCGCCTTCCTGATCTTCACCAGCAATCCGTTCGCGCGCCTGCTGCCGGCGGTCGCCGAAGGCCGCGATCTCAATCCGCTGCTGCAGGACCCCGGCCTGATCATCCATCCGCCGATGCTGTATATCGGCTACGTCGGCTTCTCGGTGCCGTTCGCCTTCGCCATCGCCGCCTTGCTCGACGGCAAGGTCGACGCGCGCTGGCTGCGCTGGACGCGGCCGTGGACCAATATCGCCTGGGCCTTCCTCACCCTGGGCATCGCCCTGGGTTCGTGGTGGGCCTATTACGAACTCGGCTGGGGCGGCTGGTGGTTCTGGGACCCGGTCGAGAACGCCAGCTTCATGCCCTGGCTCGCCGGCGCCGCCCTGCTGCATTCGCAGGCGGTCACCGAAAAGCGCGGCAGCTTCCGCGGCTGGACCCTGTTGCTCGCGATCGCCGCATTCTCGCTGTCGCTGCTCGGCACCTTCCTGGTCCGTTCCGGCGTGCTGACCAGCGTGCACGCCTTCGCCGCCGATCCTTCGCGCGGCCTGTTCGTGCTGATCTTCCTCGGCATCGTCATCGGCGGCTCGCTGCTGCTGTACGCACTGCGCGTACCGTCCGGCGACGACGACGGCGGCAAGCCGTTCGAGCTCAGTTCGCGCGAGACCTTGTTGCTCGCCAACAATCTGCTGCTCGCCACCGCCTGCGCGATGGTCCTGCTGGGCACCTTGTATCCCTTGCTGGCCGATGCGCTGGAACTCGGCAAGATCTCGGTCGGCCCGCCGTATTTCTCGCTGATGTTCGTGTTGCTGATGACGCCGTTGGTGTTGTTGCTGCCGTTCGGGCCCTTGTTCCGCTGGCAGCGCGAGCAGCCCTCGCGCCCCTTGGCGATGCTGGTGCCCTGGGCCGGTCTCGCCCTCGGCGCGGCCATCGCGGCCTATTTCCTCGCGCCGCAGGGGCCGTGGAAAGTCGCCGCCGGCGTCGGCGGCGCGGTGTGGGTCGCGGCCGGCACTTTGCGCTTCGTGTGGACGCGCGTGCGCGGCAACGGCACCCGTTACACCGCCGAAATGCTCGGCATGACCCTGGCCCATCTCGGCGTCGCCGTATTCCTGGTCGGCGCCCTGCTGGTCGAAGGCCTCAGCGTGCAGCGCGAAGTCGCGCTGACGCCGGGCAAGAGCCTGGACCTCGGCCGCTACGCGTTCCGCTTCGACAGCGTCGACCATCGTGTCGGGCCCAACTACGAAGCCGATTACGGCACCGTCACCGTGTTCGACGGCGAGCGAGTGCTCGCGGTCATGCACCCGGAAAAACGCGCCTACGCCAGCGGCGGCCAGGTCATGACCGAAGCGGCGATCGAACGCGGCATCACCCGCGATCTGTATGTCGCCCTCGGTGAATCGCTGGGCGACGGCGCCTGGGCGGTACGCGTGCACATCAAACCGTTCGTGCGCTGGGTCTGGCTGGGCGCCTTGCTGATGATGCTCGGCGGTTTCGTCGCAGCGGCCGACCGGCGTTTCCGAGTCAAGGCCGATGCACGCGAGGAAGGCGGACGTTCGCCCGAACCGCGTCCGGCCGTGTCCGCTGCGGTCGCAGGATCCATTGCAGGAGAACAGGCATGAATACCCCCACCCCGCGCGGCAATAACAGCCGCTGGTTGCCGTTGGCGGTATTCGCTGCGTTGGCCGTGCTGCTCGCCGCCGGCGTTTGGCTGAGCCGCAAGCCGAACCGCGAGGCGCTGCCGTCGCCGCTGATCGGCAAGCCGGCGCCGGCGTTCTCGCTGCCGGTGCTGCACGAAGCCGGCCGCCTGCTCTCGTCCGACGACCTGCGCGGCGAGCCCTACCTGCTCAACGTCTGGGGCAGTTGGTGCCCGGCTTGTCGCGACGAACATCCGGTGCTGACCCGTTTCGCCGAGACCAAGCGCGTGCGCGTGATCGGCTTCAACTGGAAGGACGAACACGCCGACGCCCTGCGTTGGCTGGAGCAGTTCGGCAATCCCTACTGGGTCGTGGTCACCGATTTCGAAGGCAAGTCGGCGATCGATTGGGGCATTTACGGCGCACCGGAAACCTTCCTGGTCGACGGTAAGGGCATCGTGCGCTGGAAGTTCGTCGGCCCGCTGACCGACGCGACCATCCGCGACGAGTTGCTGCCGAAGCTGGCGGAAGTCGAGAAGGCGCGATGAGCTACTGCGGCGAGAGCAAATCCCCCCCTACCCCCCTTTTGCAAAGGGGGGGACAGCACGGGTTCGTCGGTGCCAATGCAGTCTCCCGACGCATTACTGTCTCGCCCGTAACGACGCTCTCTACCGAAGATCTCCCCCCTTTGAAAAAGGGGGGCCGGGGGGGATTTGCTTTCCTCACCCACTCGCTGCGCCGAATCGCACGCCCCCTCTCGCTCGCCCTGCTGCTGACCCTGGCCCTTGCCGCTCCACTGACGGCGCAGCCCGCCAACGACCCGGTGCCGTTGAGCTTCAACGACAGCGGCGAAGAACGGCGCTTCCATGCCCTCGTCGCCGAGCTGCGCTGCGTGATGTGCCAGAACCAGTCGCTGGCCGATTCCAACGCCCAGATCGCCCACGATCTGCGCCGCGAGGTCCTGGAGCTGATGCGCCAGGGCAAGAACGACGCGCAGATCAAGGACTTCCTGGTCGCGCGCTACGGCGAGTTCGTGCTTTACCGGCCGCAGGTCGAATCCAAGACCTGGTTGCTGTGGTTCGGCCCGGCCCTGCTGCTGTTGGCCGGCGGCTTCGTGGTCGCGCGCATCGTGCGCCAGCGCAGCGCGGCGTCGACGCCCGCGCCGAACGACGACGAGCAAGAGTGGTGATGGCCGTGGCGATGGGTTCGAGCTCGATGACGATGTTCGTGGTGGCGGGCGCGACCCTGGTCGTGTTCGCGCTGGGATTCGCCCTGTATCCGCTGTGGCGCTCGCGGCCGTGGCTCGGTGCCGGCGTCGGCCTGGCGCTGGCGGCGGTGACCGCGGCGCTGTACCTCGCGATCGGCACGCCGGCCGCGCTCAATCCGCAGCAGGTCAAGGCCCCCCAGACCCTCGCCGAAGCGGTGACCCAGCTCGAAGCCGAGCTGGAACGCGATCCGAACCAGATCGAAGGCTGGCGCCTGCTCGCCAGCGCCTACACCGCCGAAGGCTTGAGCGCGAAAGCGCGCGATGCCTATGCGCGTGCGGTCAAGCTAGCCCCCGACAACCCCGACCTGCTCGCCGAAGCCGCCGAGGCGCGCGCGCTGGCGATGCCGGACCGGCGTTTCGACGCCGAAGCCGTGGCCATGCTGCAGCACGCCTTGCAACAACAGCCGATGCATCAGCGTGCGCGTTGGTTCCTCGGCATCGCCCAGCGCCAGGCCGAGCAACCGGCCGAAGCGGCGAAGACCTGGGAGCCGCTGCTCGCCGTGGTCGATGCCCGCACCGCCGCGAGCCTGCTCGAACAGATCAACGGCGCGCGCCTGGAAGCCGGGCTGGAACCGATGCAAGCGCCGGCCAAGACGGCCGCGGCCGCAAGCGCGGGCCCCGGCATCACGATCAAGGTCAGCCTGGCGCCGGCCCTGGCGGCCAAGCTGCCGGCCAACGCCAGCCTGTTCGTGCTCGCCCGCCAGACCAGCGGCGCGCCGATGCCGGTTGCGGTCGAGAAACACGCGGCCAAGGATTTCCCGATCGAAGTCCGGCTCGACGACGGCGACAGCCCGATGCCGACCATGAAACTGTCCCAACTTGCCGAAGTGCAGGTGCTCGCCCGCATCTCGGCGTCGGGCAATGCGATTCCGCAGCCTGGCGACCTCGCCTCCGCGCCGACGACCGCGCGCGTGGCCGACAGCGGTAGGGTCGAGATCGTCGTCGATCGCGTGGTCGAATGATCGTGGCCGGGCCCGTCCGGATCCGGCCTCGAAACGAGGCCTGTTTCGCCATCGGAACGGGCGCATGACGACAGAACGGATGATGCTGCGACGCACGCCGAAACAATGGTTTAGGCTGCACGGCGATCGATACGGGCGAGCGGAGGAAACGAACTTCGCCAGCCTTCGCTTCCCGTTCCGCCCTTCCCCTCCGACCCCAAGGACACCGGCCCACGGCCGGCCAGACGAGCGCAAGGCATGACCGAATTCATTCCGCCCGGCACCCGCCACATCGACCTGCCCTCGCCGTTTCCGATGAAGCGCGGCGGCGCGCTGCAGGGCGCCCGCATCGCCTACGAGACCTGGGGCGAGCTCAACGCCACCCGCGACAACGCCATCCTGATCGTCACCGGCCTGTCGCCCGACGCGCATGCCGCGGCCAATGCCGGCAACCCAGAGCCGGGTTGGTGGGAAGCCATGCTCGGCCCGGGCAAGCCGATCGACAGCGACCACTGGTTCGTGATCTGCGTGAACTCGTTGGGCAGTTGCAAGGGCTCGACCGGCCCGGCTTCGGTCGACCCGGTCACCGGCGAGCTGTACCGCCTCGAATTCCCCGAACTGTCGGTCGAAGACGGCGCCGATGCGGCTGCCCATGTCGTGCGCGCGCTCGGCATCGAGCGCCTGGCCTGCGTGATCGGCAACTCGATGGGCGGCATGACCGCGCTGGCCCTGCTGATCCGTCATCCGGGCCTGGCGCGCAACCACATCAATATCTCCGGCGCCGCCCGCGCCTTGCCGTTCTCGATCGCGATCCGCTCGCTGCAGCGCGAGGCGATCCGCCTGGATCCGCAATGGAACCAGGGCCGCTACGACGACGAGCATTACCCGGAGTCCGGCATGCGCATGGCGCGCAAGCTCGGCGTCATCACCTATCGTTCGGCGCTGGAATGGGACGGCCGCTTCGGCCGCGTGCGCCTGGAATCGGACCGCGCCGACGACGAACCGTTCGGGCTCGAATTCGAAGTCGAAAGCTACCTCGAAGGCCACGCCCGCCGCTTCGTCCGCCGTTTCGACCCCAACTGCTATCTGTATCTCAGCCGCTCGATGGACTGGTTCGACCTGGGCGATTACTGCGGCCAGACCCTCGCCGACAATGATGAACAGGTGCGGCTCGGCCTGGCCGCGATCCGGGTCGAGAAAGCCCTGGCGATCGGCGTCCAGACCGACATCCTGTTCCCCTTGCAGCAACAGCAGGAAATCGCCGAGGGCCTGCGCGCCAGCGGCGCCGATTCGCGCTTCCTGCCGCTGGAATCGCCGCAGGGGCACGACGCCTTTCTGGTCGACATCGGACGTTTTGGGCCGGCCGTCGCAGGATTCCTGGCCGAGCTGCGGGGAGGCTAGGACAGACGTAGAATGGACCGCATGAACGCCACCGACGCCCTGCCCGACCTCGACTTCCCCGGCCACGACAAACTGGTCGCCGCCATCGACGACGCCGTCGCTTCCGGCGACGAACACGCCGTCACCGCGGCCTTGCGCAACACCCTGTGCAAGATGATCCGCGACCGCGACGTGCACCTGCCCGAGTGCGTGTTCGATCCGATCGACGATCACTACGCCCGGCGCGAGATCTACCGCAGCCCGCAGCTCGGCTACAGCGTCGTGGCGATGACCTGGGGCCCAGGCCAGGGCACGCCGATGCACGACCACAGCGGCCTGTGGTGCGTCGAAGGCGTGTGGGACGGCGAGCTCGAAATCACCCAGTTCGAACTGCTCGAACGCAACGGCGAAAACTTCCGTTTCCGCGCCGCCGGCGGCATGCATGCCGGCCCGGGCAGCGCCGGCAGCCTGATCCCGCCGCACGAGTACCACACCATCCGCAACGCCAGTAACGACTCGGTCGCCGTGTCCCTGCACATCTACAAGGCGCCGATGGAAGCCTGCTCGATGTTCGTGCCGCGCGACGGCGAGTGGTTCCGCCGCGTCGACAAGTCGCTGGAAACCGACGAAGCGGCTTGAGCCGCAGCGCGCCGTTCCACACGGCGCCGCACCACCGCATCGGCGGCAGGCCCGATGAGCGGCGCGCACACGCGTCATCGTCCCCTCGTGGCGCCGCACACAACCTGCTGATGGCCCATGCTGGCGCGCCCGGCACCGGGTAGCATTCGCGCGTTCGCTTCTTGCCTCTCTCAGCCGCCGCCCGGAGATCAGACGATGCTGACCGACCTGTTGCTCGCCGCCTCGCACCACCTGCTGATCTTCGCCCTGGTGTCGATGCTCGTCGCCGAATCCATCCTGTTGCGCGGCCCCATCGACGGCGGCGTGCTGCAACGCCTGGCCCGTCTCGACTCCGCCTATGGCGGCTGCGCCGGCCTGTTGCTGCTGATCGGCCTGGCGCGCGTGTGGTACGGCGTCAAGGGCCACGATTTCTATCTGCACAACCCCTGGTTCCACGCCAAGCTCGGCGCCTACGTCCTGGTCGGCCTGCTGTCGATCCTGCCGACCGTGCGTTTCCTGCGCTGGCGCAAGGCCTGGTCGCTCGACCCAGGCTATCTGCCGGATGCCGGCGAAGTGGCGAAGATGCGCGGCATCGTGCGCTTCGAATTGGTCCTGATCGCGGCGATCTTCGTGCTGGCCGCGGCTATGGCGCGCTACGGCGGCTTCTGAAGACCGCTACGGCCGCACCGCGACCTGCCGATCCTGATACACCTCGCAGGCGGGCCACGTCGGCCCGGCACTGCAGCCGGATCGGTATCGGCCTAGGCATCGCCGTCGATGCGCGACGAGCGGGCAAAAACAAAGGGCCTAGCCTTGCGGCTAAGCCCTTGTTTTTCATGGTGCCGGAGGTGGGACTCGAACCCACACGCTTTTAAGGGCGGCGGATTTTGAGTCCGCTGCGTCTACCGATTCCGCCACTCCGGCAGCGGCTGCGCAGTATACCCAGGCAAACGCTCCGCGTCTGCACGTCTTGATGAGGTTGGATGCCGCAAAGCCCGACACGGGTTCGATCAGGGGCGCCGAGCGCGATGGCCGCTCGGGTGGCAAGGGACCGGCTTCGCTTCGCCGTCGTCTTTCGCGTGAGTCAAACGACAACGCCCCCTACCCCCCTTTATCAAGGGGAACAGCACAGGTCTGTTCGCGACGACGACCTCCACTGAAGCCTCCCCTTTGAAAGAAGGCGGGCGAATTTGCCTTGCTCACCAATCGCGACGCCAGACCGAGACTCAGTTCGGCTCGCCGGCATCGTCCTCGGCGCCGAACGCCGCGGTCATCGAAGCGGCCGCGGCATCGCCGGTTTCCTGCGGCTCCGCCACCGACTCCGCGCGTTCCGCCGTGCTCATCCGCGCCGCCGCCTGCCAAGCGGTCACGGTGCATCGGATGGCGGCGGCGGTTGCGAGCATGGGGATCAGTTTTCTGAATGAGTTCGACGACAGCCCAGGCATCGCCGGGTGTGGCCACGACGGCCGAACGAGGGCCGCGACAACAGGCCGCCACAGGGGCATTGCGGCTCCAGACCGCGTTCCCAGCGCCACAGACGCCAGAATGAATACATCATCATCGTGAAGCCGGCGCATACGCTGCCGAGCTGCAACGATCGTGCGATCGGTGCGAACGCCGCACCGGCGGGCGTATCGCCCAGTTCCAGCAGTACCGTACCGGCCGCGATGCCGCCGGCGGCGATCACCAAGGCCGGCGCGAACAACTGCAGCAACATCCTGGCACCACGATTCATCGACACGTCTCCCCTTCTGCGCCAGCTAGCAGAACGTGGAGCGGTCTCAGCCGATGAGACGATGGCCAGAATATGGCCAGGCCCGCCCCGACGCCCCTGCCATTCGTCGTGGCGGCGCTGCGACGCTTGCCGCTTGCGCGTCGAGGCCGACCGTGAGCAATACGGCGGCGCGGGCACGGCTAGAATGGCGCGATGTGTCTGATCGCCCTCGCCTGGCAACACCATCCCCGCTATCGCCTGGCCTTGATCGCCAATCGCGACGAGGCCCATCAACGCCCGACCGCGGCCGCGGGGCCCGACCCCGACAGTCCCGAGGTCTACGGCGGCCGCGACCTGCTCCAGGGCGGCAGTTGGCTGATGGCGTCGAGCGCGGGCCGCTTCGCTGCGGTCACCAACGTGCGCGCCGGGCTCAATCCCGAGGCCGCACCGCGATCGCGCGGCGGACTGGTGCGCGAGTTCGTGCGCGACCGCATCGGCGCCGCCGATTATCTCGAAGCATTGCGTCCCGACGCGGCCGAGTTCGGCCGTTTCAATCTGCTGCTATGGGACGGCGAGGCCTTGATGTTCGCCAGCAATCATCCGCATTTCGTCGCCGGGCCGGTCGCGCCCGGCGTGCATGCGATGTCGAACGGCGCCTTCGACGCGCCGTGGCCGAAGAGCACTCACGCCACGCGCGCCTTGTCGTCGTGGCTGGACTCGTCGGCATCGACCGTGCCGCAATCGGGCACCGACCAATTGGAAATGCTGTTGTCGGCGCTCGCCGACTCCACGCCCGCGCCCGACGAGGCTCTGCCCGATACCGGCGTGGGGCTGGAACTCGAACGCATGCTGTCGCCGCCGTTCGTGCTCGGCGAGCGCTACGGCACGCGTTGCAGCACGGTGGTGTTGATCGATGCCGATTCGATCGCCTTCGTCGAGCGTCGCTTCGGCCCGAACGGCGCGGCCGGCGGCGAATCGGCGACGCTGCTGCCCTTGTCGCCGCGCAGCTGAGTTGCTCGCGCGCACTGACCAAACGCGCAATGAGAAGACCCGGGCCTTCGAGATTTCCTCGGGTGTCCGGGCCTTCCGTATCGGAGCGATTGCATCGGACTTTCGTCCGTTGGTTGTTCTCCGATAGGCGTAAGGTACTGCCGCCGGCGTTACCTGCCGATCAAATTTTCGTAAGCGAAATCTGACGCGCACCTGTTCAGGACGCTCGGCGGCGCGCTCAGCAGTCGGGACGAATAGCTAGGAACCAGGAGTGAGAGAGATCGCCCGCAGCCTGGGCACCTACTCATTCCTCGCTCCTGACCACTCGCTCCTCGCCTGACTCACTTCGACCAAGGCCACCAACCGCGGCCGGTCTGGGCGTAGCGATCGGCGGCGCGCTCGAACGGATTGCGCACGCTGATGCCGCCGCAAATCAGATACAACGGCACGAACAACAGCCCCAGCACCATGTATTGATAGACGTGGGCGCGCTCGTGATCGGCGAGCAGGATCGGCGGCTCGTCGCCGTGGCCGGCATCGTGGGCATAGGTGAAGCACGGCGAATCCAGGCTGTCGCCGGTGTGCAGGATGACGTTGCCCAGGGTGATCGCCCCGCCCGGCCCCCACGGCCAATGCTGGAACACCAGGGCCAGGTCGCTGCGGCGCAAACGCAGGCGCGCGCCGAACGGCATGCCGACGACGCCGGCGAGCAGACCCAGCGCCGTGATCGGCGAGGTCCAGAGCATGCCGAGCGTGCTGCCGGCGATTCGCAACAGGCCAGCCAGTCAGCAGCCCTCTTCCGACATCAACAGCCAAAGGATCAGGTACACCAACGCGACCGGCAGCAGGAAGGTGGCCAGGGCCAGGACGACGAAAGCGCCGCGCACCAGCACCGGATTCCAATGCATCCGCAAGGCGATGCCACCGCAGACGCCTGCGATCATGCGATCGTGGCGCGAGCGGCAGAACGTTCGCGTGGTACTGCTCATCCGGGCGTGCTCCGGGTTCCTGCGGGCCCGGAATCAGTCTAGCGCGTCAGGGTGATGGCGTCGTCGCCGGCTTGGCGCGCAGCTGAACGAGGCGAGCCTTGAGCCAGGCGGCCGAGGCGACCGGCGGCGCGCCGCCGCAGCGGACCCGGTAGGCCTGGCCGCTGAGGCTGCTTTCGCTGGCCGCGCGCTCGATGAACTGCTCGGCGGTATCGGCCAGGTCGCGCTTGCGCAGGTAGGCCAGCTTCTTGCGCAGATGCGCCTGCGCCGCCTTGGCGTCGTGCCAGCTGCCGTTGCGTTCGAACTGGCAGGCGGAGCTGCCGAGCGCCTGGATCAGCTGCTCGATCTCGCGCTCGGCCTGGGCCGATGGCGCGGCCTGGGCGGCGCCCAGGCCGGCAAGCAAGGCGACCGTGGCCAGGGCGCGGATCAAGGGAATGCGGAAGCGGGTGCGGGCGATGTCCATGCGGCGCATTAGATCGTACGCAACCAGGCGCCGACCACCTCGGTCCAGATTTCGTAGCCGCCGCGGTTCATGTGCAGGGCGTCCTCGAGGAACAGCTCGGGACGCGGCGCGCCGGAGGCCTGCATCATCGGCGTATAGACGTCCAGATAATCCACGCCCTTGGCTTGTTGCGCATAAGCGCGCACCAGGGCGTTCGCTTCGCGCACCTGCGGCAGCAAGGCCGCGCGCGAGGGGCTGGGCTTGATCGAGATGAAACCCAACCGCGCCTGCGGCGCGGCGGCACGCACGCGCTCGACGAAAGCGGCGAAGTCGTCGCGCACCTGCGTCGGCGTGCGGCCTTCCGACAAGTCGTTGTCGCCGGCATAGAACACGACCGCGCGCGGCTGATACGGGGTGACGATGCGGTCGGCGTAGTAGAGCGAATCGTAGACGCGCGAACCGCCGAAGCCGCGGTTGATGATGGCCACGCCGGGGAAATCCGTATCCAGGCTTTGCCAGTAACGGATCGACGAACTGCCGACGAAGACGATGCTGCCGGGTCGGCGGCGGACCACCGCGTCCTCGCGCTCGAAAGCCTGGATGTTGATTTCCCAGCGGCTGGAATCGGTGGCGGCTGCAGCGGCAGCCGGGGCCGCTGCGGCCGTCGTTGCAGCCTGGGGTGTCGGCGCGGTGCTGGCGCAGGCGCAAAGCAGGGCCAGCAGCAAGGGAAGCAGGATGCGGCTCATGAGCGTTCTCTGACTGACGAGTTGCCGAGACTAAACGTCCCAGCGGGGCAATGCATCCTGGGGGCTATGCGCAGGCCTCGCTGGCCCTCACCCCGGCCCTCTCCCGCCAGCGGGAGAGGGAGCGGTTCGGGGCCTGCTTCGGATATGCGAGAAGAATCGGATACGCCAGAGAAAACAGTTCGCAGGCTGCATCGTGTGCAGCGAGGACGCCGGGCGCAGCGTATTCAGCGCGAGCGCTGCGCCAGCCAGTCGTGGATCGCCTGGGGCACTTCGCGCTGGGCGCGGCCGGACACGTAGATGCCGATGTGGCCGCCGCGGAACGACAGCTCCGAGTAGTCCTCGGTACCGACCAACTTAGCCAGCGCCCGCGACGCGGCCGGCGGCACCAGATGGTCCTGCTCGGCGAAGATGTTCAGCACCGGCATGCCGATGTAGGCCAGGTCGACCGCACGGCCGCCGATGTCGATGCCGCCGTTGACGAAGCCGTTGCCCTGGTAGAACTGCTTGATGAATTGACGGAAGGCTTCGCCGGCCTGGTCGGGCGAGTCGAAGATCCACTTCTCCATGCGCAGGAAGTCCTCGAGCGCGCGCTTGTCGTCGAGGATGTCGATCAGGCCGACGTACTTCTGCACGAACAAACGCCACGGCTTCAAGGTGAGGTAGCACCAGTTCATGACGTCGGCCGGGACGTTGCCCAGCGTGTCGACGAACTGGTCGATGTCCAGGCCGCGGGTCCAGTTCGACAGCATGTTGTCGTCGGTGTGGAAATCAACCGGCGTGACCATGGTGATCAGGTTGCGCACCTTGCCCGGGTTCAAGGCCGAATAGCACAGCGAGAACGCGCCGCCCTGGCAGATGCCGAGCAGGTTGATCGCGTCCATGCGGTACTCGCGGCGCAGGTGGTCGACCGCGCCGCCGAGGAAACGCTGGATGTAGTCCTCGAGTTCGAGATAGCGGTCGGAGCGGTCCGGATAACCCCAGTCGAGGATGTAGACGTCTTCGCCGCGTTCGAGCAGGCCGCGCACGATCGACTTGTCGGCCTGCAGATCGACCATGTAGGGGCGATTGACTAAGGCGTAGGCGATCAGCAGCGGGACTTTCGCGGTCGGCGCCTTGTCGCCGCGGAAGCGATACAACACGACCTTGCCGTCGCGCCAGACTTCCTCGCGCTCGGTCGCGCCGTAGTCGATGTTGCCGACCTGGTGCAGCGAGTCCAGGCCGGCGCGCAATTTGTTCTGCGCCTGCATCGCTTCCTGGGCCAGGGATTCGGCGCTGAAATTGATCGGTGAGGTCATGTCAGCGCGCCTTCTTCGTGGTCTTGGCCGGCTTCACCGCGGCGGCGGCGCTGGGCCGGGTCGGCGGTTGCGGACGGGCGATCGCGGTCTTCTTCGCCGGCTTGGGCTTGCCCGGCGGCACAACGCCCGACTTGCTGGCGGCGGCGGCCGCGGCCTGGGCCGGGCGCGGCTTGACGGTTTTCTTCGCCGCGGCCTTGGCCGACTTCGCCGCTGATTTCGCTGCGGGTTTCGCAGCCGGCTGGGCCGGCGCGGGCGGCGCTTCCGCGGCCCGGCGCGGCGCCTCGTTCGCGCTGGCGGACCGCGCCTGCTGCACTTCATCGCGCAGGCGCCGCAGTTCGCGTTCGAGTTGCGCGATCTTGCGGTGCGCGGCGTCGATCTCGGTGCGGGTCGGGATGCCGAAGCCGCCGCTGGCCTGCTCGACTTCCTTCTGCACGCCGGCGCGCAGTCGCATCTGCGAATTCACCAGGGCCGCATACGCGTCGCGGAAACGCGGCGACAAGGCGATCTGGGCATAGGCTTCCTCGGCCGCATCGATCCACAGATCGAACAGCGCGCGTGCGCTGGAGAGCTGACGACCGGGCTCGCTGCGCTCGGCCAGCTTGTCCTCGAAACGCGAGAACGCATCCTGGCCGGCTTCGGCCATCAAGGCGTTGTAGGCCTGGCTTTGCTTCTGGTAATCGACGTGCGCCTGAGCCAGCGCCTGCAGGCGCTCCTGATGCTCGCGCGCGAAACCGAACGCGGGCAGGCCGAGGATCGATGGGCCCTGGCCGTGCAGGCGCTCCAAAAACGGCGCGACCTGCTCGACCCAACGCGACAGATCCTGCTGGCCCGGGCCGCGCATCGCCCCGAACACGTCGGCGAAGGGATTGGCGGCATTGCCGCCGAGCGCGCGTTTCCAGGCCCCGGCGATGTCACCGGCCGAGGCGTCGCTGCCGGCGAACTGCGCCGCCAGCTTCTGGATTTCGCCGAACCAGCCGCGCGCCTGGCTGTTGAAACGGTCCAGGGTTTCGTCGGCTTGCGGGCTCGCGCCCTTGGCCAGTTGCGACCACCAGTTCACGGCCTCGTTCCAACCCGGAACCGACGGCTGCGAGGGCTGCGCGCCGGCACCGCGCATCATCTGCCCCCATGCGCTCCAGTACTGTCGCGCCAGTGCATCCAGATCGGGGCCGGCGCCGAAATCGCCGGGATTAGTCGAGCCGAAACCGAAATTCGCCATCGCCGCCTCCATGATTTGATCCGATCATAGCAACGGCCTGTTGCCGCGCGCTGTGTCGGCAGCACCGCCGCGCGATGAGGGCCGATCGATGCGCCGATGCTGTGCCGACCGCCGCGATGCGCAAACTGCGCGCGGCTACGCGGTCGGCCCGGGCTTGGGTATGCTTGCGGCACATTCAGGCAAGGAGCCACTCGTGGCCATTGGCGAGTATTCGCAGATCTACCGCGGCAAGCGCATCGTGAACTTCAGCATGGGCGAGACGCCCGCCGGCGGCGACGTCGTCTACCGCCTGCATCAGGACTACGACAGCGCCGAAAGCCAAGGCGATCTGCTCGGCAGTCTGCTGTCGCAGGTCGACCCGGGCACGCTCGATGCGCTGGTCGTCGGCCCCTGGAGCGAAGCCCACGACGAAAGCCCGTCGGGCTATCTCGACCTGCTGATCGAACGCCGCGCCGAACTGCCTGCGCTCAAGGGGCTGTTCGTCGGCGACATGACGTACGAAGACTGCGAGATCTCCTGGATCATCCAAACCTCGTACAACGCCCTGCTCGCGGCCTATCCGGCGCTGGAATCCCTGCGTATCCGCGGTTCCAGCGGTCTGGAACTGCAGGCCTTCGAGCATGAGCACCTGCAGGAACTGGCGATCGAATGCGGCGGCCTGCCGTCGAAGATCGTCGACGCCCTCGCCGGCTCCAAGCTGCCCGCGCTGCACCACCTCGAACTGTGGCTCGGCGACGACAACTACGGCTACGACGGCGACCTGGCGACCTATCAGCGCCTGTTCACCGCGATCCAGCCCGAGCGCCTGCGTTACCTGGGCCTGCGCAACGCCAGCATCAGCGACGAGCTTGCCGTATGGCTGGCCGCGCAGCCCTGGCTGGGCGGCTTGCAGACCCTCGACCTGTCGCTGGGCACCATCGGCGACGTCGGTGCGCAGGCCCTGTTCGAAAGCCCGAACCTCGGCGGCATCGAACGCATCAACCTGAGCCACCACTACATCTCGCCGGAATGGCAGCAGAAACTCGCCAGCCTGCCCTGCGAAGTGGTGCTCGACGAGCATGAAGACGAGGACGACGGCGAGCGCTACGTCGCAGTCGCCGAGTAAGACGTGTCCGCCACCCCCTGGCTGCTGTTCGGCCCGCGCGCCAGCCGCCGGGTCCAGGGATTGCAGCAGGCCTTGCGCGAGCGCGGCCTGCCTGCGGCCGAAGTCGTCGACTACCAGACCCTGCTGAGCGCGCCGGAACGCGCCGCCGAGGCGATCGGCGGCCATCGCGGCGCGATGGTCAAGCTGGAATCGCCCGGCGAAGCGCCGGCCCTGCACGCCGCCCTGATCGAACGCGGCTGGCATCGGCTTGGCGCGCCCGGCCCGGTACCGCAGCCGCTCGAACATGGCGAACTCGCCTATCAGCATTACTGGTACGCCGGCTTCGCCGATCTGCTGCGCTCGCTGCCGGCCGAGGCCGCCTACCTCAACCCGCCCGACGACATCGCCTGTATGAGCGACAAGCTGGCCTGCCAGCAGCGCTTGATCGCGGCCGGGATCGAGGTGCCGCCGCTGCTCGGCCCGATCGACGGCTACGAAGACCTGCGCGAACGTTTGCGCGATACCGACTGCGACCAGGCCTTCGTCAAGGCGCGCTACGGATCCTCGGGCGCCGGCGTATTGGCGTATCGGCGCAACCGCGCCGGCCGCGAGATCGCCTACGGCTCGGCCGAACTGGTCGAAAGCGGCGGGCAAGTCCGCGTGTTCAATTCGCTGCGCCCGCGCCGCTACACCGCCGCCCGCGACATCGCCCGCCTTGTCGACCTCCTCGCCGCACAAGGCGCATACGCCGAGCGCTGGATACCGAAGCCGCGCGCGCCCGATGCCCTCGGCGGACACTACGACCTGCGCGTAGTCGCCCTCGACGGCCAGGCGCGGCAACGCGTCGCCCGGGTCAGCCGAAGGCCGTTAACCAATCTGCACTTGGGCAACCGCCGCGGCGCGCTGGAGGCCTGGCTCGATGCGGACTCGATGCAGGCGCTGGAAACCGCGAGCGAGCGTGCCGCCCAGGTATTCCCGCGCAGCCGCATGATCGGCTTCGACCTGATCCTGCGCGGCCGCCGCAGTTGGCTGCTCGAAGCCAACGCCTTCGGCGACCTGCTACCGAACTTGCGGTGGCAAGGCCGCGGCACCTACGACGATCAGGCGGCGCTGACGCCCTCGCCGCACATCACGACCGGCCCGCAACGAGTCCTCGCCCATGCCTGACGCCCTGCCCGACATGCGCGCCATCGTCGGCGATCACGACCTGGTCCTGATCACCCTCGACACCTTGCGCTACGACGCCGCCCAAGCCTGCTTCGAGCGCGGCGAACTGCCGGTGATAGGCCCGCATTTGCCTCCGGGCGGGTGGGAGCGCCGGCACACGCCGGGCAGCTTCACCTATGCCGCGCACGCGGCGTTCTTCGCCGGCTTCCTGCCGACCCCGGCCTCGCCCGGCCCGCATCCGCGCTTGTTCGCGCTCGACTTCGAAGGCAGCGAAACCACCGCCGCCCACACCTACGTGTTCCGCGACCGCGCCGACATCGTCTCCGGCCTGCACGACGCCGGCTATCGCACGATCTGCGTCGGCGGGGTCGGCTTCTTCAACAAGCGCAACCCGCTCGGTTCGCAATTGCCCGGCTTGTTCGACGAGAGCTATTGGGAGCCGGGTTTCGGCGTCACCGCGGCGGACTCCACCCAGCGCCAGGTCGCGCTGGCCTGCGCACGCCTGCGCAGCGAGGAGCTGCGCGATACCCGCTGCTTCGCCTTCATCAACGTCTCCGCCCTGCATCAGCCCAATCGCCATTACCTCGCCGGCGCCGAGCACGACGGCTACGACAGCCATTGCGCCGCCCTGCGCTACGTCGACGCCGCGCTCGCGCCCTTGTTCGCCGCCTTGCGCGAACGCGGACGCGCCTTCGTCATCGCCTGCTCCGACCACGGCACCGCCTACGGCGAGGACGGCTACCACGGCCATCGCCTCGCCCACGATGTGGTGATGACCGTGCCCTACGCGCATTTCATACTCACGCCATGACCGCTGACCGCCTTAGCCCCGGCCTCGCCGACCTGCTCAACTTGCCGCCCTACCAGGCGTACTCGTATTCCTACCCGCACAAGACCGCCTATCGCCCGATCGAGCCGGCGCAGCCCTTGTCGCAGTTGTGGGCCGGCGAACGCCGCGATGCCTTGTTCCTGTACCTGCACATCCCGTTCTGCTCCTATCGCTGCGGCTTCTGCAATCTGTTCGCGCTGGCGCGGCCGGAACCGGCCAAGGTCGACGCCTATCTCGACCAGATGGAGCGGCAGCTGCAGGCCACCGCGCAGGCGCTCGGCGATCACCGTTTCGTGCGTTTCGCGCTCGGCGGCGGCACCCCGACTTACCTCGACGTCGACCAGTTGCGCAGAGTGTTCGCTATGGTCGAACGCCACGCCTCGATCGACTTGAAGACCACGCCGGCCGGCATCGAGGTGTCGCCGGAAACCGTCGATGCCGACAAGCTGCGGGTCTGCCGCGAAGCCGGCATCGACCGGGTCAGCATGGGCATCCAGAGCTTCAGCGACGCCGAGGTGCGCTCGCTGGTGCGGCCGCAGCAGCGCGAGGTGGTCGAGCGCGCGATCGCGACTATCCGCGAGCAGGCCTTCCCGATCCTCAACCTAGACCTGATCTACGGCATCGCCGGGCAGACGGTGACGAGCTTTCTCGCCTCGATCGACAGCGCCCTGGCGCATCAGCCCGAGGAGATCTATCTGTATCCGCTGTACGTGCGGCCGCTGACCGGTCTGGGCCGGATCGAGGCCAAGGCCGGCGCCAAGCCCGGGTTCGCCCTGCAGCCCGAACCGCTGGACACGCGCCTGGCGCTGTACGAGGCCGGCCGCGACCATCTGCTCGCGGCCGGTTACACCCAGGTCTCGATGCGCATGTTCCGCGCCCCGCATTCGCCCGACATCGCCGCGCCGGTCTACTGCTGCCAGAGCGACGGCATGGTCGGGGTCGGCTGCGGTGCGCGCTCCTACACCGGCACCCTGCATTACTCCAGCGAGTATGGCGTGGCCCGACGCAGCGTCGCCGAGATCCTCGACCACTACCTGGCCCGCGACCCGGCCTCGTTCGCCTACGCCGACTACGGCATCGAGCTCGACGAGGACGAACGCCGGCGCCGCCACGTCATCCAGTCCCTGCTGATCCGCCCGGGCCTGGACCGCGACGACTACCGCCGCCGTTTCGGCGCCGACTGCCTCGACGACCTGCCGCAGTTGCGCGACCTGCTCGACCTCGACCTGGCCCATGGCGACGAAGCGATGCTCGCCCTGACCGACGCCGGCCTCGCCCGCGCCGACACCATCGGCCCCTGGCTGACCTCGGCGCGCATCGCCGAGCGCATGCACGACTATCGCCTCGGCTGAGCGCATGCACCTGTCCCTGCTCTATCGCGGCCGGCTCAGCAGTTGCAACTACGAGTGCGCCTACTGCCCGTTCGCGAAGACCTACGACAGCCGCGCCGCGCTGCGTCGCGACGCCGACGACCTGGCGCGTTTCGTCGATTGGGCGATGCAGCAGCGCATGGACCTGTCGATCCTGTTCACCCCCTGGGGCGAAGGCCTGGTGCGCCGCCACTACCGCGACGCGATGACCCGCCTGAGCCACCTGCCGCAGGTGCGCCGGGTCGCCATCCAGACCAACCTGTGCGTCGGCATGCGTTGGCTCGACGACGTCGATACCCGCACGCTCGCACTGTGGTGCACCTATCACCCGACCCAGGTCACGCGAGCGGCCTTCCTCGCCCGCTGCCGCGAACTCGCGCGCCGCGGCGTGCGCCACAGCGTCGGCATGGTCGCCCTGCACGAGCACCTGGACGAAATCGAAGCGCTGCGGGCCGAACTACCGGCGCACACGCCGCTGTGGCTCAACGCCTACGACGAGCGTCCGCCGGGTTACTACGACGAGGCTCAGATCGAGCGCCTGCAACGCATCGACCCGCACTTCCGCTACAACCTCGACCCCGCGCCGAGCCTGGGTGCGCCCTGCCTGACCGGCGAAAACGTGGTCTCGGTCGACGGCGACGGCAACGTCAAGCGCTGCCACTTCGTCGCAGAACCGCTAGGCAACCTCTACGACGGCAGCTACGCGGCGCAACTGCGCACCCGCAGCTGTCCGAACTCGCGTTGCGACTGCTACATCGGCTACGCCCATCGCCCGGACCTGCCGTTCCAGCGCGACTACGCCGGCGGCGTGCTGGAACGGGTGCCGTCGTTCGTCCTATGACTTCGGCGGGCCCGCATGCCCGCCTCGGCCGGACCAGCCGGTCGCTTTGAACCGGCAAACCACCCTCTTCCCACGCAAAGGAACGCCCTATGTCCCGCAACCCTCTCCGTAATGCGCTGCTGGCCGCGCTGTTGATTCCGGCCGTGCTCGCGCCGGCCTTCGACCCGGCGTTCGCCGCCAAGCCGTCCAAGGCCGCCAAAGCCAAGACCCGCGCGCTCAAGATCACCATGAAGCCCGAGCAGGTCGCCGAGCTTTACGCGCGCGTCGCGCTGAGGCAGGACCTCGAAGCGGCGAAGCAACTCAACGCCTACTCCAAACCGCTGTACGCCAATAGCGAAAACGCCTTCGATCTCGAGGACCTGGCCGACACGGTCGGCATGGAGCAGCAGTACGAAGGCTTCGCCGACGGCATCCTGGCGGACATGCCGAAGGTCGACAAAGCCAAGGCCAAGCCCGCCCTCGCCGCAGCGATCAAGCGGGTCAACCAACTCGCGGCCGGCGCGCAATGCCGCGGCCTGTCGAACACCGAGCAAGCGAACGAATACGTCAAGAACGGGCGGATCAGCGAGGTCGAACTCGAATGCACCGTGCCGGCGCTGAGCGCGCGCATGCAGGATGTGCTGGCGAAGAAGGGCAATCCGGCCAAGCTCAAGACCAAGAAATTGCTGGAAGGGCTGACCGAGTTCGATCGCTTGCTCGATCAGGCCGGCAGCCGGGTGGTTCCGGCCAAGATGACTTTGTATGCGCCGGGCAAGGGACAGCCGTGGTCCACCGGCAGCTATAACGACATCATCGAGACCGTGCACAACGGCATGTACGCCGAAGTCGCTGCCGATTAAAGCTGACAAGGCCAATCGAGGCCGATCGAGACTGTTCGGGCGAGTGCCCGCGGCGGCGCAACGACCGTATCGGCAATGCGCGCGCCGCGGCGCGCGCATCCGTCGTACGCATCCGTCGCACGATCTCGTCGGCGCGCTTGCGATCCTTGCCTCGTCGACGATCGCGGCTCGACAGGCGCGCCGCGCGCACGATGCGTCGATGCACATCGCCGGCCCTACGCGCTCCGCTTATCGAGCCATGCAAGACAGGCCATGAAAGCGCAGCCACGAACGCGGGCATGCCGGCGGCATTCGTTCGTCGCACGAACGAACGAACGAACGAACGAACGAAAACACAGAAGGCCGCCTTTCGGCGGCCTTCTGTGTTGTTTGGCGTCCCCACGGGGATTCGAACCCCGGTCGCTACCGTGAAAGGGTAATGTCCTAGGCCTCTAGACGATGGGGACAAAACTTGTTGTTCTTGCAGCTAACTCGTCCGGAAACCCTTTCAGTTCCGAAGAGTGGTGGAGCCAGCCGGGATCGAACCGGCGACCTCTACAATGCCATTGTAGCGCTCTCCCAGCTGAGCTATGGCCCCACGTGCTGGAAAGACGAACATCTTAGCGGGCGTTCAGCGATGTCGTCAAGCATTCATCGCTAAATTTTTTCCCGGTCCCGCGTCGCCTGGGCCGAATGGATCGGGCTGCGCGGGGTCGTGTTCGACCGGGCGCAATGTTGCCATGCCATGACCCCGTTCCGCTAGATACTCGAGCCACTTTCCTAAAAAAGTATTCATGCGCATGCGGTGGCCGATCACCTCCGCCGGCGGCGGGTACATGCCGATGACGTCCTGCCAGCGGCGGCCGACATAGCAATGGGTGGCTTCGACCTGGTGCGCGTCGTGATACAGGCGCAGATACGCGGACGGGTCGGGCTCGCCGGTCAGGGGGTCCTGCAGCGCATACGTCAAGCGCATTTCGGTCGTATAGCGATGCTGCTCGATCACGTCCAGGCGCAGGTCGAGGCCGTCGCCGACGTCGGACAGGTACACGCCGCGTGCGAGCTCGGCCGGAGAAAACAGGCGCGAAAGACGAGCGTGATTCTCCGCGTACAAGCCCATCAACCAGCCGAAACGGCTGAGTTTGGGAAGGCGCGCGAAGCGGGAGGCGGCGGTGCTCATGTTCGCGATCCTACACGCCTTGCGCAGCGCGCGGCAGGATTGACGCAATGGCAAAAAAGCCTTAATTTGTAGGCTCTTCGCCAAGGCGAACGGGGCCGGAAACACGCCGAAGTACGCGCTCCGGAATTCGCCCCCCGAACCCCACTGCGGCGCGCGGTCCTACGCCCCGGTTCATGCGTTCATCCGCGAGCCATCGCCTCGCAACCCTCCCTGCTCCGCATCGCACTCAGGGCCTGCCCTGCCCCGCGTATTCGCTCGCTCGCATCCGCGCCGCGCATGGCGGCATCAGAACATTTCGCGATGGATGCCCAGGGTGGTCAGCACCTTGCTCGAGATTTCCTCGATCGAGGTGTGGGTGGTGCTCAGGGTCGGGATGCGCTCGGCCCGGAACATCATCTCGGCCGCAGCGACCTCGCGCTTGCAGGTCTCGAACTGGGCGTAGCGCGAGTTCGGCCGTCGCTCCTGGCGAATCTGCTGCAGCCGGACCGGGTCGATGGTCAGGCCGAACAGCTTGTTGCGGTAGGGCCGCAGGCGCGGCGGCAGGCGGTCGTGCTCGAGGTCTTCCTCGGTCAGCGGATAGTTCGCCGCGCGCACCCCGTAATGCAGCGCCAGATAAACGCAGGTCGGGGTCTTGCCGGCCCGCGACACCGCCACCAGGATCAGGTCGGCCTCGGCGTAGTCGACGCTGGCCCCGTCGTCGTGGGTCAGGGCGAAATTCATCGCGTTGATGCGGCGGTGGTAGGTCTCGAAGTCGGCGATTCCGTGGGCCTGGCCGACCCGGCGCTGGCGGGTCTCGTGCAGCTCGCGCTCCAGCGGTTCGATGAACGGCGCGAATACGTCCAGCATCAGGGCCCCGCTCTCGGCCAGGGCCGCGCCGACCTCCCCGTCCATGCAGGAATTGATCACCACCGGCCGCACCCCGTGGACCACGGCGGCCTCGCGGATCTTGGCCGCGGCGTCCTGGGCGCGCTCGACGCTGTCCACGAAAGCGATGCGATCGGTGACGAACCGGGTCTCGGTGAACTGGGTCAGCAAACTGTGACCGATAGTCTCGGCGGTGATGCCGGTACCGTCGGAAACGTAGAAAACCGGTCTTGTTCCTGCCATCGCCCACCCCGTCTCGAAGCTGCACCAATACGAAAAAGCCCGTCGGATCAAGCTTGTATGCACCCGACGCCCGGGCGATCATAGCCGCTTGGCCGCGCCCCGACGTGTCCTCCCCCCTCGGAGATTGTGTGTCTTGAACGAGAACATCCTCTGGCTGCACGCGTTACGCCTCAACGATCTCGCCCGCGTAGGCGGCAAGAATTCCTCGCTCGGCGAGATGATCGGCAACCTCGCCAACCTCGGCGTATCGGTGCCCGGCGGCTACGCCACCACCTCGGAAGCCTTCAAGGCCTTCATCGCCCATAACAACCTGCACCAGCGCATCTTCGACAAGCTGGCGACGCTGGACGTGGAAGACGTGCCGGCGCTGAACGCCGCCGGCGCCGAGATCCGCGGCTGGGTCATCGAGTCGCCGCTGCAGGACGATCTCGACCAGGACATCCGCACCGCCTACCGCAAGCTCTGTAACGAGAACGGCGGCGGCGACGTCGCCGTCGCGGTGCGCTCCTCGGCCACCGCCGAAGACCTTCCCGACGCGTCCTTCGCCGGCCAACAGGAAACCTTCCTGAACGTCACCGGCGAAGACGACGTGGTGCGCAAGGTCAAGGAAGTCTTCGCCAGCCTCTACAACGATCGCGCCATCGCTTACCGCGTGCACCACGGTTTCAAGCACGAGGACGTATTCCTGTCGGCCGGCGTGCAGTTGATGGTGCGCTCCGACGTCGGCGCCTCCGGCGTGTTGTTCACCCTCGACACCGAGTCGGGCTTCCGCGACGTGGTCTTCATCACTTCCAGCTACGGCCTGGGCGAGATGGTCGTGCAAGGCGCGGTCAATCCCGACGAGTTCTACGTCTACAAGCCCACTCTGCAACAGGGCAAGCCGGCGATCCTGCGCCGCTCGGTCGGCGCCAAGCAACTGCGCATGGTCTATTCCGACCAGCCCGGCGAGCGCGTGCGCACCGAGAACACCCCGGCCGAACTGCGCGCGACGTTCTCGATCAACGATGCCGACGTGCACGAGCTCGCCAAGCAGGCGCTGGTCATCGAAAAGCATTACGGCCGTCCGATGGACGTGGAGTGGGCGAAGGACGGCGTCAGCGGCAAGCTGTTCATCGTCCAGGCGCGCCCGGAGACGGTGAAGTCGCGCGGCAAGGCCACCCAGATCGAGCGCTACCAGCTCGAAAAGCGCGGCGAGATCATCACCGAAGGCCGCGCCATCGGCCAGAAGATCGGCAGCGGCGTGGCGCGCGTGGTGCGCAACCTCGACGACATGAGCCGCGTGCAGCCGGGCGACGTGCTCGTCGCCGACATGACCGACCCCGATTGGGAGCCGGTGATGAAGCGCGCCGCGGCGATCGTGACCAACCGCGGCGGCCGCACCTGCCACGCGGCGATCATCGCCCGCGAACTCGGCGTGCCGGCGGTCGTCGGCACCACCAACGGCCTGGATGCGATCAAGGACGGCCAGGTCGTCACGGTCAGCTGCGCCGAAGGCGACACCGGTTTCATCTACGACGGCAGCCTGCCCTTCGAGCGGCACGTCGCCGACCTCGACAAGATGCCGCCGGCGCCGCTCAAGGTGATGATGAACGTCGCCAACCCGGAGCGCGCGTTCGATTTCGCGATGCTGCCGAACGCCGGCGTCGGTCTGGCGCGCCTGGAGATGATCATCGCCAGCCACATCGGCATCCATCCCAAGGCGCTGCTCGAATACGCCTCGCAGGACGCCGATACCAAGAAGAAGATCGACGCCAAGATCGCCGGCTACGGCAACGACCCGGTGCAGTTCTACGTCGACCGCCTGGCCGAAGGCATCGCCACCATCACCGCGTCGTTCGCGCCGCATCCGGTGATCGTGCGCCTGTCGGACTTCAAGTCGAACGAATACGCCAACCTGATCGGCGGCACCCGCTACGAGCCGCACGAAGAGAACCCGATGATCGGCTTCCGCGGCGCGAGCCGCTACGTCGACCCGAGCTTCTCCGACGCCTTCGCCCTGGAATGCCAGGCGGTGTTGAAGGTGCGCGAGGAAATGGGCCTGACCAACTGCTGGATCATGATCCCGTTCGTGCGCACCCTCGACGAGGGCCGTCGCGTGCTGGAAGTGCTCGAGAAGAACGGCCTGCGCAAGGGCGAGAATGGTCTGAAGATCATCATGATGTGCGAGGTCCCCTCGAACGCCTTGCTGGCCGACGAGTTCCTCGAGATCTTCGACGGCTTCTCGATCGGTTCCAACGACCTGACCCAGCTCAGCCTCGGTCTGGACCGCGACTCGGCGATCGTCGCCCACCTGTTCGACGAGCGCGATCCGGCGGTCAAGAAGCTGCTGGCGATGGCGATCTCGGCCGCGCGCGCCAAGGGCAAGTACGTCGGCATCTGCGGCCAGGGCCCGAGCGATCACCCCGACCTGGCCGAATGGCTGATGGATCAGGGCATCGAGTCGGTGTCGCTGAACCCGGACACCGTGGTCGACACCTGGCTGCGCCTGGCCAAGGCGAAAGCCAAGGCCCAGGCCTGAGCGCACGATGACGGAAAAGGACGCGGTGCAGGCGCTGGTCCCCAAGTCCCTGCTGGGACTTGAGGCCGGCTTCGACATCGACAAGCTGCTCGCCTGGGCGCAGACCAAGGGCCTGGTCCTGATCAGCGCCCTGGCGATCCTGCTGATCGGCCTGTGGCTGGCCAAGTGGCTGTCACGCGCGTTGGAGCGGGTCATGACCCGCGCCAACATGGAAGTCACCCTGCGTGGCTTCCTGCGCAACATCGCCTACGCGGCGATGATCGTGATCGTCGCGGTCGCGGCCCTGCAGCAGCTCGGCGTGCCGATGACCTCGGTGCTCGCCGTGCTCGGCGCGGCCGGCCTGGCCATTGGCCTGGCGCTGAAGGACTCGCTGTCCAACATCGCCTCGGGCGTGATGCTGATCGTGCTGCGCCCGTTCCGGGCCGGCGACCATGTCCAGGCCGCCGGCATCGAGGGCACGGTCGAACAGATCCGCGTGTTCCAGACCCGCCTGCGCACCATCGACAACCGCGTGATCGTGCTGCCGAACAGCCTGATCACCACCGCGGCGATCATCAACTTCACCGCCAACCCCAAGCGCCGCATCGACCTGACCGTCGGCGTGGGCTACGACGACGACCTCAAGGTCGCCAAGGAAACCCTGCTGGCCCTGGCCACCGCGCATCCGAACGTGCTGCAGGACCCGGCGCCGGAAGTGTTGGTGACGGCCCTGGCCGAGAGCAGCGTCAACCTGGAGCTGCGCTCCTGGGTCAAGACCGCGAACCTGATGCGGACCAAGAGTGACCTGGTCGAGGGCATCCGCAACGAGCTGATCGGCAAGGGCCTCAACATCCCCTACCCGCAGCGCGATCTGCACGTGTATCACCACGACGCCGACGGCCGCCCGCTGACCGAAGTGCTGACCAAGGCCATCGCCGACGACGGCGATGTGGCCCAGCCGGTGGTCAAGCCGAAGGCGTGAGCCAGCGGCTTCGCCGATCCCCGAGGCGGTGGCCTCAGGGTAGCCTCAGCCCAATCCGCCCAACTTGCCCATCGCCGCGCGGTAATGCTTGAGCTCGGCGATCGAGTCCATGACGTCGCTCAGGGCTGTGTGTTTGCTGTCCTTGCTCAACCCGGCCAGCACGTCCGGGGCCCAGCGCCGCGCCAGCTCCTTGATCGTGCTGACGTCGAGGTTGCGGTAGTGGAAGTACTTCTCCAGCCGCGGCATGCAGCGGTGCAGGAAGCGGCGATCCTGGCAGATCGAATTGCCGCAGATTGGCGAGGTGTTCGGCGACACCCACTGGGCGAGGAATTCCAGGGTCCGGGTTTCGGCCTCTTCCATCGCCACGCCCTGTTCGAGCACGCGCTTCCACAGGCCGGACTTGCCGTGCTGGTGGCGGTTCCACTCGTCCATCGCCTGCAGGCGTTCGAGCGGATGGGCGATGGCCAGTTCCGGCCCTTCGGCCAGGACCTGCAGCTGCGCATCGGTGACGACGGTGGCGATTTCCAGGATCGAATCGCGGTCGGTATCCAGCCCGGTCATCTCCAGATCGATCCAGATCAGCCGGTGCTCCTGCCCTGTCTTGTCGCTCATAGCCTCGCCGTCGTGCCCGTGTCGCGGCATGATAGCCCAGCCCCCTTCCCCGCTGCCGTACCGCAATGAGCCAGAACGCCGCCTCTTTCGCCCACTACGCGATCCTCACCGCGATGCTGGCCCCCGCGTTCTTCCTGACCGCGACCGCCTCGCTGCTGCTGTCGGCCAACAACCGCCTGGCGCGGGTGATCGACCGCGCCCGGGTCCTGCTGAAGGAACTGGCCGAGACCGAGGACGCCGAGGAGCGCGACCAGCTCGAACGCCACATCCTGCGCCAGAAGAAGCGCAGCAAGATCATCCTGCGCGGCAGCCAGTTGCTCTACACCGCGATCAGCTTCTTCGTCGGCACCAGCCTGAGCGTGGCCGGCGACGCCTTCCTCGGCTACCGGCTCGGCGCGGTGCCGACGATCCTCGCCGCGCTCGGGGTGCTGGCGATGTTCGCCGCCAGCCTGCTGCTCGCGCGCGAATCCTCGCTGGCGGTCGAGGCGGTCAACGAGGAAATGGACCACGGCCACATCACCGCGATGAAGCGCTGGTCCAAGCCGCGCGCATGAACCGCTGCGGCCCGGCTTGCGGCATCATCGGGCTTCGCGCGCATCGATCCTGGAGCCCGTCATGGCCGATCCTCTGCTGCAACTGAGCAGCCATTACACCGTGGTGTCGGCGATGATCACGCCGGCGTTCTTCCTGACCGCAACCGCTTCGCTGCTGGTGTCCTCGAACAACCGCCTGGCACGCGTGGTCGACCGCATGCGCCAGCAACTGAACCAACTCGAGGACACCGTCGACGAGCAGGCCCGCGATTATCTGGAGGCGCGCATCATCCTGCACCGCCGACGCGTGCGCCTGATCCTGATCTGCCTGCAGTTGCTGTACGGCGCCATGACCGCCTTCGTCGCCACCAGCCTGGCGATCGGCATCGACCAGTTCACCGACTACCGCCTGCGCGGCGTACCGACCGGCCTGGCGATGTGCGGCGTGCTATTGGTACTCGCCGCGTCGATCAACATGGGCCGGGAAGCGCGCATGAGCGTGAGCATGCTCGATGCCGAAGTGAAGCGCGAATTCGACCGCGACAACGGACGCCAGAAGCGGCGCTGATGCGCGACGGCGCGCGTTGAGAGCGAAGGCCTCGCACGAGCCGGCGTTTACGCGCCCGCGCCGGAAACTCGCCGGATGCGAGCTACGCCCCTGCGATCGGCTTGCCGCGCTTGCGGCGGAAATATGCGGTCAGACGCGCGCCGGCCTCTTCGCCGAGCACCCCGCCGCGCACCTCGATGCGATGGTTGTGGCGCGGATCGGTCAACAGGTCGAACACGCTGCCGGCCGCGCCGGTCTTGGGGTCGCCGGCGCCGAACACGACGCGCGCGACGCGCGCATGCACCATCGCCATCGCGCACATCGCGCAAGGCTCCAGGGTCACGTACAGGGTCGTGCCGATCAGACGGTGATTGGCGAGCCGCCGGCCGCCTTCGCGCAGGGCGACGATCTCGGCGTGCGCGCTGGGGTCGTGGCTGCCGATGTTGCGGTTCCAGCCCTCGCCGAGCACCTCGCCGTCGGCCGAGACCAACACCGCCCCGACCGGGATTTCGTCGTCTTCGCGCTCGGCGCGTTCGGCCAGGGCCAGCGCATGCCGCATCCAGCGTTCGTCGATGTCGGCCAGCTCGCTCACTCGGCGCGGGTCCCGCTCGTGGAAAGCGGCGATTATCGCCGACGCGCCGCGGCGGCGCACCGGCCGTGCCGGTGCGCCTGCATGCGGGGCCGCTGCGGCTCAGATCGAGCCGGCGGCGAGGAAGTCCGGCTTGCGCAGGGCCACGCCCTGGTGACGCAGGATCCCGTAGGCGGTGGTCAGGTGGAAATAGAAGTTCGGCAGCACGAAGAAACGGATGTAATCGGCGGCGACGAACTTGAGCTCCGGCGCGTTCGGCGGGCGGATCACGACCTCGCGCTGCTCCTGGCCCTCGATGCTCTCGCGCGGCACGCTGCGCAGGAACTCCTGGGTGCGGGCGATACGCTCGCGCAGCTCGTCCAGGGTGGTTTCGGTATCGGGGAAGCTCGGCGGCGCGATGCCGCCCAGGCGCGCGGCGCCGAACTTGGCCGCATCGCTGGCCGCCTGCACCTGGCGGGTCAGCGTGTACATGTCGGGGGCGAGACGGCCGCCGAGCAACTGCCCGACCTCGATGCCCTGCTCCTGCGCATGCGCCGCGCCCTTGTCGAGCAAGTGCGAGAGCGTGTCGAGACCGCGCAACAGGCTGGGTACCGAGATGTCGTACAAGGATAGATTCATGGGGATTCTCTTGGTGGCGTGGTGGCGAACGCGCCGTCGTCGGACGGCACGCCGGTGAGCTGCTTGCGGATGGATCGAAACCGACTGCACGGCGCAGGCTCGCGCCACACAGGTAGTGGCGACTCCGGGCCGGAAACTTAATGTAGCGATTGCTAAGGAATACGAGCGGGATTCTGGCCGCTTGCCCCGGCCGGGTCAACGATTTTATTATCGATCGCTATGGAAATACCCGTTGCGAAACCCGAGCCCCTCGCCGAGGCCTCGGACAGCTGCAAGCAGGCGCCCCGCCCACGCGGCCGGCCGCGGGTGTTCGACCGCGAGCAGGCCCTGGAAACGGCGATGCGCTTGTTCTGGTGCCAGGGTTACGAGGCGACGTCGCTGAGCGAGCTCACCGCCGCGATGGGCATCGCCGCCCCCAGCCTGTACGCTGCGTTCGGCAGCAAGGAACAATTGTTCCGCGCCGCCATCGCCCGCTACATCGACGGCTACCGCTGCAACGGCGGACGCTTGCTCGCCGACGAAAACATGAGCACGCGCCAAGCCTTCGAAGCCTTCTTCGAAGCGATCGGGCAGAGTTTCGTGGAGTCCGAACAGCGCTCCGGCTGCATGTTGATCGCGGCCGAAGCCGGCGGTCTGCCGGCCGAACTGCGCGAAGAGCTCGCGCGCTATCGCAGCGCGCTCGAGAGCCAATTCCTGCTGCGCATCGAGCGCGGTATGCGCGTGGGCGACCTGCCGGCCGATACCGATGCGGCAGCGTTGGCCAAGTTCCTCACCGCCCTGACCCAGGGCCTGTCGATCCAGGCACGCGACGGTGCGACGACGGTGCAGCTGGCGCAGGTCGTGCGCATCGCGATGCGCGCCTGGCCCTCAGCCTGAAGCAAGCGCGCTGGCGCGCTCAGTGCGCACCGAGCGATCGCGGCGCGGCCACGATCGGCTTCGCGGTCTTTCTGGGTGCCGCCACGGGGTGTTTCCGGTAAAGCGCGTCGCAGCGGGCCCGTTCCAGCTCGATCGCATGTTCGCTGCGCGCCGCATCCGATTCGGTCCGCGCAGACGCGGCCGCGATCAGATGCGGCAAGGCCAGCAAGGCCGCCACCACCGGCAGATATCTCGACATCGAACTTCTCCTTATCAAGGCCGTTCCTCGTGCAGGTCGGCCACGGCGATTGCCTGGATCGGCCGGCACTGAAGAAACGACGAGTCGAGCACTCCAAAATCGACAGCGATCACGCGTAAACGCGAAAGGCGGCTCGACATACCCGGCTTCTATGCGCAGACGGATGCCCGTGAGCCGCTTGGATCGAGGCCCCGGGACAGATCGTCATGCGGCGAAGCTACGCCCCATTCCGGACTGGCTTTGTCCTAAATCGAAGGCGCCACTGTGGCGATGTCATGATCCGAGACGCAGTTATCCATCGGATGTGACCCGATGTCGCGGGCATGTCGGCGGCGCCGGCGAGTGCATCGGGCTCGGCTCTGGGGATCTGTGGTGAATAGCTTCGCTTGCCGAGGCGCGGCATCGGCAGCGGACAGCGGACAGAGCCGCGGCGGTCCTCGTGGATCGAAGGAAGGGGCGGTCAACCCGCCCCTTCCTGGTGCCGGAATCAGCAGCCCGGCGAGCAAATGGCCCAGCAACGCGAATCCGGATCGTCCGGATCGCAGCTGCTGCAGCAGGGCCGCGCGAACGCGCTGAGGCTGACACTGAGACCCAAGCCGAACGCGAAGCAAGCCAGCAATACCTTGGTACGGGACTTCCTATTCATCGCCTTCTCCTATGGTGATGGGACGACCGGGGCTCTCCTTCCCCGCCGTCTCGGACGCCGACGGCGGGTGCCGTCCAGCGCGGGTTCGCCGCGACTCCTTCCGCAGCCAATCGGTCCCGCGATTCGGCGTTTCGCCGTCGCGAGCTCGTATTTCGCAGTGCTTGCTCGCCTCGCTCCTCGACGGAGCGAGCGCGCACCAACGGCGGCACGCGCTTCGTCGCAACAGTCTTCAAGCCCTGAGCAGTCGGATGACGCTCATGCGCATCGGTCGTGCAGACCGGCGATGCCGAAGATTCAATGGCGGACAGACCAACTGCGGGCCTGGTCGGCGCCGGCGCCCGAAAACAGGAACATGGCGGTTCGCGGCGGCGCGACGACCACCCCGGCCGCGCGTCGGCTTCGCGAAACACGACGGTAATGAGGCAGCCCATCCAAGCGGGTGCGGACATCCTTGTGTCCCCTGGCGGCTCCGGGCCGATACCCGGATGCCGTTCGCACCCTAGCGGCGTCAGGCCCGCGGAAACGCGTTGCGAATCACACAAACGCACTCGGGAATGGGCACGGAGCGCCCGTCCCGACGCCAGGGCCGGAAGGCAGCGCTATGAAAGCTTGGGTTGATGCTCCGCCGACACGATGGCTCGCGCCCGGACAGCCGCTGCGGAACCGAACGGCAGACACCGGCACGGCACTTCGCTAGCGCGATTTTCGAAGCGCGCCCTGAGAACAAACAGGAAAACGCGGGAACCGCGGCCAGAGCCAGCGGTTCCGAACGATTCGCCTTGGCTTTACCCAACCAAGGCGGAGGTTGCCACGCATGCCGCGGCCGATGCGACGGCATCGCGACCTTGCCGTGCGCGACAAGACCGCGATGTGCTCAGCGACGGCTCATTCCCACTCGATCGTCGCCGGCGGCTTGCCGCTGATGTCGTAGACCACGCGCGAGACGCCGCGCAGTTCGTTGATGATGCGGTTGGAGACCGTGCCGAGGAAGTCGTACGGCAGGTGCGCCCAATGCGCGGTCATGAAATCGATGGTCTCGACCGCGCGCAGCGCGATCACCCACTCGTAGGCGCGCGCGTCGCCGACCACGCCGACCGATTTCACCGGCAGGAACACCGCGAAGGCCTGGCTGGTCTTGTCGTACAGGCCGGCCTTGCGCAGTTCGTCGATGAAAATGTGGTCGGCCTTGGCCAGCAGATCGGCGTATTCGCGCTTCACTTCGCCGAGGATGCGCACGCCCAGACCCGGGCCCGGGAACGGATGGCGATAGACCATCTCGCGCGGCAGGCCGAGTTCGACGCCGAGGCGGCGCACTTCGTCCTTGAACAGCTCGCGCAGCGGCTCGACCAGGCCGAGCTTCATGTGCTCGGGCAGGCCGCCGACGTTGTGGTGGCTCTTGATGACGTGGGCCTTGCCGGTCTTGCTGCCGGCCGACTCGATCACGTCGGGGTAGATCGTGCCCTGCGCCAGCCACTTGGCGTTGGCGAGCTTGTTCGACTCTTCGTCGAAGATCTCGACGAACAGGTTGCCGATGATCTTGCGCTTGGCTTCCGGGTCGCTGACGCCGGCGAGCTTGTCGAAGTAGCGGTCGGCGGCATTGACCCGCACGACCTTGACGCCCATGTGCTCGGCGAACATCGCCATGACCTGGTCGCCTTCGTTGTAGCGCAGCAGGCCGGTGTCGACGAAGACGCAGGTCAACTGGTCACCGATCGCCTTGTGCAACAGCGCGGCCACGACCGAGGAGTCGACGCCGCCCGACAGGCCGAGGATGACCTCGTCGCTGCCGACCAGCGCGCGTACGCGCTCGATCTGGTCTTCGATGATGTGCGCGGCCGTCCACAGCGTCTGGCAGCCGCAGATGTCGACCACGAAGCGGCGCAGCAGGGTCTGGCCCTGCTTGGTGTGGGTGACCTCGGGGTGGAACTGCACGCCATACCAGCGGCGCGCATCGTCGGCAAAGGCGGCGACCGGGATGCGGTCGGTCTTGGCGGTGACGGTGAAGCCTTCCGGCGCCTTGGAGACGTGGTCGCCGTGGCTCATCCACACGTCCAGGCGCGGCGGCGAGCCCGGGTGATCCTTGAGGCCGTCGAACAAACGGTCGTGGGCGACCAGCGACACTTCGGCATGGCCGAATTCGCGTTGGTCCGCGGCCTCGGTTTCGCCACCGAGCTGCTTGGCCATGGTCTGCATGCCGTAGCAGATGCCGAGGATCGGTAGGCCGGCATCGAACACCTGCTGCGGCGCGCGCGGCGAACCGTGCTCGGTGGTCGATTCGGGGCCGCCGGAAAGAATGATGCCCTTGGCGCCGTACGCGGCGATCTCCGCCGGATCGTGGTCCCAGGCCCAGATTTCGCAGTACACGCCGAGTTCGCGGATACGGCGCGCGATCAGCTGGGTGTACTGCGCGCCGAAGTCGAGGATCAGGATCTTGTCGCTATGGATGTCAGTCATGGAGCCGGCAACGAATGGAGAGGAGTGAGGAACGAGAGGAGCAAAAGCGGCTTCGGAATGGTCGAAGAGGAGCGGGACACTGGTTCCTCACTCCTCTTCACTCGTTCCTAGGTTTCAACCCGCTCGGTAATTCGGCGGTTCCTTGGTGATCTGCACATCGTGGACGTGGCTTTCGCGCGCACCGGCGTTGGTGATGCGCACGAAGCTGGGCTTCTTGCGCATGTCCTCGATGGTCGCGCAGCCGACGTAACCCATGGTCGCGCGCAGACCGCCGGCCAACTGGTGCACCACGCCGTGCAGCGGGCCGCGGTACGGCACGCGGCCTTCGATGCCTTCGGGCACGAGCTTGTCGGCGTCGGAGGCGTCCTGGAAATAGCGGTCCTTGGAGCCCTGCTCCATCGCGCCGAGACTGCCCATGCCGCGATAGCTCTTGTAGCTGCGGCCCTGGAACAGTTCGATATCGCCCGGGGCTTCCTCGGTGCCGGCGAACAGGCCGCCGACCATGACCGTGGAGGCGCCGGCGACCAGCGCCTTGCCGATGTCGCCCGAATAGCGGATGCCGCCGTCGGCGATCAGCGGGATGCGGTCCTGCAGGGCCTCGGCGACCATCGCCACCGCGGTGACCTGGGGCACGCCGACGCCGGCGACCACGCGCGTGGTGCAGATCGAACCGGGGCCGACGCCGACCTTGACCGCGTCCGCGCCGTGATCCATGAGCGCCAATGCGGCGTCGCCGGTGACGATGTTGCCGCCGATGACCTGCAACTGCGGGAAGCGGGTCTTGACCCACTTGACCCGGTCGAGCACGCCCTGCGAATGGCCATGGGCGGTATCGACCACGACCACGTCGACGCCGGCCGCGGCCAGGGCTTCGACGCGCGCTTCGGTGTCTCCGCCGACGCCGACCGCCGCGCCGACCAGCAGCCGTTCGGCGCTGTCCTTGGCGGCGTTGGGGTTGTCGGTCTTCTTCTGGATGTCCTTGACCGTGATCAGGCCGCGCAGCTCGAAGCCGTCGTTGACCACCAGGATCTTCTCGATGCGGTGACGGTGCAGCAGCTGCAGCACTTCGTCGTCGCTGGCGCCTTCCTGCACCGTGATCAAGCGGTCGCGCTTGGTCATGATGTGGCGCACCGGATCGTCGAGCTTGGTCTCGAAGCGCATGTCGCGGCTGGTGACGATGCCGACCAACTGGCCGCCGTCGACCACCGGCACGCCGGAGATGTTGCGCGCGCGGGTCAGCTTGAGCACTTCGCCGATGGTCGTTTCCGGACCGACGGTGAACGGCTCGCGGATCACCCCGGCCTCGAACTTCTTGACCTGGGCGACCTGCGCGGCCTGGGCTTCCAGGCTCATGTTCTTGTGGATGATGCTGATGCCGCCGAGCTGGGCCAACGCGATCGCGAGGCGGGCCTCGCTGACGGTGTCCATCGCCGCCGACAGGATCGGCAGGCGGATCGACAGGTCGCGGGTCAGGCGGGTCGAGAGGTTTACGTCCTTAGGCAGGACGATCGAATGCGCGGGGACGAGGGACACATCGTCGTAAGTAAGCGCTTCAGCCTGGATGCGCAGCATGGGCGGGCCCGGGAGGATGAAGCGCGCCATTGTATCCCGTTCCGGGCCTCCGGCGCTCGCCTGCGCATGGAATTGGGCGTTCCGCGGTCAGGACGGCATTCAGGCGGGGGGCCTCAGGGGACACCGCCGATGATGCCGCGACCTGCAAGGGCGTGGTCGCGGCTTGCGCCGCTCCTACCCTTTGCCCGCGGGCGCTCAGGCGTCGGCGGCCTCGGCCGCTTCCAGGGTGTTCTGCATCAGGGTCGCGACCGTCATCGGCCCGACCCCACCCGGCACCGGGGTGATCCAGCTGGCGCGCTGGGCCGCTGCATCGAAGCCGACGTCGCCGACCAGGCGGCCGTCGTCGAGGCGGTTGATGCCCACGTCGATGACCACCGCGCCCGGCTTGACCCATTCGCCCGGGATCAGCTGCGGACGCCCGACCGCGACCACCAGGATGTCGGCGCCGCGCACCGAGGCCTCCAGGACCTGCGGCGGGGTGAATTTGTGGCAGCTGGTGACGGTGCAGCCGGCGATCATCAGCTCCAGCGCCATCGGCCGGCCGACGTGATTGCTGACCCCGACGATGGTCGCGCTCTGCCCGCGCACCGGGCGGTCGGTATAGCCCAGCAAGGTGGTGATGCCGCGCGGCGTGCACGGGCGCAGGCCGAACTGGCGCAGGACCAGGTGGCCGACGTTTTCGGGATGGAAGCCGTCGACGTCCTTGCGCGGGTCGATGCGGTGGATCAGCGCGGTGGCGTCGCGGCGGTCCGGCAGCGGCAGCTGGACCAGGATGCCGTGGACCTCGGGATCGGCGTTCAGCCGGTCGATCAGGGCCAGCAACTGCTCGTCGCTGGTATCGGCCGGCAGGTCGTAGTCGATCGCGCGGATCCCGACCTTCTGCGCGGCGCGGCGCTTATTGCGCACGTAGACGCTGGAGGCCGGATCGTTGCCGACCAGCACCACCGCCAGACCCGGCCGCGACTGGCCCGCGACAATGCGCGCATCGACCTGGGCCTTGAGATTGTCGAGCAGATCCTCGGCGATGCGCTTGCCGTCGAGGATGCGGGCCTGATGCGCCGAATGGGGTGTGGACGTCATGCGAGGTCGGATGCGCTGCGGTAGAGTCGAGGCCGCGCATTATCCCCTATTCCCACCCGCGTTTTTTGCCGGGTCACCGCGAGCGCCGCCATGAGCCACACCCCGCCCCCCGACCATCCCCCTCAGGACCACGAAACCCTGGCGATCGAGGCCGCCGCCTTCCGGCGCCTGATCGCCCACCTGATGCACGAGCGCAGCGACGTGCAGAACATCGACCTGATGATCCTGGCCGGCTTCTGCCGCAACTGCCTGGCCGACTGGTACCGCGAAGCCGCCGACGCGCGCGGCATCGCCATGACCAAGGACGAAGCCCGCGAGGCCGTGTACGGCATGCCGTTCGCGCAGTGGAAGGCCCAGCATCAGAAGGACGCCACCCCGGAGCAGTTGGCCGCGTTCGAGGCCGCGCAGCAGCGCCACGGCTGATCCCGATCGGCGGCTCCGGGCCGTCGGCTTGGGCGGCGCTGCTCAGGGGTAGGAGCGGCGCAAGCCGCGACAGAACGAAGCGACGAACGCAAGCGCAATGACCGGAGCCGAGACATTCCGGCTCCGCACTGCGCAGCAGGGCTTCGGACAGCGACGTGGCGTTAAACCTCTTCGTTTGGTCGCGGCTCGCGCCGCTCCTACCCAAGAACGGCGTCGTTGTTGCAGTTGCAGTTGCAGTTGCAGTTGCAGTTGCAGTTGCAGTTGCAGTTGCAGTTGCCAAGATTTTGATCTGCTTTACCGCTTTGCCGGTCAACAGTAGACCCGGAGGGCGGCGCACAGGACGTGCGCCGTTTTTCGATAGGACAAGGATGTCCTATCGAAAAATCCCGGCGCGGGCATCGCACTCGTGGCCTGTGCCCTTGCAAGAAGAGCCCTTTTCTTTGGTTACCTTTCTTTTGGGCTTAGCAAAAGAAAGTAACCCGGCCGCGTTAGCGGACGGAAGCTCTGCACTTGCTTGAAGCTTCTAAGGAAACAAGATCAAACGATAAAAGCTTCCGCCACTAAAGCGGCGGGTAACTTTCTTTTGTCATAAGCAACAAAAGAAAGTCACCAAAGAAAAATGCTTTTGTTTTGAATCACAGGCCCGCACGAACGGTGCCGACGCGGGGATTTTTCATACGGGACATCCCTGTCCCGATGAAAAACGGCGCGCATCCTTGCGCGCCGCCCTCCGGGTCTTCGATGGCCTTCGCTAGTGCGAAACCGCGCACAGCAACGGCAACGGCAACGGCAACGGCAATCCTGCAGCGTCGGCGCTGCAAAGAGTAGGAGCGGCGCAAGCCGCGACCACGCAGCTACGATCACCCGCGCCGGCAGCCGTAGATTCGCGGTCGCGGCTTGCGCCGCTCCTACCCTCGCGATCGCACGCCGCTTCGATGACTGGCATCGGCACCGCTGCCTGTGCGCGTTCCGTGGTCGCGGTTTACGCCGCGTCTACACGGCACGGCAAGGCCAGTCCGGCATGCGCGTGCCCGCAGACGGCAAACCTCACTCTTGCTGCGGCCGCACCCCGGGCGCATTCGGATTCGGGCAACGCGGCACGCCCGAGCCCACCACGCACTGCACGCAACAGCCCTGCGGGGTCGGCGCCGGCGGCGCCATCTGCGGGGCATACAAGGGAATCGCAGGCGCGAGCTGGGCCAGCGAGGCCTCGGGTTTGAGCTTCAGCAGCGCCGCCCAGTCCAACTTGTTCATGTCGCAAGCCGAAGCCGTGTCGGGCGAACACTCGACCTGGGTCTCGCTGCGACGCGGCAAGGGCCAGAATTCGCCGTTGCGGTTGACCGCCATGATCCGCATCGTCGCGCCCTGCTGGACGTTGCCGCCGATCAGATAGGCCTTGCCGTCGTTGTTGGGATTGACCGCGACGACGATGTCGCAATGCATGTTGAGCGCGCCGCTCGCGCCATCGAGCGCGGCGACCAGGCCGTCGTAACCGTAGACGCGACTGCCCGAACGCACCGCGCACAGCAGGTCGCCCGCCGCCGGACGCGCGGTGCTCGGGTCCAGGTATTGGAACGGGCTCTGGTCGGGCGTGCGGTAGGCATCGCGGACATAGTCGTAATGGCTGGCCGACGGCCGGAACCCAGGGACCGCGGCTTTCATCATCACGTAGGACACGAACGCCGCCGACCAGGGGTTGTCGACCAGGAAGGCGCGGCAGGCGACGGCCGGATAGCTGCCGCCGTAGGGATCGCTGCATTGGTTGGCGCCGGCGAAACCGGCCATGCGCTGCAGCAGGCCGGTGTCGCGCCAGTAACTGACGGTGCGGCGCCAAGTCTCGGTGGCGCCGTCCTCGAGCCGGCTGGTCTCGGCTTCGCTGAGGGTCGCGCTGGCCAGGCGCCCCTGCACGTCGATGAAGGGGCGGAACCACTGCAGGTTCTCTGTGCAGGCGGCCGCGGCGATGCGGGTCGCCGCATCCGGCGCCGTGGTCTGCCCGCGCAACGCCGGACAGGCATCGGCGGCGACGGCGGCGCCCGCCGACAGCCATAGACAGGCGAACACGAGCGAACGGAACATCGGCACTTCTCCAAGGCGGTGCCGTGCGGCACGGCGAAACGACGGTACGGTCCGTCGAACGACGACGCCGCGTGGGGTGGCGGCATGATCGATCAATCGGCCGCCCTTGCCCAGCCTATGGATCGTCTGTGCAAGTCGTGTGATAGCGGCAGCGCTGGCGAGAAACCGACGCCGCGGGTTATCGTCGCCCGGATCGCACCGCGCGCGCGCAATCCAACGCCCGCGCTCCCTTGCCCGCCTTGGAAGGCCCCGCATCGATGGCTCGTAATCCGCGTCTGCTCCCATCCGTCACCATGCTCGTCGGCGTCGCCGCGGCCGGTTATCTCAGCGTCTGCGGCTGGCTGTACTTCAAGCAGCGCGATTTGCTGTATTTCCCGCAGAACACCCGTCTGGGCGTGGCGATGACCGACTACACGGTCAAGCACGGCAGCGTCGTCCTGCGCGGTTGGCGGCTCAATTCCGGCCAGGGCAAGGCACTGATCTATTTCGGCGGCAACGCCGAACGCATCGAGAACATGCGCGAGTCCCTGGCGCAGTGGTTTCCCGACCGCACCATTTACCTCATCTCGTACCGCGGTTTCGGCGCCAGCGACGGCCGTCCCGAGGAATCGGCGCTGTTCGCCGATGCCCTGGCAGTGTTCGACCAGGTCGCGCGCGAACACCCGGGGCAGCCGGTCGCCATCGTCGGCCGCAGCCTCGGCAGCGGCGTCGCCAGCTACGTGGCCGGCCATCGCCCGGTCGAACGGCTGGCGCTGGTGACGCCGTTCGACAGCCTGCGCGAGACCGCGCAGGCGCACTACCGCTGGCTGCCGACGCGTTGGCTGGTCAAGGACCGCTACGACTCGGTGACCCATCTGCGCAGCTATTTCGGCCCGGTCCTGGTGGTGCGCGCGACCGCCGACGATGTCATCCCGGCGCCGAACACCCAACGCCTGATCCACTCGCTGCAGACCCGGCCGCAAGGCGTCGACGTGGTGCAACTGGAAGGCGCCGATCACCACAACATCGGCACCTACCCGGCCTACGGCGACTCGCTGCGCGAGTTCATGGACTGAGGACGCGGCCATGCAGCGACGCGCCATTCACCCGACCGCGGTCTCGTACGCGCAGGCGCACGAGATCGGCGACTTCAAGCGGATGCTGTTCGTCAGCGGCCAGATTCCGCAAAGCGACGACGGCGCGCTCGCCGACGATTTCGACGGCCAATGCCGCCAGGCCTGGGCCAATGTCGCGCGCCAATTGGCGGCCGCCGGCATGGATTACCGCCATCTGGTCAAGGTCACGACCTTTCTGACCGATCGCCGCCATCGCCAACGCAACTACGAGATTCGTCACGAGCTGCTCGGCGAACATTCGCCGGCGCTGACCGTGATCATCACCGGCCTGTACGAAGAAGGCTGGCTGGTCGAGATCGAGGCGATCGCAGCCGACTGAGCCTTACGGCATCCGGCACAGATCGCCGAAGGCCCGTACCAGCGCGGTGCGGTGCAAGGCATCCAGGCGATGACGCCGCGCCGCCAGCCGTTGCGCGCGATCGGCGCGTACCACGCAGCCCTCGCCTTGCGCTTCGCGCACGGCCGGTGCGAGCGTATCCAACAGTTCGACGTTGATACGGTCCAGGCGCTCGCGCACCGGTCCCAGGTCGACCGCGGCGGACGATCGACGCACGAAACGGGGCTCGGCCAGCAAGCGGTATTGGATCAGTTTGTTGGCTTCCATCTGCGCCTTGAAGAACGCCGTGGCCTGGGCCTGGGTCAGGCCATGCGCGGCGGCTTGCGCGCCTAGGCGTTCGAGTTGCTCGCTCTCGCGTGCGGCGTCCTCGACCGGCTTGCCGGACTGGCGCTTGCTCGCCGCCACCGTGTCGGCGAGCAGCAGGCGTTGGGCGCTGAGCTCGGCCAAGCGGGTCAAGGCCGGCAGGGTCGGCTGCTTCGCGGCGACCGCGCCCGAACACGCCGCCAGGGCCAGGGCGATCGCGGCGACCTCAGTGCGCACTGCAGAACGCCTGATAGTCGATGTAACCCGGGAACTCGCGACCCGCCGCGCACACCGGGCAATCCGGGTCGGGCGCCAGCCGGGTTTCGCGGAAGCGCATGCCCAGGGCGTCGAAATGCAGCAGACGGCCGGCCAGGGATTCGCCCAGCCCGAGGATCAACTTGATGACTTCGGTCGCCTGGACCAACCCCACCACGCCCGGCAACACACCGAGCACGCCGGCCTCGGCGCAGTTCGGCGCCGCTTCCGGCGGCGGCGGCTCGGGGAACAAGCAGCGATAACAGGGACGCACGCCGCGCTGACGGCCGGCGTCGAACACGCTGACCTGCCCTTCGAAGCGATGGATCGCGCCGTAGACCAGAGGCTTAGCCAGTTTCACGCAGGCATCGTTGAGCAGATAGCGCACCGGAAAATTGTCGGCGCCGTCGAAGACCACGTCGGCCCCCTCGATCAGCCGCTCGACGTTGTCGGCGCCGATGCGCTCGGCAAAAGTTTCCACGCGCACACGCGGGTTCAAGGCCGCCAGCGCGATCCGCGCCGATTCGACCTTGGACACGCCGATGCGCTCCTCGGTGTGCAGGATCTGCCGCTGCAGGTTGCTGCGATCGACCACGTCGTCGTCGGCGAGCACCAAGGTGCCGATGCCGGCCGCGGCGAGATAGAACGCGGCCGGCGAGCCGAGGCCGCCGGCGCCAACCATCGCCACGCGCGCGGCCTGCAGCTTGCGCTGCCCGGCCTCGCCGACTTCGGGCAAGCGCAGATGGCGCGAATAGCGGTCGTAGAAATCGCGTTCTTCGTCGGACTGCTCCAGCACCGCGAGCGGCAAGCGCTCGGCGATCCAGCGCGAAGTGCCGCCCTCGACCGAGGCCACGCGCGCATAGCCGGCTTCGACCAAGGTTTGCGCGGCGCGCAGCGAACGCGCGCCGGATTGGCAGATCAGCAGGATCTCGGCGTCGCGGTCGGGCAAGAACGCGGCAGGGTCGGATTCGAGCGCGTCCTTGGCGATGCCGCGCGCGTGTTCGGCCTGACCGCCGGCACGTTCGTGGGCCTCGCGCACGTCGATCAGGACCGCGCCGGCCTGTTGCCGCCGACGCGCCTGCGCCGGGGAAATCTGTTCGATGCTCATGCGCGGATTATCCGCTTTCGGATGCTCATGCGCAGGTGGATCGGTCGCGCCTGCGGCGATGCTGTGTTGCGCCGGCCGTCAGTACGGCAGGACCTCCATCACCGCCCCATCGGCCAGCGCCTGCGGCCCTTCGGCCACCACCATCAGGGCATCGGAATCGGCTGCGGCGCGCAAGCGGTGCGAACCGGTGGCCGGGTTCGGATCGACCCGCAGCACGCCCTCGTCGTCGCTGAACAACCGCGCACGGATGAATTCGCGGCGCGGATGGGTCTTGTCGATCGAGCCGACCAGGCGTGCGCGATAGCGCGGGCGCGCCTCGCTGCGGCCTTGCAGGCCGTCGATGAGGGCGCGGCCGAAGGTCATGTAGGTCGCCATCACCGAGACCGGGTTGCCCGGCAGACCGAGCATGCGCGCCTGGTCCATGCTGCCGAACAGCAGCGGCATGCCCGGGCGCATCTTCACCTTCCACAGGTGGATGCGGCCGAACTCGCGCAGCACCGCCGGGATATGGTCCTTTTCGCCGGCCGACACCGCGCCGCAGGTGAACACCAGGTCGAAGGCGCAGGCGGCGTCGCGCAGGGCGATCTCGACCTGTTTCGGGTCGTCGGGCAGGCGCGGCCACGCAGTCGGCTCCAGGCCGTCGGCGCGCAACAGCCCCATCAACAGATCGCGGTTGCTGTCGTAGATCTGCCCCGGCTGCAGGCTCATGCCGGGCTCGACCAGCTCATCGCCGCTGGTGAACACCGCCACGGTCGGCTTGCGCCGCACCCGTAACGAGGACAGGCCGAGCGAGGCCGCCAGCGACACCCGCGCCGGGGTCAGCCACTGTCCAGCGTGCAGGACGCGTTCGCCTTCGCGCACGTCTTCGCCGGCGTAGCGCACGTTCTGGCCGAGCGCGGTACGCGGCACGCTCACCCGCTCGCCGTCGACGGCGACGTTCTCCTTGATCGCCACGGTGTCGGCGCCGGCCGGCAGCGGCGCGCCGGTGGTGATGCGCATGCACTCGCCGGCAGCGAGCGACCAGCCGCCATCGAGGCCGGCGAACTGCTCGCCGATCAAGGTCAGTACGGTCTGCTCGCCGGTCAGATCGGCATGGCGAAAGGCGAAGCCGTCCATCGCGCTGTTGTCGAACGGCGGCAAGGACAGCGGCGCATCGACGTCGCTGGCGAGCACGCGTCCGTGGCAACGCGACAAGGCCACGGTTTCGGCTTCGAGCCGGTGCGCGGCGGCAACTTCGGCGACGATCGCCATCGCCTCGTCGAACAACAGGCCGCTCGGGAAATCGCTCATGGGGGCATCGCTCGCAGAGGTGGCGGATCAGCGGCCCGGCGCGTCGTCGGCGACGAAACCGTGGGCAAGCAGATCCTCGGGGCTGTTGAGGTTGCCGAAGCGTAGGCCATCCAGGCGCAGCGCCGCCATGCCGAGTCCGGCCTGCAACTCGCGCACCGCCAGGCGCCGTTGCGCCAAGGCCTGGGCCAAGGCCGTGCGCAGGGCCGCTACAGGCCACAAGGCGAACAAGGGCTGCACGCCTTCGTCGTCGACCGCATAGGCGCCCTGCCCGTCCTGCGCGTCGATCAGCGCCGACAACACTCGACCGTCGGGCGCGACCGCATCGACCGGCAGAGTGAACAACCAGGGCGTGGTACAGGCCGCAGCCAGGGCCGCGAGGCCACCGAGCGGCCCGAGGTCGGGCGTGGAATCACTCACCGCCCGCAGGCCATGGCGCCGGTAGCGCGCGAGGTCGCGATTGGCGCTGACCCACACCTGCACGACCTGCTCTCGATACACACGCGCCAGGCGCAGCACCTGCGCTTCGCCCTCGCGGCGTAGCCAGGCTTTGTCGAGGCCGCCCAGGCGCGAGGCGCGGCCGCCGGCGAGGATGCCCAGGCTGAGATCGGCGCGTATGCACTGCATGGCCTCTCCTCGCGTGTCCCGGGCGCTCTCTGCGCCGCCCGAACTTACTTGCCGCGCTTGACGTGGCGGATCAGGCGCTTCTTCTTCGCCACCTGGCGTTCGGTCAGCACGTTCTTCTTGCCTTCGTAAGGATTGCTGCTGTCCTTGAAGACGAAGCGGATCGGCGTGCCGACCAGCTTGAAGCGCTTGCGGAAGAAGTTTTCCAGATAGCGCTTGTAGGTATCGCCGAGCGTGCGCAGGCGCGTGCCGTGGACGACGAAGGTCGGCGGATTGAGGCCGGCCGGATGGGCGAAGCGCAGCTTGGCCACGTGCCCGCGCACCACCGGCGGCGGGTTGGTTTCGTAGGCCACTTCCATGGCCTTGGTGACTTCGCTGGTGCCGATTTCGGTGGTCGCCGAAGCGTGCGCGCGATGGATCGCGCTGAACAGCTCGCGCAGGCCCGAGCCGTGCTTGGCGCTGATCCGCACCTTCTCGGCCCATTCCACGAACGCCAGCTTGCGCATCAGCAGGTTTTCGGTCTGCTGACGCTGGTATTCGGTTTGCCCGTCCCACTTATTGACTGCGACCACCAGGGCGCGACCGGAGTCGAGCGCATAACCCAGCACGCTGGCGTCCTGATCTGTGACGCCTTCGCCGGCGTCGAGCATGACCACCGCGACCTGACAGTTCTCGATCGCCTGCAGGGTCTTGATGATCGAGAACTTCTCGACCGCTTCCTCGACCTTGGACTTGCGGCGCACGCCGGCAGTGTCGACCAGGCGATACAGACGGCCGTCGCGCTCCATGTCGACGGCGACCGAGTCGCGCGTGGTGCCCGGCACTTCCGAGGCGATCATGCGTTCTTCGCCGAGCAGGCGATTGACCAGGGTCGACTTGCCGACGTTCGGGCGGCCGATGAAGGCCACGCGCACGCGCGAAGGGTCGTTGTCGAGTTCGCTGGTGGTGCCCTCTTCCGGCAAGCGCGCGAACACTTCGGCGAGCAACTCGTCGATGCCCTGGCGGTGCGCCGAGGACACGGCGACCGCATCGCGGATGCCGTAGCGGGCGAAGTCGTTGACCGCGGCGCGCGCGTCGAGGCCGTCGGTCTTGTTGACCACCAGCAAGGTCGGACGCGCGGTCTTGCGCAGCCAGGCCAGGATTTCGTCGTCGAGCGCCGATGCGCCTTCGCGGCCGTCGACCAGGAACAGCACCAGATCGGCTTCCTCGGCGGCGGCGCGCGCCTGGCGCGCGGTCGCGCCGGCCAGGCCCTCGTCTTCGCCGGCGATGCCGCCGGTGTCCACGACCGCGAACGGGCGCTGGCCCTCGGGCCGGCACACACCATAGTGACGATCGCGGGTGACGCCGGGCTCGTCGTGGACGAGCGCGTCGCGGCTGCGCGTGAGCGCATTGAAGAGGGTGGATTTTCCGACGTTGGGGCGGCCAACGAGGGCGACTAAGGGAAGCATGTGTTTGAAGCCGGGAATGGAGAATGGGGATTCGGGAATCGCAGGCAACGCAGCCGCCTGGTGCGGCGCCGGCCTGGAAACCCATCGGCGCGAGGCTGCCGAAACAGGCGCCATAGTGCCAGAGCGGGCGCGAAGACGCTTTCGCACGGCCGCCAACCGATGCCGCGAGGACGTCGCACGCAGGCATCTGAGGCCTGAATTCGGGCACCGTTCAAACAAACGGCCCGGGACGGCTGATCGCCACCCGGGCCGCGATAACTCAAGAAACGAGGGCCGGGAATCTAGCCGGAGGCACGGCAGCGGCAAACCGCGCGGAACCACCGATTCCCTGTTCCCGACTCCCTATTCCCGGTCTTATTGCAGCTTGAACGCCGTCAGCTCGCCTTCGACGTTCTGCACGATCAGCACGCCGTCGGCGACCACCGGAGCGGCGCGCAGCAGCTTGCCGCCGACGCGCGCACGCGCGGCGAACTCGCCGTTGTCGAGCTTGAGCCAGTGCACGTAGCCGTCGAAATCGCCGACCACGGCGTAATCGCCCTGCACCGCCGCGCCGGTCAGGCTGCGACGCGCCAGGCCGGGCTGCTGCCACAGCGCGCTGCCGCCGGACTTGTCGAGGCCGAACACCAGGCCGGTCGGGTCGCTGACGACCAGGCGGTCGCTGGCGACGCCGAGACGGCCCACGCTGCCGTGTTCGCTGACCCACATCGGCCGACCGCTCGGGGCGTCGATGGCGATGGTCTGCTTCTTGAAGCTGCTGGCGTACAGGGTGGTGCCTTCCAGGACCGGCGTGCCGTCGACGTCGGCCATGCGGTCGAGTTCGCTGCGGCCTTCCGGCTGCGCGACCGGCAGGTCCCAGGTCGGGCGGCCGTCGGTCGCCGACAGGGCGCTGACGGTGCCGTCGTCGTTGCCGACGAAGACGAAGCCCGGGCCGAGGGTCGGCGAACCGTTGCCGCGCACCGTCAGCATCGGCACTTCATGCACCCAGAACCAGCGGCGCTCGCCGCTGGCGGCGTCGAAGGCAGTGACGCGGCCGTCGTTGGAACGCACGAACACCATGCCCAGGCCGATGGTCGGCGCGGCGATGACTTCGTTGGAGACCTTGGCGGTCCACTTCTGCGCGCCGGTGGCCGCGTCGAGCGCGATCACTTCGCCGTCCAGCCCGCCGACCACGACCAGGCCATCGCCCGCGCCCGGACCGCCGGACAGACGAATGTCCTTGTCCTTCTTGTCCTTGTCGGTGCGCATGGGCTGGAAGTGCCAGACCTGCTTGCCGGTCTGCAGGTCGTAGGCATGCACGCCGCCTTTGACTGCCGCGGCATAGACGCGGCCGTCGGCCACAGCCGGGCCCTGGCGAATGCCGATGCGCTCCTCGCCCTTGCCGGCGTTGGCCGACCAGATCTTGTCGACCTTGACGCTCGGGGTGATGTCGGTGAGCTCGGTCGGCTCGTTGGGCTTGCCGTCGTCCTTCTTGCCGCCGCCGAACCAACCCTTGACGGTCGTGCAACCGCTGAGCGCGAACGCGCACAGCACGATCGCGGCGGTGTTGCGGACGGCGGGGCGGCCGGAGAACCTGTTTTCAGCGGACTTCATCAAGACTTGGCCTCGGGCTTGGCCGGCGTGCCGCCGGCTTCGGTGAGCTTGAGTTCGAGCAGGCGACGACGCGGCGAGGCCTCGTCGAGCTTGGCGAGCGCGGTGCCGTAATCGGCCCGGGCGAGATCGGCCTTGCCGAGCGCGAGCTGAGCGTCGCCGCGCACTTCGATCGCCATCGGCGAGGTCGACTTGTCGAGCAACTTGATCGCTTCGGCCGGCTGCTTGGCGTCGATCAGCAAGCGCGCCAGGCGCTGCTTGACGATCTCGGCGATGGCCGCGTCCTCGGTCTTGATCCCGCGCAGGGTGGCGATCGCGGCGTCGCGCTGGTCGGCGTCGACCTGCGACTTGGCCAGATCGAGCGAGGCCAGGGTCTGGTACATGCCCGGGGGCAGCGCCTTGACCTTGGCCGCGGCGGCCTTGTCCTTCGCCTGGACCGCATCGACCGCGGCCTGGAACTCGGTGGCGGCCTTGCCGTGGGTTTCGAGCTGGTGGTTGCCCCACCACTTCCAGCCGCCGATCGCGGCCAGACCGAGGGCGATGCCGCCGATCAGGCCGGCACCGTTGGCGCGCAACCAGGCCAGTACCCGTTCGCTTTGTTCGTGTTCGTCGAGCAGATCGTCTATCGCCATGAGTACGCCGTAGGCCGCCGTGCTAGGTCCTCGCCCGCGAGGGCGAAGCCGAAGTCAATGAGGACCGGCCCGCAACGCGGGCCGGTGATGGTCGCGAACCCGCAGCGCGGATCAATTAGACGCTGGCGCGAGGGAACCGTCAGAGGATAGCGTAAAGCGGGCCACGCTTCCGCGGCTGAACGGCGCCAGATCGACCGACTCGCCGGTCTTGCGGACTTCCACGCCGGAGGCGTTGCCGAGCTTGACGTAGCCGACTTCGCCGAGGTTGTAGCTGCGCGTCTGGCCGGCCTGGACGGTGCCCTCGTCGAGCACCTGGCCGCCGGTTCCGCGTACTTGCATCCAGCTTTCGCCGGTGAAATTCAGGGTCAGGGTCTTGCTGGCCTGGATATGCGACAACGCCGGCGCCATCGAGGCGACCAGGGGCGTGCGCTGCGGCGGCGTGGCCGCGGCCGTGGCCGATCGCGCGGCGACCTGCGCCACAGCATGCTCGGCGCCGGCCAGATTGGCGGGCATTTCCAGCGATTGCACGTTGCCGCTGTTGCTCAGGTGCGGCCGCGTCGCCAGGATCACCGGCACCGCGATCGCCGCGGTCATCACGATGTAGATGGCGCGGCGGGTGGTCTGTTCGAACACGCGGCGATAGCGCGGCGTGTGGGTATGGCTGATGAGTTCCGACGGTGCGGTCGATGCGAGCGGCGTGCCGCTGAGCTGATCTTCCAGGTCGATGCCGACCAGGCGCGCGTAGCTGCGCAATTGGCCGCGCACGAAGACCGGCGCACCGGCGCTGCCGGTGTCGTCGTTTTCCAGCGACAGCACAACCCGCGACGGCATTTTCAGCCGTGCCGCGACGTCTTCGATGGACAGCCCCGCTGCCTCGCGGGCCTGTTTCAGACGCGCGCCACAGCTTCCGCCGCCTTCAGGCGCGAATTCGTTCGACTGCATCTTCACCTACCGCCATCCCCCGTTCCGGAGCCCTGCGCGTCAGGGAACTCCGCCCTCATTCGCTGAACGTATCTTGCGGCGGCAGCCGTGTCGCCGAGTTTTTGTTCGATCTGTGACGCAGTCATCAGCGCTTCAGCTGTGATTGGCTCAACGGCCAGCCGGCGTTCAGAAAAGGCCCTCGCCTCGAAGGCATTGCCCAAACGCAACTGCCGCTTGGCCATCGCGCCGAGCGCCATGGCATTGGTCGGATCGAGCGAGATCGCCAGACGCAGGTCGCGATCGGCGCGATCGCCCTGCCCCAGCGTGTCGGCGCAGGCGCCGCTGTTGGCCAGCACCACCGCCGGAGTTCCGTAGCGCGGATCCGCCAGGGCTTTGTCGAACCAGGTCAGGCCCTCGCTGGCGCGGTGGTTCGCGCACAGCCAGACCCCGTAGTTGTTGAGCGCGGCGCCGCGGTCGGGCGCCAGCTCGGCGGCCTTACGGTAATGGGCGCCGGCCTGGGCGTTGTTGCCGTCCTGCTCGGCCATCACCGCCAGCAGGCTGTAGGCCTCGGCCGATTTCGAATCGAACTGCAGGGCCTGCTTGATCTCGGAGCGGGCCTTGTCGCGGTCGCCGGCCATCAGATGGCTCTGCGCGGACTGGACGCGGCCCAGCGCGCTGGCTTCGCCGCCCGAACGGCCGCCGCGCTTGTCGCCGATGTCGTATTCCACCGCCGTCTGCTTGAAGCCTTTGCGCTCCATGTTCGGACGGATGAAGCTGAGCCGGTTGCAAGCGCTGGCCGCCAGGACGACGACGGTCAGCAGGGCGATGGTGCGTACGGCGCGGACGCGCAGCGCAGCGGGACGACGGTTCGATGCGGTGGAGCGCGGAAACTCAGGCAGCAGCATCGCCGACATCCTGGTCGAGGCCTTGGGCTTGCAGTTGTTTGCGGAACTCGGCCTGGCGCCGGGTCCGGTCCATGACCTGGCCCTTGAGCTGGCCGCAGGCCGCGTCGATGTCGTCGCCGCGGGTGCGGCGCACCGGCGCGATCATGCCGGCGTCGTTGAGCAGTTTCTGAAAGGCGCGGATCGCGGTCTCGTCCGGGCGTTCGAAGCGGGTGCCCGGGAACGGGTTGAACGGAATCAGGTTGACCTTGGCGGCGTCCTTCATCTGCACCGCGTTGTCGAACTGGCGCAGCAGGCGGACCAACTGGCGCGCATGCGTCGGCTGATCGTTGACGCCCTTCATCAGGGTGTACTCGAAGGTCACCGAGGTGCCGCGCTTGCGCACCGCGTAGCGCACGCAGGCGTCCATCAGTTGCTCGATCGGGTATTTCTTGTTGAGCGGCACCAGCTCGGTGCGCAGCTCGTCGTTGGGCGCATGCAGCGACACCGCCAGCGAGACGTCGCTGACTTCGCCGAGCTTGTCGATCATCGGCACCATGCCGGCGGTCGACAGCGTCACCCGCTTGTTGGCCAGGCCGTAGCCGAGGTCGTCGCGCATGATGCTCATGGCGCGCACGACGTTGTCGAAATTCATCAGCGGCTCGCCCATGCCCATCATCACCACGTTGGTGAGCTTGCGCTGCTGGTGCGGGACGTTGCCGAGGTGACGCGCCGCCACCCAGACCTGGCCGATGATCTCGGCGGTCGACAGGTTGCGGTTGAAGCCCTGGGTCGCGGTGGAGCAGAACTGGCAGTTCAGCGCGCAGCCGACCTGCGAGGACACGCACAGCGTGCCGCGGCCCTTGTCGGGGATGTAGACCGCCTCGATGGCGTTTTTCGCGTCCATGCCGAGCAGCCACTTGTGGGTGCCGTCGGTGGAGGGCTTGTCGAAGATGACCATCGGCGCGCGCACTTGCGCATGCGCCTCGAGCTTGCCGCGCAGGGCCTTGCCCAGGTCGGTCATGTCGTTGAAATCGGTGACGTAGCGGTGGTGGATCCACTTCATCACCTGGTGCGCGCGGTAGCGCTTTTCGCCCAGCGTCTGCTCGAAGAAATCCTCGAGCTGCACGCGGTCGAAATCGAACAGGTTGGTCTTGCCGTTGTCGGGAACGGCGGCGCCGGCCGAAGCCGGCGCCGCCGCGTTACCGATCAGCACGCTCGGGATCGCGCCCGGGGTGCCGGCGACATCCGCGCGCGCGGCCGCGGTTTCCGTCGCCTGCGCGGTGCCGGCAAGAGGAAGATCGTTGGCGTTGTCGCGGATGTCGTTCACTGTCGTGCTCTAAGGTTTCGCTTAGCGCGCGTAGACGTCGGTGGCCGGGAAGAAGTACGCGATTTCGATCGCGGCGTTCTCCAGGCTGTCCGAACCGTGCACGGCGTTGGCGTCGATGCTGTCGGCGAAGTCGGCGCGGATCGTGCCCGGCGCTGCGTCCTTCGGATTGGTGGCGCCCATCAGCTCGCGGTTCTTGAGCACGGCATTGTCGCCTTGCAGCGCCTGGATCATCACCGGACCGCTGATCATGAATTCGACCAGGGCGGCGAAGAACGGACGCTCGCGATGCACGGCGTAGAAACCTTCGGCTTCCTGCTTCGAGAGGTGCTTCATCTTGGCGGCGACGACCTTCAGGCCGGCCTTCTCGAAACGGGTGTAGATCTCGCCGACCACGTTCTTGGCAACGGCGTCGGGCTTGATGATGGACAGGGTGCGCTCCAGCGCCATGGAAAGTCTCCGGGTAGGCGGGCCGCTTTACGGTCGGCCCGAGAATAACAGAAAACCCGCGACGGGACGCGGGTTTAGCCGATATGGCTGCGGTAATTCTAACGGAATAATCACTTGGTTTACATCCTCCCGCCGGCCAGCCGACGGGTCTCGGCGGCGCCGAGATTGACGATTCCGGGGACCCGGACTAGCATCAAACAAGCGTTTGATTCAGGCCGTCGCAACGGTCGTCCAGGAGTAGCCCGCGCCCCATGACCACGACCGCCCATTTTTCGACCAAGGACCGCATCCTCGGCGCCGCCGAAGAGCTGTTCGCCCAGTTCGGCTTCACCGGCACCTCGTTGCGCCAGGTCACCAGCCGCGCCGACGTGAATATCGCCGCGGTCAATTACCACTTCGGCAGCAAGGAAAACCTCGTCAACGAGGTATTCCGCCGGCGCATGGACGAGATGACCGAGCAACGCATGGGCGCGCTCAAGACCGCGGTCGAACAGCACCCCGGCGAGCTCGAACCGATCCTGGCCGCCTTCGTCGAGCCCGCGCTGGCGCTGGCCCAGGACCGCAACGGCGGCGGCGCCTTCGTGCGGGTGATCGCCCGCGCCTACGCCGAGAAGAACGACAGCCTGCGCAAGTTCCTGTCCGACCACTACGGCCATGTCCTGCGCGAATTCGCCAAGGCCATCGCCGGCGCGGTGCCGAACCTGAGCAAGGAAGAACTGTACTGGCGCCTCGACTTCCTGGCCGGTTCGCTGACCTATGCCATGGCCGATTTCGGCCTGATCAAGCGACCCGCCGGTGTCACCGAAGCAGCGCACCGTGAACGTGCCGCCCGCGAACTGATCCGTTTCGCCGCCGCCGGCTTCAAGAGCTGAGCGGCGCCAGATGCCGGTCCCGGCGGGGACCGGCATCGCCGGACGGCCCGCGCCGCCGGTCGTTCCTGGATTCCCTCCAGGATTTCCCTCTGGACTCCCGCCCTCTCCCCTCGCCCACATCCAAGATTCTCGTTTTTCTTCAAGGAGTTGTAGACGATGTCTAAGCAATTGCTTGTCCGCCGTGCCGCGGTCCTCGGGGCCGGCGTCATGGGCGCCCAGATCGCCGCGCACCTCACCAATGCCGGTGTCGACACGGTGTTGTTCGACCTGGCCGCGAAGGAAGGCGACCCCAACGGTATCGTCAACAAGGCCATCGCCAACCTGGCCAAGCTGAGCCCGGCGCCGCTGGCCAGCAAGGCCCTGGCCGAGCGCCTGACCGCCGCCAACTACGACACCGGCCTGGAACAGCTGCGCGGTTGCGACCTGGTCATCGAGGCCATCGCCGAACGCATGGACTGGAAGCAGGACCTGTACAAGAAGATCGCCGACTACGTGCCCGATCACGCCGTGCTGGCCTCCAACACCTCCGGCCTGGGCATCAACAAGCTCGCCGAAGTGCTGCCCGAGCAACTGCGCCACCGCTTCCTCGGCGTGCACTTCTTCAACCCGCCGCGCTACATGCACCTGGCCGAGCTGATCCCGGCCAAGACCACCGACGCGGCGGTGCTGGAAGGCCTGGAAACCTTCCTGACCACTACCCTCGGCAAGGGCGTGGTGATCGCCAAGGACACCCCGAACTTCATCGGCAACCGCATCGGCGTGTTCTCGATGCTGGCCGCCATGCACCACACCGAGCAGTTCGGCTTGGGCTTCGACACCGTCGACGCGCTGACCGGCCCGGCCATCGGCCGGCCGAAGTCGGCGACCTTCCGCACCGCCGACGTGGTCGGCCTGGACACGATGGCCCACGTCATCAAGACCATGGCCGACACCCTGCCCGACGACCCGTGGCACTCGTACTTCCAGGCGCCGAAGTGGCTGTCGGCGCTGATCGGCAAGGGTGCGCTCGGCCAGAAGACCGGCGCCGGCGTCTACACCAAGCGCGGTAAGGACATCCTGGTGCTCGACCTGAAGGCGCAGGATTACCGCGCCTCGGCCGGCGAGCTCGATGCCGACATCGCCGCCCTGCTCAAGGAAAAGGACCCGGCCAAGAAGTTCGCCGCGCTGCGCGCCAGCGAGCATCCGCAGGCACAGTTCCTGTGGGCGGTGTTCCGCGACAGCTTCCACTACAGCGCCTTCCACCTGGAAACCATCGCCGACACCGCGCGCGACGTCGATTTCGCCATGCGCTGGGGCTACGGCTGGTCGCTCGGCCCGTTCGAGACCTGGCAGGCCGCCGGCTGGAAGCAGGTCGCCGACTGGATCGCCGAGGACATCATCAAAGGCAAGACCATGGCCAGCGCGCCGCTGCCGAACTGGGTATTCGACGGCCGCGAAGGCGTGCACGGCAAGGACGGCAGCTACAGCCCGGGCCGTAACGCCCAGGTGCCGCGCTCGTCCAACCCGGTGTATGCGCGCCAGCGCTTCCCCGACGCGCTGCTCGGCGAGCGTTTCTCGCAGGGCCAGACCGTGTTCGAGAACGACGGCATCCGCCTGTGGGCCGACGACGGCGACGACATCGCCGTGATCAGCTTCAAGACCAAGATGCACACGGTCAACGACCACGTGCTCAACGGCATCCAGGAAGCCATCGCCATCGCCGAGAAGAAGTTCAAGGGCGTGGTGATCTGGCAGCCGAAGGAGCCGTTCTCGGCCGGCGCCGACCTGTCCGGCGCGCTGGGCCTGCTGCAGGCCGGCGATCTCAAGGGCTTCGAGGCGATGGTCGCCAACTTCCAGGCCACCAGCCAGCGCATCAAGTACTCGCTGGTGCCGGTGGTCGCGGCGGTGCGCGGTCTCGCGCTCGGCGGCGGTTGCGAGTTCCAGATGCATTCGGCGCGTACGGTGTTCGCGCTGGAAAGCTACATCGGCCTGGTCGAGGCCGGCGTCGGCCTGCTGCCGGCCGGCGGCGGCCTGAAGGAGTTCGCGGTGCGCGCTTCCGACGCGGCCGGTCCGGGCGGCGACGTGTTCGCCGAACTCAAGACCGCGTTCGAGAGCGTGGCGATGGGCAAGGTCTCGGCCTCGGCTTTCGAAGCGCGCGAACTCAAGCTCGCCCGCGACGGCGACCGCGTCGTCTTCAACGCCTTCGAGCTGCTGCACGTGGCCAAGGCGCAGGCGCGCGCGCTGGCCGAAAGCGGCTACCGCCCGCCCCTGCCCGGCCGCCGCATCCAGGTCGCCGGCGACGTCGGCATCGCCACCTTCAAGATGCTGCTGGTCAACATGCTCGAAGGCCGCTTCATCTCGCCGCACGACTACGAAATCGCCAGCCGCATCGCCACGGTGATCTGCGGCGGCGAAGTCGACCGCGGCGCCCTGGTCGACGAGGAATGGCTGCTCAAGCTCGAACGCGAGCATTTCGTCGCCCTGGCGCAGATGCCGAAGACGCAAGAGCGCATCGCGCACATGCTCAAGACCGGCAAGCCGCTGCGGAACTGAGAATCGGGAATGGGGAATCGGGAATCGAAGAAGCTCGGCTTCTTCTCCCGCCTCCCCTCTCCTGTCCCCATATTGAAAAAACCGGGAGCAAGAATCGAATCGGAATGCCGCCGGGCCTTTGCCTCGACGATTCCCGATTTTCGATTCCCGATTCCCGGCTTTCGGAGAAAGCCATGAAACAGATCCAGGAAGCCTACATCGTCGCCGCCACCCGTACTCCGGTCGGCAAGGCCCCGCGCGGCGTGTTCCGCAATACCCGTCCCGACGACATGCTCGCCCACGTGCTCCGGTCCGTGGTCGCGCAGGCGCCGGGCATCGACGTCAACCGCATCGACGATGCGATCATCGGCTGCGCCATGCCCGAGGGCGAGCAAGGCATGAACGTGGCGCGCATCGGCGTGCTGCTGGCCGGCCTGCCGAACACCATCGCCGCGCAGACCATCAACCGCTTCTGCTCGTCCGGCCTGCAGGCCGTGGCGCTGGCGGCCAACGAAATCCGCCTGGGCAACGCCGACCTGATGCTGGCCGGCGGCACCGAGTCGATGTCGATGGTGCCGATGATGGGCAACAAGGTCGCGCTGAGCCCCTCGGTGTTCAACGACGACCACGTCGCCATCGCCTACGGCATGGGCATCACCGCCGAGAAGGTCGCCGAGGAGTGGAAGATCTCGCGCGAAGACCAGGACGCGTTCGCGCTGGCCTCGCACCAGAAGGCTATCGCCGCGATCCAGGCCGGCGAGTTCAAGAACGAGATCAGCCCGCTCGAAGTCGTCTCGCACGTGCCCGACCTGTCGGGCAATACCATCAAACTGCGCAAGAGCCTGATCGAACTCGACGAGGGCCCGCGTCCGGACGCGTCGCTGGAGGCGTTGGCCAAGCTCAAGCCGGTGTTCCGCAACGGCCAGTTCGGCGGCAGCGTCACGGCCGGTACCAGCTCGCAGATGAGCGACGGCGCCGCGGCGGTGTTGCTGGCCTCCGGGCAGGCGGTCAAGGACTACGGCCTGACCCCGCTCGCCCGCTTCGTCAGCTTCTCGGTCGCCGGCGTGCGTCCGGAAGTGATGGGCATCGGCCCGATCGCCGCGATTCCGAAGGCGCTCAAGCAGGCCGGCCTGACCAAGGACCAGATCGACTGGATCGAACTCAACGAAGCCTTCGCCGCGCAGGCGTTGGCGGTGATCCGCGACAGCGATCTCGACCCGTCCAAGGTCAACCCGCTCGGCGGCGCGATCGCGCTCGGCCACCCGCTCGGCGCGACCGGTGCGGTGCGTACCGCGACCATCGTGCATGGCCTGCAGCGCCGCAAGCAGAAGTACGGCCTGGTGACGATGTGCATCGGCACCGGCATGGGCGCGGCCGGCGTGTTCGAAGCGCTGTAAGCGGCTGCGGCCCGCACGCGGGTCCTAGGCAAGAAGAACCCCGGAGCGATCCGGGGTTTTTCGTTTTAGGTGCCGCACCTTTGCTTGAAGCCGGATTACTACGTGAGAACGCCGGCGTTTAAGCCAGCCGCGTACCGTTCGGCACCGGCCGCTCGAGGGCGGTGATGACCACGCCTTGCTCGGTCGGGAAACCGGTCAGCAGGAACTCGGACACGAACGGCCCGATCTGCTTCGGCGGGAAATTGATCACCCCGACGATCTGCCGCCCGACCAGTTCCTCGGCCGAATACAGGTCGCGGATCTGCGCGCTGGTCTTGCGCAGGCCGTGCGGGCCGAAATCGACCCACAGCTTCCAGGCCGGCTTGCGCGCCTGCGGAAATTCCTCGACCTGGGTGACGGTGCCGGCGCAGATCACGACTTTCTCGAAGTCGCTCCACGCGATCAGGCCCGTCTCGTTGCTGTTCGTATCGCTCATCCTGCCCTTCCTTCGCGGCGTTCTTTGTAGGCGTCCTTGAGTTGCGCCCAGGTATAGCTCAACTGCGCCGCCAACAGGCCGGCGGGCTTCATCGCCGAGACCAGGCCGTAGTCGGACAGCTCGCGCCAACGCTCGTCGCCTTGGGCGATCGCCGCGGCGACGGTTTCGCCGGCGAAGGTCGTCGGCGCAACGCCGTGACCGCCGAACGCCTGGGCCAGCCACAGGCCCTCGCCGATGCGGCCGATCTGCGGCATCTGATGGCGCGCATAACTCATCAGGCCCGACCAGGCGTAGTCGATCCGGGTCCCGGCCAATTGCGGAAATACCTTGAGCAGGTCGCGGTAGAGCAAGCGCTTGACCGCTTCAGGCGAGCGATCCAGCACCGAGATGCGCCCGCCCCAGAGCAGGCGTGTGTCCGGCAGCGGCCGATAGTAGTCGAAGGCGAAACGCGTGTCGTAGACCGCGGCACGCGTATGTAAGGCGCTATCGAGCCGATCGCCGAGCGGCTCGGTCACCATCACATAGGTCGCGATCGGCATCACCGCGGCATCGACCTCGCGGCGCAGACCGGCCAGGTAACCGCCGCAGGCCAACACGACTTGCTCGGCCTCGATCTCGCCGCGTTCGGTCTTGATCCGCCAGGTCGACCCGTGACGCTCCAACGCGAGCGCCGGACTGCGTTCGTGCACGGCGACACCGAGAACTTCGGCCAAGGCCGCCAAGCCGTGGGCGTACTTGAGCGGATGAAAATGCAAAGCCTGCGGTTCGAACAAGGCCTCGTGATAGCGCTCGCTGCGCACCTGCTCGCGCAGGCGTTCGCGCGACCACCATTGCCAGTCGACGCCGTAGTGGTCGGCCAATAAGGCCCGGCGCGAGCGCAGCACTTCAGGATCTCGAAACCAGTTGGCCCAGATCACCCCGGCCTCGGTGGCATCGCAAGCGATGCCGTCGCGATGGATGCGCGAACGGATCAGTTCGACCGCGTCGGTGGTGCCGGCGTACAGCGCGCGGGCGCGCTGCGGACCGAGCTCGCGCAACAAGGCATCCTCGCCGCGCGAGAAGCCGCCGAACACGAAGCCGCCGTTACGGCCCGAGGCCCCGTGGCCGATCTCCTGCGCTTCGATCAGGGTCACTTCGCTCAGGCCGCGCTCGGCCAAGCCCAAGGCGGTGTTGAGCCCGGCGAAACCGCCACCGATCACGCACACCCGCGTTTGCCGCTTTCCTTCGAACACAGGCCACGAAGGCTGGCGTTCGAGACTGGCGCGGTAATAGCTTTCGGCGGGTATGGACATGAGCGGGCCGCAACGGGTTTGATGATGCCGGTCGGCCGTCGCGGCGACCGGTGCCTGACCGCGCCGCCACACCGAACGCCGAGACGCAGACGATGGACATCCACCGCGCCGACCTAGCCTACCGCAGACGCAGCCTGTGGCTGCTGGCCGCGCTCCTGGGCGTTTGCGCGATCGGGCTGTGGCTGTTGCACGGCTGGCTGCAGACGGTGCAGGCGCATGCGCTGGCGAGCGCGCCACAGGAAGCGCGGCGCTGGCTGCGCGGCGCGATCGCCGCTATGCTGATCATGCCGGCCTTGCCTAGCGCCTTGTGGGGGCACAGCCTGCGCCGGCTCGGCCGGGCCGCACGCGAGGAAGGCCGGTTTCCGCCGCGCGCCTGGAAGACTTACCGCGACGTGCGGGTGCTGCGCGAACAGGCCGCATTGCGATGGTCGCAGCGCAGCGAGCGCCTGGGCCGTATCGCGCAAGGCGCCGCCGGAGCATTCGCGGCGGCGGCCGTAGCGGCCTGGATCTGGCTCAGTTGATCCCAGCAATCCCATCCAGAAACGAACACGGGCCGCATTCGCGGCCCATGAATCGCACGGCTATGCCCTGCCCCGCTAATTACTCGAGGTCTTCGACACCGAGTTCGTTGAGCGCGTTCTGCATCAGTTGGCGCGCCGAGTCGCTGAGCTTTTCGTGGTCGAGGGCGTAACGGATCGTGGCCTCGATCAGGCCTAGGTGGGTACCGCAGTCGAAGCGCGTGCCCTGGAAACGGTAGGCGTTGACGGTCTCGCGTTCGAGCAGGGTCGCGATAGCGTCGGTGAGCTGGATCTCGCCGCCGGCGCCAGGCGTGGTGGTTTCGAGCAGTTCGAAGATGCCCGGATTGAGCACGTAACGGCCGACCACGGCGAGCGTGCTCGGCGCCACGTCCGGCTCGGGTTTCTCGACGATGGCGCGAATCCGGCCCTGTCGGGCCTGGAAGGCGTCGGTGGCGACGATGCCGTAGCTGGCGGTCTGTTCGCGAGGCACGTCCTGCACGGCGATGACGCTGGCGCCGCTGCTCTGCGCGGCGTCGGCCATCTGCTTGAGCGCGCCGGGGCCGCGGTTCCAGATCACGTCGTCGGGCAGCAGCACCGCGAAGGGTTCGTTGCCGATCACTTCCTTGGCGCACAGCACCGCATGGCCCAGGCCCAGCGCTTCGGCCTGGGTCACGAACACCGCACGCACGCCCTCGGGCAGCACGTTGCGGATCAGTTCGAGTTGTTCGGTCTTGCCGGAGCGTTCGAGCTTGTGTTCGAGCTCGTAGGCCTTGTCGAAGTAGTCGGCAACCGCGTGCTTGTAGCGGTTGGTGATGAATACCAGGGTGTCGCAACCGGCTTCGATCGCCTCATCCACGGCGTACTGGATCAGCGGCCGGTCGATGATCGGCAGCATCTCCTTCGGCACGGTCTTGGTCGCGGGGAGAAAACGGGTGCCGAGGCCGGCGACCGGAAAAACAGCCTTGCGAATACGTGTTTCCATTAAATCTTCCTGGCGTTGCGGGCGGGGAACGCCACCACCGTAGCCGACTCCTTGTAATCGGGATGTTCACCTACCGGGCGGAATTCCGGTACCGCGATGCGCAACAGCGTGCTGAGCGCCTCGCGGTCGTAGCGGATCGAAGCCTCGCGCAGTTGCTGCAAGGAGTTCTCCAGCGCCCCGGCCGACACGTCGCGCGGCTCGGCCTGGAGAATCTTCGGGTGCACCGTCGGGCGATAACGCTCGTCGGCGTGGAACAAGGTCTCGTGCAGCTTCTCGCCCGGACGCAGGCCGGTGTAGACGATGGCGACATCGCGGCCCGGCGTCTTGCCGGCCAGGCGGATCATCTGCTCGGCCAGCAGGCGGATCGGCACCGGTTCGCCCATGTCGAGGGTGTAGATCGCCTCGTGGGTGCCGATCGCCGAAGCCTGCAGGATCAACTGGCAGGCTTCCGGAATGGTCATGAAGAAACGCGTGACTTCCGGATCGGTGACGGTGACCGGACCGCCGCTGCGGATCTGTTCGCGGAACAGCGGCACCACGCTGCCGGCCGAGTCGAGCACGTTGCCGAAGCGCACGGTGACGAAACGGGTGGCGCGCTGATCGGCCAGCGACTGACAGGTCATCTCGGCCAGGCGCTTGGTCGCGCCGAGCACGTTGACCGGGTCGACCGCCTTGTCCGTGGAGATCAGCACGAAAGTGCCGACGCCGGCCGCGCGGCAGGCGCGTGCCACCGTCTCGGTGGTCAATACGTTGTTGCGCACCGCCTCGCGCAACTGCGCTTCCAGCAACGGCACCTGCTTGTAGGCGGCGGCGTGGAAGGCGGCGTCCGGCGCGGCGAGCTTGAGCGCGTACTCGATGAGCGCCCTGTCGCCGCAGTCGCCGAGGATCGGAATGAATTCGACGTCGGGGAAGTCGCGGCGCAGCGCGGTCTCGGTGGTGACCAGGGCCAGCTCGTCGATCTCGATCAGGGCGATGCGCCCGGCGCCGTGGCGCGCGCACTGGCGGCACAACTCAGAACCGATAGAACCGCCAGCACCGGTCACCAGAACCGAACGCGCACCGAGCCAAGCGCGGATCGCCTTCCAGTCCGGCAGCACCGGCTTGCGGCCGAGCAAGTCCTCGATCGCGACTTCCTTGAGCTCGCCGGGCAGCGAGCGCCCTTCAAGCACGTCCTGCAGGCGCGGCACCATGCGGAACGGCACGCCGGTGCGTTCGCAGGCCATGACCACGCGCTGCATCGCATTGGCATCGGCCGAGGGCATGGCGATGACCAGCAGCTTGGCCGCGGTCTCGCGCGCGATCTCGGCGACGTCGTCGACGTTGCCGAGCACCGGCACGCCCTGGACCTTACTGCCGCGCAGGCGCGCGGCGTCGTCGAGGAAACCGACCGGGTGATAGGTGCCGAATCGGCGCAGGTCGCGGACCAGGGCCTCGCCGGCGCGGCCGGCGCCGAGGATCAAAATCCTCACCGAGACCGCATTGGCGCTGTCGATGCGGCTGTCCTTCCAGGCCCGGTACAGCAGGCGCGGCGCGCCCAGCATGCCCATCAGCACCAGCGGGTACAGCACCAGCACGGTGCGCGGCACGGCATCGACGCGGTTATAGAGGAACAGGCCCAGGACGATCGCGAACAGGCCCAGCATGCAGGCCTTGAAGATGTTCCACAGGTCGGGCACGCCGGCGAAACGCCACAGGCCGCGGTACAGGCCGACCTGCCAGAAGACCAGGCCTTGCGCGGCCAGAACCAGGACGATCTCGGTCGACCACAGCGGCAGGGTCGGAGGGGTCGCGGTGATGCCGAAGCGCAACTTGTGCAGCGCCTGCCAGACCAGCCAAACCATCGCGAGATCGTGCGCAACCACCGCCAACCGGGGCAGGCCGCTTTTCAGACGATCGCGCAATGAACTCATTCCCTGCCCCTACTGAAGAAAATCAATCGGTTCGGCCCGCTCGGCCGCTCGGTTCGTCCTAGCTGATCGGGTCGCCGGTTTCGCGTCCGGTCTTCTGGATCAGCCACCAAAAAAAAGCGCCGGACATATACCACGCGGCTCCCATACATAAGATGAAACCGGTTCGGACTTCGGTCACATAGCGCACGCAGACTACGGACAGCAGCGTGAAAACCGCATAGGCGAGGGTCACCCGGGTGTGGCCGATGCGCCTGGCCCAGACCTGGTAAGCGTGCTGAGTATGCGGTGTCCACCAGCGTTCGCCGCGCCGGACCCGCCGTAGCAGGGTCAGGCCGGAGTCGACCATGAATGCGGCCAGCGGCAACAGCAACAGGCCTGAACGCAGGCCGAGCCCGCTCGCGGCGAGCACACATAATGCGGCGACGGCGTAGCCGATTGCGCCGCTGCCGACGTCGCCCATGAAGATGCGCGCGCGCGGGAAATTGAACGGCAGAAACCCGACGCAGGCCGCCAGCAAGGCCAGCGCCAGCCAGCTCCAGACCGGCCCTCCGAGCCAGACCAGGGCCAGCGCGACCAACGCCGCCTGCGAAGCGGCCATGCCGTTGATGCCGTCCATGAAATTCCAGACGTTGGTCAGTCCGACCGCCAGGGCGAACGCCGCCAGCGCCAGCCAGACATTGCCCAGGACGTACCAGACTGCGAACGCCAGCAAGGCCGCAGCGAAGGCATGCACCCCCAGGCGCAGCCACGGCGACAGCGGGCGATGGTCGTCGACCCAGCCGATACCGGCGATCGCCAACAGGCCGATGCCGAACGCCAATGCGAGCGGCGCATGCGAGGGGAAGCGAATGCCGAGCGCAGCCGTGGCGATCAACACCGCGGCGACGATGGCGATGCCGCCGCCGCGCGGCGTGGCGACGCTATGGCTGCGGCGTTCGCCGGGCTCGTCGATGAGCCGGCTGTGCAGCGCATAGACGCGCGCCAGCCAGGTACCGGCGGCGCCGAGCGCCGCGTAGATCGCGATCCATTGCCACATCGCTCAGACCACCGCGTAGTTCAGCAGCGGCTTGACCGAACCCCATTCCTTGCAGCTCGGGCATTGCCAGTGGTGACTACGGGCGCCGAAGCCGCAGCGGTTGCAGCGGTAACTCGGATTGCGCACCAGCAACTGATCGGTGATGTGCTTGAGGTCGTGCAGGGTCGCCAGCGGGTCGGCGTTCTCGGCGATGGTCAGGTCGATCAGCGCCGCTTCGCCGCGTACCGAGGGCCGGTCCTTGAGCTGGCGCGCCAGATAGGCGCGCGCGGCCGGCACGCCGTCTTCGGCTTCGACCATGCGGGTCAGCGCCAGCACCGGGGCGATGCCGCGGTAGTGTTCGCACATCTCGGCCAGGAAGGCGCGCGCGCCGGTGGCGTCGCCGTCGCGTTCGTAGCAACTCAGCAACGCCGGCAATACTTCCGGCAGGTAATCGGGGTCGGCGCGGGCGACGCGCTCGAAGGCACGGATCGCCGCGGCATCGTTGCCGGTTTCCACTTCGATGCGGCCTTCCAGCATGCCGGCGCGGACCGAATTGGCATCGGCCTCATAGGCGCGCTTGACCGCCGCGCGCGCGGCATCGGTGTCGCCGGCGGCGCGGTAGCGGTCGGCCAGCTCGCACTCGAACTGGGCGATCAGCTTGCCCATCGGTTCGCCGGTCGCAGCCTCGTAGCGCTGGGCGTTCTCGATCGCCTTGTCCCAGTCGCGTTCGGACTGATAGATGCCGATCAGATGGCGCAGCGCCAGCGGCGCGCGCATGTCCAGCGCGACCAGATCGCTGAACACCGTCTCGGCGCGGTCGAGCAAGCCCGAACGCATGTAGTCCTCGCCGAGGGCGAGCAAGGCCTGGACCTTCTGCTGATCGCTCAGGCCCGGCCGTTGCACCAGGGCCTGGTGCAGGCGGATCGCGCGGTCGACTTCGCCGCGGCGGCGGAACAAGTGGCCGAGCGCGACCTGGGTCTCGAAGGTGTCCTTGTCGAGCTCGGCGATGTGCAGGAACAACTCGATCGCCTTGTCGGGCTGTTCGTTGAGCAGGTAGTTGAGGCCCCGGAAATAGGTGGTCGACAACCGGCTGACCTGGTTGTCGCTATGCCGCTCGCCCCCTCGCCGCCCAATCACCCAGCCGCTCACGGCCGCGACCGGCAGCAACAGGAAGAACCAGAACCACTGGCTGATGAATTCCATGCTCAGACCTCGGGGCCGGTGAGCGGGGCCGCCGGCGCGGCGCTCGCGGCGCGTTCAGCGCGGCTGAGGCGGCGGCGCAGCGGCAGGACCACGCTGGCGCTGATCGCCAGGCCGCCGATCAGGGCGCCGAGCAACAGCGCGACGATCAGGGCGATGCCGAGCGAGGTCGCCGGGACGAAACCGATACCGAGGTCGATGCTGACGATCTGGCGGTTCAAAGCGCCGAGGATCGCCCCTGCCGCGAGGCAGGCCAGGGCGATGAGGAGACGGATCACGCGCATGGGAGAGTTCCGGAGGTCGTGCACGATCTCGTGCGTGTCGCGCCTAGCTTAACGGACAGGCGCGGCCGCAGCGTAGACGCCGGGCTGGCAGGGATTAAGGGAAGGGACGAGGAAGGCCCGCCCTGAAGCCGGCCCGAAGGTCGGTCGTGCGGTCGGGACCTTATATAAGGAAGGCGGCATCGCGGGATGCCGGGACAAAACCTGGCCGAACGCGGGCGCTCAGGCCTCTTCGTCGAGCGGCGTCACGCCGCTGACGCGTTCGCGCAGTTCCTTGCCGGGCTTGAAATGCGGGACGTGCTTGCCGGGCAATGCGACCGACTCGCCGGTCTTCGGGTTGCGGCCCAGGCGTGGCGGACGGTAGTGCAGCGAGAAGCTGCCGAAGCCGCGGATCTCGATCCGCTCGCCGGCCGACAGGGCGCCGCCCATCATTTCCAGCAAAGCCTTCACCGCCAGATCCACATCGTCGCCCTTGAGATGGGCCTGACGCTGCGAAAGGATCTCGATGAGTTCGGACTTGGTCATGGACGAAGCGTGGCCTTGCCTTAGGAAGGTCGTGAGAGAGTCGTGCGGACGTCGCGATCAGCTGCGATCCCCTACCGCAGACCGAAGGCGACCCGGCCATGCCGGGCCGCCTCGGCGGATACTTCGGTGTTGCCGGCCCGGATCGACCGGGCCGTATTGCCTGTAGCGTGACGCGTGCAGCGATTACTCGGACTTGCCGCCCAGACGCTCGCGCAGCAACGCGCCGAGGCTGGTGGTACCGCTGGCGGCTTCGGAGGTCTGGCGGTTGTAATCGGCCATCGCTTCCTGCTGCTCGTGCTCGTCCTTGGCCTTGATCGACAGCTGCATGCTGCGGCCCTTGCGGTCGGTGCCGATGATCTTGGCTTCGACTTCCTGGCCGACCTTGAGGTACTGCGAAGCGTCTTCGACGCGCTCCTTGGCGATGTCGCGCGCGGCGACGTAGCCTTCGATGCCGTCGGCCAGTTCGATCGTCGCACCCTTGGCGTCGACTTCCTTGACCGTGCCCTTGACGATCGAGCCCTTGGCGTTGGAAGCCACGTACTGACCCATCGGGTCCTGCTCGAGCTGCTTCACGCCGAGGCTGATGCGCTCGCGCTCCGGATCCACGGCCAGGACCACGGCTTCCAGCGTGTCGCCCTTCTTGTAGTTGCGGACCACGTCTTCGCCGGTGGTGTTCCAGCTGATGTCGGACAGGTGGACCAGGCCATCGATACCGCCGTCCAGGCCGATGAAGATGCCGAAGTCGGTGATCGACTTGATCTGGCCTTCGACCTTGTCGCCCTTCTTGTGGATGGCCGCGAAGGTCTCCCACGGGTTCGAGGTGACCTGCTTCATGCCCAGCGAGATACGACGACGCTCTTCATCGACGTCGAGGACCATGACCTGAACTTCGTCGCCGACCTGCACGATCTTGGACGGGTTGACGTTCTTGTTGGTCCAATCCATCTCGGACACGTGCACCAGGCCTTCGACGCCCGGCTCGATCTCGACGAACGCGCCGTAATCGGTGACGTTGCTGACCTTGCCGAACACGCGGGTGTTGGCCGGGTAGCGACGGGCGATGTTGTCCCACGGATCCTCGCCCAGCTGCTTGAGGCCGAGGCTGACGCGGTTGCGCTCGCGGTCGTACTTGAGCACGCGGACGTCGAGTTCCTGACCGACTTCCACGACTTCCGACGGGTGACGCACGCGCTTCCACGCCATGTCGGTGATGTGCAGCAGGCCATCGATGCCGCCGAGGTCGACGAACGCACCGTAATCGGTGAGGTTCTTGACGACGCCCTTGAGGATCGCGCCTTCCTGCAGCTTCTCCATCAGCTGTTCGCGCTCGACGCTGTACTCGCTCTCGACCACCGCACGGCGGGAGACGACGATGTTATTGCGCTTGCGGTCCAGCTTGATCAGCTTGAACTCGAGTTCCTTGCCTTCCAGGTAGGCGGAGTCGCGCACCGGGCGCACGTCCACCAGCGAACCCGGCAGGAAGCCGCGGACATCCTTGATGTCGACGGTGAAACCACCCTTGACCTTGCCGCTGATGCGGCCGGTGATGGTCTCGTTCTTTTCGAGCGCCTCTTCGAGCTCGTCCCACACCATTGCGCGCTTGGCTTTCTCGCGCGACAGCACGGTTTCGCCAAAGCCGTTCTCGATCGAGTCGAGTGCGACCTTGACCTCGTCGCCCACGGCAACGTCGATCTCGCCGGCGTCGTTACGGAACTGTTCGATCGGCACAATGCCTTCGGACTTCAGGCCGGCGTTGATCACCACCACGTCGCCGCGGACTTCCACGACGGTACCGGTGACGATGGCGCCGGGCTTCAGCTTGGCGAGGTATTGCTGACTCTGCTCGAACAGTTCGGCAAATGATTCGGTCATTGGATTGGATATCTCGGTTAAACACACGGGCCGCACCGTCTGACATCGTTGCCGGACTGGCAACGCAAGCAGTACGTGGTCGACCCACCCGTTATGTGGCGCGATGGAACTGCACCATGTGTTATTGGTTGATCCGGCGCAGGATTGCGACGGGGCTGTGGAACAACGTTTGCAACATGCGTAACGAAAACCAGCTGTAACGAAACCCTGTTACGACTGCATCTGCCACGGACGCATCGCGTGCGCTCGTGCCGTTCAGCGCGCAGGCAACAAAGCCAGCACCTGTTCGACTACCGTGTCGATGCCCAGACCGGTGGTATCGATGCGGACGGCATCTTCGGCCGGACGCAACGGCGCCACCGAACGCTGGGCGTCGCGGGCGTCGCGGGCAAGAATCTCCCGTAGCAGACCATCTAAAGTAACCGAAACCCCTTTGTCTTTCAACTGCTTATAGCGCCTTTCGGCCCTTTCGTCGGCGCTGGCGGTCAGGAACACCTTGAACGGGGCGTCCGGGAAGATCACCGTGCCCATGTCGCGGCCGTCCGCGACCAGCCCCGGCGCCTGCCTGAACGCGCGTTGGCGGTCCTTGAGAGCGGCCCGGACTTCCGGGATGGCGGCGATCGCCGAGGCCGCGGCGCCGGCGGTTTCGGTGCGCAGCTCGTCGGTGGCGTCGACCTCGTTGACCAGGACCCTCAGCTCGCCGCGCTCGTCGTCGCGGAAGCCGATGTGGGTGTCGAAGGCGCAGCGGACCAGGGCCGCCGGGTCGGCCAGGTCGAGATCGGCCCAGCCCGCGGCCACGCCGACCGCACGGTAGAGGGCGCCGGAATCGAGGTAATGCCAGCCCAGGCGCTGCGCGACCAGGCGGCTGATGGTGCCCTTGCCCGAGCCCGAGGGCCCGTCGATGGTGAGGACGGGGATACTGCTGTTGTCTGAGGATGCGCTGTTCATGCGTATCATTATGCGACGGCAGCAGGGGTTTTCGGCTCGCGATCGCAGCCGATCGGCGCCAGGCGCCTCTGGGCGCAGGCCCCGGCTCGACCCGCCCGGCCCGCCGAATCGGGCCGCCAAACCCGAGCCCGGCCCCCCGCGGCCACGGCTCTCGGCGCATCGTCGCCAGCGTGGCGATTTCGCCCTTCGTCGGCGCCGGCTGGATTTTTTCACGCAAGCACTTGATCGGACGAAGATTTGTCCGCTACAATCGCGGGCTAACTTTTCCACCCCGCTTCTTTCACCTAATTTTTGCCGAGGTCTCTCATGAAGGTCCTGTCCTCCCTGAAGTCGGCGAAGGCCCGTCACCGCGACTGCAAAGTCGTCCGCCGCCGCGGCAAGGTCTTCGTGATTTGCAAGTCGAACCCGCGTTTCAAAGCGCGCCAGCGCTGAAACGAACCAACCGGGTCAAAGCGCGTCAGCGCTGAAACCCGCCGGACGGCTCCTCGCCGTTCGAGGTTCGAAGCAGAAAGCCGCCGCAAGGCGGCTTTCTTCGTTATCCAGCCCGATCCTCCCTCGGCTTCGCCAAACCGTGACGGCCGCACGCTGCCGTTAAGCGTCAGCTTGTGACTAGAATCCCCGCGTCCTTTGACGAGGTGGCTCTTCCATGAAATCGCGTATCGCCGTTGCCCCGCTGTTGCTCGCCCTGCTCGCCTTTTCCGGCGCCGTCTCTGCCGAGACTCTGCTGATCCAGCGCGTGCAGGAGGAAGGCAAGGCTTTGCTGCCGACCCGTGGCCAGAGCATGGACCAGGTCAAGGCGCGCTACGGCGAGCCGACCCAGCGCATGGATCCGCGCGGCGGCCAGAAGCGCCAGTGGCCGCAGATCAACCGTTGGGTCTACCCGGCTTTCACCGTCTACTTCGAGAAGAGCCGGGTGATCGACGTGGTCGCCAACAAGGCCGACGCCGAGGAAATCGGGCCGAAACCGCCTATCCTTTGAGGCTATGAATAAAAACGTATTGCGCTTCCCCGCGGAGTGGGAACCCCAGTCCGCGGTTCTTATCGCTTGGCCGAACGCCGACACCGACTGGGCCGAGCGCCTGGGCGAGGTCGAGGAAACCTACATCGCCCTGGTCGCGGCCATCGTCCGCTACCAACCTGCGTTGATCTGCGTGGCCGACGACGACGTCCAGGCCTATGCCCGCGCGCGCCTGTCTTCGGCGCGCATCGACATGGCCCGGGTGCACTTCATCGAAGCGCCGTACGACGACACCTGGCTGCGCGACTCCGGTCCGATCAGCCTGCGCGACGGCGATGGCTTCCGCCTGCTCGACTTCCGCTTCACCGGCTGGGGCGGCAAGTTCGACGCCAGCCAGGACGACCTGTTGGTCGAACGCCTCACCGAGATGGGAACCTTCTCGAACAGTGTTCGTCAAAGCATTGATTTTGCTTTGGAAGGCGGTGCCATTGAGACCGACGGCGCCGGCACCTTGCTGAGTACCTGGCAGTGCCTGCACGAGCGCCACCCGCAGGCCAGCCGCGAGGACATCACCGCCAAGCTGGCCGGCTGGCTGCAGCAGGACCGGGTGCTGTGGCTGGACCACGGTTATCTCGAGGGCGACGACACCGACGCCCACATCGACACCCTGGCCCGCTTCGCCGCGCCCGATGCCATCGTCTACCAGGGCTGCGACGACCCCGCCGATTCGCACTACGCCGAACTGCAGGCCATGGCGGCCGAACTGGCGGCGCTGCGCACCCGCGACGGCCAACCTTATCGCCTGTTCGCGTTGCCGTGGGCGCAGCCGGTGATCGATGAAAACCGAAGACTGGCGGCGAGTTACGCCAACTTCCTGATCATCAACGGCGCCGTGCTGATGCCGGCCTACGGCGATGCCGTCGACGCCGAAGCCCAGGCCGTGCTGGCCCAGGCCTTCCCCGGCCGCGACATCGTCCCGGTGCCCTGCCGCGCCCTGATCTGGCAGAACGGCAGCCTGCATTGCGTGACCATGCAGTTGCCGCAGGGGTTGGTGGCGGGCGACTGAGCCCGCTCCATGCAGGACATGCGCATCGCCTTGCTGATCGCCACCGCTGTGGCGATCAGCCTGTATTGCCTCGGCCTGATCGCGGCCGCATGGTGGGCGCCGTCATTGCGGCGGCTGATGCCGTTCCGTCCGCGTTGGCAGGACGGTGTGCGCACAGGCCCTTGGGGCATGACTGCGCAAGCGCTTAGCCTGCAATGCCTGGTACTGATGATCGCTACCAAATCGATCGGTTGGGACCATGCGTTCAAATGGACTTTTACCGGCTTTCTCATCAGCGGCGTAGCCACCTTCGCAATCTGGGCCTACGAAGCCGCGATCGATCAGGAAAGAAATCGCGATTGAAGGCGATCGACGCCGCCACCGCGCGGACGTCCGACGCGTCCCGTCTACAATGACATCGCACCTCGTCTGGACCGCTTACCCATGAAGAAGACCACCCTGCCCGTCGCCCTGATCCAGGACCGCGACCACGGCTCGCGCGAGGCCAACCTGGCCAACATCGAAGCCCGCGTCGGCGAAGCGGCCAGGCGCGGCGCGCGCCTGGTGCTGCTGCAGGAACTGCATAACGGGCCGTACTTCTGCCAGCACGAGTCGGTCGCCGAGTTCGACCTGGCCGAGCCGATTCCCGGCCCGAGCACCGAGCGCCTGGCCGCCCTGGCCAAGCAACACGGCGTGGTCCTGGTCAGCTCGCTGTTCGAGCGTCGCGCGGCCGGGCTGTACCACAACACCGCGGTGGTCTATGAGGCCGACGGCTCGATCGCCGGCAAGTACCGCAAGATGCATATCCCCGACGATCCGGGCTTCTACGAGAAGTTCTACTTCACCCCGGGCGACATCGGTTTCGAGCCGATCGACACTTCGGTCGGCCGCCTCGGCGTGCTGGTGTGTTGGGACCAGTGGTATCCGGAAGGCGCCCGTCTGATGGCGCTGGCCGGCGCCGAGCTGCTGCTGTATCCGACCGCCATCGGCTGGGACCCGGACGATCAGCAGGACGAGAAAGACCGCCAGCGCAACGCCTGGATCCTCAGCCATCGCGGCCATGCGGTCGCCAACGGCCTGCCGGTGCTCAGCGTCAACCGCGTCGGCCACGAACCCTCTCCGATCGGTGCCTCCGGCATCCAGTTCTGGGGTTCCAGCCATGTGCTCGGGCCGCAGGGCGAGTTCCTGGCCGAGGCCAAGACCCAGGAGCCGGAGATCGTGATGGCCGAAGTCGACCTCGGCCGCAGCGAACACGTGCGGCGGATCTGGCCGTTCCTGCGCGATCGCCGCATCGACGCCTACGCCGACCTGCTCAAGCGGTACCGCGATTGAACGCGGACGCTCGTCCGTCGCCCTTGCTGCGTCCGGCGGTCGAAGCCGACCTCGACGCGATCACCGTGCTGTATGCGCGGGAAGTGCGCGAGGGCCTGGCGACCTACGAGTACGACGAACCCGATGCCGTCGAAATGCGGCGACGCTGGCGCACGATCGTCGACGCCGGCTATCCCTACCTGGTCGCCGAGCACGACGGCGTTTTCGCCGGCTATGCCTATGCAACGGCCTACCGCAGCCGCATCGGCTATCGCTGGACGGTCGAGAACTCGGTCTACGTCGCCCCGGACTTCCACGGCCGCGGCATCGGCCGTGCCCTGATGCAGCGCTTGATCGAGGACTGCACCGCGCTCGGCTTCCGACAGATGGTCGCGGTGATCGGCGACGGCAGCAACCAGGCCTCGGTGGCTTTGCACGAACGCCTGGGTTTCAAGCCCGGCGGCGTATTCCCCGGCCTGGGCCGCAAGCACGGCCGCTGGCTCGACACCGTGCAGTTGGTACGCGCGCTCGGCGACGGCGACCAGGGCGAGCCCGACGAAGGCGTGCCGGGCCTGCGCTGATCGCCATCCGGCGACAGCTTCGAAGCATCGCGACGTCCATCGAGGCGTCGGCCTCCCCTGCGTTGAACACTCCGCGCGCCCGGTGTCCCATACCGGGCGCCCGACCGTGGCCGCCGATGGCCGCGGTCCGAGTTCTCATTACAGGCAGTTGCGCAGCGCTCGGGATGGCACTGCGACCCAGGCCCGTGGCAAGGCCGGCGGCGTCCGGTAAGCTGAACAGCAATTGCCGACGAACGGTCGCAATAAAACGAACGGACGTGCTATTTTGAATTCATGTCGATGCTGACCGCCACCGTCAAAGGCGCCGCGACCCGCGACGCGATCCTCGAACAGGCCTACGGCATCGCCTCGTCGGCCGGGCTCGAAGGTTTGTCGATCGGCCCGCTGGCGGCCGCGGTCGGCATGTCGAAGAGCGGCGTGTTCGCCCACTTCGGTTCGCGCGAAGACTTGCAGTTGGCGGTGCTCGACATGGCCAGCCAGCGTTTCGTCGAATATGTGCTGTTGCCGGCACTGCAACACCCGCGCGGCCTGCCGCGCCTGCGCGCCATCGTCGATGCCTGGTTCGATTGGGCGCGCCATACCGAAGGCGGCTGCGTGCTGCTCGGCGCGGTCAGCGAGTACGACGACCGCCCCGGCACGCTGCGCGATGCCGTGGTCGACCAGCAAAAGCGCTGGCACCAGGTGCTGGGCAAGGCCGTGCAACTGGCCATCGACACCGGCGAGCTCGGCGCCGACACCGACACCGCGCAACTGGCTTTCGAGATCTACGGCGTGGCCCTGGTCGTGCACCACGACTCCGGCCTGTTCGGCTACGACTCCGCGACCGAACGCGGGCGCCGCGCCTACGAACGCCTGATCGGTTCCTACGCTTCTTCCCCCACCGCCTGAGCGACCGACGAGGTTCGTCATGTATCCGCTTATCGCCAAAATTAGCACGACCGTTCGTAACATGTTGAAACTATACGGCCTGCGCCTGGGTTTCCTGGTCGGCGCCTGGTTCGCGCCCGACGCCACCATGCACCGGGTGGCGACCTTGTTCTGCACGCCGTTCGCCTCGACCCGCACTCGCGCGCTCGCCGCGCCGACCCACGGCGCCCGCGAGGAGTCGCTGGAGGTCGACGGCCAGCGCATCGCCGCCTATGTCTGGGGCGACCCGCAGCGCCAGCCTTATGTGTTGTTCGCCCACGGCTGGTCCAGCCACGGCACCCGCATCGCCAAGTGGTTACCGGCACTGTCCGCTGCCGGCTACGCGGTGGTCGCGTTCGACCAGCCCGCCCACGGCAGGAGCGCCGGCCGCCTCGCCACCCTGCCCGACTTCACCCGCCATCTGTTCGCCGTCGGCCAGCACTACGGCCCGGCGGCGGTGGTGATCGGCCATTCGCTCGGCGGCGCCGCGGCGTTGCTGGCGATGGCGCGCGGCATGCGCGCCGAACGCGCGGTGCTGATCGCGCCCGCGGCCGACCCGGTCGCGGCGGTGAAGCGTTTCGCCCGCTTTTTGTGGGTCGGCGAAGACATCTGCCGGCGCCTGTTCGCCTATTACGAGGCGCATATCGGCATCAGCTTCGATTCGCAGCAGGCGCATCGCAACGCGCCCGGCATCGCCAGCCCGGCCCTGATCGTGCACGACCTGGACGACCGCGAAGTGCCCTGGGCCGAGGGCGAGCGTTATGCGCGTTACTGGCCCGATTCGCGTCTGCTCAGCACCCAGGGACTGGGCCACAACCGCATCGCCGACGACGGCAACGTGATCGTCGCCGCCCTGCGTTTCCTGCACGGCGAACAGGTCGGCGACAAAGTGGTGTCCAGCGAGAACCTGCCTTACGGCTTCGCCTGAACCCGGCCCCGCGTCGGCCGCCAAGATCGGCCGCCGCGGCTCGATGGGAGATCGCTCGTCGGCAGAGCCACCGCGGCGGGTGCGCTGCAATGCCCTCCCGGCCGTTCCGTGAACGCGACCGCGTTCATTGCCGGCCCCGGTTGCAGGCTCTAAGCTCTGCCCCCATACGGTAGGAGTCGCCGTCCGGCAACGGAGCGGCTTCACCCCATCGATTCCACCCGCTTCGGCACAAGACGGCGCCTTTGGGCGCCGTTGTGTTTGCCGGGCCGCCACCGGGCCGCTGCATGCATCCGTTCTCGAGTTCGTCCCTCCGTCGACTGCGCGGGCTGCGCGCATGAGCGAGTCGTTGTTGGCGCCGGCGGGCGGCGCCCTGCAGGACGTGCTCGCCACGCAACCGCACGCGGTGGTCGAACGCGACGGCGTGCGCTACACCTTGCTCGGCACCGCCCACGTATCGCAGGCCAGCGTCGATGCGGTGCGCGATGCGGTCGGCAGCGGCGCCTTCGATGCGGTCGCGGTCGAACTCGATCCGCAGCGCCTGCAGGCCCTGACCGATCCGGACGCGCTGGCCAAGCTCGACCTGATCCAGGTGATCCGTTCCGGCAAGACCGCACTGTTCGCCGCCAACCTGGCCTTGGCCGCATACCAGCGCCGGCTCGCCGAACAGCTCGGCATCGAGCCCGGCGCCGAGCTCAAGCGCGCGGTGCTGGAAGCGCGCGAACGCGACCTGCCGGTGCACCTGATCGATCGCGAAGTCGGCCTGACCTTCAAGCGCGCGTCCTCCAAGCTCGGTTTCTGGGGCCGGGCCAAGCTCGGTGTCGGCCTGATCAGCGGCCTGTTCGCCGCCGACGAGGTTGGCGAAGAAGAGATCGAGAAACTCAAGCAAGGCGACATGCTCGAATCGAGCTTCGGCGAATTCGCCGCCGAAAGCCCGGAGCTGTACGAGACCGTGATCGCCGAACGCGACCGCTACATGGCCGCACGCCTGCGCGAGACCCATGGCGATGCGCGCGAAGTGCTGGCCGTGGTCGGCGCCGGTCACCTGCAAGGACTGGCCCGGCATCTGCGCGAAGACACCGAAGACCCGGTCGCCCAACGCACCGCGCTCGAACAGGTCACCACCAAGAGCAAGGTGCCGTGGGTGATGATCGTGATCACCTCGCTGATCATCGCCGGCATCGCCTGGGGCTTCTGGAAGGGCGGCGCAGCGATGGGCGCCGACCTGCTGCTGCAATGGGTGCTGTTCACCGGCGGCCTGGCCGCGCTGGGCTGCCTGCTCGCCGGCGGCCATCCCTTCAGCATCATCACCGCCGCGGTGGTCGCCCCGTTGAAACCGTTCCGCCCCGGCGTGCCGACCGGCGCGCTCAGCGCCCTGGTCGAAGTGCATCGGCGCAAGCCGGCCTACGGCGACTTCATGGCCCTGCGCGACGACGCGCAGACGCTCAAAGGCTGGTACCGCAACCGCGTCGCCCGCGTGGTGCTGAACTTCATGCTGACCAACATCGGCACCGGCATCGGCGTGTGGCTGGCTGGGTTCCGCATCGCGAGCAAGCTGGTCGGTTAAGGGGCGGGTTTAAGCGGCACAGCTTCGCCGTCACGCCCTATTGCCCCTTTTGTGAGGGGCAAGTGCCCGACGCGGGATTCGTTGCAGACGAGCAAACGGAGCGCGGAGGTTGCCTTCGTGCCGATGACGTTGCGTGGAAGTGCAAGAGCAAATCCCCCTTGCCCCCTCACAAAGGGGGAGGACTGTTACGCGGTGTGACTACAGTTGGAGCCACTGAACTCCTGTACCGCGAACGCCCTCGCGCAGAGCGAACCAGCAGTTTCATGCGCCGTACCTGTTGCCCCCTTTGGAAAGGGGGCAAGCGCCCGGCGCAGGATTCGTTGCAGACGAGAAAACGTAGCGCCGGGGATTTGCCTTCGTGCCGATTACGCTGCGCAGAAGCGGCTATCGGAGACGGAGCTTCCGTATCGCCAAGGCTCAACGAATCGGCAGTTTCAGGCGCCGTCCGTTCCAGTCCAGGACCACACCGTCGGTCCTGATCGCGACCAGCACGGCATCGCCGATGCGGCCGCCTTCGGACAGGCGCTGGCCGTCGATGATCACGAACCGCTGCGCCGGTGCGTCGTTCCACATGTGCATGCTCAGTTTGAGCGGCGGCAGCTGTTTGCGCTCGGCGGCCGGAAGGTCGGCGAGTAGCAGCAGGCCTTCGTTGCGTTCGACGGCCACCGGCGCCGGCGGCGCGGGCGGCGCTACCGGCAACGGTTCCGGCACCGCGATGGGCGGCGCCGGCCGAGGTTCCGGCGCCGGCGGCGCGCGCGGCGCGACCGCGACGGTCTCTTTATTTGTCTCTCTCTCCGGCTTCGTATCCGCAGGCGCCGGGGGCGCTGGCGCCGCGACGACGGCCGGGCTCGCCGGCACCGGTGCGGGTGCTGCCGGCCTCTGCTCTGGTTCCGATTCTGATTCTGGCACCGGTTTGACCGGAGCAGCAGGCGACTCGGCGATCGCGGGCGCTTCGATCCGAGGCGGCCCGGCATCGGCGATCCGATCGCGCTGGCCGACTTCGCCCGTGCTATCGGCGAGAGGTTCGACGGGCGGGCTCTGCCGGCTGCCGAACCACCAGGCAAGCGCAGCGACGACGACCGCAGCGAGCACCAGCCACCACCCGATCGGCGTGGATTGACGCTGCACGCGGGCGACCGGCGGCAGTTCCGCATACAGGTCGGGCGACTCGCCGCGGCGGCGTTCGGCCTCGGATTTGCGCAGGGCTTCGAGAATCAACGACATCCTTTACTCCAGCACCGACTGCAGACGCGGGCCTGCGTCGCCGGACGACAGCGCCAGCATGGTCTCCGGACCGACGACGCCGTCGCTGAGCAAACCGCGTGCGGTCTGGAAACGACGCACGTCCTCGATGCTCGCGCCACCGGCCGCGGTCGCGCCGAGCCGCGTGCGCAACCACTCGCCGCGTACACCGCCGGCGCGCGGCGACAACGACGACGCCAAGCCCTCCGGGCCGCGCCATACAGCGGCATACTCGCCAGTCCATAAACGTTCGAGTGCGGCGCGCTCGGTGTCGAATGAAGTCCCGTCCAGCGACAAACGCACCTTGCTCGCATCTACCCCGCTCAGCAGCACCCAGGGGTCGCGGACGCCGAGGCGCAGATGCAGCAGCACCGGACGGCCGAACTGGACCAGTTTTTCCAGACTCGCCTCGCCGCGCAGGCAATAGACTCCAGGAGCGATAGGAGGGACACATCGCGATGCTGCGGCAACGGCCGCCTCATCCGTCGGCAGCTGCCACGCGCTCAGCAACTGCCGCCATGCCGGTAGCGAAGCGACCTCGGCCGCAGCGACACGCTGCGCGAAAGCGGTCTCGTCCAAATGCGGCGTTGCAGTCGGGTCCTTCGCTACAGCCGCCCGTTCCGTACTCGCTTCGGTCTTCGCTGCCGATGGCGTCTTATCCGCATCCGTGGTTCCGGCCTGGCCGCGCGGCTTGGCCGAGGTCTTCGCGATGAGCGCGCTGTTCCCCGCCCCGGCCTGGCCCGTCGATGCGTTCGCCGTGGCCGGTGGCGGCTGTGTCCACCACCACAGCGCGCCGAGCGCCAACGCCACTATGGCCGCGGCAGAAAGAATGGCGAGGCGTTGATGCGAAACGCCTCGCTGGCTCGGCGCCAGCGCTTCGGCAGCGGCCCGGTTCACGGTGCTCTCGTCGACCTGGATGTTGTCGTGAGCGTAACCGCCGAGCAAAGCGCGCTCGGCGATCACGTTGATCAGTCTCGGCACGCCGCCGGAATGCGCGTGAATGCGCTTGATCGCGCCGGGCGTGAACGGCAAGCGCTGACCGCCCGCGATGCGGTAGCGATGGCGCAGGAAGGCCGTGGTTTCGTCCGCGCTCAACGGGGTCAAGTGGAAACGCGCGGTGATGCGCTGCGAGAGTTGGCGCATGTCGGGGCGCGCGAGCATGACGCGCAGCTCCGGCTGGCCGAGCAGGATGATCTGCAGCAGCTTCTGGGTATCGGTTTCCAGGTTGGTCAGCAACCGCACCTGCTCCAGCGCTTCCAGCGAGAGGTTTTGCGCCTCGTCGATGATCAACACCACCCGCAGGCCCTGCGCATAGGCGCCGAGCAGGTAGGCATTGAGCGCGTCGACCAAGGCCTTGACGCTGCCGCGCTTGCCGGCCAGATCGAGGTGCAGTTCCTCACAGATCGTTTCCAGCAGCTCGACCGGGGTCAGGCGCGGGTTCAGCACCAGGGCGACGTGGGTCTTCTCCGGCAGTTGTTCGAGCAGCAACCGGCACAGGGTGGTCTTGCCGGTGCCGACTTCGCCGGTGAGCTGGACGAAACCGCCGCCCCCACCCTGGCCGATGCCGAACAGCAGGTGCGCGAGCGCATCCCGGTGACGCTCGCTGAGAAACACGAAGCGCGGGTCGGGGGTGATCGAGAACGGCGGCTCCTTCAGGCCATAGTGCTCGAGGTACATGCGCGTCGTCGTGGCTTCGAGGCGCCTAGCCTGCCATGAAATCGTGTTGGCACGCGCCCTGCCCTCGTCGGGACTGCGCGCGGCGCAAAAGGAACGTGCGCTCCGGCCGGTTTCGGCCTCTGAAGCGCCTATGCCCCCCAGTGGAAGGGATATACAAGCGCCCCGACCTCAGCCGGGGCGCGCTTCAGGCGGGTCGTCGCCGTGTCAACCGCAAGGCAAGGTGATAATCACCAAAATTTCGTTGACGCGTTGGCACAGGCCGATACCGCCATCGCCGGCGAACGCCGAACTCGCGAAACCGGTCAGCATCGCCGCCAGGGTCAGAACCGCCATGGTCTTCTTGCGCATCTTTCCTCCATAAGATGTGGCGCACGGCTCCATCTCCGTGCCCCACCAAGTTAGCGACCCGCAATAGCAGAGTCAACGCATGGCTCAAATCTGCTGTGACGTAGCGCCCACTTCGGATGGCACGCCGCGGGCGCGCCGCACCAGCTTGGCGCTACCGCTGCGCAGGTCGTCGAGGATGGCGTAGATGGTCGGCAGGAACAGCAGGCTGACCACGGTCGAGAACGCCAGGCCGCCGGCGATCGCGCGCGCCATCGGGAAGTACGGCGGCATATTGCCGCTGGTCTTGGTCGACAACGCGATCGGCACCATCGCCAGGATCGCCGTGCCCATCGTCATCAGGATCGGGCGCAGGCGCTCGCGGCTGCCTTCGACCAGTGCCTCGGTGCGCGACAGGCCCCGACGCCGCAGGTTGTTGATGTGCTCGATCATGACGATGCCGTTGTTCACCACCACGCCCATCAGCACCAGTACGCCGATGAAGGACATGATCCCGAAGGTGGTACCGGTGATCCAGAACAGCCAGAACACCCCGAACACCGAGAACAGCACGCCGCTCATGATCGCCGAAGGGAACAACAGCGATTCGAACACGGCCGCCATCACCACATAGATCATGATCAGGGCGATCAGCAGATTGAACAGCATCTGCTGGTTGGCCTCGTCGTCGCGCTGGAACGCACTGCCGTCGAAGGAATAGCTATAACCGGGCGGGAACGCGACCCGCTTGAGGATCGCTTCCATTTCCTTGCGCGCCTCCGGCACCGTGACCTTGTCGCCGAGGTTGGACTTGATGGTCAAGGTGGTCTGGCGGTTGACCCGGCTGATCTGGGTCGCCGAGGGATGCACGTCGACCTCGACCATGCTCAACAGCGGCACGCTGCGGCCGTCGGGCGCGCGCACGGTGAAGGACGCGATCTCGGCGGTGCTGAACTGATCGGCGCCGGCGAAGCGCGCCCATACCTGCACCTCGCTGTCGCCGCGCCGGAACTCGCGCAGGGTGGCGCCGCGCAAGGCCAGTCCGACGAACTTGGACACCTCGTCGGCGCTGAAACCAAACGCGGCGGCGCGTTCGCGGTCGACCCGGATGCGCAGCTCGTTGTTGCGGTCGCCGGCTTCGACACGCACGTCGCGAAAGCGCGGGCTGCGCGCCAGGATCGGCACGATGTCCTGGCCCAGCCGTTCAAGCATGGCGCTGGAATCGCCGACCAATTGCACCTGGACCTGATTCTGCTGGCCCTGATCGCCCTCGTCGCCGATGCCGATACCGGCGCGCGCCGATTTCGGCAGGCCCTTGCTGATCTCGTCGGTGATCGGCTTGGTCTTCTTGACCAGTTCCTTGTCGAAGGTGATGACCGTGTTGGCGTCGCCGTCCTCGCTGTAATACGAATAGACCTGGGTGATGTGGAATTTCTTGCGGTTGGCGTCGAGATAGTCCTCGATCCGCTTGACCTCGTCCGACATCTGCTCCTTGGTGTAGCTGCCCTTCCACTGGTAGTAGACGCGGGCGCTGTCGCCGCCCTCGCCGCCGAACATGTCGTACTTGGTCTGGGTCATCGGCCAGATGCTGATCGCGATGATCAGCAGGATGCCGAACACGCTCCAGCCGCGGTGCTCCAGGCTCCAGCGCAACAGCCGGGCATAATTGCGCTGCAGGTAAGGAATCAGCCCCGTGCTGCGGTTGATGGTCGGCGGCGTCTTGAGCCGCGCCGAGATCATCGGAATCAGGCTCACCGCGACCAGCCACGAGGCCAGCAGCGAGACCGAGATCGTGATCGCGAGCTGCGACATGAAGATCTTGATCTGGTTGGTTTCGCCGAACAGATTCGGCACGAACACGATGCAGTGGCACAGCGTGCCTGCCGACAGGGCGATGGCGACGTGGCGAGTGCCGATCACCGAGGCCAGCCGCGGCTGGTCCGGCATCTTCTCGCGCTCCTGGTAGATGCTCTCGACCACCACCACGGCGTTGTCGACCAGCATGCCGACAGCCAGCAGCAGGCCCATCATGGTCAGGATGTTGAGAGTCACGCCGACGAAGTACATGAAGCCCAGGGTGATCACGAAGCAGATCGGGATCGCGAGGGTTACCATCAACGTCGACGGCCAATGGCGCAGGAAGAAGAACAACACCGCCATCGACAACACCAGGCCGACCGCGCCGGCCTCGGCCAACTCCAGCAACGAACTGGTCACCTCCTCGCCTTCGTTGGAAATGATCTTGAACTGCACCCCGCGCAACGCCGACTCGGACTTGATCTTCTCGACCTCGGCCAGCGCCAGGCGCGACACTTCGACCAGATTGGCGCTGCGGTCCTTGAAGATGTCCAGGCCGACCGCCGGCTTGCCGTCGAGGCGCCGGCCGTAAGCCATGCGTTTGGGCTTGTAGCGGACCTCGGCGATGTCGCCCAGACGGGTGCCGTTGGTGCCGATGACCAGGTCGCGCAACTGCTGTAGGTCGGTGATTTCCCCGACCGGCTGCACCCGCAAGCGGCGCCCGCCGTCCTCGATCTCGCCGGCCGAGACCGAGAAGTTGACCGCCTGCAGGCGCGTGGTCAACTCATTGAGGCTGATGTTGTGCGCGGTCAGCCGGTCCGGCGCGATCGCGATCTCGACTTCGTTCGGAGAGACGCCGGAGATTTCGACCTTGGCCACTCCGGGCAGGCGCTCGATACGGCGCTTGAACTCGCGGTCGATCAGTTCATAGGAGCCGGACAGGTCGTGCTCGCCGGCCAGGCGGATGCGCAAGAACGCCTGATCGGTCGTGGAGAACTTGAACACGAAGTAGCGCTGCAGATCGTCCGGCAGGTCGCTGCGGATCGCATCGATGCGCTCGCGTGCCTCGGAGGCCGCGATGGCGATGTCGCGGTCCCAGTTCGCGAATTCGATCACCACCTCGGAACTGTCCGCGCGCGCAGTCCCCTCCATTCGCTTGATGCCGGTCATCGTCGACAACGCGTCTTCGGTCGGGCGCAACACCGTGCGCTCGACCTCTTCCGGGGTCGAGCCGGTATATGGCATCTGCACCACGAGGAACGGGAACGAGACCGACGGGAAGGCCTCCAGCGGCAGGCGCACCGCCGCAATCAGGCCGATCACGAACATCGACACGAAGGCCATGATGACCGTGACCGGACGCCGGATGCTGAACTCAGCAACACTCATCCTGGGTGCTCCTCAGGCCTGGCCCGGCTGGTGGCCGTGCAGCGAATGATGCGGGTCGGCGTCGTGCAAAGGCGCCTGCTCGTCGTGGATGTGTTCGGCGACCGCATTGGAGTCGCGGCGGGCGCGACGAGCGCGCTCGCGATAGTGCTCGTCGGAGCGGCGGTCGAGCAGGTCGTACACCACCGGGATCACCAGCAAGGTCAGCAGCGTCGACACCAGCAAGCCGCCGATCACCGTGATCGCCATCGGCGCGCGGACTTCGGCGCCCTCGCCGGTGGCGATCGCAAGCGGCAGGAAACCGAACAAGGTGCAGGTGGTGGTCATCACGATCGGGCGCAGTCGCGAACGCGCGCCTTCGATCAAGGCCTCGCGCTTGCCCACGCCCTCCTCGCGCAGCTGATTGACCTTGTCGATCAGGATGATCGCGTTCTTGACCACCAGGCCGACCAGCAGGATCAGGCCGATGAATACCACCACCGATATCGGCGAACGGGTCATGACCAGGGCCAATACCGCGCCGACCAGGGCCAACGGGATGGTGAACAGGATCACGAACGGATGCAGCAGCGACTCGAACTGCGAGGCCATCACCAGGTAGACCAGAAAGATCGCCAGGCCGAACGCGAACAGCAGCGAGTTGATCGACTGCTGCAGCTCCTCGCCCTGGCCGCCGATGTGCATGCCGATTTCCGGGCCGAGCGGCTGTTCGGCGACCATCCGGTTGACCTCGTCGATAGCGCCGCCGAGGTCGATCTCGCGCAAGTTGGCCGAGACGATCGCCACTCGAACCTGATCGGCGCGATGGATCTCGCTGGGGCCGGTGGTCGAGACCACGTCGGCGACCGAGCTCAAGGTCACCGGCCGGCTGCTGCCCGGATTGACGATCAAACGACGGATGCTTTCCAGCGAGGCCCGGTCGGATTCGCGCGCCCGCACCAGCACGTCGATCTTGCGGTCGCGGAAGCTATAGCGCGTGGCGACTTCGCCGCGCACCTTCTTGACCACCGCGTCGGCGATCTGGCGCGTGGTCAGGCCGAGCGCACCGGCCCGGTCCTGGTCGAAACGGATCTGGATCTCCGGGAAGCCTTGCTCCACGGTCGACTTGACGTCGGCGTAGTGCGGGTTGGCGCGCAGCATCGCCGCCATACGTTGACCGGCGCGCTGGATGGTCTCCAGGTCCTGGCCGCGCAGTTCGATTTCCAGCGGCGTCGAGAAACTGAACAACTGCGGGCGAGCGAAGCCGACCTGGGCCGACGGATGCGCACGCATGGTTTCGCGCAGGCGCTCGGTCTCGCCCGCCTCGACTTCCTTGCTGCCGCCGTCGGCCATCACCACGGTCAGCTTGCCGATGTTTTCGCCGCTCTCGGTCGGGTTCGCGTCCAGGCGAGTGCCGCTGCCGCTAACGCCGAACAGCGCGCGGATGCCGGGGTCCTTGTCGTGCTTGAGCTGCAGCTCGCGCACCAGCTTGTCGGTCTCGCGCAGCGGCGTGCCGGGCGGCAGCTTGACCGTCATCTCGAAGCGATCCTGGGCCAACTGCGGGATCAGATCGGTGCCGAGCAAGGGCACCGTCGCGATCGTCGCGACGAAGGCGGCGCCGGCGAGCAGCAGCACCAGGGCCGGTCGACCCAACGCCGCCGGTAACAGCTTGAGATAAGTGCTTTCGGCGCGACCGTACGGCGCCATGGCCAGATCGCTGGCCTTGCGCATGACAGGGCCGACCACCGCGGCGAGAATACGCCAGGCGCGCACCACCGCCCAGGAGATGCCGAAGAAGCTCCAGCGGACCGCCGCGACGATCGCGTAAAACGGCCACGACAGCACTTTCAGCACGCGGTTGCGCGGCCGCCAACGCGGATGCGGCGCTTCTTCCTGGAAACCCATCGCCGGCCGTCCGCGCAATGCGCTCAGCATCGGGATCAGGGTCATGGACACGATCAGCGAGATGCCGATCGCCAGGGCTACGGTCAACGCCTGGTCGCGGAACAACTGGCCGGCGATGCCTTCGACGAACACCAGCGGCAGGAACACCGCAATCGTGGTCAGGGTCGAGGCGACCACCGCCATGCTGACCTCGCGGGTGCCGGTAACGGCCGCTTCGAGAATGCCGAGCCCGCGTTCGCGCGCCTTGGCGATGCTTTCGAGCACCACGATCGAGTCGTCGACCACCAGGCCGGTGGCCAAGGCCAGGCCGCCGAGCGACATCACGTTGAGACTCAGATCGAGCTGGCCCATGAAGAAAAAGGTGGTCACGATCGAGACCGGCAGCGACAGGCCGATCACGAAGGTGCTCCAGCCATCGCGCAGGAACAGGAAGATGATCAGGATCGCGAGCAGGCCGCCGATCACCGCGTCCTTCTTGACGTCGGCGATGGCATGGCGGATGAACTGCGACTGGTCGTCGATCGTGGTCAGCTCGACGTCGGCCGGGATCTGCGATTTGATCGCCTCCAGCCGCGCCTGGATGGCGTCGGCGCTGGCCACGGTATTCGCGTCGCCTTCCTTGTAGATCGCCAGCTCCACCGCTTCCTTGCCGGCCAGGCGGATGATCGCTTCGCGCTCCTTGTAGCCTTGGCGGACTTCGGCGATGTCCTTCAACCGCACCGGCTTGCCGCCGGCCGGGGTGCTCTGCTCGCCCGAAGAGGCACTCTGCACCGAAGCCGCGGCGGCCATGGCGTCGGCCGAGCCGGAAGCGGCGGCGACTCGCGCCATTTCCGCGGCCGCGTCCGCGGCGGCGTTGCCGCCGGCCGCCTGCGTCGTGACCAGCATCTCGCGGATTTCCGGCACGGTCGCGAACTGATTGACCGTGCGTACCAGATAACGCTGGTTGCCTTCCTGCAGGCTGCCGCCGGAGATATTGATGTTCTCCTGCTGCAGGCGCTGGATGACGGTGTCAATCGGCAGATTGAGCTGGGAAATCTTTTGCTGGTCGATATCGACCTGGATCTCGTCCTCCAGACCACCGCCGACCTTGACCGCGGCGACGCCGTCGACCGGTTCGAGTTTCTTCTTCAGGTCGTCGTCGGCGTAACGGCGCAGTTCGGTCAGGCGCCTGATCGCATCGGTCTCGTCGGCCGCCGCCCCCTTGTTGGACAGGGCGATGCGCAGGATCGGCTCGGTCGAAGGATTGAAACGCAGCAGCACCGGCTTCTTCACTTCCAGCGGCAACTGCACGACTTCCATCTTGTCGCGCACTTCCAGGCTGGCCTGATCCATGTCGGTGCCCCAGGCGAACTCCAGCACGACGTCGCTTTGTCCGGTGCGCGAGACCGACTTGAGCTTGCGCAAGCCCTTGACCACGCCGAGCGCCTCTTCCAGCGGCTCGGTCACCAGGGTCTCGATTTCGGTCGGCGCGGCGCCGGTGTATTCGGTGCGGACCGTCAGCGTCGGGTAGCTGAGATCCGGCAGCAGGTTGACCTTGAGGCTGTTGAGGGCGATCACGCCGAACAGCAGGAAGGTAATGGTCACCATCGCCACCGTGACCCGGCGGCGCGTGGAGAATTCCACGAGGTTGAAGGACGTCGTGTCCGAAGGCTGAGCCACAGTCAGTCCCCACGTTCTTTAAGTGTTATGTGGGCCGCCGCCGCGGTGGACCGCGGCAGCGGCAAGGGCGCGCGTACGACGCGCGCTTGCTTACTGTTTCTGTGCGGCGGGCTTCGCGGCGGCGACTTCACGCGGCGCAGACTGGCCGATCAACTGCACCTCGGTCCCTTCGCGCAACGCCGTCTTGCCCGCGACCACGACCTGGTCGCCGAGCTTGAGGCCGTCGCGGACCTCGGCCCAGGCGCCGTCGAGATAGCCCAGCTTGACCGGGACGCGCGAGACCTTCTTGCCGCGCACCACGAACACCGCCGGGTCGCCCTCGTCGTCGAGCAGCGCCGCACGCGGCACCACCAGCGCATCGGCACGGTTGTCGTAATCGATGCGCAGGCGGCCGAACATGCCGGGCTGCAGCGTGCCGCCGCCTTCGAAGGCGCAGATCACCCGGAACGTGCCGCTGCCGGAATCGACCACCGGGGCGACGCGGTCGACCGTGCCGGTGAAGACCTTGCCGGGCATGGCATCGACCTGCATCTGTACCGGCAAGCCCGCTTTCAGCGTGGCCAGCTCGCGCTCGGGCACGTTGAGCGTGGCCTCCAGGCGCGAGGTGTCGACGATGCGGATGATCGGCGAGTTGATCTGGACGAAGTTGCCGGTCTTGATCGAACGCGAGGCGACGATGCCCGAGATCGGCGCTTCGACCTTGGCGTAAGACAACTCCAGGTTCGCCATGCGATTGGCGGCGCGGGCGTTCTCCAGGTCGTAGCGCAGTTGGTCGTTGTCGTTGGCGCTGAGCAGGCGTTGTTCGGCCAGTTGCTTGGAGCGGGCGTAGTTGGCCTCGAGCTTGCGCATGGTGGCGTTGGTCTGGGCGGCCTGCAGCTCGGCGCGCGCCGAGTCGAGCCGGACCAGGATTTGGCCGGCCTGCACGTGCTGGCCTTCCTCGACCATCACCGCGAGCGCCACGCCCGAGGTCTTGGCTACCACCTGCGATTCGGCCCGCGCCTCCAGCGGCGCAGTACCGGTGTAGCTGGCCGCGATCGCGCGCCGCGTCGCCTGGGCGACCTCGACCGGAACCGCTTCCGATGCTTTGTCCTTGGCTTCCTTGGCCTGCGCTTCCGCAGCGCCGGCGCCGCCCTTGCAGGCCGACAGGCCGAGCACACAGGCCAGGGCCAGGGCGGCGACTGCCACCGTGCCGCCCATTGCCGGACCGCTCTTGCGGATATTGGTGAGTTGACGCATTCGAGACGACCCCAAGCTCTAGTTTTTTCGTCGGTTACCGGTCGTATGCCGGTGTTGTATATAGGTATATCACCGGCCCTGAAAACCACCATCCGCCGAAGGTAATGGTGACTGGAGCCATGCATTTATTCTGAGGCACGGTTAGCGCGAGCGATGCCGATCGCGCGCCTGCGGCGGCCTCGGGCGGCGCGCCAGCGCCACCCGCCGAGTATGGATGCGCTCAAGGACGACTTCGTTGCAGTCGCATGGCCGGCTATACTCGCCGACTTATGCGCGGCTCCGGCCCTGCACAGCCAGCCACCACCTTTCGCTAGCCATTCGAGATTGCGGACTAGACATGATGCGACCGCTGATGACCGCCGCCTGCTTTGCCCTGACCCTGGCCGCCATGACGGCGCACGCCGAGGAACCCGCCAAGGCGCCGGCCCCCACCGCCGCCGCCGCCATTCCGGCGCCCTCGGCCACTCCGGCCGCCGCGCCGGCCATCAAGGGCAGTGCCGAGACCGGCCGCCAACTGACCTATACCTGCCAGGGCTGCCACGGCGTCACCGGCTACAAGAACGCGTACCCGAACTATCACGTTCCCAAGATCGTCGGGCAGTCGCCGGAATACCTGACGAATGCGCTGACCGAATACAAGAAAGGCACGCGCAAGCACCCGACGATGCAGGCCCAGGCTCAGAGCTTCTCTGACCAGGACATCGCCGATATCGCCGCCTTCCTTTCCAGCGCCAAGTGAGCCGCCCCATGACGAACTCCAGCTTCTTCAAGAGCGGCCTCGCCATCGCCCTGTTCTCGGTCCTGACCCTCGCCGCCTGCTCGCAGGGCGGTGAAGTCCCGGCCGGCCATTCTTCGGCCGACCGCGACGCCGGCCACACTTCGTCGTCGGCGGGCCTGCCGGCCGGCAACGTCGCCGCGGGCGAGAAGCTCGCCAGCGTCAAGGGCAAGGCCACCGGCCAGTCCTGCGTCGACTGCCACGGCGCCGAAGGCAATGCGCCGATCGACCCGACCTACCCGAAGCTCGCCGGCCAGTACCACGATTACATCGCGCACTCGCTGCAGATGTACCGCGATGGCGACCGCGAGCACCCGCTGATGTCGAGCCAGGCCAAGGATCTGAACGATCAGCAGATCGCCGATCTCTCCGCCTACTTCGGTTCGCGTCAGAAAAGCCAACTGCGCGACCTGCACGGCATCCACTGAGCCGTCGCGCGGCCTCGCCGCGCAGTCGATCAGACACAAACGGCCCGCATCAGCGGGCCGTTTTCGTTTGCGGCGGCATTTGCGAAAGAGCCGCTGCTGCCCGAGCCCTGGCGAACTGCGCTACCGCGACAACTAGCGCAGCCCAGCCCTCTGGAGCCAGGCATCCAATCCAGCGACCGCCTTCACCCGCCCGGCGGCGGCCGCACGCTGCCGTTGTCTTCCTGCAGATGCGGCTTGAACGGGATATCCGGCGGCGGCCGCGCGGTGGCCGGTTGTTCGTTGAGGTTCGGGTCGTTGATGCCGCAACTGCCGCCGAGCATCAGCAGGGCGACCGAACACTGGATGCTTTTGCCCTTGCTGCCCGGGATCGGAATCATCACCGTCTGCACGCTGCGCCGGACCCACTCGGCCAGCAGGGTCTCGTTCGGGCGCCAGTACTTGTCGAGCGCGGTCGGCTCGTAATCGGTGGGCTTGCGCCGCAACCAGGTGCCGGCACGGTCGAGGTCCTTGATCTCGGCGGTGATCGTGCCCGGCGGTTTGCCCGGCGAAGCCGAGCCCGGCGCATCGGCCAGACGCACGCTGCCGTCGCTGTTGTACAGGCCCGGCGTGTCGCCGCGCTGACCGCCGGGCTGGTTGCGGGTGGAATCGCCCCAATCGTCGCCGCGCTTCGGCGACGACCAGGTCCCGGGCGCGGGCGTCGGTTTCGGGCCGGCGCCGGCGGTCGCCGCGGGCGGGCTCGAACTCGCGGCCGGGGCCGAACTCGAAGCGGCAGGCTTGGAACTGGACGCGCTTGCCGGCGCAGGGCTGGTGGCGTTCGCAGCTGAGGCTGGAAACGACGGCGGCGCAGCCGGCGCAGTGCTCGGCGACGGCGCGGTCGAGGCGGCCGCGGACGGCGTGGGGATGTCGGCGATGCGCACCTGCGGCGCGGTCGAACGCAGCTGCGGCGCCGCGATCGATGGCGTCGGCAACTCGCGCACCGGCACCCGCGACAGCGGCGCAGGCACGTCGCGCACGCTCACTTCGCGCGGCTGCACCGCGATGCTCGGCGCGGCGATCTCGCGCTGCGGCAATTCGCGCGCGATCGGCTGCAACGGCGCCGGCACGTCGAGCGACGGCACCGGCTGGGTCTTGGCCTCGAGTTGCGGCACGCGCGGGGTGTCGTCGAGGCGGCGACGCGTCGGCGGCAACACGAAGATCTGCGGCGAATCCGGCACTTCCTTGCTGACCATCACCGGTTGCTCGACGGTCGGCGCCGGCAGTTGCGGTTCGGGCACGTCGCGCTGCGGCACCTCGGGCAAGGTCGCCTGCAGTTCCGGGGTCGGCAAGGGCGCATCCGCCGCCAATTGCGGCGGCGAAGGCTCGGCCGGGGCCGGCTGTTGCTGGGTGGGCTGCTGCGCCTGCGGGGTCTCGGCCTGCGGCTGGTCGCTCGGCTGCTGCGAGCCGCCGCCGGGTTCCTTCGGCGTGCCCTCGCCGATGTATTCGATCATGGTGACGTTCTCGCCTTCCGGCGGCGGCCGGGTGGCGAAGAACTGCAGATACATCAGCCAGATCAGCAGGCCGGCGACGAAGATATGCCAGACCAGCGAGAACGCGCCGGCGATCCAGCGCAGCCAGCGCTCCTCGCGCTCCGGCGGTTGCCATTGCTGACGCCACAGAGTCGCGAAGGCCTGCCAACGGTTGAGCATGGCCGCGCGCGGCGGCGGTTGCGCCAAGGGCCGCTGCGCGATCACCGCGACCAACGCGTCCGAAGTCGCGCCGGTCACCGCACCGCTGCGTTCCTGCAACGACTCCAGCCAGCTTTGCCAGCCCGCCGGGAATTCGCCCGGCGGGGGCGAATCGCGCCGCATGGAAAGCCGCAACCGGCGTTGCAGTGCTTCGATGACGGAGGCGGCGGTGGGCATAGGCTGCGCCGCGCCGGAATCAGGCGGCGGTGTCTCGAGGGATGTACGGCGCGTCACCGGTCTCGTGATCGGTGGCGTCGCGTACCGCGGTCACGCCCGGCACCTTGGTCATCAAGGTGGTTTCGATGCCCTGCTTGAGGGTCACGTCGGCCATGCCGCAACCGTGGCAGCCGCCGCCGAAGCGCAGCACGACCACGCCGTCGGCGGTCACTTCCTGCACCGAGACATGGCCGCGGTGCTGGGCGAGCTGCGGGTTGACCTCGTGTTCGACCACCCAGCGCACCCGCTCGACCAGCGAGGCCGAATCGGTCGGCGCCTCGCCCTTGATCTTGGGCGCGCGGATCTGCAACTGGCCGCCGGTGGCCTTGACCTCGTAATCGATCTCCGCGCCGTCCAGGTACTGCACGCTGTCGGCGCGCAGCCACAGGGTGAAGCCCTCGCAATCCACCGCCCATTCGTCGCCGGCCAGATCGGCCGGTTCGGCGAACTCCAGGCGCACGTCGGCGCGCGGCGTACCCGGATGCACCGCCGACAGCCGCACTCCGAGCCCCGGCAGGGCCTCGCGCTCGAGGAGTTTGCGGAAGTGGGTTTGCGCGGATTCGGAAATATTGATCATCGGGCTATTCTAACGGGGTCAGCACGGCATGAAGCCGTGCATGCATCCTACGACCGTCGGCGATACGATTCCGTTCATGGAAGGCGGTCGCGGCGCAGAAACAACGCCGCGGCGCCATCGCCGGGCCGCCAGGAGTCCGCAGCATGAACGATCTCATCCCGCTTTCTCAGGCTCATTGCATCGCCCGCCGCGGCAGCGAGCACCGGCTCAGCGAAGCCCGGGTCCGCGAACTGCTGCCCGAGGTGCCGGGCTGGGAGCTCGCCGAAGACGGACATGCCCTCACCCGGACCTTCCGTTTCGACGACTATTATCGAACGATGGCTTTCGTGAACGCCCTGGCCTTCATGGCCAATCGCGAAGACCATCATCCCGATCTCGGCGTCCACTACGACCGTTGTGTGGTGCGGTATTCGACCCACGATGTCGGTGGCCTGAGCGAGAACGACTTCATCTGCGCGGCCAAGGCCGACGCTCTGACCGGTTGATCCCGCCATGAACCCAATCCGCAGCAACTCCCGCCTCTCGCCGCGTCTGCTCCCGGTAATCGGCGCCGCCCTGCTCGCCCTGGTCGCCGCCGGCTGCGGCGAACGCGCCGCGGATGCGCCGATCATTCCATCCACGCCGCTGCGCGCGGTCGACACGCCGCCGCCGGATTACCCGCAGGAGATCGGTTGCGACCAGATCGGCGGCAAGGTCGTGCTGCAGCTCAGCGTCGGCCCGGACGGCAAGCCGAAGAAAGTCGACGTGCTCGAAAGCAGCCGCACCCCGGCGCTGGACCAGGCCGCGATCAAGGGCGTGCAGCGTTGGCGCTTCGAAGCCGCGACCCGCAACGGCAAGCCGGTGTCGACCGACATCCAGGTCCCGGTGACCTTCCACTCGCCGGCGACACGCCCGGAGCATTGCGGCTGAGGCCACTGGCGCAGTAAATCCAGCCAGACGACAACGCCGGCCTGAGCCGGCGTTGTTCGTTCGGAGCCGCCGCATCAGGCCGGAGCGCCTGGTACCGAAGCCTGATCCCCGTACCGCTCCCCGCAGGCAGCGACTACGCGGGGACTTCGGCTCAGCCCAGGCGATCCAGCACTTCGACCAGCTCCGGCGCCAACGGCGCGTTGAGCAGATACGGCTCGCGGCCGCCGTCGAGGGCGAACTCCAGGGTCGAGGCGTGCAGGAACAGGCGCTTGAGACCGGCCTGCTCGCGCAGGCGCTTGTTGGCCTCGACCTCGCCGTACTTGTCGTCGCCGGCGACCGGATGGCCGATGTGCTGGGCATGCACGCGGATCTGGTGGGTGCGGCCGGTTTCGATCCGCACCTCGCAATACGATTGCCCGCCGCGCCGCTCCAGCACTTTGAAGTGGCTCAGCGACGGCTTGCCGTCGCGGTGCACCTGGACATGGCGCTCGCCGCCCTGGCGCAGGCCGATGTGCAGGGCCGCGTCCACGCTCATCACGCCCTCGGGCATGCGCCCGGTCAGCAGCGCCAGATAGCGCTTGGCGATCCCGCCCTCTTCGCGCATCAAGGCCTGCATCTCGGTCAGCGCCGAACGCTTCTTGGCCACGATCAGCAGCCCGGAGGTGTCGCGGTCGAGCCGGTGCACCAGCTCCAGGGTCTGACCCGGGCGCAGCGCGCGCAGGGTCTCGATGGCGCCGAAACTGATCCCGCTGCCGCCGTGGCTGGCGACCCCCGAGGGCTTGTTCAGGGCGAGCAGGCGCGCGTCCTCGAACACGATCGCCGCGTCGAGGGCGTCCATGAACCCCTTCGGCGGGGTCGGCTTGTCGCCCTGTTCGCTGAGACGAACCGGCGGAATGCGCACCTCGTCGCCGGCCTCGAGCTTGCGCTCGGCCTTGGCGCGGCCGCCGTTCACGCGCACCTGGCCAGAGCGCACGAGCTTGTAGATCAAGGACCTGGGCGCACCTTTGAGTTGGCCCAGGAGGAAATTGTCGAGCCGTTGACCTTCACGATCTTCGGGTACACGCACCGTCCGTGCGCCGGTGTTACCGGAGTTTGCTGTCTGGGTCATCCCGAAGCGTTATCTGTTACACTCGCGACGCGAGATAAGGTTTTGATTTCGCTGGGAGTTGTACCCGACCGCGTCGCCTGACAAGCGTGCGGTTCGGTACGGGGCCGAAAGCCCCTCCCGCGATTCCGGTCCGCGTCTAACCACTGCCCACGGGGTAGCCATGTTAGCAGCGACGGACCGGCGGAACCGGCCAGCGCCCGATGGGTCAAACCGTCGAGATGAACACCCGTGCGGCGCCCAAGCCTGAGGCTCGTTGAGAGCCGGCTTGACGCGTCGCCGCCCGCCCCGAGCGACGTTCGCGTCGCCGGCCCCGAAAGAACCGAGTAGGTAAGAAGCGCTCCCGCGGCGTGCCGTGGTGATGTAGCGCTGGTAGTGGAGACCTCGCCGGCGCGCGGGCGGCCCGCATTCGCTGCGGCCGACGATCGCGACGGCGAAGTCTCAGTTCCCAGATAGCGAAACGCCATGGCGTTCCGCGCGGTAGAGCGCGCGAGGAACGCAACAATGAAGCGCATGCTGATCAATGCGACGCAGGCGGAAGAACTGCGCGTCGCCATCGTCGACGGCCAATCCCTGTACGACATCGATATCGAACAGCCGTCGAAGGAACAGAAGAAGTCCAACATCTACAAGGGCCGCATCACTCGGCTCGAACCTTCGCTGGAAGCGGCGTTCGTCGACTACGGCGCCGACCGCCACGGCTTCCTGCCGCTGAAGGAAATCTCCCGCGACTATTTCCAGCCCGGGGTCGACCATAACAAGGCCGGCTTGCGCGAGCTGTTGCGCGAAGGCCAGGAAATCGTCGTCCAGGTCGACAAGGAAGAGCGCGGCAACAAGGGCGCCGCCCTGACCAGCTTCATCTCCCTGGCCGGCCGCTACATGGTGCTGATGCCCAACTCCCCGACCGCCGGCGGCGTCTCGCGCCGGATCGAAGGCGAGGACCGCGCCGCGCTCAAGGACGCGATGGACAAGCTGACCATCCCCGACGACATGGGGGTGATCATCCGCACCGCCGGCGTCGGCCGCGATGCCGAAGAACTGCAGTGGGACCTGGATTACCTGGTCAGCGTCTGGAAGGCCGTCACCGACGCCGCCCTGAGCAAGCAGGCCCCGTTCCTGATCTACCAGGAATCGCGCCTGATCATCCGCGCCCTGCGCGACTACATGCGTCCGGACATCGGCGAGATCCTGGTCGATACCGACGAGATGTACGCCGAAGCGCGCGAGTTCGTCGAGCAGGTCATGCCGCACAACCTGCGCAAGCTGAAGAAGTACGCCGACGACACCCCGCTGTTCAACCGCTTCCAGATCGAGTCGCAGATCGAGAACGCCTACGAGCGCACCGTCCGCCTGCCCTCCGGCGGCGCCCTGGTGATCGACCAGACCGAAGCCCTGACCGCGATCGACGTCAACTCGGCGCGCGCAACCAAGGGCGGCGACATCGAGGAAACCGCGTTCAACACCAACCTGGAAGCGGCTGAGGAAGTCGCGCGCCAGATGCGCCTGCGCGACCTCGGCGGCCTGGTGGTCATCGACTTCATCGACATGGCCTCCAACCGCCATCAGCGCGACGTCGAGAACCGCCTGCAGAACGCCCTCAAGCAGGACCGCGCCCGCGTTCAGATCGGCCGCATCTCGCGCTTCGGCCTGCTCGAACTGAGCCGCCAGCGCCTGCGTCCGTCGCTCGGCGAGTCCAGCCAGTTGGTCTGCCCGCGTTGCGACGGCCACGGCCGTATGCGCAGCGTCGAGTCGATGTCGCTGTCGATCCTGCGCATCGCCGAAGAGCATGCGATGAAGGAGAACACCGGACAGGTGCTGGTGCAGGCCCCGACCGAGATCGCCAATTACCTGCTCAACGAGAAGCGCCGCGCGCTGACCGAGATCGAACAGCGCCACGGCGCGCCGATCGTGATCGTCGCCGACGAGCAGCTCGAGACCCCGCATTACGAAGTCACCCGTGTGCGCGAAAACGAGATCGGCGAAGAGTCCTCCAAGCCCAGCTACCAGCGCGGCACCCAGCGCAAGCTGCCGCTGCATGCGCTGACCAAGGCCCATCTGAACATTCCGGATGCGCCGATCGTCACCAACGTCAAGCCGCTGCAACCGGCGCCGCTGCGCGAACCGCGCGAGCCCGCCGTGGCCGCGGCTCCCGCCCCGGCACCGGCGCCGGTCGCCGCGCCGACCCATTCGGTCGGTCTGGTCGAGCGCATCCTGCGCATCTTCCGCGGCCCCTCGCAGCCCGCTCCGGCCCCGGCCGAACCGGCCGCGCGCAGTTCGGAAGGCCGCGGCCGCAACGACCGCAACGGCCAGCGCCGTGGCGAGAACCGCAACAACGCCGGCAAGGGCGGACGCGACGGCGGTCGCCGCGACGAGCAGCAGCGCCGCGACGAACCGCGTCGCGACGAGCAGCGTCGCGACAAGCCGGCGCAGAACGCCCAGCCGCAGGCCGCCCAGCAGCCGCCCAAGCAGAAGCAGCCGCAAGCGCAGCAGCAGCCCAAGCCGCAGCAACCGCAGCAGACGCAACAGCCCAAGCCGCCCAAGCCGCAGAACGACGAGCGCGCCGCCCAGGCCGCCGGCGGGACCCCGCGTCCGCCGCGCGAACCCAGGCCGCCGCGCCAGGACGCTCCGGCTCCGGCTGAAGCCGTCAGCGCCGCGGCGATCGTGCCGGCCGCCGTGGCCGCCGCATCGGCCAGCGCCGGCGCTCCCATCGCCGTGCCGGCCGTGCCGAGCGTCAGCGACGAGACCGCACTGAAGACCGAAGCCGCTGTCGCGGCCGTCGCCGTCGCCGTCGACAATGCCGGCAGCGAGCCGCGCGACACCGACGAAGCCGCAGGCGAAGGCGGCGGCCGTCGCCGTCGTGGCCGCCGCGGTGGCCGTCGCCGTCGTCGTGGCAACGGTGAAGCCGTTGCCGGTGGCGAAGGTCAGGGCCAGGACGAGAACGCATTCGACGACGAAGACGAGATCGGCGGCGAACCCGCAGCGGCCCCGGCCGCGGCGAACCGTTCGCAGCCCGAGTTCGACTTCGAGGACGAAGGCAGCGCACCGGCGCCGCGCGCCCAATCCACGGCACCCGCTGCTGCCGCAGTCGCTGCACCCGCAGCGGTTGCCGCCGTCGCCGCCAGCCGCGTCTACAGCCCGGCCCCGGAAACGGCGGCCGAGCCGAAGGCTTCGTTCGCGAACCTCGGCCACGAAGCCCAGCCTGCGGTCGGCGAGCCCGCCGCCAGCGAGCCGTCGTCCGCGCAGCCGCAGATCGAGTCGGTCCGGGTCGAGCCCTCGCGCAACGCCTATGTCGCCGCCGAGCCGGTCGTGAACGAACACGTCGCTGAGCCCGTGCTGGAAGCGGCGATGCCGGTCATCACCCGCCTGCCCGAGGAAGCGGTGGCGGTGCCTGCCGAAATCGTCACGCCTGCGCAGAGCGCCGTCGCCGCGATCGAACAGGCGCAGCCTGCCCTGCAACAGCCCGCCCTGCAGGCTGCGGCGCCGCGCAACGAGGACGTCGAACCGGTCGTCGAGCCGACTTCGGCCCTGGTCGAAGAGACCCGCGTCGAGGACACCCTCGTCGAACAGGCCGTGATCGAGCAGACCCCGGTCGAACCGACCGTGATCGAGCCGGTGGCCCCGCCGGTACAGGTCGAGCCGAAGGCCGCTGCCGCTGAAGCCGCTTCGGTCGAAGCTGCTCCAGTCGAAACCTCCTCAGTCGAAACTGCTCCGGTCGAACCGGCCCAGGCCGACGCCGGTAACGCGGCGCCGGCAACGACGCCGCGCACCGCTGGCCTGTTCGATGCCCTGCCCCATCCGGCCGAACCGGCCCGCACTGACGCGGCCAATGCCGCGGTCGAAGGCGAGCAGGATGCCACCGACGGGTCGTCCGACGACGAGCGTCGCGCCTGACCGGCAACGCTCCGGCCGGGCCGTAATCCGGTAGGTAACCACCAAGAAACCGGCCGCTGATGCGGCCGGTTTCTTTTTGCGCGTCGCATTGGCGGCGCTACTAGCTCGCACTTGCCGACACGCACCGGTCAGCGCCCCGGGACATCAGGCCTGGGTTGTGAATCGACGGCGTGGGCAACCGGGCTCGTTCGAGCCGGAGCGACAGCGCATTCATGCAGCGGCGGACCGCTTCAACCGGGGCCGCGCGCCCCGGAGCGACGCCGGCGCGAACTCAGCGCCGGCGCAGCCGCATTACAGCGAATGCGCGGGATCGGCGAGTCCGTACTGCGCGGCCAGGCGGGCCAGCGCGATGCTGTCCGTGATGGCCAGCTTCTCGAACAAGCGGGTCTTGTGGGTGTTGACCGTCTTCGCGCTGAGGCTGAGGCGCTTGGCGATTTCTTCCTGGCGGAAACCCTGTACCAGCAGCAAGGCGATCTCCAACTCGCGCGGCGACAGCTCGTCGAACGGCGAATTGCCGCCGTCGATGTTCGACAGCGCCAGATGCTGGGCGATGTTGCTGGCCAGATAGCGCTTGCCGCGGGCGACATCGCGGATGGCGCGCAGCAGTTCGCTGGCATCGCCGCCCTTGCCGACATAACCGGATGCGCCGACTTCGAGCAGACGCTTCGGCATCGGCCCGTCTTCCAGCACCGATACGATGATCACGCGCGTGCCGTGGTCGCCCTTGACGATGCGCTCGGTCACTTCCAGCCCGCTCACGCCGGGCAGGTGCAGATCGCACAGCACCACATCGGGCTTGAGCTTGCGGATCAGCGGCATGGCCTCTTCGCCGCTCTCGACGTCGCCGAGCACTTCGATATCCGTCTCCGCCGACAGGATCATGCGCATGCCCGTGCGGACCAACGCATGGTCGTCAACGATGAATACACGGATAGTCATTGTCCTTTCCCCTACGACCCAGACCTGCAACGCCAACGAGGCTACGCGCCGGCATGGTGCGGTGCAAGGCATTCATAATGTGAAAGTGGGCACAATGCGCTTCACATCCGGCCCTCCAACGCTCTCTCGAGAAGACCCAATGCGTTCTCAGAAACTCTCGCCGATCGTCACAACCGTCGTCACATCCTTGTTGTTGCTTTCAATGGCAGCCGCGAGCGCACGCGAAGCCGCTGCCGTTGCCGGCACGCCCGCAAGCGCGCCCGCCGCCACGACCGGCTCGTGGCTCGGCGATGTCCGCAGCCTGTCGCAGGCCGGCGCCGGCAACCGCCGCGCGCCGATCGAAAAGCGCCTGGATGGCCTGGGCCTGAAGTGGAAAGCGGTCGCCTTCGAAACCGCGAAGAAGCAACAAGGGCAGAACCTGATCGCCGAAGTCTCCGGCGCCGCCGCGGCGCCGTTGCTGCTGTTCGGCGCGCACTTCGACCAGGTCGACGAGGGCCACGGCGCGACCGACAACGCTTCCGGCAGCGCCACCGTGCTGGCCCTGGCCGAGCGCTTCAAGCACAAGCCGCTCGCCCACCATCGCGTCGCGGTGGCGTTCTGGGACCTGGAAGAAGCCGGCCTGCTCGGTTCCAGCGCCTACATCGCCCAGGGCAGCGAAAAGCCCGCGCTGTACGTCAATTTCGACGTATTCGGCTGGGGCGACACCTTGTGGATGATGACGCCCGATGCCGACAGCGCCCTGGTCGGCGCCAGCCGCGATGCGGTGAAAGCCTCCGGTCTGCAGTTGTCCGCCGGCCGCGAATATCCGCCGAGCGACCACTTGCCCTTCATCAAGGCCGGCTGGCCGGCGGTGTCGTATTCGCTGATCGGCAACGAAGAAGTGCCGTTGATCCTGGCCTTCTTCAAGGGCGAGAAAACAGCGACCCAGGCCAAGGTCATCAAAGTCATCCACAGCAGCAACGACACCGTCGAACAGATCGACGCGGCCGCCACCGCGCGCGGCGTCGACGCGGTCGAACGGGCGATCCGCCAGTGGGATGCGGCTCAAAATTGACCGATCACGTCAATAGCCGAAAACAGCGAGTCCGCGGGCCCGCGGCGTGAGATTCTTACGCCCTCGCCTCTCTCTTCTCGCCTTTTTTCTTTCGGAGTCTTTCGCATGAGCGCACAAGCCCAACAAGCCGATCACTTCCACAGCCTGCACCGCGACGGCCTGCTGCTGCTCGCCAATGCCTGGGACGCCGGCACTGCGCGCCTGATCGAAAGCCTCGGCGCCAAGGCGGTCGCCACCACCAGCGCCGGCGTGGCCTGGTCGCACGGTTATCCCGACGGCGACCTGCTGCCGGTGCGGCGCCTGGTCGCCACCGTCGCCGACATCGTCCGCGTCATCCGCGTGCCGCTCACCGTCGATGTCGAAGGCGGCTATTCCGACGATCCGGCCGCGGTCGCCGAAACCGTGGCCGGCCTGATCGACGTCGGCGCGGTCGGCATCAACCTCGAAGACGGCGGCGGCGATCCCGAGCTGCTGTGCGCGAAGATCGAACACATCAAGCGCGCCGGCGCGCGGCTCGGCGTGGCGCTGTTCGTCAACACCCGCACCGACGTGTATCTGCGCGGTCTGGCGCCGCCGGAGCGCCGGGTCGAGGAGACCCTGGCGCGCGCCGCACGCTATCGCGCCGCCGGTGCCGACGGCCTGTTCGTGCCCGGCCTGACCGAGGAAGCGCAAGTGCGCGCGATCGCCGCCGATGCCGGCCTGCCCTTGAACCTGCTCGCTCGCCCGGCCTTGCCGCCCGCAGCCGAACTGGAACGCTGGGGCGTGCGTCGCCTGAGCGCGGGCTCGGACATTTCCCAGTCGGTATTCGCGCGCACCAGCGCGCTGGCCAGTGGTTTCCTGCGCGACGGCGATTCGGCGCCGCTCGGCGCCGACGTCATGGCTTACTCGCAACTCAACGCACTGTTCGTCGACCGCTGAGCGGCGTCTGCGCTCAGCGCATCAGTCCGTAATCCTCGAAGCGGACCTTGAACCTCAGCGCATCCTGGTACCTCGGCGGAATATCGCCGAGGTGCCGGTCGATGCGCTGATCGTCGTCATCGTCGAACAGATAGAACGGCAGGCCATTCGCCGGCGTGATCTTGACGATGCGCCCCGGCCGGCCGGGCTCTCGGTATTCGCGAATCACGTCGTCGCCGGCATAACGCACGCGCACCTGCGGGTCGACCAGGCCCGCGGTCGGGTCCGGCAGGCTGGCGCAGGCCGCCAGCGCGGCCACGGTCGATAACAGCACGGCATACCGCATGGCAGTCTCCTTGCGATTCGCACCGGACTATACCTGGGCCGCGGTCCCCCGCTACAAGGGTACGGTTTCCGGGCAGGAGCGGCGCAAGCCGCGACCGGGCTGCAACAGTCTCGCAACGTATCGCTTAAACAAGATAAAGATCAGGATCAAACGCCTAGAGCTGCCTTCACTAAAGCGGCGGGTAACTTTCTTTTGGCCAAAGCCCGAAAAGAAAGTCACCAAAGAAAAGTACTTTTCCTTGACGAAGCTCCCCTGCGAGTACGATGTTCGCGCCGGGATTTTTCGATAAGACATCCTTGTCTTATCGAAAAGCGCCGCACGTCCTGTGCGGCGCCCTCCAGGTCTACAGTTGCATCGCAAGTCCGAAACTGCGCCAAGCTTTCAAGGCAAGGGCAACAGCTGCCGTGCTCTAAGGGTAGGAGCGGTGCAAGCCGCGACTGCGAATCCACGGCTGCCGGCGCGGGCGATCGTGACTGCGTGCTCGCGACTTGTGATCGCAGGAAATCCCTCTGCAACGCAGCTCCTACCCTTTGAAGCGCCGTCGCTGCAGGATTGCTGTTGCTGTGCGCGGCCCCGCACTCGCGAAAGCCATCGAAGACCCGGAGGGCGGCCCGCATGGATGTCGGCCGTTTTTCATCGGGACAGGGATGTCCCGTATGCAGAGCCCCGCGGAGGCACCGCTCTTGCGAGCCTATGATTCAAAGAAAAGCAACTTCTTTGGTTACCTTTGACCGAAGGGAATCCAGACGGACTTTTGTTGCTTATGACAAAAGAAAGTAACCCGCCGCTTTAGCGAAGGCAGCTCTAAGCGTTTGATCTTGATCGTGATCTTGCTTGAGCGTTACGCCGCGAGACCTAAACAGGCACTTCTCGCCCGGCGGGATGCAGCTCGCCGACTAGCCGCAACGGGCTATTTCGCCGCATCCGCGCCTGCCGTAGCTTGTGCCGTAAGCCGGATCGGCGCGTCCTCCAACGCATGCGCCGCCCCGGTCGATAGGCAGGCAGTTCAATGGATGGACTACCGAGGGACGATCATGAACGATCCGAACCGAGCGACGGCGGACACCGCCGGATGGACCGACGCGCAGCGCGCCTTGTGGCAACGCCTGTGCGATTACCGATTCGACGACGACGATTCCAACGAGTTCCTGACCCGCGTCGCCACGACTTCCCTGCTCGCTCTCAGCGAAGCGCGAGCGGCGCTCGACGAATACCGCCGTTTCTGTTTTCTCGCCGTCACCGTCGCCCATGCGGTTACTCCGAGTCAGCTCGTCGATGAGGTCTGGCACACGCATATCGTCGACACCCGGCGCTACGAGCGCTTCCGCACCGAAGTGCTGCAGTACGACTTGCACCACGTGCCTTCGCGCGGCGGCAGCGGCGAAGAGCTGAAACACCAACGCCAGTACGCCGACACCATCGACAGCTACCGGCGTTTCTTCGGCCTGCCGCCGAACCGGTTCTGGCCGGAACCGCGCGCACCACGACCGCCCTCGGCGGCGCAGGCGAGCGTCGCGCTGGCAGAGCCGCGCGCACCGTGGCGGCCGATGCGGTTCGGCATCGTCGCCGTCGTCGGCACCTATGCGCTGTTCGCGTCGATCGCCAACGAGAGCAATCCGCTGCATTGGACCGGCGGTTTGTTCCTGGCCTGGTTCGTCGTCCTGATGGTCGCCGCGCTGATCGCCGGCTCCTGGCTGCGGCAAGGCATGCGCGGGCCGAAGGGCCCGGGGCGGAGTCACGAGGCCGACCGTTGGGAGCTGGCCTATCTGTCCGGCGGCAGCGATCGTGTCGCCGACGCGATCGTGGTCGAGCTGCTCGCGCGCGACGCGGTCAGCCTGGAGTACGACCGCAAGAAGGCGCGCGAAGCCTACGAGAACGATCGCGTGTGGTTGCGCCCGCGCCTGCCCCCCGAGCAGCTCGAAACGCTGTCGCCGGTGCTGCGCGACGCTCTGGAAGTGGTCGCCGAGAAACAGACCCTCTCCCGAATCCTGTTGGCGCTGCGCGAACGTCATCGATCGCAGGACGAACACTTGCACCGCAAGGGCTGGCTGATGAGCCCGCGGCAGCAAGCCTGGGCGGCCTTGCTGTCGGCCCTGCCCCTGGCCGCGGTCGCCGCCCTGGGCTTGCGCAAGATCATGATCGGTCTGCAACTGGAACGCCCGGTCGGGTTCCTGATCGCCCTGACCGTCCTGGCCGTGCTCATCGCACTGTTTCGCGCGCTATCGACCCAGGAGCGGCCCCGCACCTGGGCCGGCGACTGGGAACTGTACAAAGCCGACCGGCAACGACGCGCAGACGGCAGCGATCCGGCCGCCACGGTCGCGCTGGCCGGCACGGCGGTCCTGATCGGCACCCCGTTCTCCGACTATCAACAGATCCGTACGCCCTCCTCGTTCAACAACGACGGCAGCGGAGGTGGCGGCGATGGAGGAGGTGGCGACGGCGGCGGAGGCGGAGGTTGCGGCGGCGGCTGCGGCGGCTGCGGCGGAAGTTGATCGACCGCTTCGCGATGATCCGTATTGAGACCTGCAGCCACGGCGCTCGCCCGCAAGGACGAACGCCGCGGCCCGATGCCTCAATCCACGTTGATCACGACCACGCTCATCCACGGCACCGACACCACCACTCGCCCCTGCGAGAACGCTCTCGCCGTGGCGATCTTCACCGGCGGCAGGAACTGCGCGCCGCTGGTGAAGTTGGCCGGGTCCATGCCGCGACCATATCGCCATGCCGTGTAGGTGCCGCTGCTCTTGCCGGTCAGGGCGAGCACGGCCTGGCGATCGGTGGTCTCGGACTTGTTGATCAGGACGATCTTCTTGGCGTTGTCGGTGGCGAACACTTCCAGGTCCGGCACCGCCGTCGTCGCCGCGACCATGCGCTGGCCGTAGCGCCGCGACCAGGCGCCGCCGCTCCAGGCCGACACGCCCCAGTACGCCGGCAAGCGAACGTGGCGGCCGCCGGGCTGATCGTTGAGGTCGGTGCCGTCGCTGATCAATCCCAGCGGGCCGTTGTTGTCGGAGTACTGATAAGCGCTGCCGCCGGCACGCAGCACGTGGCCGATCACCGAAGCGGTGTGAACGACGTTGCGCGAGGTGTAGAACGAATTACGCCACTGCGCATCGTAGCGCGTGTGGTAGTTGAACTCGCCGACCTGGATGGCGATGCCATTGGCGCGGTCGCCGAAGCTCAGGTCAATTTCGTTGCGCAACCAGGCGATCGCGTCGCCGTACTGCGAGGTCACGCCCAGGTTGCCCAGCGGCTGGCCGTCGCCGTACTTGTGGAAATCGACCACGTCGGTATCGGCGTGGCTGCTGGCGAAGAACTGGCGGAAATCGCCGTACTTGTAGTCGGCCCAGGTCACCAGCGACGGCCCGGCCAGCGATAGCGGTTGCGCGCTGGCCTGGCGCATCGCCACCGCGATGTTGTGGAAGCCGTCGCTGCCGTTGCCGCCGGCGATGTAGTTGCCGACGCCGAAGCCGTTGTCGGGCTCGTTGCCGATGATGTAGTCGACCACCGGGCCGCCGCGCTGGCCGCCGTTGTCGTTGAAGTAACGCACCAGCGCCGCTGCATCGGTCGCGCGAATGTCGTTGTCGCCGGTCGTGCCGCCGATGGCGATCATCGGAATGCCGCCGATGCCCTTGATCCCGCGGACATAGGCTTCGCCTTCGTTGCCGCCGTGGATGTTGCCGGCCGACGAGCCGACCTGGCCGTTGTGATGGAACAGCGGCACGCGCCAGACCAGCGGCCCCAGGTCGCGCAGGTACTGCGTCCACAGCGTGCGGTTGCTGCCCTTGATCAGGTTGGTGCCGCCGTCGGAATAGGTCGAAATCGTGCCGCCGAGCGAGTACTCGGACGTGGGTTGGCCATGCGCGGTGAAATCGACGAATACGTTCGCGGTCGGGTCGGCAGCGCTGACGGAAAACACGGAGCCGGCCGCGAACAAGCCGGCGACGATGGCGATCAACGCGCCGCTGAGGCGGCGGCGTCGGGGCGATGGGGGATTCGCTGTGCGGAGCATCGATGATCCTTGGTCGTTACGAAACGGAGAGCGCCGACTCCGGAAGCATCCGGAGAGGCTGCGTGTGCTGGACGGCGACCGCGGCATCGCCGTGCTCGGCCACACAGCCGAGGCCCGACGGATCGCAGCGCATGGCGCAGCCGGCCGCGACGGCGCACGGCCGGATAGGCTCCGGCCGCTGCACGCCATCTCCCGCCCTGCTCGAATCCGCCCTGCACGAATCGCCGGCAACATCCCCATTGCGCAACGGTCGCTGCGATACCGCATGCACGCCATCCAGCAGTGGCCCAGGCTAGTGGGCCGACGCAACGGACGGCGTGATGCGCCCGGCGCTTCGGCGATCCGATACGTGTCCAGATGTGTTTTCGTGATCGCGGCTGCGTTCCGCACGGAGTCGTCGCAAGCGCAGGCATTCGCTGACGGTCGCGCACTACAACCTTTCGCTTAGTTGCCGCATCACATTCGGCAGTCACCCTAGACGGACTCGCCGATGAACCTGTTCCGACTCTGCTTCGCCGTTGCGATCGCCGGCGCGATCGCCTTCGCGTGCGCCAGCGCCCACGCGGCCCCCGCTTCGACCAAGAGTTCCAAGGCGGCGGATGCGCGCTGCCACGTCGGCGCCTACCGGCTCGACGACGGCCGCGTCGTCAGCGTGATGCCGTCCGACGCCCCCGGCAAGCTACGCTGGCGCCTGCTCGACGGGCGCACCGGCAAGCTGGTCCGCGAGAACGGCGCGTGGATCAGCACCCGCGGTTGGACCGAGCAACCGGACGGCGTCAAGGTGGCGTTCGGCACCTGCAGTCAGTCCCGCATCCGCTTCGACGGCCACCGTGGCAGGAAGATCGGTTTCGACATCGCCGAGACCCGCTTCGACAGCCATGGCCTGAGCTTGCGCGGGCGCCTGGTGCTTCCGCGCGGCCAGGACAAGGTGCCGGTCGTGGTGCTGGTGCACGGTTCCGAGAAAGTGTCCGGCGTCGACGCCTATTTCCAGCAGAATCTGTTCCCGTCGCAGGGCGTCGGCGTGTTCGTCTACGACAAGCGCGGCACCGGCGGGTCCGAGGGCAAGTTTTCCAAGGATTTCGACCTGCTGTCCGACGATGCCGTCGCCGCGCTCGCCGAGGCCCGCCGTCTCGGCGGCGCGCGCATCTCGCGTATCGGTTTGCATGGCAGCAGCCAGGGCGGCTGGGTCGCGCCGCTGGCGGCGAGCAAGACGTCGCAGGCACAGTTCGTCATGGTCGTGTTCGGCCTCGCCGACAGCGTGCTGTCGGAGGATCGCGACCAGGTCGCCGCCGACCTGCGCACGGCCGGTTTCGGCGACGCCGAAACACTGGCGAAGGCACGTCGAGTCAGCGACGCCACCGGCCTGCTGGCCGCGAGCAAGGGCCAGCGCGGTTGGGACGAGCTGGAGGCATTACGTACGCAATACCAGCACGAGCCCTGGTGGAAGGCACTCAAGGGCGAATACACCGGCGAGGTCGTGCAGCGCCGTCGCGGCGACGACCTGATGCAGATCGCTATGCTCGACAGCGACGTCAGCTGGACGTACGACCCGATGCCGGTGCTGCGCAAGCTGACCCAGCCGCAGATGTGGATCCTCGGCGGCGACGACGCCGAGGCGCCTTCGCAGGAAACCCAACGCCGTTTGAGCGCACTCGCCGCCGAAGGCCGTGCGATCGAGGGCGCGGTATTCCCGCAGGCCGACCACGGCATTCTCGAATTCGAGACCGATGCCGCCGGCGAGCGTCTGCACACGCGCATGGCCGAGGGCTATATCGCCATGCAGTTGGATTGGATCAAGCACGGCAAGCTCGACGGCGGGCGCTACGGACGCGCCCTGCCCTTGCCGGTTTCCCATTGAGCGCAGCCTGAGGGCATCACCGAACGAGGGCTCGCATCGATGGGTTGCATGGCGCCCGTGGCCGATCCGACGATGCCGCACTCGAAGAGCTTCGCCGCCACGGTGACGGTCTGCTTCGGCCGTGGCTGCTCGGCGACTATCGCGACCGGCTCGTCGAGCCGGCCGCGGCGCCACCGATGCGCCGCAGGATCTGCCCGCCGTCGTCCTCGCTCACGGTCCAGCCCGGGTTTAGCTTCAACGTCCATCCCTCGCCCACCCACAGGCCATCGCTGTCGCGCAGCCGGCCCGCGCCCGGCAGGCGCGCCTGGCTCCAGGCCTCGTCGATCAAGGCACCGGCGTTCGCTTCGAGAATCCCCCACTGGTCGCTGACCCTCAGCGTCGGATAGACCGTGCCGTGCGGCGGTAGCGGAAACAGCGCACGCGGATCGAAGGAGATGTTCATCGCCACGAACGGTGCGCGCAGACCGGGCCGATCGATCAGCTTGGCGGTCCATTCGGCCGCCTGGCGCAGACGCGCGAGATCGCGGCCGATCTCATCCGCGCGCACGGCGTCGATGTCGTACCGCGCTCCGGCCTGCTTCGCGGCGCTCGCCGTGTCCTGCGTGACCACGACACCGGCTTTGCCCGCCAACAATTCGCCCAGGTCCGAATCGGGGGTCAAACCGGCACGCCAATCGCCGTAGCGATCCAACAGCAATCCGTAGGCCGGCCCGGAACGATAGGCGAAGCTGCGCACGAAGGAATCGTCGCCCTCGTGCTGGGCCAATTGCGCGGCGGCATAGGCCTCGGCTTCGGGACGGCCGGCGAGCCGCTGGCCGCTGTATTCGGCCAGGCCTTCGTTGAGTTCGAGCTGGTTCTCGAGTTCGCGCGCCTGCGCGGTGGCGGCGCGGCGCAGGGCGCGGAACGCCAACGCATCGCTTATCGCGTGCTTCCTCGACCTGTCGTCGCTCGCCCCCAATGCCGCCGCCAGGGCGCGCCATTCCATGCGCAGGGCGATGCGCCCCTCCAAGCCGGCCAGATGCGCGGGCGTCGGCGAGCGCGCGGGCAAGCGCAGCCGATCCTGCGCGGCATGCCAGGATTCGTGCATCAGCAACTGTCGCCGCTCGAACGCATCCTCGGGCAAGGGCCACAGCACCATCGCCCATCGCCTGCCGTTCCAGTCCACCGCGGTATTGGCCACGTTGCGCTCTTTCGGCAGGGTGCCGACGAACACCTCGCCCTTCGCAGCGAAGCCGTCGACGGCCTGGCTCGCCACCGTCGAACGGGTGGAGGCATCGACTAGCAGCAAGGGCGCGCACAGCGGCTCGCCCCACAACTGGCCGGCATCGGCGCGACACGCGGCGTCGCGCTCGGCGATGTAGCGCGCCGCGACTTCGGCATCGGGCGCTTCGGCGGCCGCCGTCGCGGTAGCGACTGCAAGCAGGAACGACAGGCAAGAGCGACGCACGAACAAGTCCAAGGCGGGATCTCCGATGAGCGGTCGGCGAAAGACGGTCGGTAAAGGCTAGCCGAGGATCGAGTGGTCGATAGCCGTCCTGCCATCGTCCCGGTTTCGCTTTCGAGAAAAAACACAGCCTAGCTGCCGATTCCCGATGGCCCTGGCCGCTGACCCGCGCAAACGGCGTTTATCTGGCAAACAGGGGCCAGGAAGGATCGATCCATGAACGGATTTTTCGCGAAGCTCGTGCTGTTGGCCGCACTTCCCTTGGCCGCCCAGGCCGGCACCTGCAGTCGCTTCGACGCCAAGAACAGCACCGCCTACGACCCGGCCGCGAAGAAGATTACGCTGCCGTGGCGCACCGACTATCCGGCCTCGGTTCCCAGCCATCCGCCTTACAGCTGGGAGTCGATCAGCTTCAAGACCAGTTGGAGGCGCTATACCGATGCAGTGCTCAAGGACGTCCGCGATTCGGGCATCAGCATCAACAGCGCCGGCAAGATCCGCATGCCGGCCGGTTCGCCCTGGTGGATCGCGCCCTGGATGGACTACGGTTCGAACGGGCGCGAACGCGTCAACGGCCTGACCAAGGAACGCAGCCCCGACCCGCTCGATCTTTCGCCGACCTCGCCGGGCGGTTTCGACGTATGGGCGATCGGTTGGTACAACAGCGAAGGCGCGGTCGGGCTGGGCAAGGTATTCGCCGACCCTTGCGATCCGGTGCTGCCCGCGCGCGACGCTCCCGGGTTGAAGTTTCCCGACAAGACCGTCTCGTTCAAGATGCTGTTCTCCAACGCCACCGGCCTGGACTATCTCGACGGCGCGCCCACGGTGCTCGCGAAGATCGACAGGAACAGCCGCGCCAAGCGCCTGAAGCTGCTGCAGGTCGACATCGCCATTCGCGACCCCGACGCGGACGAAACCGACTGGGTCATGGGCACCTTCATCTGGAAAGGCCCGGCCCGCGGCGACGGCTTTCTCGACAACCTGGTGCCGGTCGGCCTGATGTGGGGCAACGACCCGAATGTGCACGATGCGAATTGGGGCGCATGGGCGCCGATCAAGCAGAGCCGGATCAATAAAGACCTGGCCGGCGTGCTCTGGCAGGGCACGCCCGGTAGCTGGCTGCACCGGCCGTTCCCGGGCTTCCAGGGCCGCTTGAACGGGCCGGCCGACAACATGCGCTCGTCGTGCCTGTCCTGCCACGCCCTCGCCCAGTGGCCGCGCAACCCGACCCTGAGCATCGTGCCGACCTACCCGGTCGGCCCCAACGGCCCGCAACCGCCGCTGAGCGAAGCGGATATCGAGAAGAACGTCAGCGACTATTTCCGCAACACCCGCGGCGGCGACCTGGTCGATCCGACGTTCCCGGCGCGGCCGTTGGATTACTCGCTGCAACTCGAAGCCGGGCTGACCCGCATGTGCCAAGCCTGCAAAGAAGGCAAACTGCTCGGACCAACCCCCAAGCTGTGCAACGAGGCACCCACGCGCTATCGCGTCACCGCGCCGGCCTGCGACCTGCCTCTGCTGCGACGGGTCTTCATGAACCGCATCGAAGACGATCCGCCGCGGCAGTAAGCGTTGCATTCGAGCGCGGCGATCGCCATCGAGATCGCCGCGCTGCAGGACCGCATCAAGCGAGAACGAGATGCTCGGGCGCGAGTGCGGCCAGGAAACCCGGCGCATCGAAGGCTTCGCCCGCCGCGACCGTACCGGTGCGAGTGCGGCGGCCGTCGACGACCCGCTCCATCGCTTCGACGATCAAGGGCGCGCTGACCGCATAGATGTCGCGGCCCTGCGCGCTGGCATGACGTTGCACCTCGCCCTTGCGCACCATCACCTCGACCAGGAACACCTGCGCCGAGCGCCCGCTGCTGTCGGCCGCGACCGGCGCCGGCGTGGTGGGGTCGCGCACATCCTTGAGCGATACGAGATTCAAGAACGAATGCACTTCGCTCGAACGCAGATGCTTGGAGATCAGTACGATCTCGCTGAGCGGCACGCCGACCACCTCCTGGTTACCGAACGGCGCCTGGAACGCCCAGTCCCGCGTCGGCGCCGGATCGGCCACGAAATCCAGCGTGCCGTTCGAGACCACCACGCGCCGCGCCTTGTTGCGCTCGCCGGTCACCCGGGTGCCGTTGGTGGGGTGCCAACTGTCCAAACCGACCGCGATCAAGATCTCGTCCGCGCCGTCCCAATCGCCCATCGCGCTGGTCGCCAACAGATCGGCCAGCCCGCCGTAGAACGCCATCGCCGGCACGATGACGATGCCGGCCGCCTTCGCCGCCTCGTCGTAGCGCTCGAACAAAGCCAACGCAGGCTGCTGCTCCGCCACCGTATCCAGGTAGTGCACCTTTGCACGCAACGCCGCCTCGACCACCGGCACCGCGGTATCGCTGAACGGCCCGGCGCAGTTGATCACCGCGACCGTGCCTGCGAGCGCCCGATCCAGCGAAGCCGGGTCGTCGACCGAAGCGACGAAGCGATCGATCCCGGGGAAAGCGTCGTCGAGTGCGACCAAGCGCTCGGCGTCGCGGCCGCAGGCCACCGGCACCCAGCCACGCTCACGCAAACGCGCGATCACGAAACGGCCGGTATGGCCATAAGCGCCGAACACGGCGACGCGACGATTCTGGGTCGCCTGGGAATTCGGGGCTGCTGCTGGATTGATCGACATCGTGCGCTTCCGTGATGCCCGCGGATCGGGCACGCATAGGAAACCGCGAACCGGCACGACGGCGCTATCGAAATCTTTAGTTGCTCGGCCGGCGCTCGCATTACGCCGATGCGACACGCCCCCGAGCCGAGTACGCCTCAGGCGGGCTCAGGCGCCCTCTCCTGCCTGGGCGTAGACAGGACGCAGTCGCGCGAGCCTCTACTCGGCGGACGTCGCCGGCGGCCACACATAACAACCGCCGCCCGACGAGCGCATTGCCTGCGCAAATATCTCCGGCGGGAAGTGCCCCCGCTCGCACAAGGCACCAGAGAATTCCGCGCCGCCCTCGCCTTCGGTCAGTACGACGAAAGGATCGGTAGCGACGCTGGTGAAGAGGTAGAAGACGTCGCTGCTGCCGAAGCCCCCGTCTTCGAAGATGACGCGTTCGATCGAAGCCCACGGGAAGCCGGTATCGACCGGCGACGAACGCGGCGGATTTGCGCGGATCCGCACATCGACGTCGTCGAATTCCACCGCGAACCAATCCTTTATCTCCGGCGCAGGACCGCGAATGCCCTGGATGAAGAGGGCGATGCCGCCGGCTATGAAACAGGCCAGCAACACCGCCATCAGTGACTTCGTACCGAGCTCTTGGCCGTCCCGCAGCGACCACAGCAACACCGCCAGGGCGATGACGCCGCCGATCACGCAGACCACGGCCGTAGCGAACTGCGGCAACTGCAACATCACTCTGCGCAACGACCACGCCTTCATGTCGGTGGCTTTCACCAACTCGCCATGAAAATCGTTCCCATAAAGGCACACGGCCACCAGTCCCAACGGCAATCCGATCATCCAATAGCCGTTGCCCGTCGCGCCGGTCAGCAGCAGCGATAAAGGCACGACAGCCAATGCCGCACCGAACTTGTAGCCGGTCTTCATCCATTCCCCCATCGATGTCGCCGTCGCCCTTGCGCAGCAGCCATGACAGCGATGCGATCGACCGGGCACGCCAGCAAGCCGACTGCTGGCATGGATACTCGACGGGCGTCGGCCGCCGGTCAAGCCGTTCGCCCCGAGATCGAAATCGACCGGCACGCCCGTGCCAGATGCCGACCGATTACCCGGGGTCTGTCGGCACCTTCCGGATCAGCCGGCCGGCTTCGCCTCGCTCTTCGTTTGCGAAGGCCGATAAAACTCCGCGATCTGCGGGATGAAGCCTTCCGGGTTGGCGCCGACCAGATTGGTCAACACCACGATGGCCAGTCGCCGGTCCGGATAGACCACGAAGGCGGCACGCGCACCGCCGATGCCGGCCACCTGGCGGTCGGGCGACTTCGCCAGGACCGGCCAGCCGGCCGCCCAGGCACCGTCCGCGCCGCTGTTCAATGTTTCCGGCGTCCACATGCGTTGGACCAGGGCGCGATCGATCAGGCGCCCGTTCGACAGCGCGATGATCCAGCCGGCCACTTCATCGGCCGTGGTCTGGATGCCGCCGCCGGCCCAAAGGGCCTGCGGCATGTCGTAGAACCAGTGCGACAGACGCGGCTCGGCGTTCTCCGCATCGGTCTTGCGCGGGAAATAGCTGTACATGGTGGCGGCATTGGCGACCAGGTCGTAGCTGTCGCCGAAGGTCGACAGGCGCATGTCCGCGGCAGCGAACTGGCGTTCGGCGATGTAGCGCTCGTACGGCATTTTCGCCTGCCTGGCGATGATGCGCGCCAACAGGCCGTAGTTGGTCTGGTTGTAGAGGAAGCGTTCGCCGGTGGGAGCCGCCATGGGCAGTTCCCTCACCGCCTTCCAGGCGGCCGCCTCGGAGGCGCCTCCAACCAGACCGTTCTGGTCGACGATGTCCGGCAGCCCCGAGGTGTGGGCCAAGAGCTGGCGCACGCGGATGTTGCGCCACGCCACGGGCAGGTCGTCGAGGTAATGCGACAGCGGTGCCGCGAGGTCGACCTGCCCCGCTTGCGCCAGTTGCATCATCGCCACGCCGGTGAACGACTTGGTGGCCGAGTTGATCGGAAACAGGGTCGTACGGGTCGCGGGCACGCGGTTCTCGACGTTGGCCAAACCATAACTCTCGGACAAGATCACGCGGCCGTCCTCGACCACCGCGATCTGCAAGCCCGGTATGCGCTTGTCCTTCATGGTCTGCCGAATCCATTGTCGGGTGCGCTCGTTCGCTTGCTCCGAGGCGCTCGCGGCGCCGGCAAGGCCAGGAAGCGACAACAGGGCAACGGCGAGGATCGTGGTGTAGCGCTTCTTTGCAGACAGCATGGAGGTTCCTGAGGCGAAGTCGCCGATGAAGTGATGGCTAACGGTGTGTCCTGCGGTGTCGCATCCAGCGGTGTCAGTCCAGAGGGCGTGGGATGCATCGTGCGGCCGCAGGGTTTAAGCCCGCAGCGAAAACCGGCATGGCGGCGCGCGGCCGGCAGGAACCCGCCGGGCGCACCTGGATCTGTGCGCAAACCGCACAGTTGCTGTTCGCACAGACGTCTGGGCATTCGCCCGCAGATCTTCATCATGGCGCCTCCACCACAACGAGGCTCCCCGGATGCGAATTTCCTCTCTGATCGGATTTGCGACGCTCGGCATCGCCGGGCTCGGCGGCATCGACGCACAGGCGTCGAAACCCCAACCCCACCCGACCATCCGCGCCATGGCCGGGGCGGCGCCGGTGTCGGAACTGCAAGCCGGCAAGACCGCCCTGCTCGTCATCGATTTCCAGAACGAGTACTTCCCCGGCGGACGCATGCCGATCGCCGACGCCGATTCGGCGCTGCGGCAAACCCGTCGCCTGATCGATCTCGCCGATCGCCACCGCATCCGCGTGATCCATGTGCAGCACGTGCTGCCGGCGGGTGCGCCCCTGTTCGCCGAAGGCGGCAACACGGTGAAGTTCGTCGATGCGATGCAGCCGCGCCAGGGCGAGCTGGTGGTGAAGAAGGATGCGGTCAGCGTGTTCGCGGGCGCTTCCGCCGCCACGATCGAGAAGGCCTTGAAAGAGGCCGGCGCCGATACTTTGATCATCGCCGGCCTGCAGACGCATGCCTGCGTCGCCGGCGCCGCCCGCGACGCCGCCGCGCGTGGCTACCAGGTCATCGTGTCCTCCGACGCCACCGCCACCCGCGACCTCGACCTGCGCGACGGCAGCAAGGTCGGCGCCGCCCAGTTGCACGCATCGGCCCTGGCCGAAATCGAGGACACCTTCGGCGACGTGCTGAGCACCGATCAGATTCTCTCGTTGCCGGTCCGCTGATACCCTTCGCCGGAGTGCTGACGACCGGAGTCGAGTGATGGATCAATTGTCGGCCATGCGCGCCTACCGAAGCATCATCGAATCCGGCAGTTTCACCAAGGCGGCCGAGCGCCTGGGCACCACCCACACCTCGGTCTCGCGCCAGCTGGGCCAGTTGGAAACCCAGCTCGGCGTGCGCCTGTTGAACCGCAACAGCCGCAACCTGACCGCCACCGAGGCCGGTGCGCAGTACTACCGCGACTGCGTCGACATCCTCGACCGGATCGACGCAGCCCGGCAGCGATTGAACACCGACCCCGAGCTGCCGTCCGGCGTGCTGCGGCTCAGCCTTCCGCATGCCATCGGCGCACTCGAGCTGGCGCAGTGGCTGCCCGGCTTCATGCAGCGCCATCCCAAGATCGACCTCGACCTGTCCTGCGACGACCGCATGGTCGACCTGGTCAAGGGCGGCTTCGACATGGCCATCCGCATCTCCGGACCGCTGGCCGACAGCAGCCTGGGCGCACGCGAACTCGCGGTGTCCGAACGGGTGCTCGTGGCCGCGCCGCAGTACGTGGCGCATCGCGACCTGCCGCGCACGATCGATGACCTGCAGAGCCATCCCTTGCTGGCCTATGCCGCCGATGGCCCGGCTCTGCAATTGTCCTCGGACAGCGGCGAGGAAGCCGAGCTCAAGTTCGGCAGCCGGCTGCGCCTGGACTCGATCCTCGCCCTGCATGCGGCCGTCATGGCCGGCCAGGGCATCGCCGCGTTCACCTTCCTCACCGTCCGCGACGACCTCGCCGCCGGCCGCCTGCTGCGCGTATTGCCGCAACATCACGCCGGCCAACGCCACTACTTCGCGCTCTACCCTCATACGCGCCAATTGACGCCGAAAGTCCGTGCGTTCACCGAATACATGCGGGCGCATTACGCGATGGCCCGGCAGGGCTTTACCGGAAAGTAGGCTTGATCTCGTTCTTCCCGGCAGGGTCGTACACGGAGCAATCGACGCAGGGAGACGGCCTGCTGTGCCTGCGTTCTTAACATCGCTGGCGTAAGCTTCCGAGTGCGCCCTCTACCCGTTTCGGAGACCGTTATGGACAGGCAGCACGACCCGATCACCCGAGCCGAATTCGAAGCGCGCATCACCGCGCTCGAAGGCCAATGCGAGGTGTACCTGCGCTACATCAAGGCATTGTTGACCGCCCTCCCGGCAGAGCAGTACGAGCTCGACGTCATTGCAACCACGGTAAGGGAAATCAATATGGTCGCGGAAGAACAGCCAGAACCGCTTCGAACTGCCATACAGGCCGCGAACCAACGAGTGAACGCGTTAGAACTGCCCCGGCGCCGCTCCGGCAGCGCAGGCGGCATAGCGCGTTAGTCTCGTCACCGGCCCTGCCCGCCTTAGTGAAAAAACGCCGCCGGGTTCGCTCGAACCCGACGCGCGATGCGGCGCTCAAGCCGCCTCATTCTTCGCCGGAAATCTTGGCCGGCAAGCGCATGCCCGGCGTCCAGCCGCTCTGCGCCAGCAACGCCTTCGGGTCGTCGAATTCGATGATGTTCTTGAGCGCGGCCTTGCGATCCTTCGATCCCAGGTAATAAGCCTTGGCGATCCGGTACCCCACCCAATACCCCAAGTCGTAGGGCTCGTCCGGACTGCGGTAGTTGGCGAACCAGGCGGACAAGTCGGTGCCGTCCATAATGTCTGCGAAGGCGGACTCGATCTCGGCTTCCTTGCCGCGGGTCCACTCGGCGTGCCGGCCGTTGCCGACGTTGCCCGAGATCAGTTCGGCGACGAACTCGGCCCCGCCCTCGATCAGCGCGAAGCGCAGGGCGGTGGCGTTCGGGTCGCCCGGCTCGAACTCGGTCGGCCCCGTCTGCTGGATGTGGGCGTACTCATGGGCGATGACGTGGACGAAGCGGTCTTCTGCGTCCGGGTTCATGAAATCGGCCGAGCACAAGGCTTCCAGACCGATGGTGAGGCCGCCGTTATCCGCTATTCCCACCGGCCGTCCGCGGCCGACCACAACCGCCACTGGCGGGAATCGCGCCTCGGGATACAAGGTCGCAAGCTTGCCCAGCGCCGTTGCGACCCGCTGCTTCACCTCCGGCAACTTGACCAGACAGTCCTTCGCCTTCGCGTACACGGCCGGGTCCTTCGCCAGCCGGTCGGCGATGCTCTGCGCCGTCACCCGCCTGAGCCTGGCGAACTCGCTCAAGCTTCGTGTGCCCTTGGCGAGATAGTCCTTGTCGATCTGCTCCACCGTCGGCTGGCCGCCGGTGGCGTCGTACAACGCATAGAAGCGGGTGACGTCTTCCGTCAGGATTTCGGGTTCCGGCCTGGGCGCCGCGTGCACGAAGGTGGACGCTGCGAGCACGGAGAGGAAAACAGCGGAGCACGGTAACTTGGGCACGATTTCGATCCTGGAGGCTTGCGCAGCCGGACATCGGCTGCCGAATGGACGAACCGACGCGCCCGAAGCTTTGCCGGGCGCGTCTACGCGTACATCACCTCATACCCAGGCGCCGGCCAAAAGTGACGACAGTCACCCCGCCTTTCGCACCACGATGGCTTGAATCCATCTGCTCGACGAACTAGCGGATGTCCTCCCAAACCGGCACGGAACAGGCGTCCGGCCCAGGCTCGGCCTGCGGCGGCCGCTGCGCCACCATCCAACCCCGGAACACGCCTGCCACCTCGACGCGCTTGGCGACGATGCACTCGCCCTCGGGCTTTGCCGGATGCGCCTCGGCAGCGAGAAAGAGCGGCCCGGAAGCATCGAACGGCGAGTGCAGCCGCTCTATGCTTCGAGTCTTGACGTTGTAGTAGCAACTCTGGCGCTTGCCGCTGATATCGACGGTCGTCATTCCGACCCCGTCCAAGTGCGCGTGCCATATGCTCTCGATCATCGGCACGAACTTTTCCGATGCGTGCGCATCTAGACAGGCCTTGACCGCGGCGGCTCCGGCCTTTCCTCCAAGCATTTCCTCGATCCTGCCGACACGCTCATCGGTCTTGGTCGCGGGCAGCTCGGCCGCGTTCGCGGCGAGCGCCGACACGGCGATAGCCACCGCCGCCGCGGATTTTTTCAGGTCATGCATTCGGTGTTCCCGTCCCGCTCAATGGAAAAACAATGCGCCCGAGATAGCTCCGTAGCCTGAGCACGGCACTCGATCACTCTTGCGCCAGCTTCGTCAACAACCGGCGGCCCTGCCCGAGCAACTGCGGTTCGTTGTTGGCGAACGCATCCACGCCGAGCCCGGCCGTATCGTCGTCCTTGTACCAAGGGGCTTGCTGATGGGGACCTGGGACATAGACCTCCCATTGCCCGTATTTAACGCGCTTCTGGCCGAGCTGGACATATTCGACGGGAACCCGAGCCGTCCAGGCACTGGCTTCTCCATCGTTCTTCGGCAGCTCGAACTTCCAGCGCTTGGCCGCGCTGACCGCCGAACGCGCGAACTCCTTGCGGAGCCTCTGCATTTCCTTTTCTTCGGCAACCACGCTCAAGTTGACCTGCTCGGCGAACACCTCTTGCGCATCACCCGCCTCGCCGACCCGCACCAGCACGTACACCGTACCCGCGGCATTCGTGCCTTCCAACGCGCTCGGATAGCTCGGCGGAGGAAGCGATCGCGCCTTCAACACAGTGCCCGGATCGGGGTCGGCGAAATTCGCGCTCCGCATCGTCAACTGATAATTACCGTCGGCCTGTTTGCGGCCGACGACACGAACCGACATATTCAACGCCTCGGCAGACTCCTTGCCGGCAGCGGCCGGCTCGAACCGCCAATGCGGCACGGTGTGCTGCACGAGTTCAACGACGCCTTTCGGCAGCTCGCTCGGCTTATCCACATCCAGGCCTTCGACACTGCCATCGGCCTTGATGCGGACCTTGCCGGTGACGACCATGCTCATCTCCGAGCGCGCACGCACTTCGTCGACGTCCCTTTTCCCCGCGACCGTGGCGCCGCTCAAGGTAAACAGCGCCACAGCTGCAACGGCTGCAAATTTCATTCGATAGCTCCTGGGCCATTTCCAAATCGATGCCTGCGAAGCAGTACATCGACAGACCCGGCACGGCCGAGCCTGCCCGGAGATTACGAATACAGCGGTGAATCGGCTGCAACACAATCACACATGCGGGGAGGACGTGAAATCGACTGCGGAATGTGCTCCGTGCGCCAAAACAACACAACGCAATGTTTATCGGAGAATCCAGCCCCCTTCATCGGCTGTAAAATGAACCATCGCCCCAGCAGGAACGAGACACTGCATGGACCGCACAACGCCCCCTGTCCCGCAGCGCCTGCGCGACATGCTCAAGGACTATCCTGACCTGATAGAAGCGCTCGCCGGCACGCTTAAAGCCGCGGCGAGCAATTCCCGTGGCAACCCGCCGTTCGAAATGGCGATCTGGGCACTGGAGGACATGCTCAGCCGGTTTATCAGTGACGCCCGTGATGAACTCACCAAGGCCGAGGCCAGCGGCGATCCGCAGGCGATCGAGCGCGCCGACGATAAATTGAACCTGATGTTCCGAGCCCGCTCGCCCAACATCGGCCTGCGCGACCTCAATGAATTGTGGACGTTAGTTAAGCCGAGCTACTAAGCGGCTTCAGACAGGATGAACCTTTATACGTGCCACCTATTTACTTGGAACCCATGGGGCAGCGGTACCGCACAAGGGAGGAGCGGTCGCCGGTTACGTCCGTCAGATAGGTGTGATCTGCCGAAAGGCGGAAGTGTCCGTATGAGAGCCATGTTTGGCCGTGGCCGGATAGCTCGGCAATCACCGCTAGATCGAACTCCCCTTGAGTAACAACTGCCCGTACCGGGCCGCCACTTTCGTAGAAACGGATACGATCTACGCTAATTCTGAGTCGGGAATCATTGAGGCCGGTACCGCAGTGCTCCACGTTTTTGTTCCACTCACCTAGAAACCGAGTGGGAACACTCCGTTGTTGCTCTGCTGCTACGACGGACCCAGCTATGAGCACTAGAGCCATAACAGACGACCGGATCATTGGATGCCCCTTCGTCGGCTAACAAGATGAATAGAGCCAATCCGCCTGGCCTCAGAGACACACTTTATTTACTCCAGTGACCGAGCACCCATTCCCATATCCGAGTGGAGTAATCCCAACGCCAGTGCGCGCGCACCCACTTCGTCTTGCCGAGGGGCCGCAGCGTTTGCATGTTTTGTAGTCTATCTGGCGGTTTTGGCGGTTTTGGCGGGTGAATCTTCTTGACTGCCATGCGCGTTTCTCCGGCGAAAGAACCGATAACTTTAGTTAACGGAGATCGCTTACCGGAACGGTCATACCTTCGCTGGGCGAGACATAAGGCGTAGAAAAATGGCCACGCAGCTTCATCGAAGCTGATTCAGCTCAATAGTGGGAATACGAAATGGCGGAGAGAGTGGGATTCGAACCCACGGAAGGTTTAACCCTTCGGCGGTTTTCAAGACCGCTGCCTTAAACCACTCGGCCATCTCTCCGTTGAGGTCTTGCGGCGACGGTCCTTGGGTCCGTCGCGGGCGGTTCCTTGCGAACCGCCCTGGGCGCCCGGTCTTGCACCGGGCGCGGGGCATTCTCTCATGCCGCCGGCGGTTGCGTCGCCGGCCTCGCGCCGGCGGCTTTCAGCCCGCCGGAGCGGAAATCTTCAGCGACTTGTCGTGCTTCTTGTCGTGGCGGGCAATGCCGTCGGGGCACGGGATGCCCTTGATGTCGCTGCACTGCAGGCGCGCGGACTCGACCAGGGACGGGGCCTTTTCGGCCAGGAAGTCGATGAACACGCGCACCGCCGGCAGCAGGCCGCGGCGCGAGGCGAACACGGCGTGGAAGATGCCCTGCGGCAGGCGCCAGTTCGGCAGCACCACTTCCAGGTCGCCGCGGCGCACGGCTTCGGCGCAGACGGTCTCGGGCAGCAGGGTGATGCCGACGCCCTGCTCGGCCAGCGCCATCAGCATCGGGAAGTCGAAGCCCATCACCCGCGGCTTGAGTTCGACCCGGCGCACTTCGCCGTCGGGGCCGTGCAGTTCCCAGCGCTGGCGGGCATCGTCTTCGCTGATGCTCAGGGTGACGTGGTCGGACAGTTCGTCGGGGTTGCTCGGGCGGCCCATGCGGGTCAGGTACTTCGGGCTGGCGACCAGCAGTTCCTGGATCTGGCCGAAGCTGCGCATGACCAGGCTGCCGTCGTCGTCGAGCTTGGAACGCACGCGCAGGGCCACGTCGACGCCTTCGTTGATGATGTCGACGCGGCGGTTGCTGACGTTCAACTGCACCCGGACCTGCGGGTATTTGGCGAGGAATTCGGGTAGCAGCTTGGGGATCTGCTGCTGGGCCAGGCCGACCGGCACGCTGACCCGGATCACGCCACGCGGCTCGGCGCTGAGGCGATCGACGACTTCGCGGGCGGCCTGGGCCTCGGCCAGCATCGATTGCGCATGGCGGTAGACGCTGTTGCCGACTTCGGTGACGGCGAAGCGGCGGGTGGAACGCTGCAGCAGGCGCACGCCCAGGTCGGTCTCGAGCTGGCTGATGCGCCGGCTGAGGCGCGACTTCGGAATGCCCAGGGCGCGTTCGGCGGCGGCGAAGCCGGCGTGGTCGACGACCATCGCGAAGTAATACAGGTCGTTCAAATCGTGCATGACGATAGTTCCAATATTAGAACAATAAGTGACATTGAAGCATCTTTATCCCACCGAAGCAACGATACAGACTTTGCTCCAACGCGGCGACGCCCGCTTTACCGGCTCCGACCGAGCCACCGAGGTCCACCATGAAGCTGTTGCATATCGATTCGAGCGCCCTGGGCGCCAATTCCGTGACCCGTGAGCTTAGCGCGGCGGTGGCGGCGCGTTGGCAGGACGAGGTGCCGGGCCTGACGATCGACTACCGCGACCTGGATGCCGACCCGATCCCGCATCTTACCGGCCGTTCGCTGGCCAAGGCCGATCCGGCCGAAGCCGAGGAGTCAGAGCGCATCCTGCAACAATTCCTGGCGGCCGACGTGATTGTCCTTGGCGCTCCGATGTACAACTTCGGCATTCCTTCGACCCTGAAGGCCTGGGTCGACCGCGTCGCGGTCGCCGGCAAGACCTTCCGCTACACCGAGAAGGGTCCGGAGGGTCTGGCGACCGGCAAGCGCGCGATCGTGGTCAGCGGCCGCGGCGGTTTCCACACCGATGCGCCGAGCGATTTCCAAGAGGCCTACCTGCGTCACGTACTCGCATTCATCGGCGTGACGAATGTCGAGTTCGTGCGAGCGGAAGGTGTGGCCTACTCACCTCAGCATCGTGCCGACGCGCTCGCTGCGGCGCACGCATCGATTCCATTGCCGTTGCGTCGGGCCGCGTAAGTCTTCGCGATCGAGTCTGCCCCGCCCAACCGTGTAGCTCCAAGTCCGACGCTTCCTCCCCCCGCGTCGGAATTAGCCGGGTCCTGACAGGCCCGGCTTTTTTCTTGCGCGATCGAAACGCAAGCAGCCCGGAAAGATCAGGGCGCGGCGGGAGTGGTGACGACGTCGCCGCGTGCCCGCACAACTAACCACCGACTCAAACAATGACTGACGCCCAACGCGACCAGCCCGCCGACCGGCATGGCGATGAACATCATCAGCCACGGCAGCCCCTGGAAGTCGCCGGTGAGGTAGGACGGGACGTACATGGTCAGCCAGAGTGCGCCGAACCCCACCGCGCTGCCGACGATCACGCCGACCGCGGCGCGCCCGGCCACACCCCAGCCCGACAGCGGCGCGGAGCGTTTGCGGTTGCGGCCAATCAACATCGCGTACTGCAGGACGAAGAAGCCGACGAAGGCAGGGCCGACCATCGTCGCGACGGTCAGGTAGTAGTCGAGTGCTTCCGTGTCTAGGTTCATGCGCTTGCCTTCCATGCGGCGCGATGGCCGGTCAGCTTAGGACTTCGACGCCACCCATGTAGCGGCGCAGCGCCTCGGGCACAGTGATCGAGCCGTCGGCGTTCTGGTAGTTCTCCATCACCGCGATCATGGCGCGGCCGACGGCGACACCGGAGCCGTTGAGAGTGTGGGCGAGCTCGGGCTTGCCGGTGGCCGGGTTGCGCCAGCGCGCCTGCATGCGGCGGGCCTGGAAGGCCTCGCAGTTCGAGCAGGAGGAAATCTCGCGATAGGTGTTCTGGCTCGGCAGCCAGACTTCCAGGTCGTAGGTCTTGGTCGCGGCGAAACCCATGTCGCCGGTGCACAGCAGCATGCGCTTGTACGGCAGGCCGAGGGTTTCCAGCACGACTTCGGCGCAGCGGGTCATGCGCTCGTGTTCCTCGTAGCTTTCGTCCGGGCGCACGATGCTGACCAGTTCGACCTTCTCGAACTGGTGCTGGCGGATCATGCCGCGGGTGTCGCGGCCGTGGCTGCCGGCTTCGGCGCGGAAACACATCGAGTGCGCGGTCATGCGCAGCGGCATCGCCGCGTCTTCGACGATTTCGTCGCGGACGATGTTGGTCAGCGGCACTTCCGAGGTCGGGATCAGATAGCGCTTGCTCGCCGCCTCGCCCTCGCCGACCACGGTCGCGAACAGGTCGTCCTCGAACTTCGGCAACTGGCCGGTGCCGCGCATCGAGTCGGCGTTGACCAGCAGGGGCACGCTGGTTTCCTGGTAGCCGTGCTGCTCGGTGTGCAGGTCGATCATGAATTGGGCCAGGGCGCGATGCAGACGCGCCAGGCCGCCGCGCAGCACGGTGAAGCGTGCGCCGGACAGCTTGGCCGCGGTGTCGCCGTCGAGCCAGCCGTTGCGGGCGCCGAGTTCGACGTGATCCTTGATCTCGAAGTCGAACGTACGCGGCGTGCCCCAACGATGGGTCTCGACGTTGTCGGTCTCGTCCTTGCCGGCCGGCACGGTGGCGTGCGGCAGGTTCGGGATGCCGAGCGCGATCGCTTCGATTTCGGCCTTGATCGTTTCCAGGCGCGCTTCGCTGGCCTTGAGCTCGTCGCCGAACGCGGCGACCTCGGCCATCAACGGAGCGACGTCCTCGCCCTTGGCCTTGGCCTGGCCGATCGCCTTGGAGCGCGTGTTGCGCAGGTTCTGCAGCTCCTGGGTGCGCACCTGGATCTGCTTGCGCTCGCTTTCCAGCGATTCCAGCACGGCCGGGTCGAGGGCGTAGCCGCGCGTTTCGCGCAGGCGTGCGGCGAGTTCGGCGGGCTGTTGGCGCAGCAGGGTCGGATCGAGCATGGCGTAGCCGGTCGCAGTGGCGAGAAGAACCGCAGATTATCGCGTCACTCGGCGGTTTTCGCGAACCTTGCGCTTGCCGGAGACGGCGGATCGGGGCCGGATCGAGGACGCAATAGGGGGCGATCGGGGTCCGCGGAGCACGCTTTCGGGCATTTCGTTGCAGAATGCGGCCCAACGCATATTCGGACCGCCCATGTCGACCACGCCCCCCGCTCCGTCGCGCCGCTCCTTCGATTTCGCCGCCTGGCGCCCTTCGGGCAAGGCCTGGCTGTTGGTGCTGGGGGCCTTCGCCGTCGGCCTGGGGCTGTTCGCATGGGTGTGGTCGAGCAACCGCAATAACAGCGACGACTTCTACCGTGCCGACGGCGCGCTGCCGGCCGGCACCACGCCGCAGTACGCGCCCTTGCCGGCGCCGGCCGGGGCCGGCGGCGACGGTGTCGCCCCGTCTGCACAGCAAGCGCCGCAGGCCGCGGCGCCCGGCCAGGACGAAGAGCGCGCCGAGTTGGTCGAAAACCCGAACCCGCCGGCACCGCCGCAAACCATGCCGAGTGCGCCGCCGGCCGCGCCCGCCGCTTCCACCGCCGCGCAGACGCCGGCCACGCCGCTGCCCGGCAACCGCCCGCCGCAGTACCCGGCGCAGGCCCTGCGCCGCGGCGAAGGCGGCACGGTGCGGATCCGGGTGACGGTCGACGAACAGGGTTCCTTGAGCGAACTGCAGGTCATCGAGGGCAGCGGCTCGCGCCTGCTCGACCGTGCGGCAATGAATGCGGTGCGTTACTGGCGCTTCCGCCCGGCGATGCGCAACGGCCGTCCGGTCGCCGATGCGGTGATCGTGCCGATCACCTTCAACGCGAACCAGTGATCGGCGTCTTTTAATCCGTGGCCTGCCTGTCGCTCGCCTGAATCTTCTTTACCTTCCGTTCACCGCTGGCTAACGACCGCGCTTGGAAGCTCGGCGCTCGGTTGCGCCCCCGGGACCGCAGAAAGGAGGCCAAAAATGAGCGTTGCATCACATCCATTGGACCCGAATAGCCACGATTTCGAGGCCACGCCGGCCCCCGAAGCCGATGCGATCGAAGTCGCACCGAGTTCCACCGGTCTGTGGTTGCTGCTGCTCCTGCTCGGTGCCACTTTCATGGGCTGGTACTACTACGGCAAGCGTCCGCCGGCGCCGCCGCCGGCCCCGGCGATGCCGCTGGTCATCGTCCCGCCGATCGAGCGCAACGCAGTCGCCGAAGCGACGCCCAGCATCGCGCGCAAGACCGCCGTTACAGCGGCCGCCGCCGCCGAAGCCGCGGCGAAACCGGTGACCGAAGCTACGGCGAAGATCGACCCGCCACGTTCGACCGAGGCACTGCCCTTGGCCGCAGACAATGCCGCACCGCGCTACCCGGCCGGCGCCTTGCGCCGCGGCGAAGGCGGCACCGTGGTCCTGCGCGTCAACGTCGGCGCCGACGGCCTGCCCGAAGAAGTCGAGGTCGCGCGCCACAGCGGTTCGCGCGAACTCGATCGCGCCGCCTTGGTCGCGGTGCGCGATTGGCGCTTCCGCCCGGCGACCCGCGACGGCCGCGAAGTGGCCTCGGTGGTGGAGCAGCCGGTGGAGTTCAAGCCACGCCAATGAACATTCCGGCCGCAGGCCTAGATAGGCGGCCATGATGGTGAAAGCAGGCAATCGCGACACTCTCAATGGACATCGCGTCGGTAAGCCGAGATAAGCGGCCATGATGGCGAAAGCCGGCCATTACGCTATCGGTTGACTCTCAAGCATCGCCCACACACAAGAACGGCGGCCCAAGGCCGCCGTTTTAGTTGCCGATCAGTTCGTCTCGGCGCCCTACTCGGCCGGGCCGACCCGCATGCCCGCCTTCGCCGCCAAGGCCTCGAAGCCCGGGAACGAAGTCGCGACGTTGGCGACGTCGCCGATGCGCACTTCGCCGCTCGCCAGTTGCGCCGCGATCACGAAGCTCATGGCGATGCGGTGATCGCCGTGGCTGTCGACTTCGCCGCCGTGCAAGGCGCCGCCTTCGATGATTGCGCCGTCGGGCGTCTCGACGATGTTCGCGCCGAGCGCGCGCAGGCCGGTGGCCATGGTCGCGATGCGGTCGGATTCCTTGACCCGCAACTCGGCGGCGCCGCGGATCGTGGTGCGGCCCTTGGCGGTGGCCGCGGCGATGAACAAAGCCGGGAACTCGTCGATCATGTCCGGCACCAGCGCTTCCGGCACGTCGATGCCGTGCAGCGGCGCGTAGCGCACCCGCAGGTCGGCGACCGGCTCGCCGCCTTCGGCGCGCGGGTTTTCCTCGACGATGTCGGCGCCCATCAGGCGCAACGCCGCCAACAGGCCGGTGCGGCGCGGGTTCATGCCGACCGCTTCCAGGCGCAGGTCCGAACCGGGCACCACGCTCGCGGCGACCAGGAAGAACGCGGCCGAAGAGAAGTCGGCCGGCACGGCGATGCCGGTCGCGCGCAGCACGTGGCCGCCGCTCAGGCGCGCGTAGCCGGGCGAGAATTCGATCGGCCAGCCGAACGCGGCGAGCATGCGCTCGGTATAGTCGCGGGTCGGATGCGGTTCGTGCACCACGGTGTCGCCGTAGGCATACAGGCCGGCCAGCAACAGCGCCGACTTCACCTGCGCGCTGGCGACCGGCAAGGTGTATTCGATGCCCTGCAGCGAACGGCCGCCGCGGATGCGCAGCGGCGGCAGGCCGCCGTCTTCGGTGTCGATCTGCGCGCCCATCGCCGCAAGCGGCTCGGTGACGCGGCGCATCGGCCGCTTCGACAACGAGGCATCGCCGATCAGCACGCTGTCGAAATCCTGCCCGGCCAGCACGCCGGCGAGCAGGCGCATGCCGGTGCCGGCGTTGCCGCAGTCCAGCGCTTCGGCGACGCCGCGCAGGCCGTGCATGCCGACGCCGTGGACGATGCGTTCGCTCGCGCTCGGCGTCTCGATGCGCACGCCCAGGCGCTCGAACACGCGCGCGGTGGCGCGGGTGTCCTCGCCTTCCAGAAAACCGGTGACGCGGGTGACGCCTTCGGCCAGCGCGCCGAGCATGACCGCCCGGTGCGAAACCGATTTGTCGCCCGGCACGCGCAGCGAACCGCGCAGGGGCGAACCCGATCCGGCCGTCCAGGCCGCTTGTTCTTCGATGAGCGCACTCATGTCAGCACTTGGTCCAATGCCGCCAGCAGGCGACGGTTTTCGTCGGGCGAGCCGACACTGATCCGCAGGCAATCGGCGAGCCCGTAGCCGGCCATCGGCCGCAGGATCACGCCGCGCTCGACCAGGGCCGCTTCGATCTGCGCGGTGCGCGGACCGAACTCGACCAGGACGAAATTCGTCTGCGAGGGGAAGACGCGCAGGCCGCGCTGCTGCAAGGCCGCCGCCAGCGCGGCGCGCTGCTCGGCGTTGCGCGCGCAGGCCCAGTCCAGGTGCGCCTCGTCGGCGAGCGCCGCGACGCACGCGGCCAGGGCGGGGCCGTTGACGTTGAAGCTTTCGCGCAGCCGGTCCATGACCTGGACCAGGCCGGGCTGGGCGAGCAGATAACCGACCCGCAAGCCGGCCAGGCCATAGGCCTTGCTGAAGGTGCGGGTGATGGCGAGGTTGGGATAACGGCCGAGCAAAGACAGCGCGCTGGCATAGTCCGGCGCGTCGGCCATTTCGGCGTAGGCCTCGTCCATCACCACCAGCACGTCGGAGGGCACGCGATCGAGGAAATCGATCATCGCCTCGCGGCCGAACCAGGTGCCGGTGGGGTTGTTCGGATTGGCCACGTAAACCAGGCGCGTGGCCGGGCCGATCGCGGCCGCGATCGCATCGAGGTCGTGGCCGCAGGGCATCGCCGCGTCGCGCGGCAAGGCCTCGACGATGCGCATCGTCGCGCCGGCAGCCTGGGTCGCGAGCGCGAACACGGCGAAACCGTAACGCGAGAACACCACCTCGTCGCCGGGGCCGGCGAACACCTGCGCCAGTTGCATCAGCAATTCGTGCGAGCCGTTGCCGAGCTGGATCTGGGCGACGTCGACGCCGTGCTTCGCGGCCAGCGCGCGCTTGAGATCGGCGCCGAGCGGGTCGGGATAACGATGCAGCGCGTGCAGCGCATCGAGGATCGCCGCGCGCGCCTGCGGCGACGGGCCGTAGGGGTTTTCGTTGGAGCCCAGCTCGGCGAGGTTGGCCTCGCCGAAACGGCGCCGCAGCGCGACCAGGTCGTGCCCCGGGTCGTAGGCCTTCAGGCGCTGGATGCCGGCCTGCGCGCGCGCGGCGAACCAGGCTTCGTCATAGGCCGGTGTGTCCCTGCCCTCGCGACTGGCAGGCTCTTGCGCTTGCGTGGCCGGCGCGCTCATGCGATCGCCACCGGGTAGGAACCGAGCACCTTCACTTCGTGCGCCAGCTCTTCCAGTTCTTCCAGCGCTTCGCGCATCGCCGGCTCCTGCACGTGCCCGCCGATGTCGACGAAGAAGGCGTACTGCCAACGGCCGGTGTGGCCCGGACGCGACTCGATGCGGTTCATGCTCAGGCCGCGCTTGGCGAACGGCGACAGCACGTTATAGAGCGCGCCCGGCTGGTCCTTGATGAAGATCAGCAGCGAGGTACGGTCGTTGCCCGAAGGCGTGAACAGCTCGCGGCCGATCACCAAAAAGCGCGTGGTGTTGTCGGGCCGGTCTTCGATCGGCCCGGCCACCGTGCGCAGCCCGTACACGCTGCCGGCGCTGGCGCCGGCGATCGCAGCGGCGTCGTCGGCATTGCGCGCCCTGCGCGCAGCTTCGGCGTTGCTCGACACCGCGATCTTCTCGGCTTTCGGCAGGTACTCGCGCAACCAGGCCTTGCACTGGGCGAACGACTGCGGGTGCGAATAGACGCGTTCGATGTCCTCGATGCGGCCGCTGCGCGAGAGCAGATGCTGATGCACGCGCAGCTCGACTTCGCCGCTGATCTTGAGCTTGGAAGTCAGGAACATGTCGAGGGTCGACTGGATCGTGCCCTGGGTCGAGTTCTCGACCGGGACCACGCCGAAATCGGCGCTGCCGGCTTCGACTTCCTGGAACACTTCCTCGATGCTCGCCAGCGGCAGGCCGTGGATCGAGTGGCCGAAGTGCTTGTACACCGCCTGCTGCGAGTGCGTGCCTTCCGGGCCGAGAAAGCCGATCTTGAGCGGCTCCTGCTGGGCCAGGCAAGCCGACATGATTTCGCGGAACAGGCGCACCAGCACTTCGTCGTTGAGCGGGCCGTCGTTGCGGTCGACCACCCGGCGCAGCACCTGGGCCTCGCGCTCGGGGCGGTAGTAATCGACCGCGGCGGCGAGCTTGCCCTTGGCCTTGCCGACCTGGTTGGCGAACTGCGCGCGCTCGCCGATCAGTTCTTGGATGTGCCGGTCGATGCCGTCGATGCGCTCGCGCAGCAGCGCCAGGTCGGGACTGACCACGGCCGGTTCCGACCCGGCTTTCGCCTTGCCGGCGGGCTTCTTTTCGGTCGCGCCCTTGGCGGCGGCCGGTTTCTGCTTGCCGGGCTTGGCCGGCGGCTTGCTGTCTGCTTGCTTGGTCTTGCGTGACTTGTCGGTCATTGTCGTCTCGTCGCTACCGAAGGTGTTGCGATGCCGTCCCTGCTGGAACACGAAGCCTTCGGATCGCACGGCCCGGCCATCCGAGGCCGGGCGTTCGCAGCCGCGGCCGATGCCGATGCGGCATCGGCCAAGCGCGGCGGCTTACCCGTGCCGTTGCTGGAAGTCCTGCATGAAGGCCGCGAGCGCTTGCACGCCCTGCTCAGGCATCGCGTTGTAGATCGAGGCGCGCATGCCGCCCAGGGCGCGATGGCCCTTGAGCGAGATCAGGCCCGCGTCCTGCGCTTGCTTGAGGAAGGGCTTGTCGAGCGCTTCGTCCTTGAGGAAGAACGGCACGTTCATGCGCGAGCGCGCGGCGGGGGCGACTTCGTTGCGGTAGAAACCGCCGGAGTTGTCGATCACGCCGTACAGCAGCTTGGACTTGCGGTCGTTGCGCTTGGCGAATTCTTCCACGCCGCCCTCGGCCAGCATCCACTTGAACACCAGGCCGGCCAGATACCAGTTCCAGGTCGGCGGCGTGTTGAGCATCGACTCGCCCTTGACGTGGGCGCGGTAGTCGAAGATCTCGGCGCGCGGCTGGCCGGCGCGTTCGAGCAGTTCGCGCTTGACGATGACCACGCTGACGCCGACCGGGCCGAGGTTCTTCTGCGCGCCGGCGTAGATCACCCCGAACTTCGACACGTCGAGCGGTTCGGAGACGATGCTGGAGCTGAAGTCGCCGATCAACGGCACGTCGCCGGTGTCGGGGATGTCGCGGAACTCGACGCCGTGGATGGTCTCGTTGGCGGTGTAGTGGACGTAGGCCGCGTCCTTGGACAGGGCCCAGGTGTCGCGCGCCGGGATGGTGCGGAAGCCGTCGGCCTCGCCGTTGGCGGCGATGTTGGCGTTGACGTAGGGCTTGACCTGCTTGAGCGCGGTCTTGCCCCAGTGGCCGGTGACCACGTAGTCGACGGTCTGGCCCGGGTTGGCGAAGTTCAACGCGATCAGCGCCTGCTGCGCGGTCGCACCGCCCTGCAGGAACAACACGGCGTAATCTTCGGGGATCGACATCAGCGCGCGCAGGTCGCGCTCGGCCTCGGCGGCGACCTGGATGAACTCCGGGCCGCGGTGGCTGAGTTCTACGATCGAGGCCCCGGCGTTGTTCCACTCCAGCAGTTCCGACTGCGCCTGCAGCAGGACCGGTTCGGGCAGGGTCGCGGGACCGGCACTAAAGTTGAAAGCGCGGGACATCGGAAACTCCGTAGTGGGGGTTGGCCCCTCAGTATGCCGCAGTGCAACACCGTGTGCGCCTCCGTTTCGCGCGCAACTTTTGCCCCGTTGGCTGCCTCTATCCTCATATCGGGTCCCGTATGTCTGGAGGACTCGGAACCCGCCCCGCCGGAGCCGTCTCATGTCGTTGCGCGATGCCCTCGCTATCCCCTCCTCTCAGATCACCGACGAGGCCGTCTACCGCGAACGCCGGCGCCTGCTGGCCGCCTTCGCCCTGACCCCGGCGCTGGGCCTGTCCGGCTGCGCCGAGGCCGAACCCCCGGCGCCGAGGTCGCTGCCGGCGGCGAGCCCGGAACAGATGAAGGCCGGCTTCCGCACCGACGAAGTCCTGACCCGCTACGAGGACATCACCACCTACAACAACTTCTATGAGTTCGGCACCGACAAGTCCGACCCGTCGCGGGCCGAGCGGACCCTGCGCACCAGTCCGTGGACGGTCGCGGTCGGCGGCGCCTGCGCCAAGCCGGGCAGGCTCTCGCTGGAGGACCTGATCAAGGGCCTGGCCCCGCAGGAGCGGATCTACCGGCTGCGCTGCGTCGAGGGGTGGTCGATGGTGATCCCGTGGCTGGGGGTGCCGCTGGCCGACGTGCTCAAGCGCTTCGAGCCGACCTCGAAGGCCAAGTACGTCGCCTTCACCACCCTGGCCGACCGCAAGCAGATGCCGGGCCTCGCCTATCCGTCCATCAACTGGCCGTATCGCGAAGGCCTGCGCATCGACGAGGCCATGCACCCGCTGACCCTGCTCGCCACCGGTCTGTACGGCAAATCCCTGCCGCAACAGAACGGCGCGCCGTTGCGCCTGGTGGTGCCGTGGAAGTACGGCTTCAAGAGCATCAAGTCGATCATCGCCATCACCTTCGTCGAGCGCCGGCCGCTGACCAGTTGGAACGACCTGCAACCCAGCGAATACGGGTTCTTCTCCAACGTGAACCCGAGCGTCGACCACCCGCGCTGGAGCCAGAAGACCGAGCGCCGCATCGCCGGCACCGGCAGCAAGTTGTTCGTCGACCGCATCCCGACCCGCTTGTTCAACGGCTACGGCGACCAGGTCGCCAGCCTGTATGCCGGCATGAGCCTGCGGCTCTGGTTCTGAGATGGCGAAGGAATCCGCGTCGGTGGCGCGTTCGTCCGCCTCGTCTTCCGCTTTCGGGCGCCCGCCCGGGGTGGCATTGAAACGCCGGACTCCGGCTGGCGTGATCTGGGCCAAGGTCGCCGTGCACGCCTTGGCCTTGACCCCGGCGGCGATCCTGGCCTGGCAGATCCGCTCCGAAGTGCTGACCGGCAGCGGCGGGCTCGGCGCCGACCCGATCGCCGAGATCGAACATCGGTTGGGCCTGTGGGCGCTGCGTTTGCTGATGATCGCCTTGGCGGTCACGCCGCTGCGCCAGCTCAGCGGCCAGGCGGTGTTGCTGCGCTTCCGACGCCTGCTCGGCCTGTACGCCTTCTTCTACGCCAGCCTGCACCTGACCGCCTACCTGGTGCTCGACCTCAAGGGTTACTGGACGCAGATCTTCGAGGAAATCGCCAAACGGCCCTACATCACCGTCGGCTTTCTGGCGTGGCTGCTGCTGATCCCGCTCGCCGTCACCTCGACCCAGGGCATGATGCGGCGCCTCGGCCGGCGCTGGGGGCTGTTGCACCAACTCGTCTATGCGATCGCCGTATTGGCCGTCCTGCATTTCTGGTGGCTGGTGAAGTCGGACATCCGCGAGCCTTTGCTGTACGCCACGATCCTGAGCGTCCTGCTGGGCTGGCGGGTGTGGCGCAAGTTCGCCGAGGCGCGGCTGCGGCGCAAGGCCGCGGCGCAATAGGCGCGGCTGACACCGCTCTTACACGAAGCCGCGGCTCTTAGGGGTAGGAGCGGCGCAAGCCGCGACCGCGTGAAACAAACGGCGGCGCAGGCTACGGCAAAATCCACGCAATCGGACGCGGCCCCGGTCGCGGCTTATGACCGAAGGAAATCCCTATGGGACGCCGCTGCTACAGAAAGCCGTAATCCCCGTGGGACGCGGCGCCTATTCCGAGTGTCGCGGGGCTCAGCGCGTGCCGTACAGCAACAGCAGGCTCAGCAGGCCGGCCATGACCACGGCGGCGAGCAACAGCCAGGGCATGCGTCGCACCGAGGCCGGCAGGGCCGACGGCGGCTGCATGCGCTCTTCGTTCGAGGCCGCTTCCTGGGCCAACTGGGCCTGCAGGGCTTCGGCGGCGCTGAACTGGCGGGTCGGGGCTTCGATGACGAAACGGTGTTGGCCGTCGAGCAGCAACTGATCGCCGGGTTTGAGCAAGGCGTGCCGCACCGGCTGGCCGTTGACCACGCTGCCGTCGACCGAACCGACATCGCGCAGCACCACGCCATCGGCATGGGCTTCCAGGCGCGCATGGCGATCGGCGAAGGCCGGTTCGTTGATGCGGATGTCGCAATCGCCGGCGCGGCCGATCAGGCGCGGCTGCTCCAGGGTGTAGCAACGCCCGTGATGAATGCCGCCGACGCCGCGCACGACCATGCGCGAATCTGCCGGGATGTCGACCCCGAACGGCGGCGCGGGCTCGGGCTTGTCGTCGATCAGCAGCAGTTCGACGCCGTCGAGAAAGATCGCGTCGCCGGCGCGCAGCATCGCCACGCGTTTCACCGGGCGGCCATTGACGTGCAGGCCGCGCAGACCTTCGCGCACCTGCAGCCAGACGCCGCGACGGTCGACGCTGAGTTGCGCGATCGCCGCACCGGCGTCTTCGACCAGCACGGTGCGTCCGGCCGAATCGCGGCCGATCGCATGCACCCCGGGCTTGAGGGCCAGGTCGGCATGTTCGCGATTCGGGTATCGAAGTTTGAGGGCGCTCACTCCGCCGCAATCTAGCAGGTTGTCGAATCGCGTACATCCCGTCGTCGCGGACCGAGCCCAACGCTGCGGCGCGTTCGAACCGATACCCGGCGGCCGCGTCGCTTCGCCCGCTCGCAACACCGCGCTGCGGCGCAGTGCGCCCCAGGCTTGGATGCGCCGGTCCCTGCCCCCACAATACCGGCCTCCAGGGAGAACCCAGACCATGTCCAGCATCGATATCCGCCATCCGCATTCGCTCGCACCGGCCAAAGCCCGCAAAGCCGTCGAGGAAGTCGCGAAGAAGCTCGCCGAACGTTTCGATGTCGAATACGACTGGGTCGGCGATACCCTCAACTTCGTCCGCAGCGGCGTCGACGGCAAGATCTCGCTGCAGCCGAATCAGTTGCACGTGACCGCGCAACTCGGTTTCCTGCTCGGCGCCCTCAAGGGCCCGATCGAGTCGGAAATTCGCCGGGTGCTGGAAGAACGCTTCAAGTAAGCGGCGTCGCCCGCGGCGCAGCGGAACCGCTGCGCTTCAACGCCACGAACGGCTCGGTTCGCTCCAGCCTTGGCCGAGCTCGGGGATCGGCCCTACCCGTACCGATCCAGACACCAGGCCGCCCGCACTCGATCCGGCACCGGCTCAATCCAGTTCCGGCTCAATCCAATGCCGGATCACTCCAGGCGTGGAAAGGGATCGGCCTCGCCGGCGAACAGCCGCTCGGCGATGTCGCGCTCGTCCTGCTCGATCTCGGCGATGAACTCGCGCACGTCGCCGAGCCGGCCGAACGCTGCGAAACCGCGTTCGAGAAAGCCCTGCAGCTCCGACAAGCCCGCCGCCTTGGCCGGGCCGCGCGAGAGTTTGAGCAAAGTCAGGATGCCCGGCATCCGCACCGCCTGCCCCAGGCCCAGGCCGACCGCGGCGATCAGGTCGATCTGATGGCCGCGCAGCCGCGGCAAACCGCAGGCACGGTAGATCTGCGCGTACAGCGGGCCGTCGAGACGGCGCCGGCGCGGCGCCAGCGCTTGCAGGCGCTCGGCCATGCGCAGGTCGAAGGCGTGCGTCAGCAGGCCCAGCTCGATCGCATCGGCGACCGTGCTCAGCAACGAGCCCGGCAATAGCCGCTGCATCATCGGCAAGACCTTGGCGATGTCGGCGTCGCGACGGCTGAAGTCGCGGTCGTTGTAGACGTCGCTGAGGAAGAACTGCGCCGCCGGGCGCCGGCGCGGGTCGCGCAGGAAGCGGTCGAAGCTGGCTTCCAAGCGCCGTGCCTGCCACAACCGCAGTTCGGGCAGCCAGCGCAGCCGGTTGCGCGGTTCGCGCCCGGGGTCGTGCAGGGCCTGGTGGCGGGCCAGCAGACACCCCAGACGCTGGCTATGTTCGGTCGTCCTGGCCATCGCGACGATGATCGCGGCGCCGGCCGGCCTCCGCAAGCCGACCGGGGAGCCGGCACAGACCGGCTCATCAACCCGGTTCATCGACCCGGCTCAGACTTTGGTCCCGGCCCCTGGTGCCCCGCCCGTCCTGGGCTACACTCGACCGAATTCCGTCCGGGCCGTGCTGCCTATCACATGCTGTCACTCCATTCCGCCCAGAACCGGGCGAGCCGCAAACGTTCGGCCCACGGCACCAATGCTTCCGCACCGAAGATCGGCCTGGCCATCGCCGGCGGCGGTCCGATCGGCGGCATGTACGAGCTCGGCGCCCTGCGCGCGCTCGACGAAGCGATCGAAGGCCTCGACCTCACCCGCCTGGACTGTTACGTCGGCGTCAGCAGCGGCGCTTTCCTCGCCGCCGGCCTGGCCAACCGCATGGACACCGCCGAGATGTGCCGGATCTTCGTCACCGGCGACAGCGCCGATGTCGAGTTCCGCCCGGAAACCTTCATGCGCCCGGCCTTCCTCGAGTACGTCAAGCGCGCGGCGAGCTTTCCGCGCCTGGCGACCGAGTGGTGGCGCGAGCTGCTGTTCTCGCCGCTGGAAGCGCGCTGGTCGGACCTGATCACCCGCTTCGGCGGCCTGATCCCGAACGGCCTGTTCGACAACACTCAGGTCGAGCTGTTCCTGCGCGAGGTCTTCACCCGCCGCGGCCGCAGCAACGACTTTCGCGAACTCGACGCCGAGCTGTACGTGGTCGCGGTCGACATCGACAGCGGCGACGCGGTCCGCTTCGGCGGCGACAACTGGAGCGATGTGCCGATCTCGCAGGCGGTCCAGGCCAGCGCCGCGCTGCCCGGGCTGTACCCGCCGGTGCAGATCCGTGGCCGCCATTTCGTCGACGGTGCGCTGCGCCGGACCATGCATGCCTCGGTGGTGCTCGACCGCGGCATCGACCTGCTGATCGGCATCAACCCGCTGGTGCCGTTCAACCACAACCAGGGCGTGCCGGTCGCCGAGGACAACAGCCTCGCCGCAGGCGGCCTGCCGGCGGTGCTGTCACAGACCTTCCGCACCCTGCTGCAGTCGCGCATGCAGGTCGGCCTGGCACGCTACGCCCAGCAATACCCGGACATCGACCAACTGGTGTTCGAGCCCAACGCCGAAGACCGCGAGTTGTTCTTCACCAACGCCTTCAGCTTCTCGGCGCGCCAGCGCATCTGCGAGATCGCCTACCGCAACACCCTGGCCGACCTACACCTGCGCGCCGACGTGCTTGCGCCGGTGCTGGCCGCGCACGGCCTGCGCCTGCGCCGCGACGTGATCGCCGACGCCCAGCGCTCGATCCTCGACGGCATCACACCGCCCAAGCGCGATACCGAGACCACCGCACGCTTGCGGCGTGCGCTCGACGACGTCGACCGGCTGGTGGCGCAACCGCGGCCACGGCGCCGCAGGACGGCGTCTGCAGCCAGAAGCGGGAAGTGAGCGAAGAGGAGTGAGAAACGAGTAAGAGCGAGCCTGCTTTCACTCGTTTCTCACTCCTCGTTCTCATTACTGGCCGCTCACTGTGGGTTGGTGTGATTACTCTAGACAGGGGGGCCATCTTGAGTGCACAGCGATAGCACTCATTACAGGACGTCCATGGCCGCCAAGTTCAAGAAGACCGCTAAGAAGACCCCCGGCAAGAGCAGCAGCGCCGGCAAGGGCAGCGCGCAGGAACAGGCCGAGCGCCTGTCCAAGACGCTCAGCGAATCCGCGCAGCAGATCTGGCTGGCCGGCGTCGGCGCGTTCGGTCGCGCCCAGGCCGAAGGCACCAAGCTGTTCGAAGGCCTGGTCAAGGAAGGCCTGAACCTCGAGCAGACCGCGCGCAAGTTCACCGGCGGCCAAGCCGGCGTGCTGCGCGACGCGGTCGAGTCCAAGGTCGGCCAGGCGCGCGAACGCGCGTCCGACACCTGGGACCGCCTCGAGAAGGTGTTCGAAGAGCGCGTCCAGCGTGCCCTGGTCAAGCTCGGCGTGCCGGGCCGCGACGACCTGACCGACCTCAGCGAGCGCGTCGAGTCCCTGACCCGCGAACTGCGTCGCCAGGGCGGCAGCGTCCCTAGCGCGCGCAAGAGCGCAGCCAAGGCACCGGCCAAGCCCGCCGCGAAGAAGGCCGCAGCCGCCAAGCCGAAGGCGCAGAAGTCGCCGGCGGCGAAGAAGGCCACGCGCAAGTCGATCGCGCGCCCGAAGCCGCCGGTCGCACCGTAACCCAGCTTCAACTCCGGCTTCACCGCGCTGCGGGTCGTCCGCAGCGCGACGTTTAAGCCCGCCAGTCCGCGCTTCCGTATGCTCCCCTCCCCTTACGGTTTCGGACTGGCGGGCTTTCTTAATGCCTGCGACCGCCGCCGCCGGGTCGCGACGATGCCCTGCATCGAACGCCGCGCATCCGCCATGCCGTAGCGGATGGACTTCACGCTGACATCGAATCGTCGTTCTTGATGGAACGGCCGATAACGAACACGTCAATTTCGCGAACTACGTCTCAGTTCGTATAAGTGCTAGATGTCGCAGGCCGTATATCCTCAGCGTCTTTTATGGGCCTAGCGCTTCATGTCGAGTTTTTCCCTGTGGGCTGCTGCCGCCGTCGCACTGACGATCGGATTGGTGTCCACCGCCTATCTGTGGTCGTACCGCCGTCATCGCACTGAGGTCGCCACCGGTATCGCCGGCCTGGCCAAGATGCGCTGGCGCGAGTTCGCCCGCCTGATCGTCGAATCCCTGCGCGAACGCGGCTTCGAAGCCGAGTCGGTCGAGGAGTCCCTCGCCCGCGGCACCCAGGCCGAGCTGCGCTTGCTGCGCGCCGGCAAGCCATGGCTGCTGTCGTGCAAGCTCGGTGACGCCGACTATCGCGTGTCGGCGGCGACCGTGGCCGAACTGGCCGATGCGGTGCGCTTCAACGGCGCCGCGGGCGGGATGATGGTCACCACGGGGCGCTTCGACAGCAATTCCGAGCGCGTCGCCAACGGCCTGGACCTGTACAGCGGCGAGACGCTGTGGGAGCTGGTCGAACCGCAATTGCCGGCTTCGACCCGGCACGAGGTCATCGCCGCCGCGCAGAAGCGCAGCATCGGCACCATCGTCGGGGCCTGGGCCGCAGCGATCGTGCTGGGCCTGATCGCCGGCTTCGTCGTACCGCAGTTCGTTTCCAGCGAGCCCGACGCTGCGGCGCCCGCGCAGGCCACGCCGGTCGACCCGGCGGCTTCGCAAGAAGCGCCGTCCGACACCGCAGCGCCCGCCGCCGCATCCGCGCCGCCCGCAACGCCGCCTGCGGCCACGCCTGCACCGACGCCGGCCGCAACCGCACCGAACCCGGCGCCGGCCGCGCAGGCGCCGCCTGCGACCGCTCCGGCGGCTACCGCCGGCACGCGACCGGCGAATCCGCCCACGGCCGTCCCCCACACCGGCAACCCTCCGGCCGAACGCGCCCAGGTCATCCGCAGCATCTCCACCCTGGACGGCGTCGAACGCGCCCTGTGGTCGACGCCGTCGAACCTGCTGATCTACCGCCTGACCGACGCGCAGCAACAGGACATCGACCGGATCTGTTCGATCCTCGACGCCTATCCCGACCTGCGCTCCTCGCGCGTGCAGTTGCAACCGCCGCCGGGCAGCAAGGCACGCGTGCGCTTCTTCCAGTGCCGGGCCTATTGATCCGGGCTCGCCGAAGCGAACCGAGCGAACCCGACCACAGCGCGCCGCGACGAACGGCGCGCTGTTTTCGTTTCACGCCTTGGTCGATCCCTCCCCCCTTGTAGGAGCGGCGTCAGCCGCGACCCGCGACCACGCCCACGACGCGATGCCGAGGCCGCACCGGACCTCTGTCGCGGCTTACGCCGCTCCTACAGGAGGCCGCGGCCCGAGGCGCGCAAACGCATCGGGGCGGCCTGAGCCGCCCCGAATTCGCTACTCGATGCGCGCCACCGACCGGCGCGCAACTCTTACCAATGCACGCCGCGCATCAGCGCCGCGAACGCGATCTGTTCGCTGCTGGCGTGTTCGTCCTTGAGCCCCTTGCGGTCGCCCTTGGCTGCGGCCGAGTCGGGGAACAACTCGAACGCCGTGCTCATCACCACCTCGTAGGCCTTCGGCGCCAGTGCGTTGACCACCGAGGCGAAGATGCCCAGGCGGGTGGCGATGCGGGTCGGCCTCTCGATGATGCCCTTGACCACCAGGTCGGCGGCTTCGTCCGGGGTCAGGGTCGGCACGCTGTCGTACATCTTGGTCGGCGCGATCATCGGCGTCTTCACCAAGGGCATGTTGATGGTGGTGAAGCTGATGCCCTTGCCCGACAACTCGCCCTGGGCGCAGCGGCTGAACGCGTCCAGCGCCGCCTTCGAGGCGACATAGGCCGAGAACCGCGGCGAGCTGGCAAGCACGCCGATCGAACTGATGTTGATGATGTGGCCCTTGCGGCGCTCGGTCATCTTCGGCATGAAGCCCATGATCAGGCGCAGGCTGCCGAAGTAGTTGAGCTGCATGGTGCGTTCGAAGTCGTGGAAACGATCGTAGCTGAGCTCGATCGAGCGCCGGATCGAACGGCCGGCGTTGTTGACCAGGATGTCGACGTGGCCATGCTCGTCCAGGATCTGCTTGACCAGGCGGTCGCAGTCGGCCATGTCGGCGAGGTCCGCGGTGTAGGCGAAGACCTTGCCGCCGGCGGCCTTCATCGCGTCTCGGGCCTTGAACAGCTCGTCTTCGCCGCGGGCGATGATCACCGTCACCGCGCCGGCCGCGGCCACCTTCTCCGCCGTCGCCAGACCGATGCCCGAGGAACCGCCGGTGATCACCACGACCTTGTTGCGGACCTTGCCCTTGAGGGTGCGGTCGATGAACAGGTCCGGGTCGAGATGGCGCTCCCAGTAGTCCCACAGGCGCCAGGCATAGGTGTCCAGGTTCGGCACCTTGATACCGCTGCCGCGCAGCGCGCGCTCGGTCTCGCGGTTGTCGAAGCGGGTCGGATAGGTGATGAACTTCAGGGTTTCCTTGGGAATCTTGAAGTCGCGCAGCAACATGCCGATGAAACGCCGCACCGGCGGCAGGTTGCCGACCGCGCCGCGCACGCTGCTGGGCACGAAGGCGAACATGCGCGCGTCGATGCGCATGGTCATCTCCGGGGTGTGGCCGGCGCGGGCGAAGGTGTTGAGCACCTCGCCGACGCGCTGCGGCTCCGGATCGGTCAGGTGGAAGCAATGCCCGTCGAGCTTGGGCTTGTGCGCGATGTGGTCCATCGCATCGACCACGTAGTCGACCGGGATGATGTTGATGCGCCCGCCTTCGACGCCGAGCATCGGCATCCACGGCGGCAGCATCTCGCGCAGCTTCTTGAGGAAGGTGAAGAAGTAGTACGGCCCGTCGATCTTGTCCATTTCGCCGGTCTGGGAATGGCCGACGACCATGCCCGGGCGGTAGATGCGCCACTTGATGCGCTTCTCGGCCCGCACCAGGCCTTCGGAATCGTGCTTGGTGCGCAGGTAGGGATCGTCGAGGCCCTCGGCCTCGTCGAACATGTCTTCGCGGAACACGCCCGGGTACATGCCGGCGGCGGCGATCGAGCTGGTGTGGTGGAAGCAGCCGACGTTGAGCGCCGTGCCCAGGTCCAGTGCGTGCTGGGTGCCGTCGATGTTGGCGGCGCGCTGCGCGGCCGGGCTGGCGGTCAGGTCGTAGATCGCGGCCAGGTGGAAGAAGTGCTTGATCTTGCCGTTGAGCGCGCGGATCTGCGCGGCGCTCAGGCCGCACTTGGCCTGGGTCATGTCGCCGGCGACCGGGATCACCCGCTTGAGGTCCCAGCCCATTTTTTTTGCGGTGGCGTCGAACTTTTTCTGCGAGTCCTTGCGCACCAGCACGTGGATCGTGCCCTTGCGTTTCAGCAGATTGCTGACGAGGAAGCGACCGATGAAACCCGTCGCGCCGGTGACGAAATAGCTCATACCCCTCTCCTGGATGGCCGATCGACCGCCAATGCGGCGGCATGACGCTACGGTGCCAGAGCCCGTGCCGCGGAACAATTCCTTTCCGTATTGACCGTCCCGGGCGTGCATGCTGTTATGCCGCTTCACCCTGGCGCCAGGAGAGGCTCGCCGTGTCCGATATCCAGTCCGCGTTCGAACAAGCCGCCAAAGACGTCCAATCGCTGACCGACCGCCCCGACAACGACACCCTGCTGCGCCTGTACGCGCTGTACAAGCAGGGCGCCGACGGCGACGTCAGCGGTCCCAAGCCCGGCTTCTTCGACTTCGTAGGCACCGCCAAGTACGAAGCCTGGGAAAAGCTCAAGGGCACCGCACAGGCCGACGCGCAGAAGAAGTACGTCGACCTGGTCAAGAAACTGCGCGGCTGACGCCGCGCCCGCCCGCCCCTGCACGGCACGCCCGATGGCGAAACAGACCCGTCAGCGCATCCTCGACACCGCGTTGACCATGTTCAACGCGCAGGGCGAGCCGAACGTCACCACCAACCACATCGCCGACGAGCTGGAGATCAGCCCGGGCAATCTGTACTACCACTTCCGCAACAAGGACGACATCATCGAGCAGCTGTTCGCGCGCTTCGAGGAGCGCATGGACGCCGCGTTGGCCGCGCCGCAAGGCCGCCTGCCCGGGCTCGAGGACATCTGGCTGCAACTGCACCTGGTGTTCGAGTGCATCTGGGACTATCGCTTCCTCTACCGCGACCTGGTCGAGATCCTCAGCCGCAACCGCCGCTTGCGCATGCGCTTCGCCCGCATCCTCAAGCGCGCCGATGAACAGGCCCACATGGTGATGCGCGGGCTGTCGCAGGCCGGGATCATGCGCGCGTCCGGCGACGAGCTCGCGGCTACGGCCACGAACGTGCTGGTCATCGCCACCTTCTGGCTCAACTACGCCGCCGCTCGCGGCGACAAGGACGAGCACGCGGCGATCCGCGACGGCATCGTCCAGGTGATGATGCTGTTGGCGCCGTTCCTGCGCGACGCCGAGCGCATGCATCTGAACACGCTGATCCGGGCCTATCTGGACTGAACCGGCGGGCGCTCGCCGGCGGCGCCAGACCCGAGTCCGCTCCCCAACGCAGAAAGGGCGCCGTTAGGCGCCCTTTCCTGGTTCGTTCGAACCGACCCGCCGCCGTGGACGCGGCGAGCGGACCGATCAGGCCTTGCGGGCGCGACGCGCCGCCGGCTTACGCGTCGCCACCCGGCGCGACTGCGGCTTCTTCGCCGCGGTCTTGCGGGCCTTGCGCTGGCCGCGCTTGGGCTTCTTCAGGCCCAGCTTGTCCAACACCGGCGCCAGGCGCGCCTCGACCTCGGCGCTGAATTTGACGACCTTGGGCTCGACCTGGTCGCGCACGTTCTCGATGCCGCCGCGCACGTTGCTGCGCGCGTCGTCGGCGAAATCGCGTACGCGCTGCTGCAGCGCATCGACACGGCCGATGCTGCGGCCCGCCGCGGCGATCGCTTCGCGACGCGCCAACACCACCAGGCCCAGGCCGGCCAGCCAGACATGGCGCAGCGTGGTTTCGCTCGCCGCCGGTTTCTTGCGTTTCACTGCTGCCATCGTTAGCTCCGCTGACCGCTCCGGATGAGCGGTTTCACCAGGCCACTGTGGCGGCGGAGCATCGAGCAATCACACTAGCCGCTTCAGCTTTCTGACGGCGAAGCGCCGATACCTCGTCCCCTCTTGCCACAGCGCGGCGACGGCGGGATGCTGCCTTCCCGACCTGTCGACAAGGACTGCAGATGGCTGCCAAATCCGCTTGGGCCAACTTTCCCCATGATGCCAAGGGCTACGCCTACGCCGGCGACGCCCTCAAGAAAGCCTGGCCCAAGCTGCACGCCGGCGATACCGAGCCCTTCCCCGACGCCAAGCGCGCCAGCGCGCTGATCGGCGCGGCCGGCAAGGCGGCCCCGAAGGGCCTCGACGCCGACGCACTCGCCGCCGCTCTGCAGGACGCCTGGCGCGCGTTCCATCGCGGCGACTTCAAGGCCGCCTTCGATGCCGGCCAGGCGCTCGGCCCGGTCGGCGCCAGCGTCGCGGTCAAGGCCATGGGCATCCACGCCACCTATCTGGTCGACGACGACACCGAAAAGCTGCAGCGCTTCGAGCAGGCCGCCAAGCTCGCCGAGACCGCGATCAAGGCCCTGCCCGAGGACGCCAACAGCCACTATCGCCACGCCTTCGCCCTGGGCCGCTACAGCCAGGGCCTGAGCATCGCCAAGGCGCTCAAGGCCGGCATCGCCGGCAAGGTCCGCAGCTCGCTGGAAACCGCGCTGGAGCTGTCGCCGAAACATGCCGAAGCGCATACCGCGATGGCCCTGTACCACGCCGAGATCATCAACAAGATCGGCGGCATGATCGGTGGCCTGACCTACGGCGCCAAGGCGGCCGAAGCCGAGAAGCACATCAAGGCCGCGGTCAAGCTGACTCCGGACTCGCCGATCGCCCACATCGAATACGGCAACGTGCTGATGCTCCTGCACGGCGACAAGCAGGAAAACGCCGCCGCCGCGGCCTACGAGAAAGCCGCCAAGCTCAAGCCGCTGGACGCGATGGAAGCGCTGGATGCCGGCTATGCCAAGGAACAACTGGAGTAACACGCGCCTGGGTTCGCAGGGCGCTCGCCCGCTCCCGTGGGCCTGGCGGAACGCCCGAGAGCCCGCCCCTGCGGCCGATTCATCCAGAGGCTTGCCTGTTCCGCGAGTCCCCCTGTAAACTTTGCGGCCCGATTCAACTCGGGCGGTTAGCTCAGCGGTAGAGCATCGCCTTCACACGGCGAGGGTCGCAGGTTCGAACCCTGCACCGCCCACCAGTTCCACGAAAAGGCCGGCGCAAGCCGGCTTTTTTCGTTTCCGGGCCGCCACCGCGGCACGACCAGGGCGCAGCCCCGGCCGCGCACCAGCGCGAGCGGCCTCGCGCGGCCCGCCCTGCCGATGCGCCGCACCGAAGCCTCCGCGCCCACGCGACCACCGAACCGTGAGGACCCGCCATGACCGACACCCACGCCGCCCCGACCCGCCTCTACCACAACCCGCGCTGCTCCAAATCGCGCGGCGCCCTGGAACTGCTGCAGGCTCGCGGCATCGAACCGACCCTAGTCGCCTACCTCGACACCCCGCCGAGCGTCGACGAACTGCGCGGCCTGCTGGCCCTGCTCGGCCTGCCCGCCCGCGACCTGCTGCGCAGCGGCGAAGACGAGTACCGCCAACTGGGCCTGGCCGACCCCGCGCTCGACGACGACCGCCTGCTCGCCGCCATGGCCGCCCACCCGCGCCTGATCGAACGCCCCATCTTCGTCCACGCCGCCCGCGCCGTGATCGGCCGCCCGCCGGAGCGTGTGCTGGAATTGCTTTGAGCGAAGACGCGGCGACAAACAGCTGCAGCTGCAACTGCCGTTGTCGTTGTCGTTGTCGTTGTCGTTGTCGTTGTCACGAAGATTTTGCTGTTGCGGTGCGTAGCCTCGCACTAGCGAAGGCCATAGAAGACCCGGAGGGCGGCCCGCAGGGATGCGGGCCGTTTTTCATCGGGACAGGGATGTCCCGTATGAAAAATCCCCGCGTCGGCATCGCGCGTGCGGGCCTGTGATTCAAAGAGAAGCATTTTTCTTTGGTTACCTTTCTTTTGTTGCTTATGACAAAAGAAAGTAACCCGCCGCTTTAGCGGCGGAAGCTTTCGGCGTTTGATCCAGATCTTGCTTGATCGCTTCGAAGCGAGACCATCACAGTGCGGTCGCGGCTTGCGCCGCTCCTACTCTTTGAAGCGGCGACCACGACGCCCTGATCTCGCGTCGTTTCCGACTGGAGCCCAGGGTAGGAGCGACGCAAGTCGCGACCGCGCTCTCACGGCCCCCGGCGTGTCTCTAAAGCAAGAGCAAAGCTTCCGCCCGCTACGCGGCCGGGTTACTTTCTTTTGCTAAGCCCAAAAGAAAAGTAACCAAAGAAAAGGGCTCTCCTTGCAAGGGCACAGGCCACGAGTGCGTAGCTAGCGCCGGGATTTTTCGATAGGACATCCTTGTCTTATCGCGGCATTCCATTTAACAGCCGGGCGCACGTCCTGTGCGCCGCCCTCCGGGTCTACGATCGCATCGTGAGTTCGGAACTACGCCAAGCTTTCACAGCAACCGCAACGGTCTCGCTGGTAGACCTGTCAGACAAAAAAATGACCCGTCGCTTTGTCGGCGAAAGCTCTTAGTGTTTGATCCCGAACCCGCTCGATTGATCGATGCGGCGCAAGACCATCGCAGCGCGGTCGCGGCTTGCGCCGCTCCTACCCTCGCGGCAGGACGCCCCTTCGATAGAGAGCATCAGCCTTGCTGCCTCAGCGCATCCCCTGGTCGCGGCTCACGCCGCTCCTACAGTCGGGAAATCCGCACCGCCTCTCAAAACGACTTGCTGCCCCGCATCGCCAACAACCGATCCGGCGCCGCAAACGAATCGCTGCGCGCGTTCGCCCAGAACGACTGGAACACCGCATGCGCCGGGATCTTGCCCAACAAGTCGCCAGGCGCCAGGAAGTTGTACAGCGCACCGAGCGAACGCACCTCGGTCGGCGAGACGCGACGCAGGATGTGTTCGGGCCCGATCTCGGCCGGATGGCTCAAGCCCGCTGCGCACAGCAAATCGCGCAAGGCCTTGAGGGTGTTGTCGTGGAAGTGGAATACCCGAGTGGCCTTGTCCGGCACGTCGAGCTTGCGCCAACGGCTCGGGTCCTGGGTCGCGACGCCGGTCGGACAACGGTCGGTGTGGCAACTCTGCGCCTGGATGCAGCCCAGGGCGAACATATAGCCGCGCCCGGCGTTGCACCAGTCCGCGCCCATCGCCAGGGTGCGGGCGATGTCGAAGGCGCTGGTGATGCGGCCGGCTGCGCCGATGCGGATCTTGTCGCGCAGCTCCAGGCCGACCAGGGTGTTGTGGACCAGCATCAAGGCCTCGTGCATCGGCACGCCGACGTGATCGATGAATTCCGCCGGCGCGGCGCCGGTGCCGCCCTCGGCGCCGTCGACGACGATGAAGTCCGGCAACACCCCGGTCTCGTGCATGGCCTTGGCGATGCCGAACCACTCCCAGGGATGGCCGATCGCCAGCTTGAAGCCGGTCGGCTTGCCGCCCGACAATTCGCGCAGGCGGGCGACAAAATGCAGCAGGCCCTGCGGCGAGTCGAAGGCGGTGTGCGCGGCGGGCGATACGCAGTCCTGCCCCATCGGCACGCCGCGCGTGGCCGAGATCTCGGCGCTGACCTTGGCCGCCGGCAGCACGCCGCCGTGGCCCGGCTTGGCGCCCTGCGAGAGCTTGATCTCGATCATCTTGACCTGCGGGTCGCCGGCGTTGCTGGCGAAGCGTTCTTCGTTGAACAACCCGCGTTCGTCGCGACAGCCGAAGTAACCCGAGCCGATCTCCCAGACCAGGTCGCCGCCGTTCTCGCGGTGATACGGCGATATCGAGCCTTCGCCGGTGTCGTGATAGAAGCCGCCGAGCTTGGCGCCGCGGTTCAGAGCGCGGATCGCGTTCGCCGACAGCGATCCGAAGCTCATCGCCGAGATGTTGAACACGCTGGCCGAGTACGGATGCGCGGTGTTCTCGCCGATGACGATGCGGAAGTCGTGCGAGACGTGCGCGGTGGGCGCCATCGAATGGTTGATCCATTCGTAGTCCAGGCCGTAGACGTCCTGCTGGCTGCCGAACGGGCGCACGTCGTTGACCGACTTGGCGCGCTGGTAGACCAGGGCACGCTGCTGACGCGAGAACGGCACCTCGGCGGTGTCGGCCTCGATGAAGTACTGGCGCATCTCCGGGCCGATCGATTCCAGGCCGTAGCGAAAATGCGCCAGCACCGGATAGTTGCGACGCAAGGTGCTGCGGGTCTGCAACAAGTCCCAGGTGCCGAGCGCGGCGAGCGCGCCGAACAGGCCGACACCCCACAACCAATCGGCGTGGTGCAGGAACACCAACACCACCGAGATCAGGGTCAGGAGCAGGCTGGCGACATAAGCGGCATAACGCATGGCGATCGGATCAGTTCACGAGCTGAGGGCGAGCATAACCCTGCGCGTGTGCAATCGCTGTACGAGGCCGGGCGGATGAGCGCTCGGCCTAAACACGCCGCGCCACTACCGGCCCCCAGACCCGCGGGCAGGCGCGCCCGGCGACCGATCAAAGCCGTGCATCGACCTCGATGCGCGGATACAGGCTCTTGATGTCGTACAGCAAGGCGCCCGGGCGGCCATAGGCGCGCGCGCCGGCCGAGCCAAGGGCGCGGAACTCCTCGTGGGCGACCGCGACGACGACCGCATCGAAGGCCCCGGCCTCCGGCGTGCCGATCATCTCTACGCCGTACTCGCGCCGCGCCTCCTCGGCGTTGGCCCAGGGGTCGTGGATCTGCACCTGGGCCCGGTACTCGCCGAGTTCGCGCGCCAGATCGACCACGCGGGTGTTGCGCAGGTCGGCGCAGTTCTCCTTGAAGGTGATGCCGAGGATCAGGATGCGCGAACCGGCCAGGGCCACGCCGCGCTGGATCATCAGCTTGACGATGTCGGAGGCGATGTGGCTGCCCATGGCGTCGTTGATGCGCCGGCAGGCCAGCAGGATGTCGGGGTAATAGCCCGCGCTTTGCGCCTTCTGGATCAAGTAGTACGGGTCGACGCCGATGCAGTGGCCGCCGACCAGGCCGGGCCGGAACGGCAGGAAATTCCACTTGCTGCCGGCCGCCTCCAGCACCTCGGTGGTGTCGATGCCGAGCTTCTGGAAGATCAGCGCGAACTCGTTGATCAGGGCGATGTTGGCATCGCGCTGGGTGTTCTCGATGACCTTGGCGGCCTCGGCCACGCGCAGGCTGGAGGCCAGGTGGGTGCCGGCCGGGATGATGCTGCGGTACAGCGCGTCGACGCGCTCGGCGGTCTGCGGCGTCGAGCCCGAAGTCACCTTGGGAATATCGACCAGGCGGCGCTTACGGTCGCCGGGATTGATGCGTTCGGGGCTGTAGCCGACGAAGAAGTCGACGTTGAAACGCAGCGACGAGGCGCGTTCGAGCTCGGGAACGCAGATCTCCTCGGTCGCGCCGGGGTAGACCGTCGACTCGTAGATCACCGTGTCGCCGGGCTTGAGCAAGCCTCCGATGACGCGGCTGGCCTCGATCAGCGGCGTGAAGTCAGGGCGCTTGTGCTCGTCGATCGGGGTCGGCACCGTGACCACGTAGACATCGCGATCGGTCAGGTCCGCGGCGCTGGCGGTGAAGCGCAGATGCGTCGATGCGGCGATCTCGTCGGCGTCGTTTTCGCGGTGGTGGTCTTCGCCGACGCTGAGCTGGGCCACGCGCACGGCATTGGTGTCGTAACCGACGGTGTCGTAGCGCTTGCCGAACTCCAGGGCCAGCGGCAGGCCGACGTAGCCCAGACCGATCACGCCGATGCGCGTTTGCGCGATGCTGCCTTCGTACTGCGTCATGCCCTGCCCTAGGTTCACCGCCGTGGTGGCGGTCCGGTCCTGGATTCTAGAGACCCGCTTTCCGGACTGGCAAACCGGTGCGCTCGGTCGCGTTCCCGGGCGCCGGTAAAAACGCTCGGATCGCTCCGCCCACGGGGCCCTGGGCGACTTCGGCTAAGGCGCCGGGCCTTCCTGCGCGATCAGGCCGAACGGCGCCAACGCCGCGCGCAGGTAAGCCTGCGCCTCGCCCGCGCTGGAATGCAGGCTGTCGATGCGCTCGCCGCGGTACTGGATCACGATCTCGCTGCCGTCGGCGCGGTGTTCCCAGATCGAGTGGTCCTGGCTGAAGTTCATGTACTGCCAAACGCCGTCGGCCTCGGACAGCCCGCTCCAGATCGCGTCCGACAGCGCCCGGTGCGCGTCGAAGCCGGCCCAGCCCGGGCCCGGCGTCCAGCGTGTCCACATCACCGGCGCGCGTTCCCCGCTCATCTCAATCCTCGGCGACCACCACCGCATTGCGCCCGAGCTCCTTGGCGCGATACAGCGCGCTGTCGGTATGGCGCATCCACATGGCCGCGCTGATGGTCTTCGGCCCGGTCGTCGCGACACCGACGCTGACCGTGCAGCGCAAGGCCGGCGCTTCGTCGAAGCGCGCGTCCTCGACCGCATTGCGGATGCGTTCGGCGATCGCCACCGCCGCATCGAGGCCGGTGTCCATGAGGATGAGGGCGAACTCGTCGCCGCCGATGCGGCTGGCGGTGTCGGTCAGGCGCACCACCTCGTGCAAGGTGCCGGCGACGCGCCGCAACACCGCATCGCCGACCAGGTGGCCGTGGAAGTCGTTGATCTCTTTGAAGCGGTCGATGTCGATCAGGATCAAGGCCGCGCCCTTCGAGGAGCGCGCGCAGTAGGTCATGGTCGCGGTGGCCGAATCGTCCCAATGCAGGCGGTTTTGCAGGCCGGTCAGCGGATCGGTACGGCTGAGCTGGTCGAGTTGCTTGTTCTGGCGCACGACCTTACGCGCCAGGCCGTAGGCCGCGCTGCTGATCGCCATGGGATAGACGAACATGAAAGGCAGGCTGGCCAGGATCACCGGCATCGAGCTGTCCGGCGCGAACGGAAAGCCCAGCAGCGCCCACACCGTGGCGCAGGTGAACAGCTGCGCGGTCGCGGTGCGCACGAAGAAACGCCAGCCGCCGACGCTGATCTTGTCGGCCGACAGCATCACGGCCAGCAGCGCGCTCGGCACGACGTTGAAATGCATGACCGCGATCCAGATCCCGCCGAGGGCCGAATCGATCACCAGGTTACGGTACTCGGCGTATTCGGGGTCGACGCTGCGCGAGGCGACCAGGTAGGCCAGCGGCGGCCACAGATAACCGTTGGCGAACAGCAGCGCCCAGACCCAGGCGCTGGCATCGTGTTCGTACAAGACCCCCGCGACGGCGAAGAACCCCGTCCCCAGGCCGAGGGTGCGCATCTGGTAGATGCGGCGCACGAACCGCAGATGTTCGGTCGCTCGAACCGGGTCGAATGAGGTGTCGGCAATTCCAGTCACGCACGCTCCCAGCGGCCTGGATCATCGAGACGAGTACCGCCCGGGGGTTGCGGCGGCTACCAGCATACCCTGCTCGCCCGGGCCTGAATGCGCAAGCGGGCCGCCGCCGACGGCTTCCGATGACCGGCGCCAGGGCCGTGGCCAGCCCGTGGGTCGGGGCCCGGGGTACGGGACCCAGCCCACCCCGGCTCGAACCCGCTCGCCCCACCTCCGACAGCGGGGATTGAACGTTCCGTACACGAAGGACTAACGCCGGGGTCGGGCAAGATTCGCCCCACAGGGGGTTCCCAGAGCGGAGCCTGTGTGATGACGAGCACCCTGCAAGGCCGCCCCGCCCCGACCACGCCCGGCTTGAGCTACTGGGCGAGTCAGTTCCGCAGCGCCGGTTTCTATCGCGACGGCCTGCGTTTCAGCGATTACGCACCTGCGTTCTACGTCGGCATCGCCGCCCACCTCGAACATCCGGACCGCGACTTCGACGATCCCCGCCTGGACTTGAGGGCCCGCTATCAACGCATCCGTCTCGGCTCGGTATTGAACTGGGAACAGGCCGAAGAGGCGGCGCGATCGGCGTGGCAGCGCGCGAAAGAGAACGCCGAGGCCGCGCAGGCGCAGATCGGGCGCCGCGTGGCGCAACTGGCCGCCCATTCCTGAGAGAAACGTTTCTCGAAACCCATCCCGGGAGCGCGTTGCGCGCTCCGGGCGTCGGCGAGCGCATCCGACGCCCGTCGCCACAGCGAGGCCGCGGCGCTGCCGCCCGATCAGGCGGCGTCGAGTTCGTAGTGAAACACCTTCGAGATGATCTGCCAGCGGCCGTCGAGCTTGATCAGCGTCAGCAGGTCGGTGAAGCGCTTCGGCGGGATCGCGCATTCGACGCGCGCGAACGCGGTCACCGGGCCGGCGAATTCGATCGAGACGATTTTATCCTCGCGTGCGGCGCCCTGGCTGGCCGGCGATGCGCGTTGCTCGACGACCGCCCAATACGCCTCCATGTCGAGCTTCAGCAAACTGCCGTCGGTCGCGCAGACGTAATGCGCCTGCGGATGCATGGCGCGACGCAATCGGGCGGTGTCGCTGTGGAACAGGCCATCGAAATAATCGGCCAGGGTCGCGATGACCGCGTCGTAGTCGTGGCTGCGGGTGGCGCTCATGCGGTCTTCCCTGGCGAGTTGGCGATGGCGATGGCGATGGCGATGGCGATGGCGATGGCGATGGCGATGGCGATGGCGATGCGCCGATTATGGGCAGCGCCCGGCGCCGCCACGAGCCCATCCATGGACCGGCCTGTCGCACCCTTGCAACGCCGGCCGGCGCAGGCCGCACTCGGCGTTCGCCGCGCTCAGAGTTTGAAGCGGCCGCCGTCGATGCGCAGGATTTCGCCGGTGCTGTAGCTGGCATCGCGCAGATACAACACCGCCTCGACCACGGCCTCGACCGTGCCGATGCGACCGAGCACGGTGCGCGCGGCGATCGCGTCTTCCTGTTCGGCGCGTTCGGCCGGGTCGCGCGCCGACGGCAGCACGGTGCCCGGGGCGACCGCATTGACCCGGGTCGGCGCGAGCTCGGCGGCGAGCGCACGCACCATGCCGGCACCGGCCGCGCGGCTGACCTGATAGGCCGCATGACCGGCGAAGGAGCGATCGAGATAGGTGTCGAGCATCACCACCACCGAGCGCAGCGGATGCCGCTGGTGCAGGCCGATCACCAGTTCCCAGGGCGCGATCAGGTTGACCCGCAGATGCCGCTCCAGGCGCTCGCGCTCCTCGTCGGTATCGCCGGCGCCGAGGTCGCCCCAGGCATGGCCGCGCTCGAACAGGGAGGCATTGAGGACCAGGTCGGTCACCACCACCGGCGGCAAGACCTGCAGCGGCTCGGTCATGTCCCAGCTCCATTCGTGCACCGGCGCCGAGTACGGCGCCGGCGTCGAAGCGGCGCGGCGGCGATGGGCGACGACCTGCTCGCCGCGTTGCAGGCAGGCCTCGACGATGGCCCGGCCGATGCGTTGCGAAGCGCCGGTAACGAGAGTGATGCGTTCGGACATCAGCTGGCCTCCTTGGCGGCGGTGGCTGGCTCGGCCTGGGCGTGCAGGAAACGTTCGACGAAATCCGCTCCGGCCAAGGAATAGAAACCCATCGCATTGTGTTCGGGGCGGAAGCCGCGCTGCAAGGCGACGGCATCCAGCGCCTTGCGCAACGATGGCAACGCCAGCTGATGCAGGCCATGGAACAGATACGGCCGGGCCGGGTCGTAGCGATCCTGCCACTGCACCTCGCCGTCGATCCTGCCGACCAGGTCGATATCCAAGGGCACCGGCAGGGCGCGTTGTGGATCGCGCTCGCGTCCGAACGCCGCCTCGATCTGTTTGAAACGACGCTCCATGATTTCGATCGACCAGCGCGGCGCGACCTTCATCGCCAGCATCAGGTTGACCGTGGCGCCGCCGCGATGGACGCGATGGCGGTCGCCGTACAGTTCCGAGCATGCGCGCAAGGCGCTTGCATCGGCGGCATCGTCGAACTCGGTCAGCAGCTGCGCCGCCGACAACAGCAGATTCTCGACACGCGGGCCGTCGCTGGCCCCCAGGCAGATCAGTGCGGTCCAGCTCATAAAGCGCAAACGGTCCCGGCCGACGACGCCGGGCGCGGCATGGATGAGGCGGCCTGCGATCGCAGGCGCGGGGCCGCAGCGATGCGGCGGGTTACAGGCGGGTGCGGCAGGGGCCGGCCAGAATCGATCGCCATCTCGTCTACTCCTCGGCGCTGCGTCCAATCGACGGCGGCCGGAGCGTCGGCGACCGGACGTACCCGCCGCAAAGCTCCGATCGCGATGATCCGCATTCTAGCCAGCTGACGGCGGTTTTCCCTATTCCAGGCCAGACACGGCGCGGAAACGAGACCGGTTAGGCGGCGAAAGACGATGGCCGCGACGCATCTTGCTGCGCTGCGAGAACGGATGCAGCAGTCATCGCCGCGTGCCGACACCGCTCCAGCCCTGCTCTGCGTCCACGATCCGCCCCTGTTTTTGAGTAGGAGCGAGGCAAGTCGCGACCGTGAACTTCCGGCCAGGCACCTCCGCGGCCGCGCGCAATGCCGCTCTCACCGCTCGCGCCGCTGCTACCCCGCGCTTGCAGCCACCTCAGCGCGGCCCGCTCCGCTTCAAGCTACCGGATACGGCATGCCCTCGAACACGCGGTCGTGATAGCCCTTCACGCCGACCTCGTGGGCGAGCGCGCTGCGAAAATCCATGCCGGCGCGCAGGCAATCGAGCACGTAGGCGAAACCGTAACGCGGTTCCCACCCCAGGTCGCGGCGGGCCAGTTCGTTGACGTAGACCCGGTCGAGCTGCGGAAACAGCCGCCAGCCCTTGGCCGCGTACAACTCGCGGCAATCCGGGAACAACCGCTCCACCACCGCGGCGGCATCCTCGCGCAAGGCGAGCAGGTCGTCGCGGCCGAACGGCGCGGTAGCCGACACGATGTAACGGCCGAAGCCGAGCGCCGGCGCGCGTTCGACCGCCCGCAGATGCGCGTCGACGATGTCCTCGATGTCGGCGCGGCGATACAGCAATTCGTTGGCCTGGACGTTGGCCGGCGCGTAGACGTCGCGCACCGAGGCGTCGTCGTCGTCCTCGGGAAAGAAGCGCGAGGTCCGCAACACCAGCACCGGCAACTCGTGCTTGCGATGAAACAGCTCGCACAGGCCTTCGGCGGCGATCTTGGTGGTGCCGTAGATGTTCTTGGGCACCGGCGTCACCGCTTCGGTGATCCAGGTGGCCGGGCCGCCGGGCACCGGCTTCAAGGCCGCGCCGAACGCGCTGGTGGTACTGGTGAAAACGAAGGATTCGACGCCGGCCGCGACCGCTTCCTCGAGCAGCACCAGGGTGCCGGTGACGTTGGTGTCGACGAAATCCTGGTAGCGGTGGGTGGCGACGTGCGGCTTGTGCAGGGTCGCGGTGTGCACCACCGCGCTCACGCCTTGCATGGCGCGCCGGACGAAACCGCGATCGGCGATCGAACCGACCTGGCCGGTGAACGCGGAGGCCTTGATGTCGATGCCGACGGCGTCGCGCGACTGCGCGCGCAGACGGCGCATCAGGCCTTCACCGAGGTGGCCGGCACTGCCGGTAACGAGGATGGACATCGAGACGGACTCCTGGCGACGCGCACGCCCGCTGCCGCAGCGGCCCAGGCTTGGATGGATGCGCAAAGCCTAGCAAGGCTGCGATGGCGACGCCATGTGCGGAGCGCTGAAACCCGCCGCTGCGATGGCTGGCTGGTGCGCTTCTGGAGAAAGCGGGCCGCATGCGCAAGAACGCCGGCGCTGCGAACGCAGCGCCGGCGTTTCAGCACGGGCTTACGGCATGAACGGCGATGGCTCTTCGACGTTGTAGCGGGTGACCGCGCACTCGGAGAAGCCCGAATGCGCGGTGTTGATGGCGACGTTCTCGATGCAGGTCGCACTGCTGCCGCCGATCAGCCCCTGCACGCCCGAACGCGTCCGCAGCATGATCGAGTTGTGCACCAGCCGCGCCCGCGGCGACTGGCGCAGTTCGATGATCCGCTGCGTATTGTCCGGGAAATCGAGGAACTGGTTGCCGGTCGCCTGCACGTCGGCCGAGCGGTCGACGAGCAGGCCGCCGCCGCTGTAGCCGGCGATCACGTTGTTGGTGACGACGGTGCGCGGCGCCATCGTGATCTGGATGGCCTCGCGCCACGGCGAGATGTTCGGGTTGCCGTAATCGATGACGCGATTGCCGACCACACGCGCCCCTGTACCGTCCGGCGGGCTGTCGCCGAAGATCACGATGCCCGCATCGTAGGGACGCACCACGGTGTTATTGAGCAGTTGATCGCCCGATCGCGTGCGCAGGTGGATGCCGAGCGAATAGCCCTCGATGCGGCAGTTGCGTACCGTCACCCTGGACCAGGAGTCGACGGTAATGGCGGCGGCGCCGTTGGGGTTCGGGTCGGGATTGGCCAGAGTGCGTCCCTTGCAATCGAACTCGATGTCTTCGCCGGTGATGACGATGGGGACGCCAAGATTCCCGGCCAGGCAGTATTTTCCGGGCGCGGTGATATGCGGATTGGCCGAGGTGACGACGGTGTCGCAAGCCAGCGAGCTGGCACTGAACATCGCGGCCGACAGGGCCAGGCTGGAAAGCAGAATGGAGCGCATGAATATCCTTTTAAGAGCGCCGATGAAACGACGGCTGCGCGAGACGCGCCCGTCGTGCCGCACAGGAACACGCGGCGACATGCCGCATCCTGCGTTGGGTGGAATGTCGTGATGAAGCAGACCGGCGATCCCGATGGTCGTCCCTGGACCTGCGGCGCGCCGGAAGCATCGCATTCGATGCCGACATCCCTGTCGAATGCGAGATTCCTGGCGTCGACCGCGAATGAAGCAGCTTCCCCGGCCTGCCTGCATCGCGACCGGGACAGAATCGCCGGTCGGCGTCGCAGGCGCCGCGACGGCGCGGGCCGTCGGCGTCTATTTGCAAGAAGCGGGGAGGTATCGCGCTGCGTTCGGACGCGCATGCCGTTGCGGCTGCGTCTGCGTTCGATCAATCGGGAACTGCGATCGCGTATCGCGGCGATGACCTCGGCGCGGCGCTTCGGCTCGCGCCTGGCTCGCGAGCCGCGCCTTAAACCCGAAAAATCTTAGCCACTGGCATAGTCTTTGCCGGTTGCATTGAACGAAACCCGAGGCTAACGCCTCGGGTCCGTTTCTTACCGGCCCGACTCAGCCGTGACCCTTGTCCTTTCCTTTGCCCTGGCCCTTGCCGCCGCCGTGGCCTTTGTCGCCACCCTGCCCCTTGCCATGGCCACCGCCCTTGTCGGAGTTGCCGCGTCCGTTTCCTTTCGAACTAGGGTGGTCGTAATGCGAGGGGCCGGCTCCGCTCTTCTTGTCCCCGGGATGGCCGTTGCTCTTGCCTTTGCCCTTGCCCGGCCCGTGCTGGGCCCAATCCACGTGCACCGACTGATTGACGGTGATCGGATAGCCCCAGCGGTCGTAGGTACCGATGGCGCCGCGCTTGAGCGCATGGAAGGCCGGCGAACCGGGCTTGATGCCCATCCGCTTGGCCACCGCCCCCCAACCCTGGCCGGGGTTGCGATCGTATTCGCGCACGACGTTCAGACACGGCACGCCGAGCGCACGCGCGATCGCGCATGCGTAGTAAACATCGCCGGGGGCCCAGCCGCGGCGATCGAGCAACTCGTCGATCAGCGAACGCGGTGCGCCGTAATAACCGCTGATCTCGTGGATGAAGGGCTCGCGATAGCGACGACCGTAGTCGTTGATCTCACCGAGCCGCGTATCGACCCAGACGTCGCCGGTGCGGATGTTGTAACCGACCGTCTGTGCTTGCGCGGCCCCCGCCAGGCTCAAACCCAGCAACAGGGCCATACCCGCTTGCTTCATGTACCGCATGGCAAACACCTCGTCGTGATCGTGCGTGAAGTCCGGATGAAGGCGCCGAGCATACGTTTTTGCCGGCTCTTCCACCGCAGTATCCGCCGCACGCCTTAACCTCGACCGATTAAAGCGTGATGCGTCGCACAATGCATTCAGGGCGACATTCTGGTTACGTGGACGTGTCCGCCCTCGCGGACTTTGTCGTTCATTTTCTCGGGGATTTTTGAATGAAAATCAGTCTCATGTCCGCAGTCGCGGGCAGCGTCGTTCTCGCCGGCGCGATCGCCTCCGTCACCGCCGCCCCGCCACACGAAAAGAACAATCCTTTGCGCATCGGTTTGATGGCGCTCGCCGATCAGAACGGACACTTCGGCGGCCAGGTCGAAGTCACCGTCACCAACACCAGCCGTCACACCGCTCGCGTGCCCACATGGCAACTGCCTTCGAATCTCGCCGAATCCAAGTTGTTCGAGATCAGCCGCGACGGCGTAGCGGTTTCCTATAGCGGCCCCATGATCAAGCGCGGCCTGCCCGATGCAGCCGACTTCACCATCCTGCGCGCCGGCGAAACCCTGCGCAGCGTCGTCGACCTGTCCAAGGCCTACGACTTCTCGCAAAGCGGCCAATACGTAGTCGCCCTGGATTCGCCGCTGCAATTCGCTTCGCTATCCGACGGCAAACTGCTACGCCAGGACAACGGCCTGCCGCTGGTCGCCAAGAGCGCTCCGCTGAGCCTGTGGGTCAACGGCAAGGGCGAGGTCAGCGGCCAAGGCAAGCCCGGTGGTGGCGGCGGCAGCAGCGTCGTCAACGGCGTGTCCTACAAGAGTTGCAGCGCGACCCAGATCGACACCATCGGCAGCGCCATCACCGCCGCGCGCGGTTATTCGGAAAATGCCAAGAGCTATCTCGGCGCCGGCACCGTGGGCCCGCGCTACACCACCTGGTTCGGCGCCTACACCTCGCAACGCTACGGCACCGCCAGCCAGCACTTCGTCGCCATCGACGCCGCCATGGACCAGAGCAACGGCGCCATCACCGTCAACTGCGGCTGCAACCAGAAGTACTACGCCTACGTCTATCCGAACCAGCCTTACGAGATCTACGTCTGCCGCGCGTTCTGGTCCGCGTCGCTGACCGGCACCGACTCCAAGGCCGGCACCCTGATCCACGAGATGAGCCACTTCGATGCCGTCGCCGGCACCGACGATCACGTCTACGGCCAGGCCGGCGCGAAGAACCTCGCGATCAGCAACCCGACCAACGCGCTCGACAACGCCGACAGCCACGAGTACTTCGCCGAGAACACGCCGGCGCAAAACTGACCCTCACCCGACGCAACAACGAACAGGCCCCGGTTTTCCGGGGCCTGTTCTTTTACGGCCGGTCTTTTACGATCGGTCTTTAGCGCGGCCTCAGAAGCCGCTGGCGTTGAGACGCCCGCCGCTCACCGTCTTGCCGCTCAGCGAGGGCGTGGCGATCGCCGAACTCATGATCGCGCTCTTGATGTCGGCCGCGGTCGCGCCCGGATGCGAGGACGCATACAAGGCCACCGCACCGGTCACGTGCGGCGTCGCCATCGAGGTGCCGTTGTAGCTCGCATAGCTGGGTATGACGTTGCCCTTCGACGACACCGGCACGGTCGACCAGATGCCGTAGCCCGGCGCGCCGATATCGATCGTGGTCGAGCCGTAGCTGTAGATCTGCGTGCCGTTCGAACGCAACGCCGTTACCGACAACACGTTCGGGTTCGGGTACTCGGCCGGATAACAATCGGAGGTTTCGCAATTGACGCCGGCATTGCCGGCGGCGACCACGAACAGGATGCCGGCGGTGTTGGCGCGGCCGATCGCATCCTGAAGCGCCTGCGAGAACGGCCCGCCACCCCAGGAGTTGTTGGTCGCGACGATGTTCAGGCCATGACGCGACTTCAGGTCGTTGAAGTAGTCGATGGCCTTGATCGCATTCGCGGTGGTGCCGCTGCGGCGGCCGAGGAACTTGCCGCTGATCAGCTTGACGCCGCTCCAGCACACGCCGGCCACGCCCTGGCCGTTGCCGCCCGCACCGGCGATGGTGCCGGCCACATGGGTGCCGTGATCGTCGCCCGCGCCGTCGAAGACCTGATTGTCGTTGCCTTCGAAGTCCCAGCCGCGCACGTCGTCGATATAGCCGTTGCCGTCGTTGTCGACGCCGTCGACCGGATCGTAGGGGTTGGTCCAGGCGTTGGCGGCCAAGTCCGGATGCGAATACATATAGCCTTCGTCGATGATGCCGACGACGACGTTGCTGCAATCGGTGTGGCCGCCGGCCCAGGCCACCGCGGCCTGCGAGCCGTATGGGTTCGCCGGGCTCGATCCGGAGCCGTACATGCCCCACAGGGAACCGTTGGTGTAATAGGTGTCGTTCGAGCTGGCCTGATGTTCGTACTGCCAGTTCGGTTCCGCGTATTCGACGCTCGGGTTCTTGCCGAGTTCGTACAGGGTCGCGGCCAGATCGCGCCCGGCCGGCACACGCATCAGCGCCAGCTCGCCGCGGGATGAATTGCCGCCGCGCAGGGTGTCGAGCTTTTGCAGTCCGAACGCCTGACGGGCCGAAGCTTGCTGTACGGCATTGCTGCCGTCGCGGTATTTCACCAGGAGCTCTCCCGGCTGGTGCGCACGGCCGGCCTTCAGCCCGGCCAGGACGAGGTCCGGCCTGCCGCCGGCGACCGCGGCGGAGGAAACACCGAGCGCGGAAAGCACCGCGCCGCACAGCAAAGCGATACGAAATGACGACTTCATTGGCTCATGCCCTTCAGGTTTTGGCTTCAGGTATTGGCTGGCGACCCGACCGGTCGCTTCACGAGCGTATGTGCCAAATCGGTCACATACATGCTGCGTCGCAGCAAACGCTGAATTGACTGAATTCGGGCGCAGCCACGCTTGAGACCAGCGCCCTGAGCCGCCCACCGAAGGGCTATGCCATGCCGTGCCGGGTCAGGAATCCTTGCGCGGACGCGAGGGTGCGCGGTCGGCCTTGCCGCGGACGGGCGCCGCCTCGGGCAACTGCGGATCGGTATCGGTGCCGAGCGCGCGCAGCCTGACCGGGGTGAACTCGCCGTCGCCGAGCAAATCGAGGCTGGCGAGCGGATTGCGCAACAAGGCCTCGCGCTGCAGGAAGGTCTCGCTGCCGACCTTGGGCGGCCTGCGCTCGCTGCACAGGCGCAGGCTGATTTTAAGGATGCTGGTGCCGGAGCGGCTCCAGGCACGGCCGGGGATAAGACGACTGACGATGGCGCTGTCGAGGCGAACCGTCACCGACGATTGGTCGATGGATTCGCATTTGCCAACGGCGATATCGAACATAAGCTGCATGAAAACCTCAATGCGACACGAAAGTTAAGACACTGCTGAGCCTGGAATCGTCCAGCAGCCGGCGAAGACGCGACTCGACGATGCGCAGATCGCCGAGCCTGGGCGAAGCGCGCAAGGAATAGATCGCCGTCTGTTTTCCCAACAACAGACGATGCGTGCGGTGAACGCTCACATTGGTGGAGCTGCAGGCTTCCATCCAGATTCGCCGCAGTTGCAGCGGCCCGATGCTCTGGCCGTTTCCCAGCGTGAAATAGAACCATTCGACGTTCTCTTGCATCGGTCTCTCCGGCACACGGCGAACGGGTTGCGTTGCGCCCGGCTGATTCCATCGCGAGCCGCTGCGGCAGTGCCGGACCTAGAGTCCCGCACCGTCGACTCCTTGGCTCGCACCTAAACGACGGCGAAGATTTTCCTCGCCGCCTCGCTTTTCCTGATGGATCGTTGACTCTTCGATTCGGCGCGCCGGCGATCCGCTCGTGCCGCGCCGGCGCTGCAGCCGAAGCCGCACCAAAACCGGATGCGGAACCCGCAAACGCTAGTCACGCCGATCGTTCATAACCGTCTCCAGCGACGCGATAAACGACCAAGACCGTGCACTCGCCGGACGTGGGAGTGCGAAGCTGATGCGGAAGGAAAAGAATCTTCTGCGCCTGAATGGCTGAATACGACATTGCGTCGTGGTGACGGGCCAGCCTGCGCCCGCAAGCGTTAGCCGCACGTGAATCGATCCTGAGTCTGACCCAGGCGACGACGGTCTCGGCCGGCCGCATCGCATCGGCGCGGCCGGGTCGGGGCGCCGCCCGGACCGGCCGAGCGCCTTGCTGCACGGCCTTCTCGGCGACTTCCACGCGCGCCAGGCCCGCGTCTCCCCTCTCTCGCCGAGCGCAATTGACGCCGGACGGGAACGTCCAGTAAAAGATACGAATGACCACTTTACTGGACGAATCGAGCCTGCAACTGGCCCGCCGGATACGCCTGGAGCGCGAAACCCGCGGCTGGTCCCTGGCCGACCTGGCGGCGCGTTCGGAGGTGTCGAAGGCTGCGATCAGCAAGATCGAGCGCGGCGAGACCAGCCCGACCGCGGCCTTGCTGGTCCGCCTGGCCGGCGCGTTCGACCTGACCCTGGCCGGGCTGCTGCTGCGCGCCGAAGGCGATGCCGGCCGGCTGTCGCGAGCCGACGCGCAACCGGTTTGGCGCGATCCGGAAACCGGCTATCGGCGCAAACAGGTGTTCGTCCGCCCCGACCATCCGATCGAGATCGTCGAGGTCGAGATGCCCGCGGGACGGCGCGTCTGCCTGCCCGCCTCGTCCTACGCCCGCATCCGCCAGGCGATCCGGGTGATCAAGGGCGAGCTCAGCATCGTCGAAGGTGGCGAAAGCCACCGATTGCAGGCCGGCGATTGCCTCGGCTTCGGCGCGCCGTCGGACGTCACGCTCGCCAACGACACACCGAGACCTTGCGTCTACCTCGTCGTCCTGGCCAGGAGCTGAGCCGCATGCTTTCCATCGATATGCACTCCATCGATATGCCCGCCTTGGAGATCAGAGCGCTGTCGTCCTCGGCCGAAATCCTCTCGATGCTGAGCGAACTGCTGGTCGACGTCGTCGCCCACGGCGGCTCGGTCGGCTTCATGCATCCCCTGCCGCCGCCGCAGGCGCAGGCGTTCTGGCGCAACTCCCTGGCGGCGGCCGATATCGGCGCGCGCATCGTGCTCGGCGCCTTCGATGAAGACACGTTGGTGGGCACCGTGACCTTGTTGCTCGATTGCCCGCCCAATCAACCGCATCGCGGCGAGATCGCCAAACTGATGACGCGCCGCGACTATCGCGGCCGGGGCGTGGCTTCATCGCTGATACGCGCCGTCGAAACACTCGCTGCCGAGCACCGACGCTCGCTGCTCGTGCTCGATACCGCCAGCGACGAAGGCGCATCGGCCTTTTACGAAAAGCTGGGCTACGTACGCGCCGGCGAAATCCCCGATTACGCCCTGAAACCGCACGGCGGGCTGACCGGAACGATCATTTTCTGGAAGAAGGTTTGAGCCGGGCCGGCGCGGCCGCCCCGTTATCGGCGCGCACGCGGCGCCCGAACGAGCCGAGCGCGATATCCGATGCGGCGTGGGAAAAACCTGCAGGGAAAGCGGTTTTCGGCAGGCCGCGTGCTGCGCTGGGGGCGCTGGACCCGAAGCGCAAATCCAAACCTTTTCCCAGAACCGCGCGATGGTGCCCGGAGCCGGAATCGAACCGGCACGGAGTTGCCCCCGGCAGATTTTAAGTCTGCTGCGTCTACCGATTTCGCCATCCGGGCAGGATGCGGTGACCGCGATAGCTTACGACAGCCGTGCGCGACACGACACCAAGAGCGTTGTCCGAACCATCCCGGGACGGTTTCGCTTGCTCCGGACAACGGCGATGCGACGCACTCGACTGTGCCGTGAGGACGGGGCGGCAATGCGCTTGCGGATCGGGTCGCGACGGCTTGCGTGCCCGATCCGATCCCGACGCTCCGACTGTCGAATCCGCGAAGCGGTCGCGGCGAAACGGCCCACTGCGGATACTCGCGATCGTCGATGCGCGCGGGTCCCGGGGCAGCCTGCGGGCAAACTCGGCATGCACGCCTGCACAACTGCCCGAATGGATCGAACCGACCCCGAATGCGCACGGAGCACGGCGCAACCTCGAACCGGGTGCCGCGCAACCCTCTCGCTTCGGTCGATTCGCACGAAACGATGGCGCAAAAAAAACGACCAGGTTGCCCTGGTCGTTTTTCGAATTGGAGGCCGAGGTCGGAATTGAACCGGCGTACGCGGATTTGCAGTCCGCTGCATAACCACTCTGCCACCCGGCCGGTGACTTGCCACAGCATACTGCCTGCGGCTGCGTCGGCTTGCAATCGCTGCAAGCCTTCGCCTGAAAAAACAAAACCCCGCGGGCGGGGTTTTGTTTCTGAGGATGACTCCGTTACCGGAGGCCCTCTAATTTGGAGCGGGAAACGAGACTCGAACTCGCGACCCCGACCTTGGCAAGGTCGTGCTCTACCAACTGAGCTATTCCCGCTGAAGGAAGCGATATTTTAGGGATCGAAAGAAAAGTGTCAACTACTTTTTTTCGATGCCTGGAAACGATTCAGTCCCCGATGCGTTCGTTGCCTGCCAGGGCTTCGTTCGCGCCGAACCGATGCGATCAGTTCGTGGGCTTGTTGGCGTCCTCGCGCATTATAGGCCATGCCGCGCGTAAATACGCTAGTCCCGACCACAAAGTTAGCAAGGCCGCTGCAGCAAGCAACCATTCGCCGATGCCGAAGATCGGCAAACCCCACACGCGCTCCTGATAAAGCAGGCAAACCAGCGCGACCATCTGCACGATGGTCTTGATCTTGCCGATCGAGGCGACTTTCACCGCGGCGCGCTGACCGAGCTCGGCCATCCATTCGCGCAGCGCGGAAACGGCGATTTCGCGGCCGACGATGACCGCCGCCCACAAGGTCATCCACACCGTCGGATGCTTCTGCACGATCAGCAGCAGGGCCACCGCGACCATCAGCTTGTCGGCCACCGGGTCGAGGAATGCGCCGAATGCCGAGTACTGGTCGTAACGGCGCGCGATCCAGCCGTCGAGCCAATCGGTGATCGAGGCGAAGGCGAAAATGAACGCGGCGGCGAAGTTGGTCCACGGATAGTCCAGGAAAAACACCACCACCAGCACCGGGATCAGCACGATCCGGGCCAGAGTCAGCATGGTGGGTATGGTCAACTTCATCCTTCACTCCGCTTGCGATCGGGTGCCGCAACCGCGGCCCCCTGCTTCTTGCCGCCCGTCGCCGCCGCAGCGGCGCCCTTTTGGATAGTGCCCGTAACCGCGGCCTCGGCGGGCGCGTCCAGCCCGTGCAAGGCGGCGTAGATGCGCTCGGCCAGGGCTTCGTTGACCCCCTCGACCCGGGAAATCTCCTCGATCCCGGCGGCCTTCAGGCCGCCCAGACCGCCGAAATGCCGCAACAGATTAGCGCGCCGACGCGGTCCGATACCGGGAATGTCTTCCAGCCTACTGCTGTTGCGGGCCTTCTGGCGACGCCCCCGATGGCCGGTGATGGCGAAACGGTGCGCCTCGTCGCGAACCTGCTGGACCAGCTGCAGGGCCGGCGATTCGGCGCCCGGGCGGACCACCCGGCCGTCCGGGAGCAGCAATTCTTCATCGCCGGGACGGCGGGCCGGGCCCTTGGCCACGCCCACCAGGATCAGCCCCTCGACCCCCAGCTCGTCCAGGGCAGACCGGGCCTGGGCCACCTGTCCGGCGCCGCCGTCGATCAGCAGGACGTCCGGCACCACCCCGTTTTCCTCGACCGCGCGCCGGAACCGGCGCGAAATCGCCTGGTTCATGGCGGCGTAGTCGTCGCCCTCGACGATGCCGGCGATGTTGTAGCGGCGGTACTGGCCGCGTACCGGCCCCTCGGCATCGAACACCACGCACGAGGCCACGGTGGCCTCGCCCATGGTGTGGCTGATGTCGAAACACTCGATCCGGGCCGGCAGCGACGGCATGCCGAGCAGGTCGCGCAGCGCCTCGGCGCGTGCGAGCTGGGCGGCGTGGCTGGTCAGTTCGGTGCCGAGCGCGAGTTCGGCGTTGCGCCGCGCCATGTCGAGATAGCCGGCGCGTTCGCCGCGCACGTTGCATTTGATCTGCACCCGGCGCTCGCCCGAACTCGACAGCGCATGCTCGAGCAGTTCGCGATCGGGCAGGTCGCGATCGAGCACGATCTCGCGCGGCGGCGGTTGCTCGGCGTAGTACTGCGAGACGAACGCGGCCAGCACTTCCTCGGGGTTGTCGCTGCCGTTGGTCTTGGGAAAGAACGCGCGCGTGCCGAGGTTGCGGCCGTCGCGGAACGCCAGCAACAGCACGCAGGCCGAGACCCCCTGCATCGCCACCGCGAGCACGTCGAGGTCGGCGGCGCGGCCGTCGACGTACTGGCGCGCCTGCAAGGTGCGGATGCCGGTGATGAGGTCGCGCAGGCGTGCGGCGTCCTCGAAATCCAGGCGCATGCTCGCCTCTTCCATGCTCCGGCCGAGTTCGTCGGTGAGCTCGTCGCTGCGTCCGTCGAGCAGCAGCCCGGCGCGACGCACGCTTTCGGCATAGTCGCGCGCCGGCACCAGGCCGACGCAGGGCGCACTGCAACGACCGATCTGGTGTTGCAGACAAGGCCGCGAGCGATTGCGGAACACGCTGTCCTCGCAACTGCGCAGGCGAAACAGCTTGTGCATCAGGTTGAGCGTGTCGCGCACCGCGCCGACGCTGGCGTAAGGACCGAAGTAGCGGCCCGGGATGGCGCGCGGCCCGCGGTGCATGGCGATGCGCGGCCAGGCTTCCTGGGTCATCAATACGTAGGGGTAACTCTTGTCGTCGCGCAGCAGCACGTTGTAGCGCGGCTTGAGCGACTTGATCAGCTGGTTCTCGAGGATCAGCGCCTCGGCCTCGGTGCGGGTGACCGTGACCTCCATGCGTACCGTCTGCGACAGCATCGACATGATGCGCGTGGACTTCGGCGTGGCGTTGAAATAACTCGATACGCGGTTACGCAGCGCCCCGGCCTTGCCGACATAGAGCACGTTGTCGTCGGCGCCGATCATGCGATAGACGCCCGGCGCGGTGCTCAGATGCTTGACGAAGGCCTTGCCGTCGAACGTGGCGGGCTGGGAGGCGGTCGTCACGAGGCTCTCGCTTGCGGGTGCGCGCGAACGCTCGCGACGAGGCCGGGCGCGGCACAGGCGGGCATCGCCCGCGCGCCGGCGACGGCACGATTGAGAGCGTTCGAACGGGCGGGCGCGGTGGCGGGCATCGGCAGATCGGGGAACCGGAAACGGAGGACCGGGTTCTGGATTGGGTTGATTATGCGCGAGCGCAAGGGCCCGAACCGGGCCTTGGGGCCGAATGCATCGGGGAACGGCCCAGACGGCAAGGCGGTCGTGCCGCGAACGGCAAATCCGTGTGCGCCATGGCGGTGGCCCGGCCCGGCGAGTCTGCGGCGCTTGGTTCGTTACCGTCGCCCCGCCCCATCCGCATCGACCAGCGCCGGCGCGGTGCCGGAGCCTGTCGCCTCATCGGGCGATCAACGCAGATGCAGTTCTTCGCGCAGGCGTGCGATCGCGCCGTCGGCGGCGCGGTCGAGCAACTGGAACACGTGCTCGAACTGGGCCGGCCCGCCGGTGTAGGGATCGGGCACTTCGCCTTCGGTTTCCAAACCGCACCAATCCAGCAACAGCGCGGTGCGCGCCCTGGCGCCGCGCGGCGCGCGGGCACGGACATCGCGCAGGTTGGCGCGGTCGGCGCACAGCAGCCAGTCAAAGTCGGTGTAGTCCGACGCGGCGAGTTGGCGCGCGCGCAGGCCGGAGATGTCGACGCCGTGCTCGGCGGCGTTGGCGATCGAACGCCGGTCCGGCGGCTCGCCGACGTGCCAGTCGCCGGTGCCGGCCGAATCGAGCTCGACCCGCCCGGCCACCGACGAGGTCTCGATGCGGGCGCGCAGCACGCCCTCGGCGACCGGCGAGCGGCAGATATTGCCGAGGCAGACGATCAGCAGGCGCATGCTCAGGCGCCCTCTCCCACCGCGCGGCCGGCCAGATGCGCTTCGGCGCGGGCGAGATCTTCGGGGGTGTCGACGCCGGGCGGGAACGGCTCCGGGGTGATGCCGACGGCGATTCGGTAGCCGGCTTCGAGCGCGCGCAATTGCTCCAGCGATTCGATCTGTTCGAGCCGGCCCGGCCGCAGCTTGGCGAACTTGCGCAGGAAACCGGCGCGATAGCCGTAGATGCCGATATGGCGCAGCCATTCGCCGCCGCCGGGCATGCGCTGGCGGTCGTTGGCGAAAGCGTCGCGCGGCCACGGAATCGGCGCGCGGCTGAAGTACAGCGCATCGCCGTTGCCGGCACGCACCAACTTGACCGCGTTCGGATCGAACAACACCTCGACTTCGGTAATCGGCGCGGCCAGGGTCGACATCTCGGAGCCGCTGTCGCGCAAGGCGGTCGCGGTGGCGACGATGCCCGAGGCCGGCGCGAAGGGTTCGTCGCCCTGCAGGTTGACGATCACGGTGTCGTCGCGCCAGCCGGCGATGTCGGCGCATTCGGCGAGGCGGTCGGTGCCGGAGGCGTGTTCGGTCGAAGTCATCGCCACCTGCACGCCGCTGTCCTTCAACGCTTGGGCGATGCGCTCGTCGTCGGCCGCGACCCAGACCTCGCGCGCACCGGCCGCGAGGGCGCGGCGGGCGACGTGCAGCACCAACGGCTCGCCGGCCAGCTCGCGTAGCGGTTTGCCCGGCAGGCGTGAGGCGGCGTAACGGGCGGGAATGGCGACGACGAAATCCTGGCTCATGTTCGCTCCAACGGTCGCGGCTGGCCGCGAGAAATTCGATGCGCGCGTGCGGCGCGGGACAAGCTTACGTCAGGCCGGCTTAGGTCGGGCCGGCTTGGATCAGGCCGGCTCAGCTCGGGTCGGGTGCTGGCGAAGCGATAGACGGAAGGGTCGCGGCTTGCGCCGCTGCCGCCCTTGGAACTCCGGCGTGCCGGGGGCGCACGATGGCGCCTCGGGCGGATCGATGGACGCCGCCGGCGCGCCGCCGTGCAACGTCAGCGCGCGACGCGCGCCGGCAGTTTGTCGAGCAGCGAAACCCAGAACGCTTCCGGCAATTCGGCACGCACCGGCACGCTGTAATGCAGGTCCGAGGCGAACGCGCCCTCGCCCGCCAGCGGAATCTTGACCGCGTCCTTTTCGGTCATCAGCACCGGCAGACGGCTGCCGAATTCGAAATCGGCGGCGCTGTAGCGATGATGATCGGCGAAGGCGTGCGGCACGATGGCGATGCCGAGGCTGCGCAGCATGCCGAAGTAGCGCTCGGGGTCGCCGATGCCGGCGACCGCGTGCACGCGCTGGCCGGCGAAAGCCTCGAGCTTGAGCGGGCGGCCGCCGAGCAGCGGCAGCGCCTGGTCGGCGATCAATCGCATCGGCCATTCGCCGAAACCGGTGGTCGCGGCGGCGGCGTCGCCGGCGAGGTTGGGCATGTTGACCACACGGAAATCGCATTCGGCGCCGCGTTCGGGCGGCTCGCGCAACGGTCCGGCCGGCAGCAATTGGCCGTTGCCGTAACGACGGCGGCCGTCGACGACTTCGATCTCGATGTCGCGGGCGAGGCGGTAATGCTGCAGGCCATCGTCGCAGACGACGATGTCGCAGCCGGCGTCGGCCAGGGCTTTCGCGGCGGCGGCGCGGTCGCGGTCGGCGCGCAGCCTGGCGCCGGTGCGGCGCGCGATCAGCACCGGCTCGTCGCCGCCGATACGCGGATCGGTGTCGCGCTCGACCCACAGCGGCGTGGCGATGTCGTCGCGGCCGTAGCCGCGGCTGGCCACGCCCGGGTTCCAGCCTTCCTGCTTCAGGCGCTGCACCAGGGCGATCGTGAGCGGTGTCTTGCCGGCGCCGCCGGCGGTGATGTTGCCGACCACGATCACCGGCACGCCGGGGTGGCGGCGGCGCTTGAGGCCTTTGCGGTACAGGGTGCGGCGCAGGTCGGTGACCGCGCCGTACAAGCCCGAGAGCAGGCGCGCATGCGCGGGCACCGGGACGTCGCCGTACCAATACGCCGGCACATGTGGTTGCCGATCCGAAGCGCCGCTCATTCGGCTTCCCGGAACTGCATGCGGTGCAGATGCGCGTACAGACCGCCCTGGGCGATCAATTCGCCGTGGCTGCCGCGCTCGACGATACGGCCCTGATCGAGCACCAACACCTGGTCGGCATGCTCGATCGTCGACAGACGATGGGCGATGACCAAGGTGGTGCGATCCGGCATCAGGCGTTCGAGCGCGTCCTGGACCAGGCGTTCGGATTCGGTGTCGAGCGCCGCGGTGGCTTCGTCGAGGATCAGGATCGGTGCGTCCTTGAGCATCGCGCGCGCGATCGCCAGGCGTTGGCGCTGGCCGCCGGAGAGCTTGCCGCCCTTGGCGCCGATCGGCGTGTTAACGCCTTCCGGCAGGCGCTCGATGAACTCGCTGGCATTGGCGCCGCCGACCGCGCGTTGCAGGGCCTCGGCGTCGCTGTCCTGCAGTTCGCCGTAAGCGACGTTGGCCGCGACCGTGCCGTCGAACAGCATCACCTGCTGGCCGACCAGGGCGATCTGGCGACGCAGGTCGGCCAGGCGGTAGTCCTGCACGGGATGGCCGTCGAGCAGGATCTGCCCGGCCTCGGGGTCGTAGAAGCGCGGGATCAGCTTGATCAGGGTCGACTTGCCGCTGCCGGAGCGGCCGACGATGGCGGTGACGGTGCCGGGACGCGCAACGAAACTGATGTCCGACAACGCAGGACGGTCCTGGCCCGGATAACGCGCGGTGACGTCGCGGAACTCGACCAGACCCTGGCTGCGCGCGAGTTCGCGCGTGCCTTCGTCCAATTCGTCGGAAGCGTCCAGCACGTCGAACAAGCGCTCGGCCGAGGCCAGGCCGCGCTGCAGCATGTTCTGCACGTTGGTGAGCTGACGCAGCGCCGGAATCATCGCCATCATCGACATCATCAGGGCGACGAAACCGCCGGCGCTGAGGCGCCCGGCGAAGGCTTCGTGGCTGGCGACCAGCAGCAGCAAGGCCAGGCCGATCGAGCCCATCAGCTGGACCATGGCCGAGGCGATGCTGCGGGTGGACTCGACCTTGAGGCTGAGGCGCAGGTAGTCGTCGGCGATGGCGCCGTAGCGGGTCAGCTCGGTCGGCTGCGCGCCGTAGACCTTCACTTCCTGCTGGTTCGACAGCGCCTGATCGGCCGCGAGCAGCAACTGCGCGCCGCTTTCCTGGATCTTGTGGCTGATGCGGCGATAGCGGCGGCCGACCTTGTCCATGACCCAGGCCAGCGGCGGCGCCATCACCGCGACGGCGATGGTGACCTGCCAACTCGTCCAGATCATCACGCCGAGCAGCGCGAGCGCCTGCAGCGACTGCTGGACCATGACCTTGAGCGCGTCGACCGCGGCCTGCGCGACCTGGTCGCTGTCGGAGCCCAGCCGCACCAACATCGACGGCACCGGCTCGGTATCGAAGCGCGAACCCGGCAGGCGCAGGTACTTGCCGAGCACCTTCACTCGCAGGTCGCGGGCGACGCCGCGGCCGGACTTGGCCATGTAGTAATCGGTGAGGTAACCGGCGAGACCGCGCAGCACGAACAAGGCGACGATGGCCGCCGGCAGCCAAATCGCCAACGCCGAGTTCTTGGCGATGAAGGTCTGGTTGATGATCGGTTCCATGATCTTGGTGAAACCGGCGCCGGCGGCGGCCTCGATCACCATGCCGAGCGCGGCGATCCAGAGCAGTCCGCGGTAAGGCCGCGAGAATTCGAGCAACCGGCGGTAGGTCTGCCAGGGCGATGCGGTGGCTGTCACCGCACCGTCCCCGCGGCGGCCTGAGCACCGGGTTGCGGCGGCGCGGTCGCGCTCATGATCCTGCGGAAACCGAGCTGGCCGAGCGCGTCGTAGACGGTGACCACGGCCTGGTACGGCGTGCGCGCATCGGCGCGCAGCATGACGGTGCGGTCGCGGTCGCTGCCGGCGACCTCCGCTATCGTGGTCTTGAGCGATTCCAGATCGTCGCGCAGCACCTCGCGGTCGCCGACGAAATAACGGCCTTCGGCATTCACCAGCACGATCAGGGCCTTGCTGGCGTCGCCGGAGGGCTCGCCGGTGGCGCGCGGCAGTTCGAGCTTGAGCACCGAGCGCGCGTCGAAGGTGGCGGTAACGACGAAGAAGATGATCAGGACCAGGATCACGTCGATCAACGGCACCAGGTTGATCTCGGGCTCATCGTCGGAGCGATGGTCGCGGATGCGCATGCGTCGGCGCCTCAGCCGGCCTGGCCGGCCAGGCGCACCGGCGCGCGCGCCTCATGCTGCTGGCGCGACTCGACCGTGCCCGGGGTCAGCACGTCGACCAGGGCGATCGCTTCGTGCTCCATCGCGACGATGTATTCGGCGATGCGGCCGCGGAACCAGCGGTGGGCCATCAGCGCCGGAATCGCGACGATCATGCCGGTCGCGGTGCAGATCAGCGCCTTGCCGATGCCGCCGGCGAGTTGGTTGACGTCGCCGATGCCGTGGTCGTTGATGACCATGAACATCTGGATCATGCCGACCACGGTGCCGAACAGCCCGAGCAGCGGGCCGGCGGCGGAAATGGTGCCGAGCGTGTTCAGGTAACGCTCCATGCGGTGCACGAGGTGGCGGCCGACGTCCTCGATGCGCTCGCGGATTTCCTCGCGCGGGCGATGGCGGACGTCGAGCGCGGCGGCGAGCAGTTCACCGAGCGGCGCGGTCGCGCGCAGCGACTCGATGTGGGCCGGGTCGAGCTTGCCGGTCGCGGCCCAGGCGCGGACTTCCTGGCCGAGCTGCGGCGGCAACACCGCCCTGCGACGCAGGGTCCAGAGGCGTTCGATGATGATCGCCAGCGCTACCGCCGACAGGATCAACAACGGAATCATCGGCCAACCGCCGGCCTTGACCAGTTCCAGCACTCGCGAACCCCCGGCCCGTGGCCGACATCAATCTGGCCGATAGGATAGCCCAGCGCCCGCACGCCGGGTCGCATCCCACAGACGCGGGTGTGTCTGGCGTCGCGTTTCCACGGCGATGCCGCCGGCGCGCAGCCCCGTCCGCAAGGCGCCATCGGCCGCGGTATCGCGGGTGCCCGCCCCGGCGCGGCGCCAGCGTTCCAGCACGTCCGCGCGCGGGTGGCCGAAGCGGTTGCCATGGCCGCTGGATACCAAGGCGTGGCGGGCGCCGGTCGCGGCGATGAACTCCGGATCGGAGGAGCCGCCGCTGCCGTGGTGGGCGACCAGCACCACCTCGGCGCGCAGGCGGTCCTGCGCCGAAAGCCCGGCACGGCGGACCAGATCGCGCTCGACCACCTCGCCGATGTCGCCGGTCAACAGCGCCGCGCCGTGCCGACTTTCGACCCGCAGCACGCAGCTCGATTCGTTGCCCAGGTAGGGAAAATGCCGGGGCGGGTGCAGGAAACGCAGGCGCACGCCGTCCCATTCCCAACTGCGCCCGGCCTCGCAGGGACGGGTGCGGATGCCCTCGAGCGCCTCGCCGTCGACTTCGGGCGGCGCGAACACGACCGGCGACGGAAACGCGCGCAGTACGCTGGCCACACCGCCGGCGTGGTCGTTGTCGCCGTGGCTGGCGACGACACGGTCGAGGCGACGCACCCCGAGCGCATGCAGGGCCGGCACCACCGCGCGCTCGCCGGCGTCGAAACCGTCGCGCACCGAGGGCCCGGCGTCGAACAGCAGGCTGTGGTTCGCCGTGCGCACCAGCACCGACAAGCCCTGCCCCACGTCGACCACGATCAGTTCGGCTTCGCCCGGCCCGGGCAGATGCCGATCCGGCCACAGCAAAGGCAGCCACAACAGCAGCGCCAGCGCCTTACCGGGCACGCCGCGCGGCAGCAGCAGCCAGAACGCGCCCAGCATCGCCAGCGGCAAGGCGAACCAGGCCGGCTCCGGCAGCCACCACAAGGCCAGACCGCTGTCGGCCAGGGACTCGAACCCGGGCCAGCTCGCGTCGAAGCAGGCCGCGGCGCCGCGCCAGGCGAACTCGCCGGCGCCGGCGTGGAGCGCCTCCAGGCCGGTGCCGAGCAAGGCCAGGGGCACCACCACCAGGCTCCACCACGGCACCGCAATCAGATTGGCGAACGGCCCGGCCAGGGAGGCCTGGCCGAACAACAGCACGCACACCGGCAGCAAACCCAGGCTCGCCACGCCCTGCGCGCTCAGGAACCCGCGCAAGCGATCGCGCCAGCCGGTCGCCGCCATCGAATCCGGCAAGCACCACAGCAGCCAGGCGACGCCGAGAAAGCTCAGCCAGAACCCTGCACCGAGCAAGGCCAAAGGATCGGCCAAGGCCATCGCGATCGCCGCCATCGCCAAGGCGTCGAAGGCGTGAAAAGGCCGGCGCGACATGCGCAGCGCCGCGACCAGCGCGATCATCAGCCAGGTGCGCACGGTCGGCAGGGCGAAGCCGACCGCGGCCGCATAGGCCAAACCGCCGAGCATCGCTGCGACCGCCGCCGCGACCACCCCGGGGCAGCGCCGCCCCAGCGCGGGGAATACCCGCCATAACCGGCCCGCGAACAAGGCGAAGAAGCCCGCGACCAAGCCGACATGGAAGCCGGAGATCGCGATCAGATGAGTCAGGCCGTCGGCGCGCAGCACGCTCCAGTCGCGCTCGTCCAAGCCGCGGGTGTCGCCGAGCGCGAGCGCACGCACGAAGCGCGAAGACGGCGACCGCACCGTCGCGGCGATGCGGTCGGAGATCGATTCGCGCCAGGCATCGAGCCCGCTCGCCTTGGCCAACAGCCGTGCGCGCTCCGGCTCGCGCAGGTAGCCGGTCGCGGCCAAACGCTGCATCAAGGCGTATTTTTCGGCGTCGGGACCGCCCGGATTGCGCAGGCCGCGCGGCGCCCGCACCCGCGCCTGGAACCGCCAACGCTGGCCGGCCCGCAGCACGCGACGCGGTTCGAGTTCATCGTCGTACCAGGCCAATCGCAACAAGCGGCCGCGCAAGGGCTCGGGCTGTTGCGCGTCCTCGTCGATACGAAACAGAAAACGGCTGCGGCGCGGTTCGTGCTGCGGAAGATCGACGATGCGCCCGCTGACGACGACCTCGCGCTTCTCCCAGTCCGGCGGCAACTGCAGGCTCAGCGCATAGGCCGCATGCAGACTGGCGAGCGCGAACCCCAACACCGCCGCGGCGAGCCAGCGCCAGCGCGGCAAACGCCACCACGCAACGGTGGCGGCGATCAGGGCGGGTAACGAAACTCCCCACGGGCACGCATGCGGCAAGGCCAGTCCGGCACCGATGCCGGTCAGCAATGCGCAGGCGACGAGTTTTCCGAAGGGCGGCGTCCTTGCCGCGTCGTGCATGTCTACACCTCGGCGGCGTCCAGTTGCCGCAGTTTGCCTTCGTGCAATTCCAGCACGCGGTCCAGGCGCCGCGCGAGGCGGCGGTCGTGGGTCACCAACACCAGGCTGGTGCCCTGGTCGCGATTGAGCGCGAGCATCAGCTCGAACACCACCGCGGCGGTTTTTTCGTCGAGGTTGCCGGTCGGCTCGTCGCCGAGCACGCAGGCCGGGCGATTGACCAGGGCGCGCGCGACCGCGGCGCGCTGGCGCTCGCCGCCGGACAGTTCGCCCGGCTTGTGATCGAGACGATGGCCCAGGCCGACCGATTCCAGCAATGCCCTGGCCCGCTCCGACGCCTGCTTGGTCGTGGCCGAACGGCTGCGGCCGTCGAGCAGCACCGGCAGCATCACGTTTTCGAGCGCGGTGAACTCGGGCAACAGGTGATGGAACTGATAGACGAAACCCAAGGCCTGATTGCGCAGCAGGCCGCGCGCGCGATCGGACAGCGCGCTCATGCGCTCGCCGGCGACGTAGACCTCGCCCGCGGTCGGCGTGTCGAGGCCGCCGAGCAGATGCAGCAAGGTGCTCTTGCCGGCGCCGGACGCACCGAGAATCGCAACGGTCTCGCCCTTGCGCACGGCCAGTTCCAACCCCTGGAACACCGGCGTGTGCAGCTTGCCTTCGGAATAAGTCATCGCCAGGCCGTCGCAACGCAGCACGATGTCGTCGGCGACGGTCCGGCGGACGTCGGCATTTTGAGGGTTATTCATAGCGCAGCGCCTCCGCCGGCGCCGTGCGCGCGGCGCGCCAGGCGGGATAGATCGTGGCCAGGAAGGCCATCGCCAGCGCCACGCAGGCGATGATGGTGACGTCGCTGGTCTGCAGGTCGGTCGGCAGGCCGGTGATGTAGTAGACGTCTTCCGGCATCAACTGCACACCGAGCACGGTCTCGATGGCCTTGAGGATGTGTTCGAGGTTCAAGGTCAGGACGATACCGCCGACCACGCCGAGCACCGTGCCGACGATGCCGATCAGGGTGCCCTGGACGACGAAGATCCGCATCACGCTCATCGGGGTCAGCCCGAGGGTGCGCTGGATCGCGATATCGGCCTGCTTGTCGGTGACCAGCATGACCTGCGAAGACACCAGGTTGAACGCACCCATGGCGATGATCAGCGACAGCAGGACCGCCATCACGACCTTTTCCATCTTCAGGGCGCGGAACATGTTGGCGTTGTCGCTGCTCCAATCGGTGATCCGGTAGGGGCCGCCGAGGGCCACCGAGAGATCGCGGGCGACGTCCCAGGCCTTGTCCATGTCGTGCAGCCTCAAGCGCACGCCGGTGACGCCGTCGCCCATGCGCAGCACCCGTTGGATGTCGCTCATGTTGACCACCGCCAGGCCCTTATCGTATTCGCTGTAGCCGGCCTCGAAGATGCCGCTGACGGTGAAGCGCTTGAGCTGCGGCATCGCCCCCATCGGCGTGCTGCGGCCGTCTGCGGTCATCACCACCACGCTGTCGCCGACCTGGGCGCCCATCCACAGGGCCAGTTCCTTGCCCAGGACGATGTTGAAGCTGCCCGGGGTCAACGAGCCGAGTTTGCCTTCGACCATCTTGTCGGCGAGCACCGAGACCTTGCTCTCCTCAGCCGGGTCGACGCCGCGGATGATCGCCGGCTGTTGCCGCGTCGACGACAGCAGCGCTTCCTTTTCGATGTAGGGCGCGGCGCCGGCGACGCGCGGGTCGGCGGCGGCCTTGTCGATCGCGAGCCGCCATTCGGTCACCGGTTCGCCGTAGGCGCTGATAGTGGCGTGGGCGGCCATCTGCAGCATGCGGTCGCGGATCTCGCGCTGGAAGCCGCTCATCACCGCCAGAGTGGTGATCAGCGCAGTCACGCCGAGGGCGATGCCCCCGATCGAGGCCAGGGAGATGAAGGAGATGAAGCCGTTGCGGCGTTTGGCGCGCAGGTAGCGCAGGCCGATGGCGACGGAGATGGGTTTGAACATCTATGCGGCCGAGACCGGAAGCTGGGGACTGGACATTGCTTTCATCGTGAACTCTGTCTCTCTAGTGCTGGCGGCTTGGACAGGCGCGGTGCTCGGTGGTTCGGCGCTGGCCGCCTTGCCCATCCCGAATCCCGGCTCCCTGATCGCCGCGTTCAAATCCGGGCCTCATGGTGCCATCGAACGCGGATCGCGCGCAGGGGCTGAGACCGCCACGGCCAGCCTGAGTTCACGGCGGCCGCGGGCGTCCAGGCGGTCCGGCCACCACAGCAGGCGCCGCCCCTGCCCGTCCGGGCCGGTGAAATCGAGCCGGGCCAGCCAGCCGCGCCACTGCAGGCGCAGCTCGGTGATCGGCAATTCGTCGAGGCTGGCGCGCTCGCCCGCGATGACCAGACGCTGTGGCGGCCGGCGCAGTTCGCGCCGCGCCGAATACAGCGCCCAGGCCAGGGCCAGCACCGCCAGCGGCCCGGCCACGGCACGCGGGCATTCGCTGAACCACAGCGACAACGCCGCCGCCAGCCCCAGAACGATCAGCGCCGCCGCGAGCAGACGCGACGGCCGCCACTCAAGGCGGCAAGGCCCGGATCGATTGGACGAGACGGTCGAGTTCGGCATCGCTGGCGGCCTCGTGGCCCATGAACCAGTGCCAGAGCTTATCGTCCTCGGTTTCCAGCAAACGTAGGAAAACCCCGCGCTCGGCGTCGGAAGCCTGCTTCCAGACACGGTCGAGATAACGCCCGAACAACTGGTCCAGTTCGCGCATGCCGCGCCGGCAACGCCAGCGCAAGCGACGCAATTCGATCTCGTCGCGCTCCTCGCGGCTGATTTCGGCTTCGCTCATCTCGTCGCTTCCTCGCATCGAACGCTCAGGGCGCCGCCTGGGTCGGTTTCAGCACATCGCACAGGCCGCCCGGATGACTTCCGCAATAGGCGTCGAAGTCCTTCGCCAACGTCGGATCCTGCTCGAGCGCGAGCTTGGCCGAGGCGGCGAAATCGGCATCGCCGCTGTCGCCGGCCATGATCTCGCCGAGCTTGTTCTCGATCGAGCTTTCGGCGAAGGCGCTATGCGCCTGCAGCTGCGCTTCGCCGCCGCGCTCGCGGATGCAGTCGAGCGTGGTCGGCGTGCCGAGCGTGTCGCGCACGCAAGCCAGTTCGGTCTGTCCGGCCGCGCCGCGGAAGTACGCCAGGGCCTCGTCGATTTCGGCCTGAGTCGCGCTCTGCGCCAGACGCTTGGAGGCGCCGTCGAGGAAAGGCCCGGCCGGCATGCTGTCGAACAAGCGCTTCATGACCCCGTTGTGCTCGTCGGAAAGCGCCTCGCTGCCGGGTATGGCCTGGCTGAACACCAGGCTCAAACCCTGCTTGAGGATCTCGGCGTAACGCATCGTCTCCAGCAACTGGCGGGCATCGGCGACACGGGCGCCGCCCTGCGCAGCATCGGCGGCCTTGGCCGTATCGGCGAAAGCCGGTGCGACGCAGAACGCAGCGGCGATCAACGCAGCCAAGGTGCGATGGGCGAAACGCGAAGCGGTGACGCGGGAAAAACTGTTCATGAGCTCAGCAGTCCGATTGCGAGATGGATCCACAACGCCCACAGCGCGAGCGCGCCGGCGGCGTAGACGAAAAAACGGTGCATGACCCGGTTATAGCTGCAGTGGATCGCGCTGTGGGCGATGCGCAGCGCGACGAACAACCAGGCCAAGACGAGAGTCGCGCCATCGGCCAATCCGGCCAGTGCAGCCACGACCACCGCCAGATAGAACAGTACCGGCAGTTCGAACAGATTGCGGAAATTGTCGGCCGCGGCGCTGTCGGTGAGCCGGGCGACGGCCTGCGCCGAGGTCGCGACCGCTTGCGGGTGGATGCGCTCGCGGCGCATCTGCCCGATCCGCACCGCGTACATGCGCAGCCACACCGCGCAGGTCAACGCGACCATCGCCACCGCGGGCAGGAAAATCGCCTTCGACTGCATCGCTCACCCCTGGCGCGGCGCGGATACGCCGCCTGCGACTGGCTGGACGGCACGACGGCGCCCGAGGCGCCGTCGTGGGTTGGAACCGGGCGGTACCGCGTCGGACGTCAGACGCGACGCGCCAGCATCAGCTTCTTGATCTCGCCGATCGCCTGCGCCGGGTTCAGCCCCTTCGGGCAGGTGCGGGCGCAGTTCATGATGGTGTGGCAGCGATAGAGCTTGAACGGATCTTCCAGATCGTCCAGGCGCGCACCGGTGTCCTCGTCGCGCGAATCGATGATCCAGCGATAGGCCTGCAGCAGGATCGCCGGGCCGAGGTAGCGGTCGCCGTTCCACCAATAGCTCGGGCAGCTGGTCGAGCAGCACGCGCACAGGATGCACTCGTACAGGCCGTCGAGCTTCTTGCGGTCTTCCGGCGACTGCAGACGCTCGCGGTCCGACGGGGTCGCGCTCTGGGTGCGCAGCCACGGGCGGATCGAGGCGTACTGGGCGTAGAAGTGGGTCAGGTCCGGCACCAGGTCCTTGACCACCGACATGTGCGGCAGCGGGTAGATCGGCACCTCGGGCTTGTCGCAATCGGTGATCGCGCGGGTGCAGGCCAGGGTGTTGGTGCCGTCGATGTTCATCGCGCACGAACCGCAGATGCCTTCGCGACAGGAGCGGCGGAAGGTCAGGGTCGGGTCGATCTCGTTCTTGATCTTGATCAGCGCGTCGAGAACCATCGGGCCGCAGGTCGCAAGGTCCACTTCATAAGTGTCCACGCGCGGGTTGAGGCCGTCGTCGGGGTTCCAGCGATAGACCTTGAAGGTACGCGGCTGCTTGGCGCCCTGCGTCGGCCAGTGACGGCCCTTCTGGATCTGGGAGTTCTTGGGTAGAGCGAATTCGGCCATGCTGGCGATCTCTCGGCTTGCGGCAGTACTGCGGTGGGTTGCGTGAATGGCGCGCAGCGGAACTGCGCGCCGTAGCGCCGATCAGTACTTGCGTTCCTTGGGCGGGACGTAGGCGACGTCGTCGGTCAAGGTGTAGTTGTGCACCGGACGGTAGTCGATGCTCGTCGTACCCTTCTCGTCGACCCAGCACAGCGTGTGCTTCTGCCACTGCTCATCGTTGCGCGTGGCGAAGTCCTCGCGGGCGTGGGCGCCGCGCGACTCGGTGCGGTTCTCGGCCGAGACGATGGTGGCCAAGGCCTGGCCGAGCAGGTTCGACAGCTCGTAGGTCTCGATCAGGTCCGAGTTCCAGATCAGCGAACGGTCGCTGACCTTGACGTCGGCGAACGAAGCGTGGATCTCGCGCATCTTGCGCACGCCGTCGGCGAGGGTCTCGCCGGTGCGGAACACCGCCGCGTCGGCCTGCATGGTGCGCTGCATCTTGTCGCGGATGACCGCGGTCGGCGTGCTGCCGGTGGCGTTGCGCAGCTTGTCCAGGCGCGCCAGCGCTTCGTCGCAGGCGTCGCCGGCCAGGCGGGCGTGGGCGCCGCCGGGCGTGACCGTCTCGGCGCAGCGGTTGGCCACCGCGCGGCCGAACACCACCAGGTCGAGCAGCGAGTTCGAGCCCAGGCGGTTGGCGCCGTGCACCGACACGCAGGCCGCTTCGCCGATCGCATACAGGCCCGGCACGACCGCATCGGGGTCGCCGTTCTTCAACTGCACGACTTCGCCGTGGTAGTTGGTCGGGATGCCGCCCATGTTGTAGTGCACGGTCGGGATGACCGGGATCGGCTCCTTCTCGACGTCGACGTTGGCGAAGATGCGCGCCGATTCGGCGATGCCGGGGAGTTTTTCGTGGATGACTTCGGGGCCGAGGTGGGTCAGGTCGAGCAGGATGTGATCCTTGTGCTCGCCGACGCCGCGGCCTTCGCGGATCTCGATGGTCATCGAACGACTGACCATGTCGCGCGGCGCCAGGTCCTTCACGCTCGGCGCGTAGCGCTCCATGAAGCGCTCGCCGTTGGCGTTGCGCAGGATGCCGCCCTCGCCTCGCACGCCCTCGGTGATCAGGCAGCCGGCGCCGTAGATGCCGGTCGGGTGGAACTGGACGAATTCCATGTCCTGTAGGCCGAGGCCGGCGCGCAAGGCCATGCCGCCGCCGTCGCCGGTGCAGGTGTGGGCCGAGGTCGCCGAGAAATAGGCGCGGCCGTAGCCGCCGGTGGCCAGCACCGTGCCCTGGGCGCGGAACAGGTGCAGCGTGCCTTCGGCCATGTCGAGCGCGAGCACGCCGCGGCAGGCGCCGGTCTCGTCCATGATCAGGTCGAGGGCGAAGTATTCGATGAAGAACTGCGCGTCGTGCGCCAGCGACTGCTGGTACAGGGTGTGCAGAATGGCGTGGCCGGTGCGGTCGGCGGCGGCGCAGGTGCGCTGCGCCGGCGGGCCTTCGCCGTACTTGGTGGTCATACCGCCGAACGGGCGCTGGTAGATCTTGCCTTCGTCGGTGCGCGAGAACGGCACGCCCTGGTGCTCGAGCTCGATGATGGCCGGGATGGCCTCCTTGCACATGTACTCGATCGCGTCCTGGTCGCCCAGCCAGTCCGAACCCTTCACGGTGTCGAAGAAGTGGTAGCGCCAATCGTCCTCGCCCATGTTGCCGAGCGCGGCCGAGATGCCGCCCTGGGCGGCGACGGTATGCGAGCGGGTCGGGAACACCTTGGTGATGCAGGCGGTCTTCAGGCCCTTCTGGGCGAGACCGAAGGTGGCGCGCAGACCGGCGCCGCCGGCGCCGACCACGACCATGTCGAACTTGTGTTCTTGAATCTTGTAGGCAGAGGCCACGACTCAGGCTCCCAACGCGATGCGGATGATGGCGAGCACGCTGGCGAGAGCCGCGAGTACGCAAACGAAAACGACCGCGAGCTGCGAGGCGATCGCCAGCCCCGGGGTGTGGACGTAGTCCTCGATGACGACCTGCAGGCCGAGCTTGGCGTGCCAGAACATCGCCACGACGAACGCGCTCAGCAGCACGGCGTTGCAGGGATGGGCGACCGAGGCGCGCACCGAGGCGTAATCGCCGCCGATCCACGACACGATCAGGCCCAGCACGTACAGGGTCAGGACGATCAGGGCGACCGCGGTGACGCGCTGGACCACGAAGTGGTGGGTGCCGTCCTTCGCCGAGCCCAGGCCGCGCGCGGTCTTGAGCGGGTTGCGCAAATGCTTGTTGTTCGCGCTCATGCGCCACCTCGCGACATCATGGCGACGATCCAGATCAGGGCGGTCAGCACCAGGCTGCCGATGACGCTGATCCAGCCGTTGCGCACGAAGGTATCGACCTTGTAGGCGTAGCCCGCGTCCTGGACCAGATGGCGGATGCCGTTGATCAGGTGGTAGGCGAAGGCCCAGGTCCAGCCGAACAGGATCAGGAAACCGAGCGGCGAGCGGGCGCAGGCGGTGAACTGGGCCCAGGCTTCGGGACCGGCCGCGAGCGATACCAGCGCCCAGGCGATCAGCAAAGCGCCGACGGAAAGGATGACACCGGTGGCCCGGTGCAGGATCGAGGTCACCATCTGTATCTGCCAGCGGTAAACCTGCAGATGCGGTGACAGGGGTCGTTCGCGGTTCGCCATGCGATGGCAATCTCAGCTGGGCGGCGGCGCCGCGTGGCGGGGGGAGCGTGGGAGCGCTGTGTGGGGGGCGTGAGGGGCTAGCGGTCGGACGTCGGATCAGAAATCGATGCAGCGGCCGTTCTTTTCCCAGTCGCCGTAACGGGTCGGTTCGGGACCCTCGCGACCACCGTGCTCTTTGCGAGCGTCCTTGGCGGAAGACGAATCGCCTCCCGTCTCGGGTACGGGAGTCGCCGGGGTCTCGGACGCAAGGTCCGAAGGTGCTTCCGGGGTGGTTTCGCCTATCATCACAGCGTTAAATATTAATTCCCGGCCCCCATGCCTGACAACCCGCACCCCTTGCACGGACAGGCGTTTGCCCTGCCCGGCCAACGCCTCATAACCCTCGAAGGCCGCGACGCAGCAGCCTTTGCGCAGTCTCAGTTCATGAACGACGTGAAGACGCTCGCCGATCGACATTGGCACTGGAGCGGCTGGCTGACGCCCAAAGGGCGCCTGATTGCGCTATTCGCCCTGCTCCGCCTGTCCGACCAACGCGTCTGGCTGCTGGTCCCCGACGCCGACGCCGCGGCCATCGCCGAGGCGTTGAAACGCTTCGTCTTCCGCAGCAAGGTGGTCATCGCCCTGCGCGAGGACCTGAGCGCCGAAGGGCGCTGGGCCGAGCCGGCGCAGGCGCGCGGCGGCGCCCTCGGCGGCGACGAAGAGACAGGCCTGGAGCTGGACTTCAGCGGCGACGGCGGTGCGCGCAGCCTGCGCATCGTCGCGGACGCGAGTGCGCCGGAGGACCCGGCAGCGACCGCGCAGTGGGCGCTGGCCGATCTGCGCCACGGCCTGCCGCGGCTGCCGGCGTCGCAGGCCGAACAATGGACCCCGCAACAGCTGTCGCTGGAGCGCCTGCGCGCTTTCAGCGTCAAGAAAGGCTGCTATCCGGGCCAGGAGATCGTCGCCCGCACCCATTTCCTCGGCAAGGCCAAGCGCGGCGTGGTGGCGTTCGCCGCTGCCGCACCGATCGAGGCCGGAACGGAAGTGCGTGGCGAAAGCGCAGCACTGGGCACCGTGGTCGCCGCGGCGAGCGATGGTGGGACCCATCTCGCCCTGGCGGTGCTGCCGCTGGAGCGCCCCGAACAGGCGCTGAGCATCGGCGGCCACGGGGTCGAGGAAGTGCCGCTGCTGGAAGGTTTCGCGCGCTGAGGTTGCGCCTCCAGGAGTAGGAGCGGCGCAAGCCGCGACCACGGGACGCGCAGAAAACTCCGGTCCCGCGTCATCGACCGAAGCGGTCAAACATCCACCGCATGGGCCGTTCGCAGTGAACCCCGACAGACGCTGCGCCTTGTAGAAGCGCGGTCGCGGCTTGCGCCGCTCCTACCCCTTGCCTGCGTTGCCCTGGGTAGGAGCGGCGCAAGCCGCGACCGCGCGCCCACCAGACAGCAACGCCGCGACCCGAAACTCCGCGGTCGCGGCTCGCGCCGCTTCTACAAGGGGTTGCACTGCGAAGGCCGGCACGGCGCCGCGGCCTGACACCCTGCGGTCGCGGCTTGCGCCGCTCCTACCCTTGGCGGCGCGGGTCGACCATGCCGCCTACAAACCGCCCTCGCCGGTCGTCGACATCCAGACCGAGCGCCCGACTTCGTTGCGCTCGGTTTTCCAATGCGCCTGCCAGGCCTGGAACATCAACACGTTCCACAGGTGCGTATGCCAGCGGCGCTCGCCGGCCAGGAACTGTCGCCACAGGCCGCCGATCAACTCGGCGTCGAAATACCCCTCCTGCGCCAGGCGCGACGGGTCGAGCAACGCCGCTGCCCACTCGCGCAGGTCGCCGCGCAGCCATTGCGTCACCGGCGCGCCGAAACCGCGCTTGCCGCGATCGACCATGGCGTCGGGCAGGTAGCGCTTGAGCACACGCTTGAGCAGGTACTTGCTGCCGCTGTCGCCGCGCTTGAATTGCAGCGGCAACGACCAGGCGAATTCGGCGACGTGGGTGTCGAGCAAGGGCGCACGCGCCTCCAGCCCGACCGCCATGCTGGCGCGGTCGACCTTGCACAGCAGGTCGTCGGGCAGGTACACGCTGTAGTCGGCCAGCATCATCGCGTCGGCGGGCGTGCCCAGCCCGCCCAGCGGTTCGGCGAGGTCGTACATGGTCGCCGGCAGTTTCGATCCGGGCACGGCGGCCTGGGGGAAACGCCAGCGCACGATGCGATTGCGATAGACATCGCCGATGCCCTGCGCGCCCATCTCGGCGGCGAACGCAGCGAAACCGCCGGCGCGCGAGGCTTCGCCGTGACCGCTCGCGGATTTCGCCAGCCAGCGCCGCAGCGGCGCCGGCACGTGCCGCTGCAGACGCAGGTTGCGCAAGGCGCGCTCGTAGCGCGTATAGCCGAAGAACAACTCATCGCCGCCGTCGCCCGACAGCGCCACCGTGACCTGGCTGCGCGCCAAGGCGCAAACCAGCGCGGTCGGCACCTGCGAGGCGTCGGCGAAGGGTTCGTCGAACATCGCCGACAGCCGCGGCACCACCGCCAAGGCATCGGCGCCGCTGACGTAGAGCTCGGTGTGGGCGGTGCCGAGATGGCGCGCGACTTCGAGCGCGAGCGGCGCCTCGTCGTGGTGCGAACCCTCGAAACCGATGGTGAAGCTCTTGACCGGCTTCGCGCTCAAGGCCTGCATCAACGAAGTCACCACCGACGAATCGGTGCCGCCGGAAAGAAACACACCGACCGGCACGTCGGCGACCATGCGCAGGCCGACCGCGTCGCGCAGCAGGTCGTCGAGCCGGTCTTCAGCGGCGTCGATGTCGCCGTCGAACGGGTGCCGGATCGCCGCGGCCATACGCTCGCGCGCATGCCAGTAACGGCGCTGATCGCGCCCCGGGTCGTGCGCGGCGGCGCCGCGCGCGACCGCAGCGGCGTCGAAACGCAGCAAGGTGCCCGGCATCAGCTTGAAGGTGTCGGTATGGATCGCGTACGGCGCCGGCACGTAGTCGTAACGCAGCAACAGGGCCAGCGCATTGCGGTCGACGCCGTTGTCGAACTGCGGATGCCGCCACAGCGCCTTGAGTTCGGAACCGAACACCAGGGTGTCGCCGGCCCAGCCGTAGTACAGCGGCTTCTTGCCGACCCGGTCGCGGGCCAGCCACAACGTCTGTTCGTGGCGGTCCCACAGGGCGATGGCGAACATGCCGCTGCAACGCGCCACCGCGTTCTCGACGCCCCACTCCACCACCGCGGCCAGCAGCACCTCGGTGTCGGAGTGGCCGCGGAAGGCGTGGCCCAGTTCGAGCAGTTCTTCGCGCAAGGCGGCGAAGTTGTAGACCTCGCCGTTGTAGGCGATCACGTAGCGGCCGTCGGCCGAGGCCATCGGCTGATGGCCCAGCGGCGACAGGTCGAGAATGCTCAGGCGCCGATGCGCCAGGGCAATGCCGTGTTGCGCATCGGCCCAGACGCCGTCGTCGTCGGGGCCGCGGTGACGCAGGGCGTCGCCCATCGCGCCGGCCAGTTCGAGCAGATGCTCGTGGCCGATATCGGTGCGCGGACACAGCAGGCCGGCCAGTCCGCACATGAGGGTCAGCCCTTGGCCAGCACGTCGGCGGCGCGGACGATGTCGTCCTCGCCGGGGATCACCAGGAAGGCCGCGCCGGCCAGCGGCGTGTAGGTGTCGACGCCGACCACGCGCTGCAGCGGCACGCCGCCGAAACCGGCCTCGGTCAATGCCGTGATCACGCCCTCGCCGACGCCGGCGCTGCGCCGGCCTTCGTCGACCACGATGATGCGCTTGGCGCCGCGCGCCTGTTCGGCGATGTAGGCATCGTTGAGCGGCACCAACCAGCGCAGGTCGATCACGCGCGCCTTCCAACCGTGCTGCTTCTCGATCTCGCGCACTGCGCGCAGGCTCATCGGCACGCCGTTGCCGTAGGAGAACACGACCAGGTCGTCGCCCTCTCCATAGCTGCGGCCTTCGCCGAGCGTCATCGCCTCGTCGGGCTTCGGATAAGAAGTCAGCCAGGCGCCGTCGCCGGCTTCGTACAAATCCTTGGTCATGTACAGCGCGATCGGTTCCAGGAATACCGAAACGCGGCCGTCGACCTTGGCGAGCGCGGTCAGGGTGCGCAGCATGGTCGCGGCGTCGTCGCCGCGCGAGGCGCAACCGACCACCAGACCGGGGATGTCGCGCAAGGCGGTGATCGAGTTGTCGTTATGGAAATGCCCGCCGAAACCGCGCTGGTAGCCCAGGCCGGCGATGCGCACCACCATCGGGTTGCGGTACTGGTTGTTGCTGAAGAACTGCAGCGACGCCGCCTCGCCGCGGATCTGGTCGCAGGCGTTGTGGAAGTACGCCAGGTACTGGATCTCCGGGATCGGCATCAGGCCGACATTGGCGAAGCCCTGGGCCATGCCGAGAATCATGGTCTCGTCGAGCAAGGTGTTGAACACGCGACGCGGGCCGAAGGCTTTCTGCAGGCCCTTGGTGACCGTGTAGACGCCGCCCTTCTGCGCCACGTCTTCGCCGAACAGCAGCGTTTCCGGGTACTTGGCGAACAGATCGTGCAGCGCGTTGTTGATCTGGATCGCCAGATGCCGCGGCGGCTGTTGCTCGGGCAGTTTGGCCTCGCTGCCGAACACCTGCAGACGGCGTTCGGCGAAATCGGCGCGCTTGGCTTCCTGCTGCACCGCTTCGGGCGAATACGGCGCCAGCGGCGCGATCACCTCGTCGAGGCGGTCGAGCTTCGGCCGGCGATCGGCCTCTTCGGCGGCCGCAAAGCATTGCTTGCGCGTGGCCTCGTACAGGTCGATCACGTCCTGCTTCGACATCAGCCCCGATTCGAGCGCGATCGCCGCCGAACGCAGCAGCGGGTCGCTGGCTTCGACCGCGCACAGTTCCTCGAAAGAACGCCATTCGATCTCGAAGTCGGTGCCGGCGTGGCCCATGATGCGGGTCGTGCGCAGGTGCAGGAAGGTCGGACGGCGGCTGCGGCGGCAATGCTCGACCGCGCGCTGCACGTCGGCGTAACCGCTGGCCAGGTCGAGGCCGTCGGCGGCGAAATAATCCAGGCCGTCCATGTTGCGGAAACGGTTGGCGATCCAGCCGCCCGGGGTCTTGACCGAGATGCCGATGCCGTTGTCTTCGCAGACGAACAACACCGGTGCCGGCAGTTTTTGATACGCGGTCCAGGCGGCGGCGTTGAACGCGGTCTGGGCGGTGGCGTGGTTGGCCGAGGCGTCGCCGAACGAACAGATGGCGATGCTGTCGTCGGGGATCGGCAGAGCGTGGCCGAGGCGGCGACCGGTTTCGATGGCGACCGCAGTGCCGAGCGCCTTAGGCAGGTGCGAGGCGATCGTCGAGGTCTGCGGCAGCACCCACAAGGGCTTGCTGCCCCACACTTTATGGCGGCCGCCCGAAGCCGGGTCGTCCTTGCTGGCGGCGAAACTCAGCGCCGAATCCATCACCGGGTCCATACCGGGCAATTTGCGGAAGCGCTCGGCCATGAAGCCGCCGCTGCGGTAGTGCAGGAAGGCCGGATCGGTGTGGCGGGTCAAGCGCGCGACCATCGCGTTGCCTTCGTGGCCGCTGGAACCGATGGTGTAGAAGACCTTGTTCTGCACGCGCAGCACGCGCGCCATCAGGTCGAGGTGGCGGCTGATCAGCTGCGACTCGAACAGTTCGCGGAAACCGCGCGCGTCGAGCGCGCTGCCCTGCAGGATCGCCTCGTCCGGCGCAGGCCGCGCATCGGCGCGGCCGTTCCACTGATTGACGAACTCGACGAAATTGACGTCGCAGATCTCGGCCCGGTTGAGGCCTTTCATGCGCGCCGGGATCGGGCTCGGCACCGCGTTGAAGTTCGGCACGTTGTTGAAGATCGAAGACTGCAGTTGCGCTGACATCGAACACTCCGCCGCCCGTCGCCGGGCCGGCTCATCAAGGAAGAATTAGACGGAACCCGTCACGGCGTCTGCGCGATGCGCTGCGCCGCTTGCGGGTCGGGATCGGGCAAGGCGACGAAGCCCGGCGTCGCCCGCACCCGCGCGCGCCAGGCGTCGATCGCCGGATACGGCGCCAACGCGATGCCGCCGTGGCCGGCGACGTCGGTGTAGGCGAACAGGGCGATGTCGGCGATGCCGTAGGCCTCGCCGCTGAACCAATCGTGGGACTGCAGATGCCGCTCCATCACCGCCAGCGCGCGATGGCCGCGTTCGCGCAGCGACGGCAGCTCGGCGCGGCGCGGCGAATCCAGCGGCGTCCAGCCGGCGATGAAACGGGCCACGGCGACATAGGGCTCGTGGCTGTACTGTTCGAAGTTCATCCAGCTCAAGGCCTGCGCGCGCTGCCAGCGGTCGCTCGGCAAGAACGCGCTGCCGTCGGCGAGGTAGTACAGGATGGCGTTGGATTCGCTGAGGGTGCGGCCGTCGTCCAGCTCGATGACCGGCACCTTGGCATTGGGATTGAGGGCGAGAAATTCCGGCGTATGCGTTTCGCCGCGGCTGCTGTCGACCTCGACCCAGACGTAGGGTTCGCCGAGTTGTTCGAGCAACAGGCGCAGCTTGTGGCAATTGCCCGAGGGCGAGAAGCCGTAGACGGTGATCACGCGCCCGCTCCCCGCTTGCGCCGCGCCTGCCATTCCTCGCGGGTCTGGCCCCAGACCTCCACTTCGATGTCGGCCGGCGCCGGCAAACGGTCCTGGCGCATATAGCGCGAACCGAGTTTGGCCGCTACGCCTTTCGACGGCAGATTGTCCGCATCGATGGTGTGGATCACTTCGCTCCAGCCCAGGTGTTCGAAGGCCCAGTCGGTCGCCGCGGCCGCACCCTCGGTGCCATAGCCCTTGCCGCCTTCGCTTTCGACGATGCCCCAACCCACCTCGGTGCCGGGCCAACCATCCGGCTGCCAGGGACCGAGACGGCCGATCCAGCGGCCGGAGGTTTTTTCGTAGACCGAGAAGAACCCATAGCCGTATGCGGCCCAGGAGCCGATCACCGACATCAGGCCGCGCCAGGCCACCGAGCGCGGCTGCGGCCCGCCGATGTAGCGCAGGTAATCGCCGGCATCCATGAAGGCGGCCCAATCGTCGAAGTCGTCCAGGCGCGGCGGGCGCAGGATCAGGCGCGGCGTTTCCAGTCTAATGTCGGGAATCGTCATCACGGCTCGGTTCTCCCCTTGCGCCAGCATCGCCATGTGGAAGCCCCTTTCCCGCCTGCGGGAGAGGGGTTGGGGTGAAGGCCGATAGCTCGTGCTGCATCGGCAGCATCGCGGCCTGCCCTCACCCGGCCCTGCGGGCCGACCTCTCCCGCACGCGGGAGAGGCGAACGCAAAGCTCCCGCGAACGGGAGCTGGCACTCAGAACGCGCTGATCCCCGTCAGCTCGCGGCCGACCACCAGTTGGTGCACGGTCTCGGTGCCTTCGTACGTGATCACCGATTCCAGGTTCAGGGCATGACGGATCGCGGCATGCTCGGTGGTGATGCCGGCGCCGCCGAGCAGGTCGCGGCATTCGCGCGCGATGTCGATGGCCATGCGGCAGTTGTTCCACTTCGCCAGGCTGACCTGGGTCGGCTGCATGTTGCCGGCGTCCTTGAGGCGGCCGAGCTGCACCACCAGCAACTGCGCCATGGTGATGCGGCGCGCCATCTCGGCCATCTTGATCTGCGCCGACTGGGTCGCCGCGACCGGACGCTCGAACAGGATGCGTTCCTTGGTGTAGCCCAGCACCTCGTCGAGGCAGGCGATGGCCGCGCCGATCGGGCCCCAGGTGATGCCGTAACGGGCCTGGGTCAGGCAGCCCAGCGGGCCCTTGAGACCCTTGACGTTGGGCAGGCGGTTGGCCTCGGGCACGCGCACGTTGTCGAAGAACAACGACGACGTCACCGACGCGCGCAGGCTCATCTTGTGCTTGATTTCCTGAGCGGCGAAACCGGGCATGCCCTTCTCGACCACGAAGCCCTGGATGCCGTCGTCGGTCTGCGCCCAGACAATGGCGATGTCGGCCAGGTTGCCGTTGGTGATCCACATCTTGGAGCCGTTGAGGACCCAGTCGCCACCGTCGCGCTTGGCGTTGGTCTTCATGTTGGCCGGGTCGGAACCGCCGTGCGGCTCGGTCAGGCCGAAGCAACCGATGATCTCGCCGCGGGCCATGCCCGGCAGCCAGCGTTCGCGCTGCTCTTCGGTGCCGTAGGCGTAGATGGGGTACATGCACAGCGAGGACTGCACGCTGACGAAGCTGCGGATGCCGCTGTCGCCGCGCTCGAGTTCCTGGCAGATCAGGCCGTAGCTGACCGCATTGAGGCCGGCGCAACCGTACTTTTCCGGCAAGGAGGAACCCAGCAGGCCGAGTGCGGCGATTTCCGGCACCAGTTCCTTCGGGAAGCGGCCCTGGTCGAAGGCATCGCCGATGATCGGGATCACGCGCTCATCGGTGAAACGGGCCACCGTGTCCTGAACGGCGCGCTCCTCGTCGCTGAGCAAGGAACGGACGTCGTAGAGATCGTAGGGATTCAGGGCCATGGCGCGCTTGGGAGACCTCTAGGACAGAAAGACGGTCATTGTAATGGCCTGCCGCGGCCCGGGTAAGGCCGAAAACCCTCGGAACTGCGCACTGGGCGGTATCCGGGGAATTCTTGCGCAAGCCAGTACGGCAGCGGGCGGGTTTCTCGTCGGCACCTGCGACCCGGCACAAAACCGCGCGCGATAAGCAGGCCCGCCGGTTGGCGCGCGTGCTCCGACGAAGCGCCCCGGCCGTTCCGAGCCAGCACTGCGGCTGCACCTGCCCTGCTCTGCCGCCGAACTGTCAGGCAAAAAGAAACGGGGCCGGAAGATCCGGCCCCGTTCGGGTATCGCGTGTAGCGCTGGACTCAGCCGCGGCTCGGCACGCCGGCCGACGCGGTCTGGGTCACGACCTGGCCGTCGATGACCGGCAGGCGCTGGGTCGGGCGCTCGTCCATGCGGATGGTCTGCTCCTGGCCCTGGTAACGATAGGTCACGTCGTAGCCGACGACCTTGTCTTCGCTGCCCAGTGCGATGCGGCTGCCCGGCTTGCTCTCGGTGCGCATGGTGCCGGTGGTGCCGTCCGGGTTGCGGTAGGTCACGTTGTAGGCGACCACGCGCGAGGACTGCGACTTGTCGGACACCGTGTGGCACTGGCGCTCGGTGCGGTTCACGACGCGGCCGCCGACGTGGTTGCGGTCGACGCGGTTGCCGATGAAGCCGCCGGCCACGGCGCCGGCCGCGGTCGCGGCCTTCTTGCCGTTGCCGCCGCCGACCTGGTTGCCGAGCAGGCCGCCGATGACCGCACCGGCGACGGTACCGCCGACGTTGCCGTCGCGTTCGGGCAGGCGCTCTTGCACGACCACGTCTTCGCAGACTTCGCGCGGGGTCGAGGTGGTGTTGGTCTCGCGGACCGGATCGGTGCCGATCACGGTCGCGTACAGCTTCTGCTTCTCGTTGATCGGGTTGACCTTGACCACGTCGGCGTAATCGACCTGCGGCGAGGTGTTGATCGCGCCGTTGGCGGCGATGTCGCCGACCGTGCCGGCCGGCGCGAGTTCGGCGCCCGCGACCGGAGCCAGCCCGGCCTGGCCGGCCGCGCCGTTGCCTCGGAAGCTCTGGAACGCCGCGACGGCGACGCCGCCGACGAGCAGCGCGGCAATCGCTACAGCTATCATGTTCTTGTTCATTTGGAGCCTCCGGGGCGCGCTGAGCAGCTATGTAGGTACAGACGGTCGGGATAGGTTGCCGACCGTTGGGGGGACGGCGCCATTCCACCACTCGAAAGCTGAACCAGTGCCTATTGATTTTCGCCAATCTGTCCCCTGCGTGAATCGTCACGCGGCCGCGTGCTAGCGTGTTTGCAACCTGCGTCACAACTCGACCGAACATGGCCAATCCTCTGCTCGCTCCCCTATTGGGTTTTCTCGGACGCCTGAGCTATCCGCGTCTGTTCGTGGTTACCGCGGCGCTGTTCCTGGTCGACCTGGTCATCCCCGACTTCGTCCCGCTCGCCGACGAAATCCTGCTGGGCCTGGGCACCTTGCTGCTGGCCAACTGGAAAAACCGCAAGGCGCCTCCGACCATCGAGCCGCCGACGCCGCCCGCGCGCTGAGCGCATGCACGCCCTGGTCGACAGCCACTGCCACCTCGACGCAGCCGAGTTCGACCTCGACCGCGGCGAGGTGATCGCGCGCGCGCGCCAGGCCGGCGTCGCCCGCCAGGTCGTGCCGGCGGTCGACGCGGCCGGCTGGCCGAAACTGCGCGAGGTCTGCACGAGCGCGCCCGGTCTGTATCCGGCCTACGGCCTGCACCCGATGTATCTGTCCTCGCACCGGCCCGGGCATCTGCACGAGCTGCGCGATTGGATCGAGCGCGAACGGCCGCTCGCGGTCGGCGAATGCGGGCTGGATTATTTCGTCGAAGGCCTCGATCGCGACGAGCAAATGCGTTACTTCGAAGGCCAGCTGAAGCTCGCGCGCGAGTTCGACCTGCCCCTGATCGTGCACGCACGCCACGCGGTCGAGGCGACCATCGCAGCGTTGCGCCGCATCGGCGGCCTGCGCGGCGTCGTCCACAGCTATTCCGGCAGCGAGGAACAGGCCGAGCAATTGTGGAAAGCGGGTTTCCTGCTCGGGCTTGGCGGCCCGGTCACCTACGACCGCGCCAAGCGCTTGCGGCGCATCGTCGCGGCGATGCCGATCGAGCAATTGCTGCTCGAAACCGATGCGCCCGACCAGCCCGATGCCGCGATCCGCGGCCAACGTAACGAGCCGGCGCGCCTGGCCGGCATCGCCGAAACGATCGCCGGACTGCGCGGGATATCGCTGGACGAACTCGCCGCCGCGACCAGCGCCAACGCCGAGCGCCTGTTCAAGCTGCCGGCCACTTCAGACGCCGTCTCCGGGTAGGAGCGGCGTCCAACAGGGATTTCCTCCGGTCACGAGCCGCGACCGCGCCATCGCAACGACGGCGCAAAGACGGTTGCCAATGGATTTCGCTACTGCTGCCTTCGCACTGGGTTGAAAGCCCGCGGTCGCGGCTCGCGCCGCTCCTAGCCTGCCGCTTGCGCCTTGGGCTTGAGCAGGATCTCCAGCGCGCGCCCGACCGCGGCGAAGGCGAAGACGCCGGTGATATGCGTGGCTGCGCCAAGCCCGGCCCCGCAATCGAGCTTCAGGGCCGCATCGCCGGCGAGCTTCGGCCGCAGGCCGCAGACGCTGCCATCCGGCTGCGGATATTTGACGTTCTCCAGCGAGTAGATCGCCGAAACGCTGAAATAGCGGCCGGTGTTCTTCGGGAAGTTGAACTCGCTACGCAGCTTTTTGCGGATCAGCGCCAGCATCGCATCGTGTTCGGTGCGCGAAAGATCGCGCACCCGCACCAGGGTCGGATCGGTGCGGCCGCCGGCCGAACCGACCACGATCACCGGCAGCTTGCGGCGCCGGCACCAGGCGATCAGTTCGACCTTGCTGCGGAAACTGTCGCAGGCGTCCAGGACCAGGTCGAAACCGCGGTCCAGCAGCTCGTCCAGGTTCGACGGGGTCAGGAAACTCTGCACCGCGTCGACCTCGATCGCCGGGTTGATCGCGCGGCAACGTTCGGCCATGGCCTCGACCTTGGCGCGGCCGTACTGGCCTTCCAAGGCCGGCAACTGGCGGTTGGTGTTGGACACGCACAGATCGTCGGCATCGATCAGGGTCAGGTGGCCGATGCCGGTACGCGCCAGCGCCTCCACCGCCCAGGAACCGACGCCGCCCATGCCGACCACGGCGATGCGGCATTGGCGGAAGCGTGCGACCGAGCCGTGACCGTACAGGCGGTCGATGCCGGCAAAGCGTTCTTGCCAGAGAGTGTCGGAGGATTGCGGGGTCATGCGTATATTGTAAGGGCGACGGCACGGCTTTCCGGCGCGAGCGTTAGGACGCTGCGGCGCGCGAGCGCGCCTGGCCAGGCCGTCCGTCCCCGCGGCCCTGCCTCCGCTCCTCGAATAATGTGCCTTCGAAGGCGCCGAAAGGCTTGGCCGCCAAAGGTTTCTGACCTGGACCTCACATTGGCGCGTGCTATCGTGCGCCGACATTGGATGGAGGCCAGGCAATGAGCGATACCCAGCCCAGCAACGCCGAAGCGAAACGCAAAGGCAATGGTTCGAAGTACTTGTTTCTGTTTCTCATCGGCCTGGTCGGCGGCGTCGTCGCCACGGTCATGGCGGTACGCGCACTGGATCAGCGCAAGGACCATTTCCCCGACAGCGTCATGCAAGTGCAGCAGTGGCATCTGGGCCAGCTCAAGGGCAAGGTCGAACAGAACCGTTGCGGAGCCACCGACACGCTCCCGCATCTGAAGGCCCTGCGCACCATGGCCGACGATCTCGAACCGGCCTTCCCCGACCTCAAGGACGACACCCGCTTCGGCCAGCACGCAAGCAAGATGCGCGCTGCGCTCGACGGCGCGCTGACCAGCCCGCCGCTCAACTGCGCCGGCGTCGGCACCGTTTCGGAACAGATCGGCGAGGCCTGCAAGGCCTGCCATCAGGACTTCCGCGGCTGATCGCCCCGGCTTCCCCGCCGCGAGCTGAACGCGGTGGGGAAGAAGTCGGATACAGGGTCGAAAATTGAACACGTGTTCACGTGACTGCGCATAGCTTGGCTGATGCGTGGCAACTGTCCGCCACTCGCCCCTAAAGCGCAGGAGCCTCGAATGAACACCAATAACATCCGATTGCTGGGTCTGGCCACGGTCGCTACGCTGGCGCTTGCCGGCTGTGCGACCTCTCCGGGCTACGGCGGAGGCTACGGCAACAGTTATCCGCCGCCGTCGCAGCCGAGCTATGGCAACAGCAACCAGAACAATTGCTATGACTGCGGTGTCGTGACCCGCATCGAACAGACCACCGCGACCAGCACGGCGCCGCGCGCGACCGGTGCGATCCTGGGCGGTCTGGTCGGCGCCGTCGCCGGCCGCGAGATCGCCGACGATCACACCGACAGCAAGGGCCGTCGCAACACCGCGACCGTCGCCGGCGCCGCCGCCGGCGCACTCGCCGGCAACGCCATCCAGAACCGCGTCGGCGCGCCGACCTACAACATCTATGTGCGCATGAACGACGGCCGCACCACCGTGGTCAGCCAGAAGGACCTCGCCGGCATTCGCGAGAACACCTACGTGCGCGTCGCCAACGGTCGCGCCTACGTTCGTTGATCGACGGCCGGCGGCGATCGGGCTCGCTCCGATCGAACGCGAACCGGGCTGCATCGTTCCGGGCTTGCGATCAAACCGCGATGAAACAATGTAACGAGAAGTAACGGAAAAACGGCCCGCATCGCGGGCCGTTTTTTCTTGCGCGCGCGCCGCGCTTCGCGTTCACGACCCGCATCACGATTAAGCGCGGAACTGGCTCACTTATCGCGCGTTGCACGATCTTGCCTTCGGTTAGGGTTTTCGAGTCCGCCACCGGACCCCGCCCATCGCAACATCAGGAGATCGTGGAATGAAACTTCGCTTCGTGCATCTGGTTTCCGCGAGTGCCGTGCTCACCGGCGCCATTGCAGCCGCCGTCGCCGCACCCGGCGCAGCCCAGAACAATCCGCTACGCGTCGGCATGGTCGCCGTCTCCGGCGCCGCCGACGATTTCCTCGGCTCGGTCGAGATCAGCATCACCAACACCAGCCGCAAGGCCGTGCGCCTGCCGAAGTGGCAACTGCCGTCGGATCAGTTCGACGCCAAGTTGTTCAACGTCAGCTACAACGGCCAGCCGGTCGCCTACGAGGGCGCGATGGTCAAGCGCGGCCTGCCGCAGGCCGAGGATTTCGCGATCCTGCAACCCGGCCAGACTTATCGCCGCGTGATCGACCTCTCGGCCGGTTACGACCTGTCGCAGACCGGCCAATACGTGGTCAGCTTCAATGCGCCGCTGCAGCACGCCTCGACCTCCGACCGGGTCATGCTGCACCAGGCCAACGGCTTGCCGATGAGCGCGCAAAGCGCGCCGCTGAGCCTGTGGGTCGACGGCCTCGACCAACTCGGCGGCAGCAAGGCCTCGCCTGCGGCGAAGAAGCCGCCAGTCGGCCCGAGCGCGATCGTCAATGGCGTCAACTACGTCGGTTGCACCACCTCGCGCACGAGTTCGGCCGGCCAGGCCGTCAATGCCGCACGTAGCTACGCCGAGAACGCCAAGGGCTATCTCAATGCCGGCACGCTCGGCCCGCGCTACACGACCTGGTTCGGCGCCTACACCTCCAGCCGTTACAGCACCGCACGCTCGCATTTCGTGTCGATCGATTCGGCGATCGACCAGAGCAACGGCCAGATCACCATCAACTGCGGTTGCAGCAGCAGCGCTTATGCCTACGTCTATCCGAACCAGCCGTACCAGATCTACGTCTGCAACGCGTTCTGGAGCGCGCCGCTGACCGGCACCGACTCCAAGGCCGGCACCCTGATCCACGAGATGAGCCACTTCACCGTCGTCGCCGGCACCGACGATCACGCCTACGGCCAAAGCGCGGCGAAGAGCCTCGCCAACAGCAACCCGAGCGCCGCGCTCGACAACGCCGACAACCACGAGTACTTCGCCGAAAACACCCCGTTCCAGAACTGAGCCGCGCACCCGCGCAGCGCGCTCGCCCGCCGAGCTCCGAACGGCCCGCCATGGCGGGCCGTTCGCGTTGAGGCCGCCGTCGATGCGAAATCCGCTCGCGCTCGACCCCATGCATCGGACTCGCGCGTTCGGTAACCACGAGCCTTCCGCCGGAAGTGGATGCGAAAGCGGAAGCGGGCGCCAGGAGGGCGCAAGGCGCCGACTGGGAGACGAGGCCGGGTCGGCGCCGTGCGGGGCTCCTTCCGGATGGAGATTCGGAAGCGCGGACGGCGCGTGGCGGGATCGGGGCGCCGGCCGCGGCAACGCATGCAGGGACGCGGGACGGCTCGGCGAGGCCGTCGGGTTGCCGGGGGCGTCGTGCCCCCGGCGCTCTTGCGGGATTCGCCCAGGCGCATCGGCCGACCGGCGGCTTCGCGATGCACGCAGCCATGGCGCGCTTTCGCTCGCCGGCATTCAATCGATAAAACCCGGGGGAAAGCCGTATCCGCAGGATTCGCGCCGGGTTGCATTCGCAACGCAACGAATCCGACGGGCCCGGAATCGTTGCGATCGCGCTTGAGCGAAGCGGGCAATATCCGGAACTGTGACGAAAATCAAGAAATACACAGCAAAAAGCCCGGCCGAAGCCGGGCTTTTCTGACTCTATGCGCTGCGATCGAAGACCGCAGCTGAACTTCGGTGCGAGCTTTACAGCGGTTCGACTGCGTCGGCCTGCAGGCCCTTCTGGCCTTGGACGACGGTGAAGGAGACCTTCTGGCCTTCCTTCAGGCTCTTGAAGCCCTGGGATTGGATCGCGCGGAAATGCACGAAGACATCTTCGCCGTTTTCACGGCTGATGAAGCCAAAACCCTTGGCATCGTTGAACCACTTGACGGTTCCCGTTTCTTTGCCGGACATCGCTACTCTCTCCTTGGAACGTGATGTTGTTAACACGACCTTCGTCGCGTGCTGGTTGCAAGGAGGAAGCGAGGTGCAACGATGTAGCGGATCGATGGATCTACCGCATCGGGGCCACGATTCACGGTGACCCTTGGCAAACGCAGCGACCGCAACGTACCCCGACATGGGCCAAAATGCAAACAGCCCGGACAGCCTGTCCGGACAAGGGATTCGGCATGAATTTGGATACGTTTTATTACATTTTGGCCGGGGTGCTGGTCGTCGTCGGAATGGTCGGAACGGTGCTCCCCGCCCTGCCCGGCCTGCCCCTGGTATTCGCCGGAATGGTGCTCGCCTCCTGGGTGTCCGGATTCGAGAAAGTCGGCTGGGTGGTGCTGGTCATCCTCGGCGTGTTGACGGTGCTGTCGATGGGCGTGGATTTCGCGGCCACCGCGATGGGGGCCAAACGGGTCGGGGCCAGCAAGCTGGCGATCGTCGGCTCGATCATCGGCACCTTCGCCGGGCTGGCCTTCGGCCTGATCGGCGTGTTCATCGGCCCCTTCGTCGGCGCCCTCGCCGGCGAGCTGATCCACACCCGCCAGCTCAGCCAGGCCACCAAGGTCGGGGTCGGCACCTGGGTCGGCATCGTCGCCGGCACCGTGCTCAAGCTCGGCCTCGCCTTCGCGATGGTCGGCCTGTTCGCCTTCGCCTGGTTCTTCTGATCCATTGCTTCTGATCCGGCGCGCGACCGCGTCGCAGCCCTCGCGCTGCGACGCGGTTCACGTCTCGTTCGCGTCCGGATGCAAGACTGCAACGGTTTTGTCGTTCGCGATCCATACGCCGTGAGTATCGCCATGCCCTTGCAACGCAGCTTGATATCCGTCGCGCTCGCCAGCGCCCCCGTGCTCGCCTTCGCCCAGACCGCGCCGCAAGCGGCGACCCCGCAAGCCTGCCTGGCGATCACCAGCAATGCCGATCGCCTGGCCTGCTACGACGCCGCGCTCGGCCACCCCGCCGACGGTGCGCGCCAGGCCGATATCGCGGCCAAGGAAGCCAAGGCGATCCAGCAGAACCTCGCGGTCGGCGACGAAATCGCCGGCGAGCCCAAGCCGAGCGTCGGCGAACGCGCCAAACGCGCCCTGTCGGGCAGCGTCTTCAGCCACGACGACCCGCTTGACAGCGCCATCGCCAACGCCGGCAAGGGCAGCCTGCTCGACAGCCGTTGGGAGCTGGCCAAGGATTCCAAACTCGGCGTGTTCAACTTCCGGGCCTACAAGCCGGTGTACCTGCTGCCGGTGTTCTGGAACGACGACCCGAACACGCTGCCGTCGTCGCCGAACCCGCGCAACAACGTGACCGAGCCGCAATCGCTCAAGGACATCGAGGCCAAGTTCCAGATCAGCTTCAAGACCAAGGCGGTCGAGAATCTGTTCGGCGACAACGGCGACGTCTGGATGGGCTACACCCAGAGCTCGCGCTGGCAGGTCTACAACGGCGAGGACTCGCGGCCGTTCCGCGAAACCAATTACGAGCCGGAAGTGCTGCTGGTGTTCCGCAACAACTACCGCATCGGCGGCTGGAACGGGCGCATGGCGGCGATCGGCATCAACCACCAGTCCAACGGCCGTGCCGATCCGTTTTCGCGCAGTTGGAACCGGGTGATCGCCAACGTCGGCCTGGACCGCGAGAACTGGGCGGTGATGCTGCGTCCGTGGTGGCGTTTGTCGGACGGCAACGACGACGACAATCCGGACATCGAGGATTATATCGGCCGCGGCGACCTCACCGTGGTGCATCGCCGCGGCGGTCACGAGTTCTCGCTGATGGCGCGCCATTCGATGCGCGGCGGCGACCGTTCGCACGGTGCGTTGCAGTTCGACTGGGGCTTCCCGATCCACAACCAGTTGCGCGGCCATCTACAGATCTTCGACGGCTACGGCGAGAGCATGATCGACTACAACCACCGCGCGACTTACATCGGGCTGGGTGTGTCGTTGTTGGAGTGGTACTGAGTTCGACCGCCTGCGCGCCCGTCATGCGGGCGCCGCCGGGGCCTTGAACGCAGCCGCCGCGATTCGCGTCGCGGCGACAGGATCGCGGTCGCGGCTCGCGCCGCTCCTGTCCTCGAAGCACGGCGTGTTTACTGCACAACGACGGAGAACGCGATGAAGATGCGGCGCATCCTCTCGCTCGACGGCGGAGGCATACGCGGTCTGGTGAGTTGCCACTGGCTCGACGGCGTCGAGCGGACGCTGATCCAATCCGGCAAGCCCGGCCTGCTCGAGAGTTTCGACCTGATCGCCGGCAGTTCCACCGGGGCGCTGGTCGCCTGCGGCCTCGCGCATGGGCTCAGCCCCGCGGCCATGGCCGAGCTGTATCGGGATCAACGCCATCTGATCTTTCCGGATCTGGCCGGACGACTGTGGTCGCGTGCGGGACGCGTGTTCTACGCCGGTCTCTCGGCCCCGCGCTACGACGGCGTGGGTCTGGAGAAGGTACTCAAGAAGGTATTCGGCAAGACCACCCTCGGCCAGCTCAAGGCGCCGGTGCTGGTCACCAGCTACGACACGATTTCGCGCGCGCCGGTGATCTTCAAGAGCTTCGATGCTTGTCATCGCAAGCTGCCGGTGTGGGAGATCTGTCGCGCGTCTTCGGCCGCGCCGACCTATTTCCCGGCCCACCCGATGCACCTGCAGGGCAAGCTGCACGCGCTGATCGACGGCGGCGTGGTCGCCAACAATCCGACCGCCTGCGCCATCGCCGAGGCGATGCGCAAGGACGCCCAGGTCGACAACAGCCGCGACCTGGTGGTGCTGTCGGTCGGCACCGGCGAACGCACCCGCAGCATCGACCTGCACTCGGCCCGAGAATGGGGCGCGCTGGAATGGGCGGTGCCGATCATCGACGTCCTGTTCGACGGCAACACCGATTCGGTCGACTACATCGCCAGGCAGTTGGTCGGCGACGGCTATTACCGGATGCAGACCGAACTGCTGGTCGGCCTGGACGACCTCGACGACACCAGCGCCACCAACCTCGCCGCGCTGGAGATACTGTCGAACGAATATCTGCTCCGGCCGGCGACGAAGAAGATGCTGGCACAGTTGGTTAAGAAGCTTTGAGGGGCGATCGCATCGTCCCGTAACGTGGCGCCGTTGCTTGCAGATTCGCGGTCGCGGCTTGCGCCGCTCCTGCAGGGGGCCGCCTAAGCCTTCGGCCATCGACGACGCGAGAGCGCGGCATGGCGGTCGCGGCTTGCACCGCTCCTACCCGAAGCAGCCTTGCTGTTGCTGTGCGTCGATTCGACATCGCGAAGGCCATCGAAGACCCAGAGGGCGGCCCGCAGGGATGCGGGCCGTTTTTCATCGGGACAGGGATGTCCCGTATGTAGAGCCCTGCGTTGGCATCGCTCGTGCGGGCCTGTGATTCAAAACGAAAGCATTTTTCTTTGGTTACCTTTGACCGAAGGGAATCCAGACGGACTTTTGTTGCTTATGACAAAAGAAAGTAACCCGCCGCTTTAGTGGCGGAAGCTTTTAGCGTTTGATCCTGATCCTGCTTGAGCGATACGCCGCGAGACCGAAACAGCGCGGTCGCGGCTCGCGCCGCTCCTACCCTCGCGACAGCTCACGCCTCCGATCAATGACGGAGGCGTTGCGGACTCTGCGCGTCCCGCGGTCGCGGCTCACGCCGCTGCTACAGGGGATGCATGCGAGAAGCCGCATACGACAACGCCCGGCACTGGCCGGGCGCTGCATGGATACGACGGTAACGAGTCAAACGAAACCCCAGGCTTACTCCACCACCACCGGAATCTTGCCGATCCGCGCCTGCCATTCCTTCGGCCCGGTCTTGTGCACCGACTCGCCGGCCGAATCGACCGCGACCGTCACCGGCATGTCCTGCACGGTGAACTCGTAGATCGCTTCCATGCCCAGGTCGGCGAAACCGACCACGCGCGAGGCCTTGATCGCTTTCGACACCAGATAGGCCGCGCCGCCGACCGCCATCAGATACACCGAGCGGTGCTTCTTGATCGACTCGATCGCGACCGGGCCGCGCTCGGCCTTGCCGACCATGCCGAGCAGGCCGGTCTGCGCCAGCACCTGCTCTGTGAACTTGTCCATGCGCGTGGCCGTGGTCGGGCCGGCCGGGCCGACGACCTCGTCGCGCACCGGGTCGACCGGGCCGACGTAATAGATGAAGCGGCCCTTGAAATCGACCGGCAGCGCCTCGCCCTTGTTGAGCATGTCGACCATGCGCTTGTGCGCGGCGTCGCGGCCGGTCAGCAGCTTGCCGTTGAGCAGCAGCACTTCGCCGGGCTTCCAACTGGCGACCTCGTCGGCGGTGACCGTGTCGAGGTCGACACGGCGGCCCTTGGACGAGTCGTAGGTCAGCTTCGGCCAGTCTTCCAGCGACGGCGGGTCGAGCGCGACCGGGCCGCTGCCGTCGAGGGTGAAATGCGCATGGCGGGTGGCCGCGCAGTTCGGGATCATCGCCACCGGCAGGTTGGCGGCATGGGTCGGGTAATCCTTGACCTTGATGTCGAGTACCGTGGTCAGGCCGCCGAGGCCCTGCGCACCGATGCCGAGCGCGTTGACCTTCTCGTACAGTTCCAGGCGCAGCTCTTCGGCACGATTGCTGGCGCCGCGCGCCTGCAGATCGGTGATGTCGATCGGCTCCATCAGCGCTTCCTTCGCCAACAGCATCGCCTTCTCGGCGGTGCCGCCGATGCCGATGCCGAGCATGCCCGGCGGGCACCAGCCCGCGCCCATGGTCGGCACGGTCTTGAGCACCCAGTCGACGATCGAGTCGGAGGGGTTGAGCATGGCGAACTTGGACTTGGCCTCGGAACCGCCGCCCTTCGCCGCGACGATCACCTCGACGGTGTTGCCCGGCACGACCTTGACGTTGACCACCGCCGGCGTGTTGTCGCGGGTGTTGCTGCGCTTGCCGGCCGGGTCGGCGAGCACGCTCGCGCGCAACTTGTTGTCGGGGTGGTTGTAGGCGCGGCGCACGCCTTCGTTGACCATGTCCTCCACGCCCATGGTCGCACCGTCCCAGCGCACGTCCATGCCGATCTCGAGGAACACGGTGACGATGCCGGTGTCCTGGCAAATCGGCCGGTGGCCTTCGGCGCACATGCGCGAATTGATCAGGATCTGCGCGATCGCATCCTTGGCCGCGGTGCTTTCCTCGCGCTCGTAGGCGGCGGCGAGGTTCTTGATGTAATCGACCGGGTGGTAGTAGCTGATGTACTGGAGCGCATCGGCGACGGACTGGATCAGGTCGTCCTGGCGGATGACGACGGGTCCGCTCACGGCGGAAACGGCATGGGACTGGGAGGCGGTCACGGCGGGCGTAGGCTGGCGGTGGGGACCGCCATTCTACCCTTCCGGCCCGGCCGGGGCCCTTGCGCGGACGGGCCGGGCGCCGAGGACGCGGTAAAGCCGGCGTCCATCCTGGCCGCACTGACGCCGCAAGACCGGCGTCCATCCTGGCCGCCTTGTGCGACTAAGCTGGCGGCTGTTCTGGCCGCCTCCCTGGTCCCTCGTGCCCCATTCGCCCTCGCAACCCTCGCCGGCACCGCAAGCACCGGCCCACTTCAACCCGGCCCTGCTGATCATCGGCCTGGCGCTTTCCGGGCTCGGCGGCGTCAGCCCCTTGCTGCTGGTGCCGCGGTTCGAGTCGGTGTTCGCAGTCTTCGGCATGGATCTGCCGCTGCTCACCCAGACCCTGATCGACTATCCCTGGCTGCTGTGCCCGCTGCCGGTGCTGGTATTGGCGCTGTGGATGCTGTGGCCGAAGCGGCGCCGCGATCTGGTCGCGTTGTTGTTCGGCGGCATCGCCGGCATCGGCGCCGGCGCGCTGGCGGTCATCGCGATGTATCTGCCGATCTTCAGGTTGGCGCAGACACTCTGAGCGAGCGCTCCGAGCGAGGCAGTGCGACCTGCATCGCGGCTCCGCCGCGCCGCCGCTGAAACCGACGCGGCCTCAGGCTACATTGCCCGCCTGCATTCGCCCTGGAACCCTCGCCCGTGATCACCTGCTATCTGCGCTACGTCATCGACCCTTACCAACTGGCCGAGTTCGAGCATTACGGCAAGCTCTGGATTCCCCTGGTCGAGAAATTCGGCGGCCAGCACCATGGCTACTTCATGCCCTCCGAGGGCACCAGCAACGTCGCCCTGGCGATGTTCTCGTTCCCCAGCCTGGCCGCGTACGAGGATTACCGCACGCGCTCCTTCGACGATCCGGACTGCCAGGCCGCCTTCGCCTATGCGCAGGAAAAGCGCTTCATCGTCAGCTACGAGCGCAGCTTCTTCCGCCCCGTATTCAAACCCGACTGAGCCGCAGCCGCCCGGCGGCGCCTGCCCGGAGTGCCCATGCCCGTCATCAGCCACAACCCGCCCGAACTGTTTCCGCCCTATCGCGGCTACAGCCACGCCACCGAAATCCGCGGCGACGCGCGCCTGCTAGTCATCAGCGGGCTCAACGGCTATCTCGCCGATGGCGTCACCCTGCCCGAGTCCTTCGAGGAGCAAGGCGAGCTGATATGGCGCCACATGGGCGTGCTGCTGCGCGCGGCGGGCATGGATTATCGCCACCTGATTTCGTTGCGCACCTACCTGGCCGACCCCGCCGACGACGAGGCCAACGTGCAGTTGCGCCTCAAATACCTCGACGGACACCGCCCGTCCTCGACCGTGGTCTGCTGCCGCCTGCTCGACCCGCGCTGGAAACTGGAAGTGGAAGCGATGGCCGCGGCCTGAGCCGCGCGCTCGTCGCAGCGATCGCGTCGCGACCGCCCCCGCCTCAGCCCTGCACGAAGCGATCCGGGCGCCGCGGCCTCGATCGCCGACCACGCCACATACCGGCGGCCCCGTTCTTGGGCACAATCGCCGCATGAGCACATCCAGTGATGCGAGCCCGTCGCCCCGCCAGGCGCAGGCCGACGGCGGCAAGCCCAGTCTGCGCGAACGCTTCGACGCCTTGCGCAACCTGCGCCCCTTCCTCAAGCAGATCTGGGCGACCAGCCCGGCGCTGACCCTGATCACCCTGGGCCTGCGCCTAGTCCGTGCCCTGTTGCCGGTGCTCACCCTGTACGTCGGCAAGCTGATCATCGACGAGGCGGTGCGCCTGGTCGCCGCCCACCCCGGCTTCGATTCGCTGTCATCGGCCTGGGCCAGCGGCCACTTGAACACCTTGCTGAGCTTGCTCGCGCTCGAATTCGGCCTGGCGATCGGCTCCGACCTGCTCGGGCGCATCGTCGCCTACGGCGATGCGCTGCTGTCGGAACTGTTCACCAACGCCACCAGCGTGCGCCTGATGGAGCACGCGGCGACCCTCGACCTCGAAGACTTCGAAGACCCCGACCTGCAGGACAAGCTCGATCGCGCGCGCCGCCAGACCATGGGCCGCATGAACCTGATGAGCCAGTTGTTCGGCCAGGTCCAGGACACCATCACGGTGGTGAGTTTCGCCATCGGCCTGTTGGTCTATGCGCCGTGGCTGATCCTGCTGCTCGCAGTGGCCCTGATTCCGGCCTTCATCGGCGAGGCGCACTTCAACGCCCTGGGTTACTCGCTCAACTTCGCCTGGACGCCGGAGCGGCGCCAGCTCGAGTACGTGCGCCAGATGGGCGCCAGTGTCGAAACCGCCAAGGAAGTGAAGATCTTCAATCTTCATCGCTTCCTGATCGCGAAGTACCGCGAGCTGGCCGGCAAGTTTTTCAAAGCCAACCGCGCCCTCGCCCGCCGCCGCGCGCTGTGGGGCACGGTGCTGGCCGGGCTCGGCACCCTGGGTTACTACATCGCCTACGGCTACATCGCCTGGCGCACGGTACGCGGCGATTTCAGCATCGGCGACCTGACCTTCCTCGCCGGCAGCTTCCTGCGCCTGCGCCAGCTGCTCGAAGGATTGCTGATCGGCTTCTCGCAAGTCGCCGGACAAGCCTTGTACCTGGAAGACCTGTTCTCGTTCTTCGAGATCAAGCCGGAGATCGTCTCGCCGGCCGACCCGCTCGCGATCCCGAAGCCGATCCGCCAGGGCTTCGTGTTCGAGAACGTCGGCTTTCGTTATCCCGACGCCGAGCAGTGGGCGCTGCGCGGGCTCGACTTCGAACTGCGCGCCGGCGAAGTGTTGGCCTTGGTCGGCGAGAACGGCGCCGGCAAGACCACCTTGGTGAAATTGTTGGCACGCCTGTACGACCCCGACGAAGGCCGCATCCTGCTCGACGGCCGCGACCTGCGCGATTACGACCTCGACGATCTGCGCGCCAACACCGGGGTGATCTTCCAGGACTTCGTCCGTTATCACCTGACTGCCGGCGAGAACATCAGCGTCGGCCAGATCGATGCGATGGGCGACGCTGCGCGCATCCGCGAAGCGGCGCGGCGCGGCATGGCCGACGAAGTCATCGAGAACCTGCCGCGCGGCTACGACCAGTTGATCGGCCGCCGCTTCAAGACCGGCGTCGACCTGTCCGGCGGGCAATGGCAGAAGATCGCGATCGCGCGCGCCTACATGCGCGATGCGCAGGTGATGATCCTCGACGAACCGACCGCGGCCCTGGATGCGCGCTCGGAGTTCGAGGTGTTCCAGCGCTTCAAGGAACTGTCGGCGGAAAAGACCGCGGTGCTGATCTCGCACCGTTTCTCGAGCGTACGCATGGCCGACCGTATCCTGGTGCTGGCCGAGGGCCGCCTGGAAGCCAGCGGCACCCATGTAGAACTGCTCGCCCAGGGCGGACGCTACGCCGAGCTGTTCGAGCTGCAAGCCGCCGGCTATCGCTGAGCCGGCAGCGGATACCCGCCGGGCGGAACTGTACCGGCGCCTCGTTGTCCCAGTGCGGAGCGGCGGCTATGGTGACTGCGCCGTTGCCGAGCGCACTTCGCTCGCGACCTCACGATCCAGGAGCGCACATGACCCCGATTTTTCATCGCAGCGTCCTTTCCCTCGCCCTGCTGCTGAGCCTGGCGGCCTGCCAGCGCAACCAGGAGGCCGAAGCGGCGACCGCCAAGGCGGCGCCGGCACAACAAGCCACCCACCAGGTCAAGAGCGAACTCGGCGAGCTGCGCGTCACCGAGATCGCCTCCGGGCTCGAACACCCCTGGGCCGTCGCGCTGTTGCCCGACGGCGGCTTCCTGGTCACCGAACGCCCCGGCCGTCTGCGCCGGATCGCCGCCGACGGTGCGATCTCGGCGCCGATCGCGGGCGTGCCGGCGGTCTGGGCCGAAGGCCAGGGCGGCCTGCTCGATGTCGTGCTGTCGCCCGACTTCGCCAGCAGCCGGCGCATCTACCTCAGCTATGCCGAGCCCGGCGACAACGGCAGCGCCGGCACCGCGGTGGCCTCGGCGACGCTCGGCGACGCGGCCTTGGCCGACGTCAAGGTGATCTACCAACAGCAGCCCAAGCTGGTCGGCCCGAATCACTTCGGCTCGCGCCTGGCCTTCGACAAGCAGGGACATATCTTCATCACCCAGGGCGAGCGCCAACAACGCATGGCCTCGCAAGAGCTCGACAAGCTGCAAGGCAAGTTGGTGCGCCTGAACCTCGACGGCAGCGTGCCCGAGGACAACCCCTTCGTCGGCCGCAAGGACGCGCGCCCGGAGATCTGGAGCTACGGCCACCGCAATATGCAGTCGTTGGCTGTCGACCCGCGCACCGGCACCGTCTGGGAAGCCGAGCACGGCCCGCGCGGCGGCGACGAGATCAACCTGCCGCAGCCCGGCAAGAATTACGGCTGGCCGCTGATCACCCACGGCATCGACTACAGCGGGCTGAAGATTTCCGAAGCCGAAGGTAAAGAGAAACCCGGCCTGGAATCGCCCTACCACGTCTGGGAAAAATCCCCGGCCCTGTCGGGCATGGCCTTCTACACCGGCCATGCCGGCTCGCCGTGGAACGACAGCCTGTTCCTGGGCGCCCTGGCCGACGGTAGCCTGATCCGCCTGAGCCTGGACGGCGACAAGATCGTCAAGGAAGAACGTCTGCTCAAGGAGCTCGACTGGCGCATCCGCGACGTGCGGGTGTCGGCGGACGGGAAGGTGTATGTGTTGACCGACGAGAACGAGGGCAAGTTGTTGCGGTTGGAGCCGCCGGTCAAGAAGTGATTGGCGGCGCACGCCGGTTGCCTTTGCCTTTGCCTTTGCCTTTGCCGTGAAAGCTTGGCGCAGTAGCTATCTCGCGAGAACACCTGGAGACCCGGAGGGCGCCGCACAGGACGTGCGGCGTTTTCCGATAAGACAGGGACGTCTTATCGGAAAATCCCGGCGCGAGCTGCGCGCTCGCAGGGGAGCTTCGTCAAGGAAGGCCTTTTCTTTGGTTAGCTTTCTTTTGGGCCAGCAAAAGAAAGTAACCCGGCCGCGTTAGCGGACGGAAGCTCTGCTCTTGCTTGATCGATACCCGGCGAGATCGGTCGCGACTTACGTCGCTCCTACAGGGGTGAGAGCTCTGCACTTGCTTGAGGTTTTCAGAAGCAAGATCAAACGCTAAGAGCTTCCGCCACTAAAGCGGCGGGTTACTTTCTTTTGTCTAAAGCAACAAAAGAAAGTAACCAAAGAAAAATGCTTTTACTTTGAATCACAGGCCCGCACGAGCGGTGCATCCGCAGGGATTTTTCATACGGGACATCCCTGTCCCGATGAAAAACGGCCTGCATCCATGCAGGCCACCCTCCGGGTCTTCTATTGCCTTCGCAAGGTCGATACGACGCACGGCAACGGCAACGGCAACGGCAACAGAAAAATCTTCAAGGCAACCGAAGCCAAAGCCGAAGCTGAAGCTGAAGCTAAGCAGTAACGACGTCGTCTCCACCAGCGCCACCTACTATTCGCCCCACGAAAAAGCCGCCCCCTTTTGCAAGGAGGCGGCTTCCGGTTGCCGCAAAAAACCGAAACGCTGGCCAATCAGGACTTCTGTTTCGCCCTCGCGAACGCATCCGCCAGGGCGCCACCCATCGGCGCGGCGGCCTTCGGGGCGAACGAGCCACCACGGGCCGGGGGCGCTTCGCGACGGCCGCCGCGCGGGTCGTTGCCGCGGCCGCCATTGCGGTCGCTACGCTCGTTACGTTCGGCGCCCGCACCGGCCGGACGCGGCGCCGGCACGGCGTCGTCGAGACGGCGCGTCAGGGCGATGCGCTTGCGCGGGATGTCGACTTCGAGCACCCGCACTTTGACCACGTCGCCGGCCTTGACCACCTCGCGCGGGTCCTTGACGTATTTGTCCGACAAGGCCGAGATGTGGATCAGGCCGTCCTGGTGCACGCCGATGTCGACGAAGGCGCCGAACGCGGCGACGTTGCTGATCACGCCTTCGAGGATCATGCCGACCTGCAGGTCCTTGAGGTCCTCGACGCCGTCGGCGAACCGCGCTGCCTTGAACTCGGGACGCGGGTCGCGGCCGGGCTTTTCCATTTCCTTGAGGATGTCGCGCACGGTCGGCACGCCGAATTTCTCGTCGGTGAACTGCTCGGGCTTGAGGCCGCGCACGAACTGCGGGTCGGCGAGCAACTGCTTCACCTCGCGTCCGCATTGCTGGACGATGCGTTCGACCACCGGATACGCCTCGGGGTGCACCGACGAGGCGTCGAGCGGTTGCTCGCCATCGACGATGCGCAGGAAGCCGGCGCATTGCTCGAAGGTCTTGTCGCCCAGGCGCGGCACCTTGAGCAAGGCCTTGCGCGAGGCGAACGGGCCGTTCTCGTCGCGATAGCGGACGATGTTCTCGGCCACCGTGCTCGACAGGCCCGACACGCGCGCCAGCAAGGCCGCCGAGGCGGTGTTGACGTACACGCCGACCGCGTTGACGCAGTCCTCGACGCGGGCGTCGAGCGCGCGCGCCAGACGGTACTGGTCGACGTCGTGCTGGTACTGGCCGACGCCGATCGCTTTGGGTTCGATCTTGACCAGTTCGGCCAGCGGGTCCTGCAGGCGCCGCGCGATCGAGACCGCGCCGCGGATGCTGACGTCGAGATCGGGGAATTCCTTGGAAGCGAATTCGGAGGCCGAGTACACCGAGGCGCCGGCCTCGCTGACCACGGCCTTGGTCAACTTGGCTTCCGGCACCAGTTTGATCAGGTCGGCGGCCAGCTTGTCGGTTTCGCGCGAGGCGGTGCCGTTGCCGATCGCGATCAATTCAACCCCGTGCTTGATGCACAGCGCGCGCAGCGTGTGCAGGGACTGGTCCCACTGCTTGCGCGGCTCGTGCGGGTAAATGGTGTCGTGGGCGACGAACTTGCCGGTGGCATCGACCACCGCCACCTTGACCCCGGTGCGCAGGCCCGGGTCGAGGCCGAGCACGGCGCGCGGGCCGGCCGGCGCGGCCAGCAACAGGTCCTTGAGGTTGTCGCCGAACACGTCGATGGCTTCGGCCTCGGCCTTCTCGCGGGCCTGGCCGAACAGGTCGAGCAACAAGTGCAGATGCAGCTTCGCGCGCCAGGTCAGGCGGCAGGCATCGAGCAGCCAGCGGTCGGCGGCGCGGCCCTGGTCGGAGATGCCGGCGTTGAGCGCGACCCGGCCTTCGCCGTAGGCGTGGCCGGCCTCGGCATCGGCGCCGGGCTCAAGTTCGAGGAACAGCACTTCTTCGCGACGGGCGCGGAACAGGGCCAACAGGCGGTGCGAAGGAATCTTCGCCAGTGATTCGGCGTGGTCGAAGTAGTCGCGGTACTTGGCGCCTTCGGCTTCCTTGCCTTCGGCGACGCGGGCGCGGATCACGCCGACCTCAGTCAGCCAGCCGCGCAGTTCGCCGACCAGCCTGGCGTCTTCGCCCCAGCGCTCCATCAGGATCGCACGTGCGCCTTCGAGCGCGGCCTTGACGTCGGCGACTTGCTTTTCCTCGCTGACGAAGCCGGCGGCGAAGGCTTCCGGGCTCAGGGTCGGGTCGGCCAGCAGGCCGTCGGCCAGCGGCTCCAGGCCGGCTTCGCGGGCGATCTGGGCCTTGGTGCGGCGCTTGGGCTTGTACGGCAGGTACAAGTCTTCCAGGCGCGCCTTGCTGTCGGCCGCTTCGATGTCGCCGCGCAACTCGTCGGTCAGCTTGCCCTGCTCGGCGATGCTTTCGAGCACCGCGGCGCGGCGGTCTTCGAGCTCGCGCAGATAGCGCAGACGCGATTCCAGGTCGCGCAGTTGGATGTCGTCGAGGCCGCCGGTCACTTCCTTGCGGTAGCGGGCAATGAAGGGCACGGTCGCGCCTTCGTCGAGCAAAGCGATGGCGGACAGGGCCTGGGCGGTCTGGGCGCCGATCTCGACGGCGATGAGTTTGGCGATCTTGTTTGCGATCTGCGCGGACTGCGTGTTCTGGTCTTGCATCGTTTCCAATCGATTACCCCGCTGGCGGGGGACCGGGCGATTGTCGCAATGCCGGCGTGAAGGCGAAACCCATTGACAGGACTGGGTTTTTGGGGCGGGCGGATGAGAAAACGAGCCGAGAGGAGTGAGAAGTAAGCGGGAGCGAGGCGGTATCGGCTTTGCTCGCTCCTCACCCCTCTCCACTCACCCCTCTCTTTAAGAACCGTTCTCATCGCTCGGGTACAATGTGCGCCCCGCTCCACCCGATCGATCCTCGCATGTCCTCCGCTTTTGGCACCGAAACGGTGCTGGACGTCCGTCACTGGACGGACGACTACTTCAGCTTCACCACCACCCGCGACGACGGTTTCCGCTTCGAGAACGGCCAGTTCGTGATGATCGGACTGCAGGTCGAGCAGGCGGACGGCTCGCACAAGCCGCTGCTGCGCGCCTATTCGATCGCTAGCGCGAACTGGGAAGAGCAGCTCGAGTTCTTCAGCATCAAGGTGCCGAACGGCCCGCTGACCTCGCGCCTGAAGTCGATCCAGCCCGGCGACAGCGTGCTGATCGGGCGCAAGCCCACCGGCACCCTGCTGATCCACGACCTGCATCCCGGCCGCAACCTGTACCTGCTCGGCACCGGCACCGGCCTGGCGCCGTGGCTGTCGGTGATCAAAGACCCGGAGACCTACGAGCGCTTCGACAAGGTGGTGCTCTGCCACGGCGTGCGCAACGAGAAAGACCTGGCCTACCGCGACTACATCGTCAACGAGCTGCCGCACCACGAGTTCCTCGGCGAGCAGATCGCCTCCAAGCTCAAGTACTGCCCGGCCGTGACCCGCGAGGCCTTCGAGTACGCCGGCCGCGACCAGCGCGGCCGCCTGACCGAGATGATGGAAAGCGGGCGGATGATGGACCTGCTCGGAATCGAGCCGCTCGACCCCGAGCACGACCGCGCGATGATCTGCGGCAGCCCGCAGGTGCTGGCCGATTTCCGCGGCGTGCTCGACCAGCGCGGCTTCACCGCCTCGCCGCGCATCGGCACGCCGGGCCAGTACGTGTTCGAGCGCGCCTTCGTCGAGAAGTAAACCCGGGCGGCAGGCACGACGCCCGCCGCGACAGAGCGCGCCATTCAGGCCGCGCGCCGCTCCTGGCGCAAGGCGCCGCGGTAACGCCGGCTGCACGGGATGCGGGTGCCGTCGCTCATGGTGATGCGCGCATCGCCGCTTTCCAGCGGCTCGATCTCGCCGACGCAATCCAGGTTGACCATATAGCTGCGGTGCACGCGCACGAAGCGGGCTGGATCGAGCTGAGTCTCGATGCCGGCCATGGTCGTGCGCAGCGGATAGTCGCGTCCGCGCAGATGCAGGTTGACGTAGTTGGACGAGGCCTGCAGCCACTCGACCTCGGCCGCGGCGATCAGGAACTCCTTGCCGAGCTTACGCACCAGGAAGCGCTCCGGCCGTTCCGGAACGACCGGCTCGGGCACGTCGTCGGCGACGGTCAATACGCTGGCTTCGCCCTGCCAACGGCGCAGCAACAAGCGATAGGCCTCGATCCACACCACCATATAGGTGTAGGAGCGCACGTCCTTGAGGTATTCGTAGACGTATTCGGCCGCCCAGGGGCTGAAGTCGTAGCTTTCGCCGAGACCGATGTAGACCGCTTTGCGGATGGCGACCATGGCGGTCACGTGGGCGACCGACCAGGCCACGCTGCCGAGCAGGTGCAGGGCCACGGCGCGGCGCCAGGTATCGACATGGAACGGGACCTGGCGCGTGTACCAGACCAGGGCCGGCACCAGCGCCAGCGCGACCAGGCAACTGCTGCCCTCCCAGACCGGCGGCGCCCAATTCGGGATGTCGAGGCCGGCACGACGGATGTCCATCAAGGTGGTCAGGCTGCCGGCGACCGCATTGACCCCGAACAGGATCACCCAGCCCAGGATCTCGGCGGTGCGGCGCCAGGGTTGGTAGCGGTCCCAGGCGCTGGGCGGGACGGCCGGACGGGCGGGAGGAAGGGCGGCGGCGCTGGCGGCCGCGGGGATCGGGGACACATCGTCGTTCATGCGCGCATTCTCGCCCGGCGACCGTCGCACGCGACGACCGGTCGTCCCCTGGGGACCGCGATTCGTCCCCATGAACCGCCATCGGTCACCCCGGCATCGCTCGCCGACGCCCGTCGCCACAGGCTTGCGGCTCCGCCACTGCCGTGACCGCCCATGCAACGCCGATACGACATCGACGCCCTGCGCGCCCTCGCCTTCGCCCTGCTGATCCTCTATCACTGGGCGATGCTCTACGTCGCCGACTGGGGCTGGCACCTCAAAAGCACGCATCTGTCGGAGACCCTGCAGTTGCCGATGCTGTTCGTGAACCGCTGGCGCATGGACCTGATCTTCTTGATCTCCGGCCTGTCGGTGCACTTCCTGTTGCGCGGCAGCTCGCTCGGCCGCTTCGTCGCCCAACGCAGCTGGCGGCTGCTGCTGCCGCTGACCTTCGGCTGCCTGGTGGTCGTGCCGATCCAGCCCTATGCCCAGGGCGTGGCGAACGGCCTGGTCGAGCCGGGTTTCGTCGACTTCCTGTTGCGCTACTACCGCTTCCAGCCCTGGCCGGCGGAGGCCTTCGACGGCTGGGAGTATGGCTTTACCTGGAACCACCTGTGGTACCTGGTCTATCTGTGGGTCTACACCCTGGTCTTCGCGGCCGTGTTGCCGCTGTTCCGCAACGGCGTCGGCCGCCGCGCCCATGCCGCGCTGGCCGCACTGCGCGGTTGGAAATTGGTCGTGTTGCCGGCGCTGCCGCTGGCGCTCGGCTCGATCCTGCTGCAGCCGCATTTCGAGGAAACCGGCGACCTGATCCACGACTGGTACCGCCACGCAATCTATTTCACCGTGTTCCTCTACGGCTACTGGCTCGGCAACGAGGCCGGCCTGTGGCAGGAACTGCTGCGCCTTCGCCGCTGCACCCTGGCCTGGGCACTGGCGCTGTTCGCGGCCTATCTGGCGATGATCCGGCTGCTGCCCGAGGACGTGCCCGACAGCGTGCAATACGCGATCTGGACCGTGCGCAGCCTGTACATCTGGGCGGCGATCTGCACGATCCTGGGCTGGTCGCACCATCTGCTCAACCGCCCGTTCCGCTGGCTGCCCTGGGCCACCGAAGCGGTCTACCCCTGGTACGTGCTGCACCAGAGCCTGACCGTACTGATCGCTTACTGGGTGCTGCCGCTCGAGTTCGGCGCGGTCGTCGAGCCGGCCATCGTTCTGCTCGGCACCGTGCTCGGTTGCTGGGCGCTGCACGAAGCGATCCGGCGGGTGCCGTGGCTGCGGCCTTGTTTCGGTTTGAAGGCGTGGCGCCGCGAGCGTCCGCAGATCTCGCTATCGAACAGGACGACCCCACAAGCGGCGGAGGCCGCCTAATGGCTTGGGATACGAGCGACGCGGCGGGGACCTGGTCCGTCGGCGGGTGTCGGCTGCGACGTCGTTGCGCCGACACGGTCGCGGCTTGCGCCGCTCCTACTCCGTAAAGCGTGCGCTGCCGATTCGACGTGGCCGTACCGGCGGCTTCTGGGTAGGAGCGGCGCAAGCCGCGACCACGTAGCTTCGGCCGCCGACGCGGTCGCGGCTTGCGCCGCTCCTACCCTAAAGCGCTGCGTGCGCCTCAGGCCAGCGCTTTCTCGATATCGGCGGCGATCGATTCGGGCTTGTCGGTCGGCGCATAACGCTTGATCACGGCGCCGTCGCGGCCGACCAGGAACTTGGTGAAATTCCACTTGATCGCGTCGATGCCGAGGAAGCCGCCCTTCTCGTCCTTGAGCCACTTCCACAGCGGATGCGCCTGGTCGCCGTTGACGTCGATCTTGGCGTACAGGGGGAAGCTCACCTCGTAGGTCAGCGAGCAGAATTCCTTGATCTCGGCCTCGTTGCCGGGCTCCTGATGGCCGAACTGGTCGCAGGGAAAGCCCAGCACTTCGAAACCGCGCGCGGCATAGTCGCGCTCGAGTTTTTCCAGGCCGGTGTACTGCGGGGTGAACCCGCATTTCGAGGCGACGTTGACGATCAGCAGCACCTTGCCGCGATAGCGATCGAGCGACTGGTTCTGACCGTCGATGTCGACGGCGGAGAAATCGTAGGCGGTGGTCATCGCGGGGACTCCCTGGGGACTGGACGCACCATAACGCTTCGCGGTGGCGGTGTCTGGGGCTGGATACGGCTTTGAGGTTGCAGCTGCATCCAGTTCGCTGTTGCCGTCATCCCCGCGAAGGCCGGTTCCAGGGCTTTACCGCGGCCTCACTCTGAAGTCTCTGGGTCCCCGCCTACGCGGGGACGACGAGCACGGCGTCGAGCCTCCAGGCAGCAGCGTTTCGCTCTTGCCGTCATCCCCGCGAAGGCGGGGATCCAGGGCTTTATCGCGACCTCACTCTGAAGTCTCTGGGTCCCCGCCTACGCGGGGACGACGAGCACGGTGGCGAGGCTCCAGGCAGCAGCGTTTCGCTCTTGCCGTCATCCCCTCGAAGGCGGGGATCCAGGGCTTTACCGCGACCTCACTGGGAAATCTGTGGATCCCGGCCAGGGCGCATGGCGCCCTGGCGTTCATGGATGCGCGAGCCAGTGGCTCGCAAGCGCATCCACTCACCCCACAAAAAACGAACGGCCCGCACGAGGCGGGCCGTTCGAAGTATCGCAATGCAGGCTCGGATCAGAACGAAGCCTTGAACTCCGCACCGACGATGCGCGGGTCGTTGACGAAACCGACCAGGTTGTTGAAGTCGATACCGCCGACCGCACGCTTCTCGTTGAGGATGTTGCGGCCGTACAGAGCCACGTCGTAACGGCCGTTGTCCCACTGGTAACCGATGCGCAGGCCGCCTTCGAGCAGGTCCTTGCCGCGGAACTCGCGGGCCTCGTACAGGAAGAAGTTCACTTCGCTGCGGTAAGCCCAGTCGGTGTAGACGTAGAACTCGTTGCCGTTGGCGAGCGGCAGGCTGTAGCGCGCAGTGACGTTGTAGACCCACTTCGGCGCCTGCGGCAGCGGGTTGCCGTCGATCGCCGCGAGGGTCTGGCCGTTGCGCACTACGGTCGGGTCGGTGACGGTGCAGCCGCCGCCGCAGGGAGCCACGAACAGGTTGCTGTCCTGGATCTCGGTGTCGTTATAGCTGGCGCCGAAGGTGACCATCAGGTTGTCGGTGACATAGGCGTCGAGGTCGACTTCCACGCCCTGGCCGAGGGTCTTGTCGGCGTTGACCAGGATGGTCTGGTTGAGCGCGCCGCCGACGGCGTTGAGCTGCTGGTTGTCGACGGTGTAGCGGAACAGGGCGACGCCGAGACGTGCGCGCTTGTCCCACAGGTCGGCCTTGAGGCCGGCTTCGTACGAGATCACCTTCTCGGCGTCGGCGACCGACGGCTGCGGCGGGGTCTGGAACAGCAGGCGGCCCTGGATGCTGGGCGCGCGGAAGCCCTTGGCGATGCGCGCGTACAGATTGATGTCCGGGGTGGCCTGGAACACGCCGCTGATGTCCCAGCTGACGTCGTCGACGTCGGTGCGGACCTTGAACGGGCCCGACACCGGCGCACCGAACGGCGCGCTCTGCAGCACGCTGGCGCTGAAGTCCTTCTTGTCCTGGGTGTAGCGCAGGCCGCCGCGCAGCTTGAAGCGCTCGGTCACGTCGTATTCGAGCGAGCCGAACGCAGCCCAGGCCTTGTTGCGCTGCTTCTGCTGGGCATGACCGGCCTGCACGCCACCGGCGAGGCTGTCGTAGTTGAGGCTGTCGACGGTGATGTCTTCGTCGAAATAGAACAGGCCGGCCTGCCAGTTGAGCGGACCCGCGTAGCTCGATTCGATGCGGAATTCCTGGGTCCACTGGCGGTGGTCCGGCAGGCCGTCGGCCGACTCGGCGGCGAACGGAATGCCGACCGGGGTGCTGCCGCCGGGCAGGAACATCGCGCCGACGCCGCCGTCGATGTCGCCGCGGCTCAACGAGTCGGCGGTTTCGTAACCGGTGATCGAGTACAGGGTCAGCTCGTTCGGCAGTTCCCAGCTCAGGCGCGCGCTGGCGCCGTAGCTGTCGAGCTTCTGCGAGTTGCGGCCGTCGATGCCGACCTCGTCGATGTCGAAACCGTCGGCGAAATCGTTCGTGCCCTTCTTGAACAGCATGGCGCGGAACAGACGCGCGGTGCCGTTGAGGTGGCGCGAGTGGACGTTGAACAAGGCGTTGAAGGTGTCGCTGCCGTCGTATTGCAGCTGCAGGCGCACGGCGGATTCGTCGTAGCCTTCGAGTTCGCCGTTGCTGCGCGCGTTCGGATTGGTGTTGGTCACCCAGTCGTCGCGGCGCTGGTACATCGCCGAAGCGCGGGCCGACCAGTTGGCGCCCAGCGGGCCGCTGATGGCGCCTTCGAAATTGGTGGTGCCGTAGGTGCCGTAGGACACCTGGCCGTAGCCTTCCAGCTCGCGGGTCGGCTTGGCCGACTCGAACTTGACCACGCCGGCCGGGGTGTTGCGGCCGAACAGCGTGCCCTGCGGGCCGCGCAGCAGTTCGACGTTCTCCAGGTCGAACACCGGGAAGCCCTTCAGCAGCGGGTTCTCCAGGACGATGTCGTCATAGACCAGCGAGACCGGCTGCGAGGCGTTGAGGTCGAAATCGGTATTGCCCAGGCCGCGGATGTAGAAACGCGGGAAGGCGCGGCCGAACGAGGACTCGATGTTGAGGCTGGGCAGGCGGCCGGACAGGAAACGGATATCGCCGCCGCCGGAACCGAGCACGTGCAGCTTCTCGCGGTCGACCGTAGTCAGCGCGACCGGGACGTCCTTGGCGCGTTCGACCTTGCGCTGGGCGGTGACCATCAGCGCGTCGAGGGTCTTGGCCTCGCCCTCGGCCGGTGCGGCCGGTGCAGCCGTGGCGGGCGCTGGCTCCTGGGCGAAAACGGTGGCGGAAGCGAGGGTCAGGCCGATAGCGACGGCCAGGGCGTGACTACGGGGCGCAGGGCTGCGGAGAGCACGCAAGTGCTGGAACATGGTCGGGTTTCTCGATGGACGCGGCGCGTGGGGCGCCAGTTCGTGGGAAACCGCCGCCGCCGTGCTCCCTCGGGCACGCGCGTACGGCGATGGGCGATCGGACCGTCCCTTGACGGCCGTGACGCGGACTGCCCGCGCCGGTGGCGGCTCATTGACCGGCGAATGTTACCAAACCATTAAAGAGCCCGTGCTCGAATGGGCTTTCTAGCCGATCGGCGGGCTTGGCAGTTGGGCAAGAGCAAATCCCCCCTGCCCCCCTTTTCAAAGGGGGGAACGGCCTGGGAGTACTGGAACCGCCACGGGGACGACCTCAGGGCCGCGAACCGCTCGGGCGGGTTTGCTTCGGCTTACTTCGCCGCGGCGACCTTGGCCGGTGCGGCGAAGGGCTTCACGCCCAGGGCGTCGTAGACCTCGCTCGGGTAGTAGGCGGTGTCGCCCTGCAGCACCAACGAGACCTTGCGGATGTCGGCGATGTCGCGGGTCGGGTCGCCGTCGATCAGGATCAGGTCGGCGCGCTTGCCGGCCGTCACCGAGCCGCGGTCGTCGAGCACCCGGGCGACCTTGGCGGCGTTCCAGGTCGCGACCTGCAAGGCCTGCGACGGGGTCAGGCCGGCGCGCACGTACAGGGCCAGTTCGTGCTGCAGGGTGAAGCCGGGCACCTCGTCGGTGCCGGCCAGCAGCGGCACGCCGGCCTTGTAGGCGCGGCCGACGAATTCCACCGCCTTGGCGTAGGACTTGTTGTAGCGCGCCGCGGTCGCATCGTCGGGGATGTTCATCTCGGCCGAACGACGACCGCGCTGCACGTCCGGCGGCAGGTGGTCGGCGATGCCCTCGACGATCGGCGACAACTCGCCGTCGCGCTGATGCAGGAACTCGAAGGTCGCCAGGGTCGGGTCGATCGCGATCTGCTTCTTCGCCAGGGTCGCGATGAAGTCCTGCACCGGCTTGGAATCCAGGTCGAGGTCGGCGGCCTTGTCGGCGACCAGGTAGAAGCGCTGCAAAGTGCGGGTGTCGGTCTTGTCGTCGACGAAGAAATTCAGCAGCAATTGGTTGATGTGCTGCACTTCGTCGTAACCCTGGTCGACCACGTCCTGGGCGCGCATGAACGCCGGCACGTGGCCGCTGACGCGCAGGCCCTTGCTGTGCGCATAGGCCGCGGTCTCGCGCAGCAGCTCCTTCGGGAAGGAGTTATAGATCTTCACCTGCGGATAGCCGTTGGCGGCGTACCAGTCGACCGCCGACTTGGCCCCGGCGATGTCCTTGATGACGAAGCCGTTGCGCGCCGAGAAATTGCTCTCGCCCTCGATGAAGCCGGCCGGCACCACGTTCGGCGACAACAGCGTGCCGGCCTTGATCTCGCCGATCATCTGCTGCAGGGTCGCGTTGTCGTTGCCCATGTCGCGCACGGTGGTCACACCCGCGGCGATGTTGAGGCCACCGTCCCAGCGCGACAGGTGGCCGTGCATGTCGAACAGGCCCGGCATCAGCACGCGGCCGCCGCCGTCGACGCTGCGGTCGTACTTCAGCGACGCCGCGGCCTTGCCGACCGAGACGATCTTGCCGTCGGCGACGACCACGTCGGTGGCCTCGCCGAGCTGGGCCTTCTCGCTGTCGAACACGCGCACGTCGCGCAGCAGAGTGGTGCCGGAAAAGCGGTGGCCGAGCTTCTGCCGCAAATCCACCAACAGCTTGCCTTCGGCGGCTTTCTGGCGGGTCTCCAGGGCCGCGGCGTTGCCCTGCCAGCCTTCCTCGATCAGCTGCAGATAGCCGGGATAGATGAAGGCGAACAAGCGCGGTTCCGCACCGGTGGTGGCCCAGGCGAAGTTCGGGGTGAAGCCCTGCCCGGTCATCGCCAGCAGCTGCACCTTCTCGGTCTTGCCGTCGCGAGTGACTTCGGCCTCGTCGATCTTGCGCGCGCTCAGGCTGCCGTTGGGCAGCAGCGGCAGCTTGCCGTCGCTGCGCTTGGCCAGCGCATTGAGCACCACGGAGAAACCGGCCGGGGTGCCGCCGAGCGGTGCGTACAGACCGGGACCGGATACGGTCGCCTCGCCCGAATCGGACAGCGACTTCCACACCGCCTTGTCGCCCTCGCGGCGGAAGCTCTCGTCGACTTTCGCGCCGAAGGTCGAGGTGCCCTGGACCTGGTAGGTCTGGTAGGTGCCGTCCTTCGCCAGCGTGTAGGTCTCCTTGAGCTCGGGGCCGCGGCCGTTGTCCTTGAAGATGAAATCGACCGTGACGGTGCCGTCGTCGGCCCGGGTCACGACCTGCTGGCCGGCCTGCTTGCCGCCGTCGACCAGGGCCAGGTAACGCGTGGTCTCGGCCGCGAAGGCGCTGGTGGCGAAACCCGAGGCGAGGCAGACCGCGAGGGCCAGGCGGGCGACGGAGGGCAGGCGCGGCGCGCGCAGGGTCGAACGGGACATCGGCAATTGAGGCATCGGATCGTGCTCCGGAAGAAACAGCATGGAATAGGCAGAAACCTGGAATGCAAAAGCTTTAACTGGAGTGCGAAAGCTTTCAGTCGTGATGCGTGACCATCAGGACGTAACCGTCCGGGTCTCTGACCCGGAACTCGCCCTTGGGGCGGTAGAACGGATAGGCCATCGCGCCGGCGTCGATACCTGCGGCGAGCACGCGCTCGCGCATCGCCGCGACGTCGTCGCAATACACGTAGAACAGCACCGCCTGAACGGTGTCGTCGACCGGCCCGTCGGCCAGCACCAGCATCAGCTCGGCGCCGCCGGGGCTCTGCAGCGAGACCCAGACCGGATCGTCGCCGCAGGAGGGCTCGTAGTGGGCGTTGCCGATAGCGAAGCCGAAGGTGGCGTAGAAGGCTACCGCGCGCGGCACCTGGGCGACGTGCAGCATCGGCACGAAACGCTGTGCGCTCGGCGCCGTCACGAGGCCCGTCCTGACGCCCGTCCTGTGTGCCGGCTGCCCTGCGCCATCGCCCCGCTCCCTGATGAACTGCGCCGGAGTGTAAACCGGCCGCCGCCGGCGAACCTGGCCCCTTGGTCATGCTTTGCCCGGCCTCGCGGGCCCGCCCCGGGCGGCCATGCCTTTCGTCACGGGCCGCCCCTGCCCGGGGTCGGTTAGGCTTTAAGGTTCCTATTGACGAGGTTCCGCACGATGAAGCATCCCCTCGCGCTGGCGTTGGCCGTGGCCCTGTTCGCCACCGGTACCAGCCTTGCCCACAATGCCCAGGCCCAGACCAAAGCAGACCAAGCCGTGACCGCCAACGCTCAATCGAACGCGAACCCGTTCTTCCAGGAGAGCCCGCTGCCGCTGCAGTTCCCGCAGTTCGACAAGATCAAGGACGCCGATTTCGCGCCCGCCTTCGATCGCGGCATGGCCGACCAGCTCAAGGAAATCGACGCGATCGCCAACAGCGCCGACGCGCCGAGCTTCGACAACACCATCCTGGCGCTGGAGCGTTCGGGCCGCATCCTCGCCCGCTCGACCTCGACCTTCTTCAACCTGATGAGCACCGACACCAACCCGGTGCGGCAGAAGCTCATGCAGGAATACGCGCCGAAGATGTCGGCCCACCGCGATGCGATCAACCTCAATCCCAAGCTGTTCGCACGCATCAAGACCCTGTACGGCCAGCGCGATTCGCTGGGCCTGGACGCCGAGGGCGTGCGCCTGGTCGAGCGTTACTACACCGACTTCGTCCGCGGCGGCGCCAACCTCAGCGACGCGCAGAAGACCCGTCTGAAGGCGATCAACGCCGAACTGGCCGAACTGGGCGCCAAGTTCAGCGAGAACGTGCTCGAAGAGGTCAAGGACTCGGCCATCGTCGTCGACAGCAAGGCCGAACTCGACGGCCTGTCCGACGAGCGCATCGCCGCCGCGGCCGAAGCGGCCAAGGCGCGCAAGCTGGAAGGCAAGTACCTGCTGACCCTGCTCAACACCACCGGCCAGCCCCCGGAAACCGACCTGACCAACCGCGCCCTGCGCGAGAAGCTGCACAAGGCCTCGGTCGCGCGCAACAGCCGCGGCAACGCCTTCGACAACACCGCGCTGGTGTCCAAGGTCGTCACCCTGCGCACCGAACGCGCCAAGATGCAGGGCTACCCGAACTACGCCGCCTACGTGCTCGAGGACGAGACCGCCAAGAACCCCGAGGCGGTCAACAACATGCTCGGCCAACTCGCCCCGGCCGCGGTCGCCAACGCCAAGCGCGAAGCCGCCGACCTGCAGGCGATGATCGACAAGGAACAGGCCGCCAAGGGCGAGAAGAGCTTCCAGCTCGAGCCCTGGGACTGGGCGTTCTACGCCGAGAAGGTTCGCAAGGAAAAGTTCGCCTTCGACGAAGCCCAGCTCAAGCCCTACTTCGAGATGAAGAACGTGCTCGAGAACGGCGTGTTCTACGCCGCCGGCCAGCTCTACGGCCTGAAGTTCAAGCAGCGCACCGACCTGCCGCTGTACCGCCCGGACACCAGCGTTTACGACGTGTTCGACGCCGACGGCAAGCAGCTGGCGATCTTCATCGCCGACATGTACGCGCGCGATTCCAAGCGCGGCGGCGCCTGGATGAACTCCTACGTCGACCAGTCGGAACTGTTCGGCACCCTGCCGGTGGTGGCCAACCACCTCAACATCCCGGCGCCGCCGGCCGGCAAGCCGACCCTGATGACCTGGGACGAGGTCACCACCATGTTCCACGAGTTCGGCCATGCCCTGCACGGCATGTTCTCGAACGTGAAGTACCCCTACTTCTCCGGCACCAGCGTGCCGCGCGACTTCGTCGAGTTCCCCTCGCAGGTCAACGAGATGTGGGCCGACTGGCCGTCGGTGCTGGCCAACTACGCCAAGCACTACCAGACCGGCGAGCCGATGCCGAAGGAACTGCTGGACAAGGTCCTGGCCGCTTCCAAGTTCAACCAGGGCTTCACCACCACCGAGTACCTCGGCGCGGCCATGCTCGACCAGAACCTGCACCAGATCGGCGACGCCGCCCAGGTGCCGAAGGCCAAGGACGTGATGCCCTTCGAGACCGCTTCGCTGAAGAAGGACGGCATCTATTACACGCCGGTGCCGCCGCGTTACCGCACCCCGTACTTCAGCCACATCATGGGCGGCTACGCGGCCGGCTACTACGCCTACATCTGGTCGGAAGTGCTGGACGCCAACACGGTGCAGTGGATCAAGCAGCACGGCGGCCTGACCCGCGAGAACGGCGACCGCTTCCGCGCCACCCTGCTCTCGCGCGGCGGCAGCAAGGACGCCCTGCAGCTGTTCCGCGATTTTGCCGGGCATGAGCCGAAGATCGAGCCCCTGCTGGAGCGCCGCGGCCTGACCGCCCCGGCGGCCGGCGAACCCAAGAATAAATAATTCAAGCCCGCCCTTCAGGTTTTGCAACGCAAAAGGCCGCCCACCTGTCCGGTGGGCGGCCTTTTTGTCGTTGGAAGGCACATAACCACCGTTATCACGATCTAAAGATTTCCAAAGAATTTCCGCACTTTCGACGAAGCTCGACTTATGTCACATTCGGTCCAAGTGGAGCCCAACTAACCTGATTTTGGATATCGACGGCGTCGGTGCGCGCAAGCGAAACGACAGGATTTCGATCAACAGGGGACATCAGGATGGCCGCCATCTCCGTGGTCCAAGCCGCAAGCTCGTCCGGTTCCAGTTCCAACCGCAACGACCGACGCATCGCGCTGGTCGAACGCGACCCGATGTTGAGACAACAGATCCTGCATTCGCTGCAGATGCGCCAGTTCGCCGTCGTCGAATGCGCGAACGCCACCGCGCTATACCGCAACCTGCTCAGTTCGCCCTGCGATATCGCAGTGATCGCCAGCGACCTGCCCGACGACAATCCGCGCACGGTCGCCCTGCACCTGCGCCAACATTCCGACATCGGCATCGTCATGCTCGATGCCGATGCCGGCAACGGCTGCCAGACCGAGTCCTATCGCGAGATCGCCGACGCTTGTTTCCCCAAACCGGTCGACCTCGACGGACTCGCCGCAGTCATCACCGCGATGCACAGCCTGCAACACCACATGCGTGCGATGCCGTCGCGCAGCAGCGCCGGCCTGAGCGAATGGGAACTCGCCCTCGACGGTTGGACCCTGCGCACGCCGGACGGATCTTCGATCGACCTCAGCGCGCCCGAGCGCAGTGTCTTGTTACGCCTGGTCAATACCGGCGCCGGCGGCCATCCGGTTTCGCACGACAGTCTGATCGGTTCCTTGACCAGCGATGTCTACGATTTCGACCCGCACCGCCTGGAAATGCTGATCTATCGTCTGCGCAAGAAAGTCGCGCTGATGAGCCCCTTGCCGTTGCCTCTGCGCGCCGTGCGCGGCATGGGTTATCTGTGCACCATCGTGCGCGCGAACAATTGAATAGTCACTGCGGACTTTCATAGCGGCCGCAGGGGGCGGCCGACGTCGACAACTGTCCAAATCACATACTCGCTTGCGTGATCTCGCGTGAGTGAAGGTGATGCTGCATGAGTGTATTGCGTAGATGGGCTACCTAGCCTGCATCAACCGATGCCTGCCGTGCCAGCGAACGCGGCAGCAGCGATACCCGGGGACGAAGAACGAATCGCGGCCATAACGGCCGGCTGGCGTGCGCTCCGTCCTGCGCTATCGATCGGCTCACCGCAACGATCGTAGACGGAGACTGTTGCCATGAATCAGCGCGACACGCAGAACGGAATGCTTCTGACCACCGCATCGGCAGCCACGCACGACATCCGCACCCACGGCCTGCGAACGATGCGCACACCCCTGTTTCGATCGACCGCCTGCTGGTGCCTCGCGCTAGGCCTGGCCGCCACGCCCTTGTTCGCCAGCGCCGCCGAAGACGGCTCCGCACTGGCCGCGCCCGCGATCGAAAGCAGCGAAGACACCTCGTCTTCCAACGGCGAACAACCGATCGCCAGCGATGAACTGCTCGACGAGGAAGCACCGCTGCTGCCGCTGGTGTTCGATGGCATACCCAACAGTTCCACCTGGGATTCGATGGCCTTCGACGACGGCGGCATGGCCTCGCCGATGAGCGTGATCCAACCGCCCGACCCGGCCAACAACAGTCTGCCCGGCATCAGCGCTTATCTCAGCAACTGGTTGCTCGGCAACGACTACCAGGCCTGCGGCCTGCTCGGCAGCGGCTGCCTGACCATCGATCGCGCCAACTTCAATTATTCGTATCTGTCGCTGATCCTCAACCTGGTGCAGGCGCCGAACGTACTCGACCTGGACGGCAACCAACCCGCGAACCATTTGACTCTGATCGGCGCGGTGCAGTCCGACAGCTACATCCAGTTCCAGGACAGCAACTACACCGGCAACAACAACAACGCCTCGTGCGTGATCATCGGCCTGGCCTGCACCTGGAGCACCAATGCCGCGCAGAACAACCAGGTCATCATCGGCGACGGCAGCTATGCCAACGGCTCCAACACCATCGTCATGGGCACCAACGCCCGCCATCAGCTGCCGACCGTCACCGCGGCCTCGCAGGGCTTCGTCGGCGGCCCCGACACCAACTACGCCGCGCGCCTGGGCAATTCGGTGGTGATCGGCGACAACAGCTTCGGCAACGCCAACCGCCAGACCATCCTCGGCTTCGGCGCGACTTCGACCCACGCCAACAGCGTCGCGCTCGGCGCCGGCTCCAGCACCGCGATCGGCGCGCAGAGCGGCTACACCGCGTTCGGCCTGGTCGCGCCGCAGACCTCGGCCGGCGAAGTCTCGATCGGCGCAGCCGGCTCGACCCGCAAGCTGACCAACGTCGCAGCCGGCAGCACCGGCACCGATGCGGTCAACGTGGCCCAATTGCAGGGCGCGCTGGCCAACGCCGCGGCCGATCCGTTCGCGGTCAAGTACGACGACCTCGGCGGCACGCCCGACTTCGGCAACGTCACCCTGCAGGGCCCGGGCGGCACCGTCATCTCCAACCTCGGTGCCGGCGTCATCGCCGCCGGCAGCACCCAGGCGGTGAACGGCAGCCAGATCTTCGCGATCAGCCAGTCCAATGCGCAGCGCCTCGGCGCCGGCGCCTCGGTGGCGGCCGACGGCACCGTGACCGCGCCGAACTTCATCATCGACGGCAACGGCTACAACAACGCCGGCGACGCATTCGCCGCGGTCAATGCCGGCATGGCCAACGCCGATGCCTTCGCCGTGCAATACGACGACGACGGCCTCGGCAATCCCGATTACGGCAACGTGACCCTGCGCGGCCCGGCCGGCACCGGCACCTTGATCGGCAATCTCGCCGCCGGCCAGATCGCCGCCGCCAGCTTCGACGCCATCAACGGCAGCCAAATATTCGGCATCGGCACCTCGGTGGCGAACCTGTTCGGCGGCGGTACCACCTTCAACGCCGGCGGCACCTTCACCGCGCCGAACTACGTCATCGGCGGCAACAGCTACAACAACGTCGGCGCCGCGCTGACCGCGCTCGACGGCGGCCTGACCGGCAGCAACGCCTTCGCCGTGCGCTACGACGACGACGGCAGCGGCAACCCCGACTACGGCAACGTTACCCTGCAAGGCCCGGCCGGCACCGTGATCGACAACCTCGCCGGCGGCGCAATCGCGGCCGGCAGCCTGCAGGCGGTCAACGGCGGCCAGTTGTTCAGCCTCGGCACCTCGACCGCGGCGCTGTTCGGCGGCGGCGCCACCTTCAACATCGGCGGTGGCTTCACCGCGCCCAACTACGTCATCGGCGGCAATACCTATAACGACGTCGGCGCGGCGCTGAGCGCGCTCGACGGCGGCCTGGCCGGCAACGATGCCTTCGCGGTGAAGTACGACGACGACGGCAGCGGCAACCCCGACTACACCCGCGCCACCCTGCGCGGCCCCGCCGGCACCGGCACCACCCTGGACAACGTCGCCAACGGCCAGATCGCCGCCGGCAGCCTCGAGGCCGTCAACGGCGGCCAGGTGCAAGGCTTCGGCGACGGCATCGCCTCGATCTTCGGCGCCGGCGCCAGCTTCAGCGGCGGCGTTTTCGGCGCACCGAGCTTCACCGTGCAAGGCGGCAGCTACCAGGACGTCGGCGCGGCCTTCGCCGCGGTCGATGCCAGCCTGACCAACATCAACAACCGCATCGACAACCTGCCGCCGGGCAGTACCCCCGAACCTCGCATCGCCATCGACGGCACCGGCAACGCCACGGTCGGCGCCGGCACGCGCGCGATCGCCGCGGGCGCCAGCGCCAGCGCCATGGGCCAGCATGCGGTCGCGATCGGCGGCGATGCCTACGCTGCCGGCGACAACGACACCGCGATCGGCGGCAACGCCCGGGTCAACGCCGACGGCAGCACCGCGGTCGGCGCCAATAGCAGCATCTCGGCCAGCGCGACCAATGCGGTCGCGGTCGGCGAAAGCGCCAGCGTGACGGCGTCGGGCGCGGTCGCGCTCGGCCAGGGCGCGGTGGCCGACCGCGCCAACACCGTCTCGGTGGGCACCGCTAGCGCGCAGCGCCAGATCGTCAACGTCGCCGCCGGCAGCCAGGACAACGACGCCGTCAACGTCGCCCAATTGCGCTCCTCGCAGGCCGGCACGGTGCGTTACGACACCAACGTCGACGGCAGCGTCAACACCACCCAGGTGACCCTCAACAACGGCGGCAGTTCGGTGCAGATCCGCAACGTCCGCGCCGGCACCTCCAACACCGATGCGGTCAACGTCCAGCAGCTCAACGACGGCGTCAACCGCGCCATCACCACCTCCAACCAGTACACCGACAACTGGGGCAACGGCCTGCGCCGCGAGATCGGCCAGCTCGACGACAAGGCCAGCGCCGGCGTCGCTTCGGCGATGGCGGTCGCGGGGTTGCCGCAGTCCTACATGCCCGGCAAGAGCATGGCGGCGATCGCGGCAAGCTCGTTCCGCGGCGAAACCGGCTTCGCGATCGGCGTCTCGACGATCAGCGAAGACGGCCGTTGGGTCTATAAATTCTCCGGCAACAGCAACTCCAAGGGCGACGTCGGCGTGACCGTCGGCGCCGGCCTGATGTGGTGAGCCCGGAAACCTGACCTCCCCCCGGCGACCGCGCGCGCCCCGCCGTGGTACGCCAGGCCGCCCGAAGCGATTCGGGCGGTCTTCTTTTTGCCAGACCGTCGCTGCCGCGGCGCGGCGCCGACCTTGGATAGCCACCGCATCGCCGCCATCTAACCCACAGCCCTGTCCCGCCTGCGATCACGTCCCGAATGAATCCGAACGCCGCCGACACCCGCGATGCGCACACCGCCGCACAGGCCCTGTACGAGTGGCTGCGCCCGCACCGCCGGGTGTTCGTGCTGACCGGCGCCGGCCTCAGCACCGGCTCGGGCATCCCGCATTACCGCGACGAGAACGGCGCCTGGCAGCGCAAGCCGCCGATCGATTTCCGCGCCTTCGTCGGCGACGCCCGCGCCCGTGCCCGTTACTGGGCGCGCAGCTTCGTCGGCTGGCCTTCGTTCGCCGGCGCACGGCCGAACAGCGGCCACCAGGCGCTGGCGCGTTGGCAGGAACGCGACGGCCCGCATGCGCTGGTGACCCAGAACGTCGACGGCCTGCACGCACGTGCCGGCAGCCGCGACGTGGTCGATCTGCACGGCTGCCTGGACGAGATCGTCTGCCTCGACTGCGGCGCGCGGCGTGCGCGCGAGTCGGTGCAAGCCGAGTTGGCCGAACGCAATCCGGATTGGGTCGACCTCGACGCGGCGGTCCTGCCCGACGGCGACGCCGACCTGGAAGGCCTGGAGTTCGAGCGCTTCGCCACGCCGGTGTGCGGCCACTGCGGCGGCATGGTCAAGCCCGACGTGGTGTTCTTCGGCGAAAACGTGCCGCGCGCGCGCGTCGCCGCGGCCCAGCAGGCCCTGGCCGAAGCCGACGCGATGCTGGTGGTGGGTTCGTCGCTGATGGTCTATTCCGGCTTCCGCTTCGCCCGCGCAGCGCGCGAGGCCGGCCTGCCGCTGGCCCTGCTCAACCGCGGCGTGACCCGCGCCGACGACATCGCCACGCTCAAGCTCGAAGCCGATTGCTCGGCGACCTTGCAGGCGGCGTTGGGCTGACTCGGGAATCGGAAATCGGGAATCGGGAATCGGGAATCGGCTTACGCTACGCCGACGGTAGGAGCGGCGTAAGCCGCGACCAACCGAAGAAGTTGACGCCAGCGAAGCGACCGAAGCCCCAAACAATCGGCGCTTGTTTTTTTTGTATGTCGCAGCCCCTGACTGCGGACAACAACGTGGTATTCCACCGCTTCGCTCTATCGCGGCTCGCGCCGCTCCTACCCGGCAGCGGTGCGCTATCGCTTAGAACGTCCGGCGCAAGAAGTTAACGCCAGCGCCGCAACCGAAGCCCAGACAATCGGCGTCTGTTTTTTCGTATGCCGCAGACCCTGGCTGCGGACGAAGACGTGGTATTTCACCGCTTCGTTCTGTCGCGGCTTACGCCGCTCCTACCCAGAAGCGGCGGCGCGGCGGCCTCAGGGCGTCGGACGCCGATCGATGCGGCTGTGTTCGAGAAACAGCTTGCGCGCGGCCACGCCGATGTCGGGCTGGTCGATGAAGAAGCCCTGCACGCCCAGGGCGTAGAGCTGCAGGGCCTCGCCGAGCGCGCTCTGGACCACGCCGTTGGCGGTCTGGCTCAGGAAGGGTTCCTCGGCGCGCACCGTATACGGGTGCACCTGCAAGCCGAGCTGCAAGGCGCGGCCGAGCACCGGATGGACGAAACCGGTGTTGCGGGTGGTCAGCAAGGCATGGCCGTCGCCGTCGGCATCGCGCTTGGCCGGCAGGGCCACGCGCGGCAGCAGGCTGCTCTTGGACGGGCCCAGGCCGGCGACGTAGTGCGTCCGCATCCAGCTCAGCGCCGCGGTTTCGGTCAGCGCCGCATAGCCGGTGCCGGCGCCGATGCCGCCCGGGATCGCCGTGCCCAGATCGCCATAGATCGCGCTCAGGTCGCTGCCGTGCGCGAGGTGGTAGACGAAGTCGTAGGGTCGGTCGCGCTCGAAGTCGCCGTACAACTGCACCAGCGGCAGGTCGATGCCGGCCCTCGGCAGGATCCTGCGCTTGAGCTCGATCAGGTTGGCGACCTCGAAACTCTGGATGTAAACCCGCGCCGGGTCGGTGAAGCCCTCGGCGACCAAGGTCTGCACCAGCTTCTCGCCGAGCGAGACCTGGATCGGCGTGCCGTCGATGCGCTTGCCTTCGAGGGCGAACCAGGTCGGATGCTTGGTCTCGGGATAAATGCCGATGACGCGGCCGTCGCGGCTGTGCTCCTTGGCCAGAGCGATCACCTCGCGCAGGGTCGCGATCTCGAACCGGCCGTCGAAGCGCGTGTTGCCGGGGCGGATCTGCGGGATGCGTTCGCGTGCGCGCAGGGTCTTGAGTTCGGCCAGGGTGAAGTCTTCGGTGAACCAGCCGGTGAGGCGCTCGCCGTCGATGACCTTGCTGACGCGGCGGTCGGCGAACTCCGGGTGGTCGGCGACGTCGGTGGTGCCGGAGATCTCGTTCTCGTGGCGGACCACCAATTCGCCGTCGCGGGTCGCGACCAGGTCCGGTTCGATGAAGTCGGCGCCCTGCTGGATCGCCAGGCGATAGGCTTCTAGCGTGTGCTCGGGGCGATAACCGCTGGCGCCGCGGTGGGCGATCACGATCAGGCGCGGGCTATCGGCGGTCTGCACGGCGGACGAGGACTCCGGAGCGACGGGGGCGGGCGTGGCGTTCGCTGCCGCGCCGGCCAGCGCGCCGCAGACGATCCAGGCCAGTCTAAGAGATGTACTGCGCTTCACCGGTCGATTCTCCGCTAGTTCGTATGCATCCAGGCGCGTCCACGCCGGCCGGCCCGCGTGCCGGCGCCGGCGCAGTGCCGACGCGACAGGCGCGCCCGACCCGCCATCGTCGGGCCGGCCATCATCAGGCCGGCCATCATCAGGCATGGGCATTGCCGCGATTTGACGATCCCGCCCCAGAACGGTCCCGTATTGAAGCGCGGCCCGCCGCAGCCGCTATGATGCGGCGATCATTCGGGGAGAGCGTTCGATGAGCCTGGTGGCCAAGGTATTCCGGCACAAGTCGGTGGAACAACTGCAGGCCGAGGCCAGCAAACGTACGGATTTCCGCCGCGTACTCGGGCTCTGGCAGCTCACCGCGATCGGCATCGGCGGCATCATCGGCGTCGGCGTGTTCGTCCTCGCCGGCCACGAAGCCGCCACCAACGCCGGCCCCGCGGTCGCCCTCGCCTTCCTGCTCGCCGGCATCGCCAGCGCCGCGGCGGCGCTGTGCTACGCCGAGTTCGCCGGCATGATCCCGGTCACCGGCAGCGCCTACACCTACAGCTACGCCACCTTGGGCGAGCTGCCGGCCTGGCTGATCGGCTGGGACCTGTTGCTCGAATACGCGCTGATCGTGGCGGTGGTCGCGATCGGCTGGTCCGGCTACGTGCAGGCCCTGCTCGGCAGCGCCGGCTTCCATCTGCCGGTATGGGCGCAAGGCGCCATCGGCACCGGCGAAGGCCGCGTCTTCAACCTGATCGCGGCCCTGGCCACGATCGGCGTGTCGGCCTTGCTGGTGTTCCGTACCGAATGGGGCGCGCGCTTCAACACCCTGATCGTCGCGATCAAGGTCATCGCGGTGGTGCTGGTGATCGGCGTCGGCGCGTTCTACATCGACCCGGCCAACTGGGTGCCGTTCATTCCCGAACGCGTCGTCGACGCCAACGGCGTCGGCCACTTCGGCCTGCAAGGCGTGGCGACCGCCGCCGCGGTGGTGTTCTTCGCGGTGTTCGGCTACGACACCCTGACCACCGCCGCCGAGGAGTCCAAGAACCCGCAACGCGATCTGCCGCGCGCGGTGCTGCTGTCGCTGGGCGTGTCGATGGTGCTGTATCTGGCGGTGTCGCTGGTGCTGACCGGCATCGCGCCCTACACCACCCTCGGCGGCGACGCCCCGGTCTCGGAAGCCTTCACCCGCCTCGGCCTGCCGTGGATCGCCGCGGCCATCTCGATCTCGGCAGTGATCGGCATCGCCAGCGTGCTGTTCGCCTTCATGCTCGGCGCCGCGCGCATCTGGTTCTCGCTGTCGCGCGACGGCCTGCTGCCGGGCTGGTTCGCCAAGATCCATCCCAAGTACGGCACGCCGCACCGCCCCACCATCGTGCTCGGCATCTTCACCGCCCTGGTTGCCGGCTTCCTGCCGATCGGCGAGGTCGCCAAGCTGGTCAACATTGGCGTGCTCTCGGCCTTCATCGTGATCTGCGCCTCGGTGTGGGTGCTGCGCGTGCGCAAGCCCGACCTGCACCGCGCCTTCCGCACGCCGTTGGTGCCGCTGATCCCGCTGATCGGCATCGGCTTCTCGATCTGGCTGCTGTCCGAGCTGGCCGCGATCACCTGGCTGATCTTCCTGGTCTGGGTCAGCCTGGGCCTGCTGGTCTATTTCGGCTACGGCATGCGCCACAGCAAGCTGGCGGCCGAGGTGCAGGAGTGAGTTGACACAAACGCAGAAGTGAGTTGAGAGAAGTGAGGAATGAGTAAAGGCAAGAGCGGCTTTTCGCTCACTTCTTACTCCTCTCTGCTCACTTCTGATTGTCTCTGCTCACTTCTCACTCCTCCCGCTCACTTCTCCTCCCGCCCCTCACCGCGGCGCGATGTAACCGCCCGGCACGCCGTCGGGCGACAGCACCAACTGCCACAGCTGCGCGTGGCGACTGCGGAAGGTCGCCATCGAGGCGGCCAGATAGAACCGCCACATGCGCCGGAAGCGCTCGTCGTAGCGCGCCGTATCCAGATGTTCCCAACCGCGCTCGACGTTGTCGCGCCAGGCCTGCAGGGTCAGGTCGTAGTCGGCGCTGAAGTTGTGCCAGTCCTCGATCACGAAACGGTCTTCGACGTGCTCGGCGATCTGCTTGGCCGAGGGCAGCATCGAGTTCGGGAAGATGTATTTGGCGATCCACGGGTCGGAATGGGTGACCGAGCGGTTGCCGCCGATCGTGTGCAGCAGGAACAAGCCGTCGCGCTTGAGGCAGCGGCGGGCGACGTCGAAATAACCGGCGTAGTTCTTGACCCCGACGTGCTCGAACATGCCGAGCGAGAAGATCCGGTCGAAGGGCTCGTCGAGCTCGCGGTAGTCCTGCAGGCGGAACTCGATCGGCAGCCCGGCGCAGAGCTCGTCGGCCAGATCGGCCTGCTCGCGCGACACGGTCACGCCGACCCCGCGGATGCCGTAGCGCTCGGCGGCGAACTTCAAGGCCTCGCCCCAACCGCTGCCGATATCGAGCACGCGCATGCCCGGGCGCAGGCCGAGCTTGCGGCAGACCAGGTCGAGCTTGGCCTCCTGCGCCGCATCCAGGTCGTGCAGCGGCTGGCCGCGCTCGTCGCGCCAATAGCCGCAGCTATAGACCAGGCGCTTGCCGAGCATGGCCCGGTAGAGGTCGTTGCCGAGGTCGTAATGGCGCTCGCCGATGGTGAAGCTGCGGCGGTGGCTCTGCAGATTGACCAGGTGCGCACGCAGGCCGTCGAGAATCGCTGCCCAGCCGTGGACCTGCTCGTCGACATGGGCGCGCATCAGGCGCACCAGCATCTCGTCAAGCGAGTCGGTATGCCACATGCCCTCCATGTAGGACTCGCCCAGGCCGAGCGAGCCTTGCGCCATCACCCGGGAGTAGAACTCCTCGTCTTCGACGCGGATGTCCCAGGGCCGCTGGCCGCCGACGCGCACGTCGGCCAGTTCCAGCAACCCCTCGACTCGTTTACGCAGCGACGCAACGGACATGTCGGCCTCGGCTCGGTCGTTGAAACGCTCGGCACTGCCTGCGGATCACGGCGCTGATCGACCCGCTGTTCCCTGGACCACGCTTCCGGGGCAGCGCGCCTGCCTGCCGCGTCGCCGCACCATAACAAACGCCTCGTCGCGCGATGTGCCGGGCTTGGCTGTTTCGCGCGCGCTCCGGCGGCGGTCGGACCGCCGGGCCGCGGCGGCGCTCAACCTCCGCCGCTGAACATCGCGCGGTACTGCGGCGCGACGTGCGGCAGCAGCGCCGACGCCGGCACCTCGACGGTCTGGGTACCGTCCGAATACGGGCCGACCTCGTACGGGGCGAACACGAACTTGAGCCCGCTGAGCTTGCCGTCGGCGGCCCGGACCGGTTCGAACATGGCGAAGTTGGCCGGGTCGGCCGAGGTGCCGTCGTCGATCATGCGGCCGCCGGTCTCCATTTGTTCGGCGCGCACGGCCGGCGCCGGGTCGTCGGCGTCGATGCGCTGCGACAGGGCCGAGTGCAGTTGCTCGCGGACATAGCGCGAGATCGCGTCCCAGCCTTGCTTCTGCGGCACCAGCTCGGCGGCCTTGAGCTGCTTGTTCTGCTTGGGCAACCAGACGAAGCGCGCGATCAGCGGCGCGGCATGGGCGCCGCCGGTGTAGCTGCTACCGTCGGCCGACACCGCCACCAGGTCGGGCGTGTCGAGGATGTCGTTGAAGGTCAGCGACAACTCGTACGGCGACGGGTTTTCTTTCGCGGTGCGCCCGTTGGCCGACTCGATCAGCTCGGCGCGCGCCTGGTCGGCGTAGGTCTTGAGCTCTTTCGCCAGGCCCGGGTATTTCGCCGCCTGCGTGTCGTAGGTGATGCCGACCACGTAGTTCGGCGTGGTCTCGACGACTTCCTTGAGCTCGACCGGTGCGTCCGCGACGACCACCGGTGCCGGCAAGGTCGAGGCCGGGTCGGCCGGCGCCACGCCGGGCTGAGGCGAGGCTTCTTTCTTGCAGGCCGCCAGGGCCAGCGCAAGCAGGGAGACGGCGATGACACGCTTCATACAGCAATCCTTTTGGCAGACGTCCATGGTTGTTTCGCGCGACATTATCGCGCAAAGCGTGACGTCCACATCTAGATCGCCCTCGGTCCGCCGCTATCCGCGGCGCCGTTCACCACTCGTTGCGGTGGGGCAACAGGCCCTGCAGTTCCTGGTCGGTCAGGTTGCGCCACTGGCCGGGCTTGAGATGGCCCAGTTTGACGTTGCCGATACGGGCGCGCAGCAGTTGCTTGACCCGAAAACCGAAGTGCGCGGCCATCAGGCGGATCTGCCGGTTCAAGCCCTGCACCAGCACGATCCGGAAACCGAAGCGGCCGAGCTTGCCGGTCTTGCACGGCAAGGTGGTCTGGCCGTGGATCGGCACGCCGCGGCCCATGCCGCGCAGGAACTCGGGGGTGACCTCGTGGTTCACCGCGACCAGGTATTCCTTTTCCAGCTTGTTCTCGGCGCGCAGGATCTCGTTGACGATGTCGCCGTTGCTGGTCAGCAGGATCAGGCCTTCGGAATCCTTGTCGAGGCGGCCGATCGGGAAGATGCGGCGCTCGTGGCCGACGAAGTCGACGATGTTTTCCTTGACCGTCGACTCGGTGGTGCAGACGATGCCGACCGGCTTGTTGAGGGCGATGTAGACGTGCTGGCGCTTGCCCTTGACCACCGCGCGCGCGCGCAGGATCTCGCCGTCGATGCGTACCTCGTCGCCCTCGCCGACTTCGGCGCCGACCCCGCCGCGCATGCCGTTGACGGTGACCCGCCCTTCGGCGATCAAGCGGTCGGCCTCGCGGCGCGAGCAGAAGCCGGTGTCGCTGATGTGTTTGTTCAGACGCATAAAGACAGGATGCCGGAAACCGGCAGCAGACGGGCGAAGGGCGCGTAGGCTGGCACAGCGGCGCCGGCTTGGCGACCCCTGGCCGCGTTCGGATTCAGGGGCGGGTGCCCGATGCGCGGGCCCGAGGCTGGCTCAAACCTCCCGCGCAACAGCCTGGGCCACGCGCCGCCGGGCCTCAGCCCAGTTGCTCGGTGTATTCGGGGTGGCGTTGGATCCAGGCCGCCGCATAGGAACAGGCCGGGCGGACCTTGTAGCCGGCTTCGCGGGCGTATTCGAACGCCGCCCTGACCAGGTCGCCGGCGATGCCGCGGCCGCCGATCGCCTCCGGCACCAGGGTGTGGGTGATGACGAGCTGGTCGCCGTTGAGGTGGTATTCGAGCAGGGCCTGCACCCCGTCGACTTCGGTGAGGAAACGCTGCTGGTCGGGAACGTGGCGAACGGAAACGGCCATGGGTCTACCTGGGATGCGGATGAGGGCGGCCATCGGGGGCCGCAGTTGGAGAATATCGAGCCGCGATCGGGGGCCGCGCGGGCGGCCCCCGCCGGGACGACGAACCGGACCGGTATCCGGCCCGGTGCCGGGGCTCAGCGATTATCGCGCTTGCCCTGGTTGTGCCGGTCCTGGGTGCCGATCGATCCCTGGATGGCGTCCATCCGGCTTTCCGCGGCATGCAGTTCCTCGGCCTTTTGCGCCGCACCGGGCGACTGCGGGCCCGACTGCGGCACCTGGCCGTGCTTGGACTCGAGCTGCTGCCAGGGCTGCGCCTCGCGTGCCTGCTCCTGCTTGGCTTCCAGCAACTGACGGGTGTTGGCCAGGGCCTGTTCCGGGGTGATGCGCGGACGGCCGCCCTCGTCGTCGCCGCTGCCGGCGGCCTCGGACGCCTCCAACGCGGCCTTATCTTCACGCTGCGGCGTGTCGGCGCCGGCCGGTTCGGCTTCGGCGGCGGCACCGGCTGCGACCAGGCTTCCGGCCGCGCCGGACGATTGCGACGTCCGTGAGCGGTGGGTTTGTGCCTGCAGCGCCGGCGCGGCCGACTCCGAAGCGGCCGCGGACGCCACCAGAGAGCTCGCTGGCGAAGAGCCGGCCGCCGAGGTATCGGCCTCGACCGGTTTCTTGGCCTTGCGCGGTTTGGCCGCGGCCTTCGCCGGCACGCCGGTCACCGCCGGCGTCGCCACCAAGGGGGTGTCGACGACCGCATCGGTCGGCGTCACTGCCGCGACGCGGCTGTCGATCAACGGCGCCAACGGGGCCGCCGGCGTCGCCGCCCGCGGTCGGGCCGCGCGCGGCGCAGGCGCCTGGGCGACGAGCTTGCTTGCGGCCGGCTGGCTTACGACGGTTTTGCTTACGGCCGGTTTGTTGGACGCTGGCTTGTTCGCTGCAGGCGCGGCCTGCTTGGCCTTGTTCGGCAACGCCGTTTTCGCGGTGTTTTTCGCCGCTTTCCCGATCGCAGCCGACTTGCCCACGGCTTGCTTGACCGAAGCCGGCTTGATCGAAGCGGGCTTGATCGAAGCCGGCTTGGCCGAGGCGGGTTTGGACGGGATAGTTTTCTTGGCGTTCACCCGGCTGGCGGTCTGCGCCGCGCCGCGCTTGCCGGCCGCGGCCTGCCTGGCCGGCGCTTTCTTGACACTGACTTTCCTGACACTGGTTTTCTTGGCGACAACCTTCTTGGCGCTCGCCTTCTTGCTCGCCGTCTTGCTGGCGCTCGTCTTCTTGGAGACGGCCTTCTTGGCCGCCGCCTTCTTGATGGCGGTGGTCTTGCCCGCGCCCTTCTTCGCCGGCGCTTTCTTGCTTGCGGCCTTCTTGGCGACGGCCTTCCTCGCCGGGCGCTTGTTCGCCGCGCTCTTCGCGGCCGTGGTTTTCTTGGCCGCCTTGGTCGCGGCCTTGCGCGCAACCTGCTTGCCTGCGCGCTTCGCGCTCTTGCCCGCGGCGCTCTTGCCTACCGATTTACTGACTGACTTGCTGACGGACTTGCCGGCTTTCTTGATCGCCATGCCCTGCTCCTGTCGGTTTTTCCGGATGAGCGGTCACCCCCAAGGACCGTGCCTGTTTGTTAACACGCACGACCTTCATGACGGGTGAGCAAAGGTGAGACTCGACCCAGAGCGTCAGCCGCCTGTTCCTGACCGCCCGGTGTTGACACGATGTGTCACTTTTGGAACGCCGAAACCCCTTGAAATCGATGGCATGGAATGTGCTTCAATGTGAAGTACGTCACACTGTGAAAACAAAGGGGGTCTCAGATGCGTTACTTAAAATCCCTCGACGACGACCAGCAGGCCGAAGCCGATATCACCCGTCTTTATGAACTCGTGCGCACCGCCGAGCCCGATGCCGCCGAGCTGCGCCGGCTGGATGCCCAGATCTATGCCGGGCTGATCGCCTCTTACAGCGACGAAGCCTACGAGATCGGCACGGCCGTCAATGCCGCGCAGCTCCTGTCCTGAGCATCGCTCAAACGGCAACGGCGGCCTGAGCCGCCGTTCGCAAAGCCGCAATCCGGGGACGCGGCGATACGACATGGCAGCGGCCGAAGCCGCTGCCGCCCTTCTCAGCCGCCGAAGAAACTCGGCAGGCTCGGGCTCGCGAGCCGCTGCAGGAATATCCAGAAGATATTCGGCTCCATCAGCAGCATGAACAACACACCGTAGATCGCGCCCGACAAATGCGCGTTGTGGTTGATGTTGCCCTGGCCGCGCTTGTCCATCCAGTACGAATAGCCGACATAGGCCACCGCATAGACGATGGCCGGCACCGGGATCACGAACACGATGATCCAGCTCCAGGGATTGACCAGCACGAAGGCGAACAGCACCGCCGACACCGCGCCGGACGCGCCGAGGCTGACGTAGCCGCCGTCCTTGCGATGGCGCAGATAGCTCGGCAGGATCGCGACCACGATCGCCGACAGATAGAAGAACGCGTAGCCGAACGGCCCGACGACTTCGCCGAACAGGCGCTCGACCGCGCCGCCGAAGAAATACAGGGTGATCATGTTGAACAGCAGATGCATCCAGTCGGCATGCACGAAGCCGTGGGTCAACAGACGGTCGTACTGACGGAAACGCTCGATTGCCGGCGGCCACAGCACCAGGCGCTCGTACAGGCTGCGTTTCTCGAAGGCTTGCCACGTCACCAGCGCGGTCACGGCGATCAGGATTAGGGTGATCAGCATCGGTTCGGATTCTCGTCGGCGCGTCCGGCCGGGCCGGACTCGCTCAGGTCGGCTCGCCCGGCGGCGCCGGGCGGGTTCGGATGGGGGCGTTCAAGCTTGGCAGCGTCGCTCACGCGGCCTGGCGGTAGTGGTCCTGCATCGGGTAGCTGCGCGCGTACAAGGCGAATGCGGCCGCCGCGACGAAGGCGAAACCGGCGAAGAAGAACATCAGGAAGGCGTTCTCGCTGAGCCCGGTCGCAGCGATGTGGGTGGTCACCGCTTCGTTGCGCACCGCGGCGTTGGTCAGCATCACCCACAGGTTGCCGAAGGTGCTGGTGAGGTACCACAGCGCCATGATCACGCCCTTCATCGCGTGCGGGGCCTGGCTGTAGGCGAACTCGAGCGCGGTCGCCGAGACCAGCACCTCGCCGAGAGTCAGCAGCACGTAGGGAAGGACCTGCCATGCCAGCGACATGGGGTGGCCGGCGTCCATATACAACTGCAGCACCGCCGCCACGATCCAGGACAGGCCGGAGATCGCGATGCCGAAGCCCATGCGCCGCAGCGGCGTCGGCTGCAGGCCGATACGGCGCAGCGCCGGGTACAGCAGCAGGTTGTTGAACGGGATCAGCAGCATCACCAGCAGCGGATTGATCGCCTGCATCTGCGAGGCCGCGGCGCGCGCGCCGCCTTCGCCGGAGATCAGCCAGGTCGGCCACCACCACAGGTCGGTCGGCACGAACATCTTCTGGCCCTGCAGCACCCAGGTCGATGCCTTCTGGTCGAACAGCGACCAGAACGGGGTCACGAAGGCGAACACGATCAGGATGCGCAGCACCGCGCGCACGCCGTCGACCGCGGCGTCGGGGTGCTTGCCGCGGGCGCGGTCGAGCTGCAGGGAAATGCCGTAGCCGCCGAAACCGATCAGCAAGCCCAGCGCCAGGCAGGCGCTCTTGACGAAGCCCATCGCCGGCACCGCGGTCAGCGCCAGGGCGCCGACCGCCAGGGCCACGCCGAGGCCGGCGACGATCGCGCCGGGATTGCCCTGCCCGGCCACGCGCGCGCTCAGCGCGGTACGGGCGACGTTGAAGAAGGAGTCCGGATCGGGCGCGTCGCGGGTCGGCGGCACCCGCACGTAGCGGTTGCGGCCCAGCCAGAAGATCAGCGTGGCCAGGAACATCAGCGCGCCGGGAATGCCGAAGGCGATGCTCGGGCCGTACTCGCGCAGGAAGATCGGCATCAGCAGCGAGGCGAACAGCGAGCCGAAGTTGATCGTCCAATAGAAGGCATCGAAGACCAGCTTGGCCTTGTGCTTGTTGCTCTGGTCGAACTGGTCGCCGCAGAACGACACCACCAGGGGTTTTATCCCGCCGGCACCGAAGGCGATCAGGAACAGGCCGGTATAGAAACCGGCCTGGCTGTGCTCGAACATCGCCAGGCAGGCATGGCCGACGCAGTAGATCAGCGAGAACCAGATGACCGTGTTGTATTTGCCGAAATAGCGGTCGGCCAGCCAGCCGCCCAGCAAGGGGAAGAAATAGGTGCCGATCATGAAGCTGTGGAACACCTCCTTGGCGAGGTGTTCGCGCTCGGCCAGGTCGGAGGTCGAAGCCAGCAGCAGGGTCCCGACCAGGAACGAGGTCAGGATGTTGCGCATGCCGTAGAAACTGAAGCGCTCGGCCGCCTCGTTGCCGATGATGAAACCGATCTGGCGGGGCATTTTGCCCTGCGAATCGGCGGTGGCGGGGGCGGTGGCGGCTTGGCTCATCTACGGCAGTCCTCGGCGGTCGGGCGCGGAGGCGGTCGATAAGCGCCCCCGCTGGACCCGGGCGCGACGGCGACCGGGCGGTCCAGCCCTACAGCCTAACCGATCGCCCCGGCGGCCGGCCTGACCGCAGCCGCCGGCTCAGGGCCGGCGGCCGGGCCCGCCTGAACCGGTTTGGCTGGGCTAGGTCGGCTTGGTCGGCCGGTCCTGCCCCGCCCGCCCGTTCAGATCGCCGGCGTTGCCGCCGTACAGCGCTTCAAGCCCATTCGGTCAGCCCTTCGCGCTCGTACACGGTGGCGAAGGACGGCCGCGCCTTCATGCGCTGCGCGAACGCGCCCAGGTGCGGCCAGTCGTGCGCCGGCCGCGGCATCTTGCGGGTCCAGCGCATCAGCATGGTCAGGTAGAAATCGGCCGCGCTCAGGCGCTCGCCGAGCAGGTACGGGCCCTGCTTGGCGAGTTGCGCGTCGAGGCGTTCGCACGCGGCCTCGATGCGCGCCTGCGCACCGGCACGCACCGCCTCGTCGTCGGCCTGCAGGTCCCACGGATACCACCACAGGCGCAACGGCGATTGCAGGGTATTGGTGAGGTTGAAGATCCATTGGTTGTATTCGGCGCGCTGCGGCTCGTCGAGCGCCGGCGCCAGACCGGCCTGCGGATGACGGTCGGCGAGAAACATCGCCAGGCCCGCGGCTTCGTAGCGCGGCTGGCCGTCGACGATCAGGGTCGGTACCACTCCGTTCGGATTCAGCGCCAGGTACTCGGCGTTCTTGTGCGCGCGGGCTTCCATATCGACCGCTCGCAGTTCGTGCTCGATCCCCATCTCGATGAGCAGCCAATGGACGACGAAGCTGGCGGTGCCGGGCGAATAGTAGAGCGCGTACATGCGGAGGACTCCGGAAGTGAGGGCGACAGTCTAGGGGAGCGATGGCGGTTGCGGGGTTGGATCGTTGGAGGGAGCAAAAGCAAATCCCCCCTGCCCCCCTTTTCCAAAGGGGGAACAGCGCTGACAGATCAGGAGTAAGTCGCCTTCCCATGAAGTCGCCCCTCTGAAAGTCGCCCCTGCAGAAGTCGCCCCTCTGAAAGTGGCCTCGCTGAAAGTCGCCCCCTTTGAAGAAGGGGGCTGCGCGCTGCGCAAGTCCGATGCAGTGGCGAACCCTAATCGCGCGGGGGATTTGCTTTGCGCCCGCGAGCGACCACCGAAGCGGCACATCGCATGGTCGCACCGGACCCATTCCCCCACCTTTGCCTCGGAGCCGCCCTCCTGACAGCAGGCTGTCAGCAGTCTGCGTATTTGCGTGCGGATCGGACCCTCGCGGCCAATCCAGAGGTGCGGTTCTTCGCTACCATGCGGAGCGATTCCGGGGAGAACCGATCCGATGCCACGTACCGCCACACGTACCGTCCTGGTCGCCGCGTTGCTCGCGGCCGCCACCACCCCGCTGCATGCCGCCGCAGCCGACGACGCCCTGACCACCGTCGCCGAGCGCAGCGGCTTCCTCAAGACCGGCCGCTACGACGAAGTGATCGCCATGTGCGCGTCCTTCGCCAAGCGCTACCCCGACGCGGTGCGCTGCGAGGAGTTCGGCACCACGCCGGAAGGCCGCCCGATGAAGCTGCTGGTGGCGACCCGCAGCGGCGCGTTCACGCCGGCGCAGGCCCAGGCCAAGTCGCTGCCGGTCACCCTGATCCAGGGCGGCATCCACTCCGGCGAGATCGACGGCAAGGACGCGGGCTTCCTCGCGCTGCGCCAGATCCTCGACGGCGAGGCCGCGCCGGGCGCGCTCGACAAGCAAGTGCTGCTGTTCGTGCCGGTGTTCAACATCGACGGCCACGAGCGCTTCGGCCGCTGGAATCGTCCCAACCAGCGCGGCCCCGAGGAAATGGGCTGGCGCACCACCGCGCAGAACTACAACCTCAACCGCGACTACCTCAAGGCCGATGCGCCCGAAATGCAGGCCATGCTCAAACTGGTCGGCACCTGGGACCCGTTGGCCTACATCGACCTGCACGTCACCGACGGCGCCAAGTTCGAACAGGACGTCTCGATCCAGGTCGAACCGGTGCACTCCGGCGACGCCGCGCTGCGCCCGGCCGGCTTGGCTTTGCGCGACGGCGTGATCGAACGCCTCGCCAAGCAGGGCTCGCTGCCGGTGTCGTTCTACCCGTCCTTCATCGAAACCGACAACCCGGCCTCGGGCTTCGAAGACGCGGTGCCGCCGCCGCGCTTCTCCAACGGCTACATCCCGCTGCGCAACCGCCTGGGCATGCTGGTCGAAACCCATTCGTGGAAGGACTATCCGACCCGCGTGCGGATCACCCGCAACACCATCGTCAACGTGCTCGAACTGGTCGCCGGCCACGGCAGCGACTGGCGCCGCGAAGCCCTGGCCGCCGACCGGCGCGCGCAGGCGCTCGGCGGCCAGCCGGTCGCACTCGACTACAAGGCCACCGACAAAGTCCGCGACGTCGCCTTCCGCGGCTATGCCTATACGCGCACGCCGTCGGAGGTCTCCGGCGCGCTGATGACCCGCTACGACGAGACCAAGCCCGAGGTCTGGAACGTAAAACTGAAATACGACATCCAGCCCAGCCGCGTGGTCGAAGCACCGCGCGGCGGCTACCTGGTGCCGGCCGCGCAGGCGCCGTGGGTCGCGGCCAAGCTCGACCAGCACGGCGTGAGCTATCGCCGCCTCGGCGCCGCGCTCAAGGATGCGCAGGTCGAGACCTTCCGTTCCGACAAGACCGAGTTCGCCGCGCAATCGGTCGAAGGCCACCAGCGCGCCACTTTGAGCGGCGCCTGGAAGCCGGAAAACCAGAGCCTGGTCGCCGGCGCGCTGTTCGTACCGATCGCCCAGCCCAAGGCGCGCGTGGTGATGGCCCTGCTGGAACCGCAGGCGCCCGATTCGCTCGCGGCCTGGGGCGAGTTCAACAACGCCTTCGAGCGCAAGGAGTACATGGAGGACTACGTCGCCGAGGAAGTGGCGCGCGAGATGCTGGCCAAGGACCCGAAGCTGAAGGCCGAGTTCGAGGCGAAGATCAACAACGATCCGGCCTTCGCCAAGAGCCCGCAGGCGCGCCTGGACTTCTTCTATCGTCTGCATTCGGCCTGGGACGTGCGCTACAACCAGTACCCGGTGGTGCGTACGCAGCAGGTGCCGCGCTGATCGTCGGCGCGCGCTGAAGTAACGAGCCGCAACGCGCGGAGCCCCAGTGGCTCCGCGCGTTTTTTCGTCTCGCATCCACGTGTAGGAGCGGCGTAAGCCGCGACCGCCGAAGCCAGGACTCAACCGCTATCGCGGGGCAACCGGAACGAGGTCGCGGCTCACGCCGCTCCTACACTCGCGGACTTAGGCCGCGTTATCCTCGACGCCTGTCCCGATCGGAGCGTCGCGTAGCCATGCGAACCTTCCCTTCTGCCGCGATCGCGCCGATTCCGCGTTCGTTCGCATCCGCGTTCGCCGCGGCCCTGCTGCTCGCCGGCATCGCCGCAAGCTCGCAGGCGCTCGCCACCGAAAACACCGCGCGCATCGAAACCCGCGCGACCACCGTGACCGTGCTCAGCTTCAACCTCTGGCACGACAAAGGCGATTGGCCCAAGCGCCGCGCCATGATCCTCGCCGAGATCAAGCACCTGAAACCGGACGTGATCGCCCTGCAGGAAGTGCTGCAACGCGACGGCCTGCGCAACCAGGCCGAGGACTTCGCAGCCGCGCTCGGCTATCGGGTGCAATTCGTCTCGGTCGACCCGCCCGGTGCGGCGCGCCGCTACGGCAACGCCCTGCTCACCCGCAAACGCCCCGAGACGCGCGAGATGCGCAAGCTCGAACCGCTCGACGACTACCGCACCGCCGCGCACGCCCGGCTGCGCCCGGGCCCGCCGCGTACCCGTATCGACGTCTACGCCACCCACCTGCATAACGACCAGGCCGGCGGCGCCATCCGCGCCACGCAGGTATCGAGCCTGCTGGACTTCATCGACACCACCGCGCAGGGCAGCTACGTGATCGTCGCCGGCGACTTCAACAGCGCTGCCGACTCGCCGGAACTGCAGGCGCTGGCCGCGCGTTATCGCGACGCCTACGGCAACGCCCATCCCGATGCGTCGAGGAATGTCACGGCCCATACCACCCTCAACCCCGCCTACCTGCCGGCGCAGCGCATCGACCACGTCTTCTACGACCCGATCGGCTTCGAACTCGTCGAGGCCCGCGTCGTGCTCAAGCAAAGCCGCGAGGGCGTCTGGCCCTCCGACCACTTCGGCCTGCTGGTCAAGCTGCGCACCCGGCCCAAGCTCGTCACCCTGCGCGCGTCACCGAACTGACACTTGCGGCGACTAGCGTGGGTGGGTTCCCCTGCCCCGCCGGAGCCCCGCATGATCCGTTCGACCCTGACTTCGTTGTTGCTCGCCTGCGCCGCGACCGCGTTCGCCGCCCCCGCCGTCGCCGCTCACTGGTCGCTGACCGACCTCGTCGAAACCCCGGCGACCCAGCGCGATGCGGTGCGTCTGCCGCCGGGCACGCCCGACCAGGCCAACCTCAACCGATTCGGTTTCTATTCCGACCTGACCTACAACCCACGCGACGGCTATTGGTACGCCCTGTCCGACCGCGGCCCTGGCGGCGGCGTGATCGACTACGCCACCCGCGTGCAGCGCCTGCGCATTCCCTACGACCGCCGCAGCGGCCGCATCGGCCAGCCCATCGTCGATAAGACCGTGTTGTTCAGCGCGCGCCGCGGCGACAGCTTCAACGGCCTCAACCCGCAGTTGCTCAACGGCGACGCCGCCAAGCTCGGCCTGAGCTTCGACCCGGAAGGCTTCGCCGTCGGCCGCAACGGCCACTTCTACGTCGCCGACGAATACGGCCCGAGCCTGTACGAATTCGCCCCGAACGGCCGCTTCCTGCGCGCCTTCGCCACGCCCGCCAACCTGCAGCCGCGCAACGCCCAGGGCCAGCTCGACTACGTCGGCGACCGCAAGCTCGTGGCCAGCGGGCGCCAGGACAACCGCGGCTTCGAAGGTCTCACCCTCGCCCCGTCCGGCGACAAGCTGTACGCGGTGATGCAGGACCCGCTGGTGCAGGAAGGCGCCAACAACGACGGCCGCCGCAGCCGCAACGTCCGCATCGTCGAGTTCGACCTGCGCAGCGGCCGTTCCAGCGCCCAGTACGTCTACCAACTCGAACCGATCGCGGCCTTGAACGCGCTCGATCCGTCCAGCGACGACGATTTCTCCGCGACCCAGCAGGGCCGCAGCATCGGCCTCAGCGCGATCCATGCCTTAAGCGACCGCGACTTCCTGGTGCTGGAACGCGACAACCGCGGCCTCGGCGTCGAAGTCACCGCCGCTGCGCTGCATAAGCGCGTGTACCGGATTTCGTTGCGCGGCGCGAGCAACGTCGCCACGCGCTCGCTGGCCGGCAGCAACGACCTGCCCGCCGGCGTGCGTCCGGTCGACAAGGCGCCCGAACTCGACATCCTGGCCGCCCTGCGCGGCGCTGGCGCCCGCGACATCCCCGAGAAACTCGAAGGCCTGGCGATCGGCCCGCGCCTGCGCAACGGCAAGCACCTGGTGCTGATCGGCAGCGACAACGACTACAGCGTCACCCAGAGCGGCGCCGGCGAGCAGTTCGAGGTTTGCGTCGATCGCCGCAGCGGCGAACGCGCACAGGTTCCGCTGGATACCGATTGCCCGGCCGGCAAGGCCCGCATCCCGGGCACCCTGGTTGCCTTCGCGGTCGATTTCCGCCGCTGAGGCGGACGGATGGTCGCCTCCATCAGACTTGGCCGGCGTTCAGCCGTCGAGCACCTTTGCTGTTCCCCCCCTTTGAAAAAGGGGGCTGGGGGATTTGCTTTTCGCAGAAAGCGCAAGAATCAGTGCATGCAGCGAACCTCGCGCCCCTACTTCGCCATGTACTTCCAATTGCGCCCCTTGCCCTCGGCCATCCACTCCACGGCCTGGGCGACCCGCGCCTTGCGGGTGTCCTCGCGCTTCGCGCTCTCGATCCATTCGACGTAGTCGCGCCGCTGGCTCGGCGGAAACGCCTCGTAGGTCGCCTTGGCCTTCGCGTTCTTCTTCAGCGCCAGCGCGGCGGCCAGATCCGCGGGCAGTTCGACCGGCGGCTTGGGCTGCGCACGCTTGCTCGCAGGACGCGTTACGCCATCCTCGATCAAGGCCATCGCCTGCTTCACCAGGCCAGTGAGTTCGCGCTTGCCGGGCAGGTCGCCGATCTTGCTCAGACGGCCGAACTGGCCCATCGCATCGCTGTCGGCGGACTGCTGCGCACCGACGATGTTCGCGCCCTGCCAGAAGCCGAAGGTGGCGTGTTGCTTGAACGCCGCCATGCTGCACATCAGCTTGCCGCGGTAAACGAAACTCGGTATGCCCCACTTGATCGCTTCCTCGACCTGCGGACAGGCGACGTGTACGACGCTGCGCAGGTGTTCGAGGATCGGCTGCGCGAACGGCGCCGCCTTGGCGATATAAGCATCGATGCGCGGATCGGGCTGGCTCATGGCGGTCGACCGTCGGCCTGGCGATGAGGCCTTATTCTGCGCCGCTTACGCGCTCAGCGGCCACTGCCCCAGCACGTCGTAGGCGTTGCGCGAGCCGAGCTGGCTGTGGATCAGGACGAAGGCGTCGACGTGCCAGTCGATGGCCTCGATGGCGATCGGCGGATGCAGCGGACGCACGGCGTCGCGGACGATGGTCACGTGCGGCACCAGGGCGCGCCCGGACTCGACCCGCACGCCTTCCTTGGCCAGGGCCACGCCGAGCCGTTGGTACAGGCTGTCCAGGGCTTCCGGCGTGCGCTCGCTGCCGAGCCACCAGGGCACCGACTTGTTGCGGAAACTGCCGGCGCGGTCGAGCCGCAGGTCGAACGCCGGCAGGTCCAGGCTCGCCGCCGCGGCCTGCGCCCGCGCCGCGCGCTCAGGCTGGAATTCGGAGGTGTCGCCGAGGAATTGCAGGGTCAGGTGATAACGGTGCGCGCCGATCAGGCGCCCGCCGGCGTCGTGTTCGCGGTGCAGGGCCGCCGCGGCCGCGGCGATGCGCGCCTGGGTCGCCGCATCGGGCAACAGGGCGAAGAACAATCGATGAACATCGGGCGAAGCGGCCGGCGCCGCGAACAGCGAGTCTTGATGCATGGCCGCAGTGTAAAGCCCGCGCCGCGGCCTGCCCATTACGCGAACTGGGTCGACTCCACCGCACAGGCGCTGGGGCATGATGAGCGGGCCGCCGGCCGGCGGTTCGATAGCCCCGCGCGCCCGATCGCGACGGCGCCCCCAGCGAATGGAGTCCCTCATGAAGTCGATCCTGAATCTATGCGCCCTCGCCTTGCTGGCGCTGTCCCTGCACGCCCATGCGCAGACGGCGCCGGCTGCGGCCCCACAGGGCTCCGACAAGCATGAGCACGACCGACGCGCGCAAGCCAGGCGCGAAATCGAGGGCATCGTCGAGACCTTCAAGGCCGCGATCATCGCCAAGGACTCGGCCACCCTGAAGGGCCTGTTCCTGCCAGAACACAATTCCTGGATCCTGGTGTCCTCCGACGAAGAGTTCCGCCAGCGCAAGGCCAAGAACCCCAAGCTCAAGAAACTCGAGCCCGGCACCTACGTCGAGTTCGCCGAGCAGATGGGCCAGGGTAAGGAACGCTTCGAAGAGAAGTTCTCGAACGTGAAAATCGAAACCGACGGCGCCATCGCCAGCGTGCATTTCGACTTCGTCTTCCTCGAAGACGAGCGCATGACCGGCAAGGGCCAGGAAGCCTGGCAGTTGGTCAAGACCGAACAGGGCTGGAAGATCAACGCGGTGGTCTACTCCTCCTACCCGCTCCAGTAAGCCCGATGCTCCCGGCCCGCGCCGGGAGCATCGCTGAGCGGCATGCAGACGAGCGCTGCCGCACTTATTCGCTCAAGCCGATACAGCGCCCAGCGGCGCGGCTCAGGCCGTCGCCGCGAGCGGCACCGGTTCGTTCGAGGCGCGCTCGGAGTACGCATCCAACAGGCTCGCGACGATCTTGCGGGCACCGCTGAACGGCTTGCGCCCGTGCGCCATCTGCATGTTGTCGAGCAGCATCACGTCGCCGACCTGCCAGGGGAACCGGATCGAGGCCCCGGCGAAAGCCTCGCGTACCGCCTGCAGGTCCTCGGCGGCGATCTCGCCGCCGTCGCCGTAATAGGCATGACGCGGCAAACGGTCGGCACCGAACATGTTGAGCAGCGAGGTCGCCACTTCGGCGCCGAGGTTGCTGACGTGGAACAGGTGCGCCTGGTTGAAGAACACGCGTTCGCCGGTCAGCGGGTGCCGCGCCGTGCCGTGGTTGGTCTGGGCGGTGCGCAGGGTTTGCGCATCCAGCCACTCGTGGACGATGCCGTTGGCCTCGCAGAAACGCGCGACTTCGCCGCGGTCGGAGGTCTGGAACACCGTCTCCCAGGGAATGTCGACATAGGGCCGGTAGTGGCGCACATAACGCACGCCACGCGCCTCGAAGCGGTCCATACGCTCCTCGCCGATGGCGGCGGCGACCCGACGCATGTCGGCGATCGGGGTCTCGCCGCCGCTCTGCGGCGCCACCAGGCAGCAGAACGCGATCTTCAGCGGCCAGTCGCGCTGATAGGCGTTCTCGCAATGCAGGGCGATCTCCTGGTCGGGCGGGTACTCGGTGGCGGTGAACACGCCCTTGCCGACCGAACTGCGCGGGGTCGAGCGATAGGTGTAATCGAGCGCGCGCGGCGACACCGCTTCGCCGAAGCCCTCGAAGTCGCCGACCGAAGCGACGTCGAAGCCGCGGAACAGCAAGGCCCCGTGTTCAAGCAGGCGCTCCTCGATCAGTTCGCGGCGTGCCGAGACGAAGGCCGCCAGATCGCGCTCGCCGGCGCCGGGTTCGAATACGCGCGGTGCGCGGCCGTCGGCGAACAACGCGGTTTCCTTGAAAGCATGCATGTCCAGTACTCCTGTGAAACGCGGCGCCGCGGTAGCCGCCGCGGCGCGTGACGATGTTGGGGCGGCTCAGAACCGATAGCGGATCTTGGCCAGCAGTTGGTCGGAATCGCGCAATTCCAGCGCGTCGGTGAACTGATCGTAGGTGCCGAGCGGGTCGCGTTCGAGGAAGGTCGAGCCGCCGCGCGAATAGGCCACGAAGATGTCCGACTGCGGGCCGAGCAGATAGCGATAGCGCAACTGCAGGCCGAAGTTGTTGACGTCGAAGTCCGCCCTCGCCTGCCCGCTCGCCCGCATCTGCCCGTTCGGCTGCAGGATGTAGCCCTGGCCGCCGTCGGCCCGCACCGAGGCCCACTCGGTCTTCAGGCGCACCTCGTGATGCAGACCCGGGAACCAGCTCAGGTTGAGGCTGGCGTAGTCGCCGCGCCGCGAGTAACGGCCGAAGTTACGGCCGTCCTCCCAGATCAGCCAGTCGCTGCCGCGGTCCGGGCTGAAGATCAGTTGGGCATTGAAATCGTCGTTGGGATACCAGACCGCACTGAGCTCCAGCTCCGGCGTGGCCTTGCCCGACAATCCCTGCGGCAACATCGACAACGCCGCCCCGTAGGTCCAGTCGCCGTAGCGGCGGCTGACGAATTCGGCCTCGGAGCGATAACGCTGCGAGCGCTTCCACAGGCCGTTGCCGCGCGAGATCAGGTCGTCCCAACCGGAGCTGATCAGGCTGACGTTGAAATTCAGGCGGTTGCCGCTGCGGTAGTTGTAGTTGTTGACGATCGCCAGGGTGGTCGGCAGACGGTCGCCGCGGTCGTTGCTGCGCGCCTGCAAGTCGGCGAACCAGCGCACGCTGCGCAGGTTGGCGCCCTCGTCTTTGACGCGGTGGACGTAGTCGGCGGCGAGCTTGACCTCGTTGAGGCTGGCGCGGCGCTGGTAGCCCAGGTCGTTGAAGTCGAGGTGGTTGCCGACGTGATTGGCCTCGAAGCGATAGCGCCAGCTTTCCGACGGCGTCCAGTTGATGCGCATCCAGGCGCCGCTGTCGTTGACGCTGCGCCCGCGCTGGTCGATGAAGCTGCCGAGCACCTGGCCGTTGATCACCAGGGCATCGCTCGGCCGCCAGCTCATGTCGACCGCTTGCACCTGCGCGCTGCGGTCGCGGAACGGGCGTTCGGTGTCGGTGCCGAGCCAGCCGATGCTGAGCTTGTCGTGCACCGGGAACAACAAACGCGCGGCGTAGAAATCGCGGCCGGCCTCGCCGTCCTCGGTCGCCGCGAGCACGCCATAGCTGAGCCGGCCCAACGAGCCGTTGAGCTTGATCGCGGCGTCGATGTCGCTGGCGCCGCTGCCGTCGTCGGCATCGCCGCCGATGCGGCGGGTGTGGATCAACCGCCCCTGGTCGGGCGTGCTGAGGTCGAAGATGCCCTGGTTTTCGGTGAAGAACGGGCGCCGGTCGCTGAAGAAAGTCTCGATGGCGTCGAAGTTGATCACCAGGTCGTCGGACTCGACCTGGCCGAAGTCCGGGTTCACCGTCGCGCTGAGCTGGAAGCGCGGCGACGGCTTCCAGAACAGATCGACGCCGCCGTTGTACTTGGTGCGGCCGGTGATCATGTCGTGGTTGGCGGTGACATAGGGCCAGAAGTGCAGCAAGGCCTTGCGGTATTGCGGAATCTCCAGGCGCTCGAAGCCGGAGACGAAGCGGCCGCGTTCGATCGACACCGCCGGGTAGGACTGGCGCTCGCCGTTGCCGCCGAGCACGCGGCTGAAATACACCGCGATGTTGCGACTGGCCGAGTCGGTGCCGCGCATCGGCGCCACCGTCCACGGGATCAACATCTCGACCTGCCAGCCGTTCTCGGTCTCATCGACCGCCCAGCTCCAGTCGGTGTCCCAGTCGTAGTTGGGCACGTTCTCGTTGGTCACCACGCCGTCCATGATCGAGCCCGACAGGCCGACGCTGAAGGTGTAGGCGGTGCGGCCGTCGCCGTCGAAGTCGACCATGAAGTTGACGCCGTCGATGACGTCCTCCTGGTCGCGCTCCAGGCGCGGTTTGACCCGCGCGAACGCCGGCGCCTGTTCGAGCACGAAGGCGACGACGATGCCGTCCGGCGTCGACAGCAGGCGCGCCTGGGTGCCGCTGCCGCTGTCGGGCGCGGTCAGACGATACGGCTCGGTGACCTTGAAGTCGTCGTAGCGCTTGGCCTGTTCCCATTCGGTTTCGTCGAGCTTGCCGTCGATCACGATCGAGGCGCAGGCCGGCGAGCTGACCAACAGGGTCAGCATCAGCACCGAACCGGCGCGCAGCCGCGAGGCGGGAAAATCTGCAGTCATGTGGTGTCCAAAGGTGGGGCTGGAAGAAGGCGTGGCGCGTCGGGTCCGGATCAGGTCTCGGACAGATAGGCGAGCGTCTTGCGTTCTCCCTTGAACGATTCGCGGCCGTGCATCATCAGGATGTTGTCGATCATCAGCAGGTCGCCGCGCTGCCAGTCGAACAGCAGCTTGCTGGCGTCGAGCGCGCGGCGCACCTCGGCCAGGGCTTCCTCTTCCATCGGCTCGCCGTCGCCGTACTCGCATTCGTGCGGCAGGTTGCCCTTGCCGACCATCTGCTCGTACATGCTGCGCAGCTGCGGGTTCAAGGCCGAGGGGTGCCACTGCTCGGCCTGGTTGAACCACACTTCCTGGCCGGTCTGCGGATGGGTGACGAAGGCGTCGCAACGCGTGGTCACCCGCAGCACGCCGTCGGCCTGCCAGCGGCAGGTCGAACCCTGCTCGGCGGCGATGCTCTCGACCTCGGCCCGGTCCTGGGTCTGATAAGTGGTCTGCCAGTTCTTGCCGAGCGGGATGCTCGACTGGAAATTGCGCACGTAGTTGATGCCGCGCTCGCGCAGCTTGCGCACGATCTCGTCGGGCACCGCGCGCAGCACGTCGCTGCTGTTGGCCAGCGAGGTCTGTCCGCCCGAGGCGGCCGGGATCACGCTGTGGAAGAACAGGCGGCGCGGCCAGCGCGGCAGGTAGGACATCTCGTTGTGCAGGCTGATCACTTCGCTGGCCGGGTATTCGGTCGAGGTGTAGACGTCGGCGGCGACGCGGCTGCGCGGCGAATTGCCGCCGATGTAGTCGAAGGCCTGCGCGCCGAGGCGCTCGGAGCAGGCACGGAAATCCTCGGCGCCGGCGAGTTGGAAGCCGCGCAGCAGGATGCCGCCGTGCTTGAGCAACCAGGCCTGGACCTGCTCGCGGTTCTGGACGAGGTAATCGTGCAGCGCCGCCTGGCTGGCATCGCCGGCGGGGGTGATCACGATCGGATGGTGGTCGGAGTTGAACAGCGCGTTGACGTTCATGGCAGGTCCCTGTCGTTCTTGAAATCCGTAGCGTTCGAAATACTGTGCGGTTGCGGTCTCGCCCGGCGCGATGCCGGCGCGGCCGCTATACGCACAAACTTGCGGTCAGTTCCGCGTTGAGTTGCTCCAGCACCGCGGCGCGCTGGCTGTTGACGAAAAAGTGGCCGCCGTCGAACCAGGTCACCTGGCAGGCGCCCGAGGTTTCTTTGTGCCAGCCGTCGACCTGGCCGGGCTCCTTGTTCAGATCCTCGCGCCCGGCGAACACGCTGATCGGCATCGGCAACAGCGGGCCGTGTCGGTAGCGATAGTTCTCGGCGATGGCGAAATCGGCGCGGATCGCCGGCAGCAGCAGTTCCATCAGCTCGCGGCTTTCCAGCACTTCCGGCGGCGTGCCCTCGTACTCGCGCAGCACCTCGGTGAACTGCGCATCCGACAAGGTGTGCAGTTGCCGGGTCGGGCTGCGGAACTGCGGCGCATGGCAGCCGGACATGAACAGTTGGCTCGGCGTGCTCAAGCCGTGCAGGCGCAGGTAACGGCTCAGCTCGAACGCGACCAAGGCGCCGACGCTGTGGCCGAAGAACGCGCACGGCAGGTCGTCCATGCGCGAGATCACCGGCGCCACCGCCTGCAGCAATGCCGGCAATGACCCGATCGGCTCCTCGGCGATACGCGCGCTGCGCCCCGGCAACTGCACCGCGCAGACTTCGACGGCCGGGTCGAGCGCCTCCTGCCAGCGGAAGAAATTGAAGGCGTTGCCGCCGGCGTAGGAGAAGCAGAACAGCCGCATGCGCCGGGTCGAAGACGGCGTACGGATCAACCACGGCGTGGTCTGCAAGGAAAGCGACGAACTCATGTCAGGGTCTCGGCGAGGGCGCGCTCGGCATCGGCGCCGATGCGGGAAGTGCGCGTGGACGAGGGATGGGCGAGGAACTCGGCGATGGCCGAGGCGATGCGCTGCGCGTGCGGCTCGACCAGCATGGCGTAGTGGCCGGCATCGACCGCGACCGCCTCGAAGCCGCCGCTGATCGCCTCGATGCCTTCGGCGACGCGGTCCGACGAATCGGCGCGGAAGGCCTGCACCGGCGCGTCGATGCGGCTGGCTGTATAGCCCGACAACAGTTGCAGATGCGCACGGGTCACCGGCCACTGCGCCTGCAGATGGGCGAAGGCCGCGGCATCGGCATCGCGCCAGCCCAGGCGCTGCAACAGCGGCTCGACTTGTTCGAAGCGCTGCGCCGACAGCACCTCAATGGCCAGCCCGTCGAACTCGACCGACATCGGCCAGGCCATGCCGCGCCCCTGCAACTCGGCGCGCAGGGCGACCTCGGCCGCGCGCATCGGGTCCTTGTCGAGACCGGCGATGGGCAGATGGGTATCGAGCAGGCCGAGGTATTCGACCCGCTCGCCGGCGGCGAGCAACTGCTGGGCGATCGTCGCGGCGAGAATGCCGCCGCTCGACCAACCGAGCAGACGATACGGACCTTGCGGCTGCAGACTACGGATCGCCTCGACCTGCGCCTGGGCCATCGCCTGCAACGAGGCCGGGCGTTGGGGCAGGCCTGCGGCTTCCGGCGATTGCAGCCCATAGACCGGGCCCAGCGGAGCCAATCGCGCGGCCAGGGCGGTATAGAACGAAACCTGGCCGCCGACCGGATGCACGCAGAACATCGGCCGGCCCGTCGCCGCCGCTTGCAGCGGCACGCACAGCGAGGCCGGGCGCAGGTCTTGCTCGTCGATCGCCGCCGCCAATGCCGCCAAGGTCGGCGCCGAGAAGGTCGCCGACAGCGGCACGGCCACGCCGAGGCGCGCACGCAGTTCGTGCACCACGCGGATCGCCAGCAGCGAATGGCCGCCGAGTTCGAAGAAGCGGTCGTGCCGCCCCACCCGCTCGACGCCGAGCAATTGCGACCAGACTTCGGCGATGACCGCTTCGGTCGCGCCCTGCGGCGCAGCGTAGGCGTGCTGGACCCGCGCCGCGCCATCCGGCACCGGCAAAGCGGCGCGGTCGAGCTTGCCGTTGGCGGTCAGCGGCCAGCCCGGCAGCACCACGAACGCCGCTGGCAGCATGTGTTCGGCGAGCGAGCGCGCCAGGCGCTCGCGCAACGCCGCCGCAGTCGGTGCGGCGTCGCCGCGCGCCAGCAGATAAGCCACCAGACGCTGGTCGCCGGCCTGGTCTTCGCGTGCGACCACCACCGCCTCGCGCACGCCGTCGCATTCGCCCAGACGGGCCTCGATCTCGCCGAGTTCGATGCGGTGGCCGCGGATCTTGACCTGGAAATCGTTGCGGCCCAGGTATTCGATGCGGCCGTCCTCGCGCCAGCGTCCGAGGTCGCCGGTGCGGTACATACGCGCACCCGCCGTGTCCGCGAACGGGTCGGCGAGGAAGCGCTCGTCGGTGAGCTCGGGCCGATGCAGGTAGCCGCGGGCCACGCCGGCGCCGCCGATGTGGATCTCGCCGGTCACCCCGACCGGCACCGGCTGGCGTTCGCCGTCGAGGATGTAGAGCTGGGTGTTGGCGATCGGCGTGCCGATATGCGGGGCAACGCCGGCGCGGATCGGCGCCAGGGTGGCGTCGACCGTGCACTCGGTCGGGCCGTAGACGTTGAAGCAGCGCAGCGACGAGGTCGCGGCGGCGTCCCAGGCGCGCGCCGACAGCGCTTCGCCGCCGATCAACACCATCCGCAGATCGGTGCCGTCGCGCCGCAGCAGGCCGCGTTCTATCAACAACTCGAACTGGGCCGGCGTGCAATCGAAGGCCTGGATGCGTTCGCGCACCAGGAACTCCAGCATCGCTTCGGCGTCGGCGCGAACCTCGGCCGGCACCAGCACCACGCTGCGGCCGGACAGCAACTGTGTCAGCGATTGCAGCGAAGCATCGAAGGACAGGCCGGCATTGAGCGCAACCCGCGCGCCGGCCGCGCAATGGATGAAGGCCTCGCCCTCCAGCGCAGCCCACAGATTGAGCACGTTGCGATGCTCGACCATCACCCCCTTGGGCCGTCCGGTCGAACCGGAGGTGTAGATCGCATAGGCCAGTTGCTGCGGGCCGATTCCGGTCAGCTCCGGGTCGTGTTCGGGCTGTTCGGTCAGGCCGGCATCGTCGAGCAGCACCAGCGGCAGCGCAGTCGCGAGCGGCGATGCCGCGGACGTCGTCAACAAGGCCACCGGCGCGCTGTCGGCGAGCATGTAGTCCAGGCGCTCGCTCGGATAGGCCGGGTCCAGCGGCACGTAGCCGGCGCCGGCCTTGAGGATGCCGAGCACGCCCACGATGGTTTCTAGCTCGCGTTCGACCCGGATCGCGACGCGATCGTCTGCACGCACGCCCAGCGCGATCAGGCGATGGGCGACGCGGTTGGCGCCGCGGTTGAGTTCGGCATAGCTCAGGCTGCGTTCGCCGCAGACCAGGGCCTCGGCCTCGGGCGTACGCTGTGCCTGCAACTCGAAGCCGCGATGAATCGAGGCCGGCAGATCGAAGCTTGCCTCGGTGTCGTTGAAGCTGCGCAGCACCTGCCCGCGCTGCGACACGCCCAGCAATGGCAACGCGGCGATGACGCAGCGCTCGTCGGCGGCCATGGCTTCGAGCAACGACACCAGGCAGGCGGCGTAGCGTTCGGCGGTGGCGCGGTCGAACAGCGCGGTCGCATAGGCCAGGCTGCCGGCGATGCCATCGGCGCCGTCGGCCAAGGCCAGCGACAGGTCGAACTGGGTCGTCGTCAACGGGCTGTCGATCGATTCCAGCGCCAGTCCCGGCAAGCTCAGCGCACCGCCGCCCGGGGTGTTGTTGAAGGCGAACATGGTCTGGAACAACGGCCCGTAGCTCAAGCTGCGTACCGGCTGCACCGCCTCGACCACCTGCTCGAACGGCAGCTCTTGGTGGGCGTAGACATCGAGCATGGTCGCCTTCACCTGCGCCAACAGTTCGGCGACGCTGGCTTGGCCGTCGACGCCGATGCGCAGCGCCAGGGTGTTGACGAAGAAGCCGATCAGCGGCTCGATCTCGGTGCGCTGGCGATTGGCGACCGGACTGCCGATCACGACCTCGTCCTGCCCGCTCAGGCGCGACAGCAGGCTCGCCCAACCTGCGAGCAAAGTCATGAACACAGTCGTGCCGTGACGCTGCGACAAGGCGCGCAAGGCCGCCGAAGCCTGCGCCGACAGACGCAGCTCGACCCGGTCGCCGGCATAGTTCTGCACCGGCGGGCGCGGCCGGTCGCTCGGCAGCTCCAACAACGCCGGTGCGCCTTGCAGTTGCCCGCGCCAGAACTCGACTTGCTCGCGCAAAGTCTCGCCTTGCAACCACTGGCGTTGCCAGAGGGCATAGTCGGCGTACTGGATCGGCAGCGGCGGCAGCGGATCGGATCGGCCTTCGTGGAAGGCGGCGTACAAAGTCGCTACTTCGCGCACCAACACGCCGATCGACCAGCCGTCGGAAACGATGTGGTGCTGGGTGACCAGCAGCACGTGCTCGTCGTCGCGCAGACGCAGCAGGCGGCCGCGGATCAGCGGGCCGCGAGCGAGATCGAACGGCGCACGGGCCTCTTGCAAGCTCAAGCCGGCCAGCGCGTGTTCGCGCGCTGTCTCGTCGAGTTCGCGCAGGTCGTGTTCGATCAGGGCGAAGCCGGCATCGGCCGCGGCGATCAGCTGGACCGGCTCGCCATCGACCTCGGCGAAACAAGTGCGCAGGTTTTCGTGACGGGCGACGACCCGGTCGAGCGCGGCTTTGAGCGCCTCGCGATCCAACCTGCCGCTCAAACGCAGCGCCGCCGGCATGTGATAAGCCGCGCCGGCGGCCGGATCGAGTTGATCCAGGAACCACAGGCGTTGCTGCGCCCACGACAGCGGCAACGGCCCGTTGCGGTCGGCCAGTGCGATCGGCGCCAACGATTCGGCGGCGCGGTCGATGCGATCCAGGGCGCGCGCCATGCCTTCGAGACTCGGCTGCGCGAACACTTCGCGCAGGGCGAACTCGAGGCCGAGGGTGGAACGCAGTCGGGTGACCAGTTGCAGCGCCAACAGCGAATGCCCGCCGAGTTCGAAGAACTGATCCTGGCGACCAACCTGCTCCAGGCCGAGCAGCTCGCACCAGATCGCCGCGAGCGCGGTCTCGGTGTCGCCCTGCGGCGCCTCGTAATCGCGATGGATCACCGCGTCGTCGCCCGGCGCCGGCAAGGCCTTGCGGTCGAGCTTGCCGTTCGGGGTCAGCGGCAAGGCCGCCAGGGTCACGAACGCGCTCGGCAGCATGAACTCGGCCAGACTGCGCGACAGCTGCTCGCGCAGGTGCGCCGCCGACAGCTCGACGCCGTCAGCGGGGACCACGTAAGCGATCAGCCGCTTGTCGCCGCCCTCGCCTTCGCGCGCCACCACCACTGCTTCGCGCACGTCCTCACAGGCCGCGAGCTGGGTCTCGATCTCGCCGAGTTCGATGCGGAAGCCACGGATCTTGACCTGGAAGTCGTTGCGACCCAGGTATTCGATGGTGCCGTCGGCCCGCCAGCGACCCAGGTCGCCGGTCTTATACATGCGAGCCTGTTCGTTAGCGACGAAGGGGTCGCGGACGAAACGCTCGGCGGTCAGTTCCGGACGGTGCAGATAACCGCGGGCCACGCCTTCGCCGCCGATATACAGCTCGCCGACCACCCCGATCGGTACCGGCTCCAAGTGCGCGTCGACGATATAGATGCGGGTGTTCGCCACCGGCTTGCCGATGTGCGAGGCGAAACCGTCGGCGCGGTCCATCGCCACCCAGGTCGAGTACGTCGTGGTCTCGGTCGGGCCGTACAGGTTGGCGACCATGGCCACGTCGGTCTGGGCGAAGATCTGCTCGACCAAGGCGCGTTTGAGCGGCTCGCCGGCCAGGTTGACCGTACGTACCGACACCGGCACCCCGCCGCTCTGCAGCAAGGCGTTGATGCCCGAGGGCACGGTGTTGATCAGGCTCAGCGGGCTGGCCGGATCGGTCGCGAGCACATCGCGCACCACCGTGATCTGCGCACCGATGCTCAGCGGCGCGAACAGCTCGTACACCGCCAGATCGAAGTTGATCGAGGTCGAGAACAGCGTGTCGCGCAGCTGTTCGGCGCTGAAGTTCGCGTTCGCCCAGGCAATGAAATTGGCTGCGTTCGCGTGTTCGATCGCCACCCCCTTGGGCTGGCCGGTCGAACCGGAGGTGTAGATCACGTAGGCCAGATGACGCGCAGTCAGACCGTCGACGACCGGGTCGTGCCCGGGCTGATCGGCCAAGGCGGCATCGTCGGCGAACAACACCGGCACTTCGACCTCGCCGAGCAAACCGCCCAAAGACGTCTGACTCAACAACGCCATCGGCGCGCTGTCGGCGAGCATGTAGGCCAGACGGTCCGGCGGATAGTTCGGGTCCAGCGGCACGTAGGCCGCGCCGGCCTTGAGGATGCCGAGCACGCCGGCGACCAGCGCCGGACCGCGTTCGAGACAGATCGCGACACGGTCGTCGGCGCGCACGCCCAACGCCAACAAGCGATGAGCGATGCGGTTGGCGCGGCGGTTCAGTTCGGCATAGCTCAATCGTTGGTCGCCGCAGACCACCGCAGTCGCGTCCGGCGTCGCCCGCACCTGCGCTTCGAACGGCTGATGCAGCAGGCGCTCGCGCGGATAGTCGAAGTCGGTATCGTTGAAGTCTTCCAGCACATGCTCGCGTTCGGCCGCCGATAGCAGCGGCAGGCGGGCGACCGGGCATTGCGCGTCGGCGACCATGGCTTCGAGCAGACTGACGAAATAGCCGGCGTAGCGTTCGATGGTCTCGCGCTCGAACAGGTCGCTGGCGAAGGACAGGTTGCCCTGCAGGCTGTCGCCGCTGTCGGCCAGGGCCAGTTCGAGATCGAAGTGGGCGGTATGCAGCGGACGGCCGATGCTTTCCAGCTCCAATCCCGGCAACTGCAGCGCGCCGCCACCCGGGGTGTTGTTGAACGCGAACATGGTCTGGAACAGCGGGCTGTAGCTCAGGCTGCGCGCCGGCTGTACCGCTTCGACCACCTGCTCGAACGGCACGTCCTGGTGGGCGTAGGCGTCGAGCATGGTGCTGCGCACACGGCCGAGCAGATCGGCGACGCTGCCCTGTCCGTCGACCTCGATGCGCAAGGCCAGGGTGTTGACGAAGAAGCCGATCAGCGGCTCGATCTCGGCGCGCTGGCGATTGGCGACCGGGCTGCCGACGACGATCTCGCCCTGCCCGCTCAAGCGCGACAACAGGCTCGACCACGCCGCCAGCAAGGTCATGAACAAAGTCGCGCCGTGGCGCTGCGACAACTCGCGCAGCTCGGCGGTCAGTCGCGGCGACAGGCTCAGGCCGACGCGGTCGCCGGCATAGCTCTGCAACGGCGGGCGCGGCCGGTCGGTCGGCAGTTCCAGCAGCGCGGGCGCACCGTGCAGGTGCTCGCGCCAGAAACCGAGTTGTCGGCGCAGGGTTTCGCCCTGCAGCCATTGCCGCTGCCACTGCGCGTAGTCGGCGTACTGGATCGGCAACGGCGGCAGCGGGTCGTCCTGGCCCTGGCTGAAGGCCGCGTACAGCGCGGTGACTTCCTTGACCAGCACGCCGAGCGACCAACCGTCGGAGACGATGTGATGCTGGGTCAACAGCAGCACGTGTTCGTCCGCGGCCAGGCGCAGCAAACGTCCGCGGATCAGCGGGCCGGCAGCGAGGTCGAACGGCGCGCGCGCTTCTTCGGCGCCGAGCTTGGCGACCGCGCGTTCGCGCGCATCGGCATCGAGGCCGCGCAGATCGATCTCGACCAGGTCGAAGCCTCGGTCGGCCGGCGCGATCGATTGCGATGCGATCCCGTCGATTTCGACGAAACGAGTGCGCAGGTTTTCGTGGCGGGCAACGATGCGGTCGAGGGTCGCCTTGAGCGCATCGCGGTCGAGACGGCCGCTGAGGCGCAAAGCGGTCGGCATGTGATAGGCCGCGCCCGCTGCCGGGTCGAGCCGGTCGAGGAACCACAGGCGTTGCTGCGCCCACGACAGCGGCAAGACCGCGGCGCGATCGGCGCGCGGGATCGCCGCTTCGTCGGTGCGTTCGGCGCCGGACAGGGCCGCCGCCATCACCGCCAGGGTCGGCCTCGCGAACACCTCGCGCAGCGCCAGCGCCGCACCGAGGCTCTCGCGCAAGCGCGTGGTCAATTGCACGGCGAGCAGGGAATGACCGCCGAGTTCGAAGAAATGATCGTGACGGCCGACCCGCTCCAGGCCGAGCAGTTCGCACCAGATCGCTGCGACCGCGGTTTCGGCCTCGCCTTGCGGCGCTTCGTACTCGCGCGCCGCCACCGCCGACGCATCCGGCGCCGGCAGCGCCTTGCGGTCGAGCTTGCCGTTAGCGGTCAGCGGCCACGTGGCCAGGCTCACGAACGCCGACGGCAGCATGTAATCGGCCAGGTTCTTGGCCAGCGCCTCGCGCAACGCTGCCGCCGAGATTTCGGCGTCGTCGTCGGCGATCACATAGGCCACCAGGCGCTTGTCGCCGGGCTGGTCTTCGCGTGCCAGCACCACCGCTTCGCGCACGCCCACACAGTCGGCCAGGCATGCTTCGATCTCGCCGAGCTCGATGCGGAAACCGCGGATCTTGACCTGGAAGTCGTTGCGGCCGAGGAACTCGATGCTGCCGTCGGCATGCCAGCGGCCGAGGTCGCCGCTGCGGTACAGGCGTGCGCCCGGCTCATCGCCGAAGGGGTCGACGACGAAACGTTCGGCGCTGAGCTCATCGCGATTGAGATACCCGCGGGCGACGCCGGGGCCGCCGATGTAGAGCTCGCCGGCGACGCCGACCGGCACCGGCTCGCCGCGCGCGTCGAGCAAGTACACGCGAGTGTTGGCGATCGGCTTGCCGATCGGAATGCTGCGCGCGCCCTCGGCGACCGCGGCGATCTCGAAGTTGGTGGCGAAGGTCGTGGTTTCGGTCGGGCCGTAGCCGTTGACCAGGCGCCGCGGCCGCTGCGCCCGGCCGAGCGCGCGCGCGACGCTGCGCGGGTCGAGCGCGTCGCCGCCGATCAGCAGATGGTTCAGGCCGGCGAAGGCCGGCGCCAAGGCGTCGACATACTCGTTGAACAGGCCCACGGTCAGCCACAACGCAGTCACGCCGCCGTCGATCAGGGCCGCGGCGAAGCGAGCCGGTTCCAGCACGTCGTCGGCGGCGATCACTTCCAGGCGCGCGCCGTTGAGCAAGGCGCCCCACAGCTCCCAGGTCGAGGCGTCGAAAGCCGGGTTAGCGCACAGACCGATGACATCGTCGACGCCGAACTGCGCGCATTCGTTATTGATGACCAGGCGCAACACGTTGCGGTGCTCGACCATCACCCCCTTCGGCAGGCCGGTCGAACCCGAGGTGTAGATGACATAGGCCAGATGCCGCGAGCCGAGCCCGGCCACGTCGGGCGCGAGGTCGAGCGGCGACGGCGACGCCGCATCGGCGATCCCGTCCATCGCCACGAAGGCGGCCTCGCTGCCAGCCAGCGCCGGTATCGCCTGGTGCAGGGCGTTCGGCGCGAGCAGCGCGCGCGGCGCGCTGTCGGCGAGCATGAAGGCCAGGCGTTCGTCGGGATGCTGCGGGTCCAGCGGCACGTAGCCGGCGCCGGCCTTGAGGATGGCGAGCAGACCCACCACCAGTTCCAGGCCGCGTTCGGCGCAGATGGCAACGCGGTCGTCGGGTTGCACGCCGAGCGCGATCAGGCGGTGGGCGAGACGGTTGGCGCTGCGATCCAGTTCGGCATAGGTCAGGCTGCGTCCCTGGAAACGCGCGGCGATCGCGGTCGGCTGTTGTGCGGCGTGTTGCTCGAACACGCTGTGGATGCAGCGGTCGTGCGGGTAGTCGGCGTCGGTGGCGTTGAAACCGCGCAGCACCTGCTCGCGCTCATCGGCGCTGAGCAGTGGCAAGGCATCGACCGTGCGCGCATCGTCGCCGACCATGCCTTCGAGCAAACGGACGAAGTGCCCGGCATAGCGCTCGATGGTGGCGCGCTCGAACAGATCGGTGGCGAAAGCCAGGTTGCCTTCGAGGGTGGCGCCGGCATCGGTGACCGCCAGCTCGATGTCGAAGTGCGCGGTGTGGCGGGCGCCGCCGACCGCTTCCAGGCTCAGCCCCGGCAGTTCCAGGGCGCCGCCGTCGGGGGTGTTGTTGAAGGCCAGCATGCTCTGGAACAGCGGGCTGTAGCTCAAGGTGCGCGCCGGCTGCACCGCTTCGACCACCTGCTCGAACGGCACATCCTGGTGCGCATAGGCATCCAGGGTGGTGGCCTTGATCTGTGCCAGCAGCGCGGCCACGCTCGGCGCCGCGCTCAGGTCGACGCGCAGGGCCAGGGTGTTGACGAAGAAGCCGATCAGCGGCTCGACTTCGGCGCGCTGGCGGTTCGCGACCGGGCTGCCGATGACGACCTGGTCCTGCCCGCTCAGGCGCGACAACAGCACCGACCACGCGGCCAGCAAGGTCATGAACAAGGTGGTGCCGTGGCGCTGCGACAAGGCGCGCAGCGACGCGGTCAGCGCCGGCGACAGGCTCAGCGCGACGCGATCGCCGGCATAGCTCTGCAACGGCGGGCGCGGACGGTCGGCCAGCAGTTCCAGCAAGGCCGGTGCGCCGCGCAGATGCTCGCGCCAGAAATCCAGCTGCGCCTGCAGGGTCTCGCCTTGCAGCCACTGCCGTTGCCACAAAGCGTAGTCGACGTACTGGATCGGCAACGGCGGCAAGGGATCGGCGCGACCTTCGTGGAACGCCGCATACAGCGCGCTGACTTCGCGCACCAGCACGCCGAGCGACCAGCCGTCGGAGACGATGTGATGCTGGGTGACCAGCAGCACGTGTTCGTCGTCGGCCAGACGCAGCAGACGGCCGCGGATCAAGGGACCGACGGCGAGATCGAACGGCGCCTGCGCTTCCTGCGCGGCCAGTGCGGCGACCGCGGCGTCGCGCGCATCCGCAGCGACGTCTGTAAGGTCGTGTTCGATCAGGGCGAAGCCGACCTCGGCCGGCGCGATCACCTGCACCGGCGTGCCGCCGCCATCGACGAAGCAGGTGCGCAGGTTTTCATGACGGGCGACGATGCCGTCGAGGGTGCGCTTGAGCGCGCCGCGGTCGAGCGTGCCGCTCAGGCGCAACGCCGCCGGCATGTGATAGGCGGCGCTGGCGGCGCGGTCGAGCTGATCGAGGAACCACAAGCGTTGCTGGGCCCACGACAAGGGCAAGGCGCCGTTGCGGTCGGCCAAGGCGATGGCGCTGTCGTCGGCGCGGCCGGCGCCGGCCAGCGCCGCGGCCATCGCGGCGAGGCCGGGATGGGCGAACACCTCGCGCAGCGCGAGTTCGACGCCGAGCGCTTCGCGCAGGCGCGTGACCAACTGCACCGCAAGCAGGGAATGCCCGCCGAGTTCGAAGAACTGGTCCTGGCGTCCGGCGCGTTCCAGGCCGAGCAGTTCGCACCAGACCCGGGCCACCGTCTGTTCCAGTTCGCCCTGCGGCGCTTCGTATTCGCGCAGCGCGAGCGCGGACTGGTCCGGCGCCGGCAGCGCCCTGCGGTCGAGCTTGCCGTTGGGCGACATCGGCCAGGCGTCCAGGCTGACGAAGGCCGACGGCAGCATGTACTCGGCCAGATCGCGCGCCAGCGCGGCACGCAAGGTCGCTGCCGACACGTCGGCGCCCGGCTCCGCCAGCAGATACGCCACCAGGCGCTTGCCGCCGGCCTGGTCGTCGCGTGCGGTCACCACCGCTTCGCGCACGCCGGCGCAGGCGCACAGGCGCGCCTCGATTTCGCCGAGCTCGACCCGGAAGCCGCGGATCTTGACTTGGAAATCGTTGCGGCCGAGGTAGTCGACGGTGCCGTCGGGTAGCCAGCGGCCGAGGTCGCCGGTCTTGTACATGCGCGCATCGGCGTCGGCGACGAAGGGGTCGGCCAGGAAGCGCTCGGCGCTGAGTTCGGGGCGGCCGAGATAACCGCGTGCCAGGCAGGCGCCGCCGATATAGATCTCGCCGTTGACCCCGGGCGGCACCGGCTGGCGCTCGCCGTCGAGCAGGTAGATGCGCGCATTGGCGATCGGCGCGCCGATCGGCGGGGTCGCCGGCCACGTCATCGGGTCGCCGGACAAGGTGTGGGCGGTGCAGACGTGGCTTTCGGTCGGGCCGTAATGATTGTGCAGCTCGCGTCCGGGGACGCGGGCGAAGAAACTGCGGATCGCCGGGTTGACGAACAACTGCTCGCCGGCGGTGACCACGCGGGTCAGCGACGGCAAGGCTTCGCCATTGCGCTCGGCCGCCGCAACCAGCCCCTGAAAGGCCACGAACGGCAGGAAGATCCGCTGCACCTCGTGGCGCTTGATGAAATCGACCAGCGCGAACGGGTCCTGGCGGGTCGCTTCGCGCAACAGCATCAGGCAACCGCCCGAGGCCAGCGTATAGAACAGTTCCTGGAAGGCGACGTCGAAACCGAGCGCGGAGAACTGCAGCACCTTCTCGCCGACGGCGCGACCGGCCTGGTCGCGGCACTGCCAATCGATCAAGTTGACCAGCGGCGCTTGCGGCATCGCCACGCCCTTGGGCTGGCCGGTCGAGCCCGAGGTGTAGATGACGTAGGCCAAATGGTCCGGCGTCAGGCCGGCGACGAGCGGATCGTGCTCAGGCTCGGCAGCGAGTGCAGCATCGTCGAGGTCGATCAGCGGCACGCGAGAAGCGCCCAGGGCCGGCACCTCGGCGAGCAGACTGTGTTGGCTCAGCAGCGCCAGCGGTGCGCTGTCGCCGAGCATGTAGGCCAGGCGTTCGTCGGGATAGGCCGGATCGAGCGGCAGGTAGCCTCCGCCGGCCTTGAGGATGCCGAGCACGCCGACCACCAACTCCGGCCCGCGCTCGGCGCAGATCGCGACGCGGTCGTCGGGTTTCACCCCGAGCGCGATCAAGCGATGCGCGACCCGATTGGCGCGGCGGTTGAGTTCGGCGTAACCGAGGCGGCTCTCCTCGAATACCAATGCGCAGGCATCCGGGGTGCGCTGGGCCTGCTGCTCGAACAACTGGTGCAGCACGCGCTGCGGCGGAAACTCGACCTCGCTGTCGTTGAAGCCTTCGAGCACGCGCTTGCGTTCGGCGGCGGCCATCAGCGGCAGGCGCGCGACCGGCTCGGCGCCTTCGGCGGCCAAACCTTCGAGCACGCCGACGAAGTAACCGGCATAACGCTCGATGGTGGCGTGATCGAACAGATCGCTGGCGTAACCGATGTTGCCCTCGACTGCGCCGTCGATCTCGCGCAGCCCGAGTTCCAGATCGAAATGCGCGGTGTAGCGCGAGGTGCCGAGCATCTCCAGGCTCAGGCCCGGCAAGCTCAGTTCGCTGTTGCCCGGCGTGTTGTTGAACGCCAGCATGGTCTGGAACACCGGCCCGTAGCTCAGGCTGCGCGCGGGCTGCAGGGCTTCCACGACCTGCTCGAACGGCACGTCCTGGTGGGCGTAGGCGCCGAGCGTGGCGGCCTTGACCTGGGCCAGCAAGGCAGCGACGTCGGGCTTGCCGCTGAAATCGATGCGCAAGGCGATGGTGTTGACGAAGAAACCGATCAAGGGCTCGACTTCGCTGCGGCGGCGGTTGGCCACCGGGCTGCCGATGACGACTTCGTCCTGACCGCTCAGGCGCGACAACAGGGTCGCCCACGCCGCCAGCAGGACCATGAACATGGTCGTGCCGTGACGTTGCGACAAGGCATGCAGGGACGCAGTCAGCTGCGGGGTCAAGCGCAGATCGACGCGGCCGCCGGCATAGCGCTGCACCGGCGGGCGCGGCCGGTCGCTCGGCAATTCCAGCAAGGCCGGTGCGCCGCCGAGATGGCCGCGCCAGAAATCCAGTTGCCCCTGTAAGGCATCGCCTTGCAGCCATTGGCGCTGCCAGACCGCGTAGTCGGCGTACTGGATCGCCAGCGGCGGCAGCGGATCGGCCTGGCCCTGGCTGAAAGCGCTGTAGAGCGCGGTGACTTCGCGTACCAGCACGCCGATCGACCAACCGTCGGAGACGATGTGGTGCTGGGTCAGCAGCAACACGTGCTCGTCGTCGGCCAGACGCAGCAGACGGCCGCGGATCAAGGGGCCGGCGGCGAGGTCGAACGGCGCCCGCGCTTCGGTCGCACCGAGTTCGGCGATGGCGGTTTCGCGCGCGTCCGGCGCCAGCGCGCCGAGGTCTTGTTCGTCGAGAGCGAAGCCGCGCTCGGCCGAAGCGACCACTTGGGTCGGCACGCCGTCGACTTCGACGAAGCAGGTGCGCAGGTTCTCGTGGCGGGCGATCAGGCGGTCGAGGGTGGCCTTGAGCGCGGCGCGGTCCAGGCGCCCGCTCAGGCGCAGCGCCACCGGCATGTGATACGCGGCGCTGGCGGCCGGGTCGAGCCGATCGAGAAACCACAGGCGCTGCTGCGCCCACGACAACGGCAGCGGCGCGCTGCGGTCGGCGAGCGGGATCGTAGGCGCGGCGAGGTCGTCGCCGCGCTGTTCGATGCGTTTCTTGAGCCGGTTGCGCAAAATCGCCTGTTTCAGCTCTTCCAGAGCCTGGTCCTGCTTATTCATCTACGGATTCCCTTTCCAGCAGCTTGCGCAATTCGTCTTCCGACATCGAATCCAACTCGTCCTGCATGTCGCCGAGCTCGTCGCCGAGGAAGACCTCGACCTGCAAGGCCTTGATCGCATCGGCCAGCACCGACAGCAGCGGACGTTCGAACAAATCCCGCAACGGCACTTCCACATGGAACTGCTCGCGCACCCGGATCGCCAATTGCATGATCAGCAGCGAGTGACCGCCGAGCTCGAAGAAGTGGTCGTGGCGGCCGACCCGCTCGATCCCGAGCAAGTCCTGCCAGATTTCGGCCAGGGTCTGCTCGACTTCGCCGAGCGGCGCTTCGTACTCGCGGCTCGCCAATGCCGATTGGTCCGGCGACGGCAGCGCCTTGCGGTCGAGCTTGCCGTTCGGGTTCAAGGGCAAGGCGTCCAGGGCGACGAACGCGCTCGGGATCATGTACTCCGCCAAGTCGCGCGCCAGCGCTTCGCGCAGATTGGTCACCGAGATCTCGACGCCCTGCTCCGCCACCACGTACGCAACCAAGCGTTTGTCGCCGCTGTCGTCTTCGCGTGCGATCACCACCGCTTCGCGCACACCGTCGCAGGCGGCCAGGCGCGCTTCGATCTCGCCGAGTTCGATGCGGAAACCACGGATCTTGACCTGGAAATCGTTGCGGCCCAGGTATTCGATCGTGCCGTCGGCGCGCCAGCGGCCGAGATCGCCGGTCTTGTACATGCGCGCATCGGCTTCGGTCGAGAACGGATCGCGCAGGAAACGCTCGGCGGTCAGCTCCGGGTGATCCAGGTAACCGCGTGCGACTTGCACGCCGCCGAGGAACAATTCGCCCGGCACGCCGACCGGCACCGGCTCGCCGCGCGCGTCGAGCAGATACACCGGCGTATTCGCAATCGGTCGGCCGATATTCGGGCCGCCGACCGAGTCCCGAATGCTGCCGATGGTGGCGTCGACCGTGCACTCGGTCGGGCCGTACATATTGTGGAAATGGATGCTCGGCGACGCTTTGAGCTTGTCCCACATCGCCTTGCCGATCGGCTCGCCGCCGAGCAGCACGCTGTTCGGCTGGTGCCCCGGCTTGCCGATCAGGCCGGCGGCCAGCAACACCTCCAACTGCGACGGTGTGCTGTCGAAGGCATCGATGCGGTAGCGATCGATGAACTCCAACATCGCCGGGCCGTTGGCGCGGATCGACTGCGGGATCAGCACCAGCGCATGACCCGACAACAGTTGCAGGATGCCCTTCAAGGACATGTCGAACGAGAACGCCGCATTGAGCGCGACACGAGAACCGCCGCCCAATTCGCGATGGGTGGTATCGCCCATCACCCGCCAGAAGTTCACCGCCGAGCGGTGCTCGACCATCACGCCCTTGGGCTGGCCGGTCGAACCGGAGGTGTAGATCACATAGGCCAGATTGCGCGGCGTCAGGCCTTCGATACTCGGATTGCTTTCGCTCTGCTCGGCCAGCGACTCGTCGTCGAGCACCAGCACCGGCAGCGGCGACGACTCCAACATCGGCATCGCCGCACGCAAGGCCGACTGGGTCAGCAGCGCGATGGGCCGGCTGTCTTCGAGCATGTAAGCCAGGCGCTCGATCGGATAGCTCGGGTCGAGCGGCACGTAGGCCGCACCGGCCTTGAGCACACCCAGCAAGCCGACGATCATCGCCACGCTGCGCTCGGTGCAGATCGCCACCCGGTCGTCGGGTTTAACGCCGAGCGCGATCAAGCGGTGCGCGACCCGGTTGGCGCGACGGTTCAGTTCGGCGTAGCTCAGGACTTCGTCTTCGACCAAAAGCGCTTCGGCATCCGGCGTGGAAGCCGCCTGCGCCTCGAACTGCGCATGAATCGTGCGGTCATGCACCGCATCGGCACGCAGATCGTTGAACTCGCGCAGCACCTGCTCGCGCTCCGCGCCCGGCAGGATCGGCAGGCTCAGCAGCGAGGTCTCGCCGCCGGTTTCGAGCGCGGCGATCAAGGACTCCATCGCGGTCTGCATGTAGCGGACCACGCGCGGGCCGTCGATGCCGGCCACCGACAACAGGGTCAGGCCGAAACCTTCGCCGCGGTCCTCCACCGACAGGGTCAACGGATAGTTGTTGCGGGCGTCGCCGCCGATCAGGCGCATGCCTTCCCAGGCCGCATCGGCGTCGCGAGTGTCGCCCTGGCGCACCTCGCGGCGGTTGCGATAGTTCAACAAAGCGGTGAACAGCGGCAACGGCGGCAGGATCGCGCTGCACTGCTGGGCCAACGCCAGCGAAGCCTGCTCGCGCTCCAGCAGCTCGCCGAGGAAGCCATAGGTGTCGCGCACGGCTTGGCCGACATTGCGTCCGGCCAGGCCGACCCGCACCGGCAAGGTGTTGAGGAACATGCCGACCACCTGGTCGGCGCCTTCCGAGCCCTGCATGCGGCCCGACAGCACGGTGCCGAACACGACGTCGTCGCGGCCGCTGCACTGGCCGAGCACGCGGGCCCAGGCCAAGTGGAACAGCACCGACGGCGTCACCCCCCAGTGACGCGCGGTTTCGCGCACGCGCACGGCGAAGGCATCGGCGAACTCGACCCGCGACTCGTTGGCGCGGGCGCCGTCGACCTGCACGTCGAGCACGCCGAACGGAGCGGTCGGCTCGTCGACGTCGCCGAACTGCTCGCGGAACCAGGGCTCATGGCGCTGTTCCGGCGCGGCCACGGTGCGGGCGATGAAATTGCGGTACGGCATCGGCGCCGGCAACAGCGCGCCCTGCCCCTGCAGCAACAGCTCGGCTTCCTTGAGCATGAGCTGCTTGGAGTAGTTGTCCTCGACGATGTGGTGGGTCAGCAGGGCCAGCAGCCATTCGCCCGACTCGGCGTCGAAAGCGATCTGCGCGGCCATCACCGGCGCCCGGGTCAGATCGAGGCGGATGCGGTTGGTGTCGCTGTGCGCCAACAACTGCGGCAAGGCCGCCTCGCCCGCAGCCAGCGCCACTTCCGTGACCGGCAGCGGCGCGCGCCGCTGCACCACTTGCACCGGTTGCGGCAGGCCGTCCCAGTGCACGGCGCTGCGCAGGATGTCGTGGCGATCGATCACTTGCTGCAGGGCGCCGAGGAAACGGTCGAGACGCTCGCGGCCGTCGAAGGCCACCACCGAGCGCAGCAGATAGGTGTCGCCCTGGCTCTGGTTCTCGAGCAGGTGGTGGAACAGGATGCCCTTCTGCAGCGGCGCCAGCGGGTAGATGTCCTGAACGTTGCCGACCCCGTCCGGGACCGCGGCGACGATGGCGTCGATCTGCGCCTGTTCCAGCGCCACCAGCGGCAACAGCTCCGGGGTGATGGCGACGGTATCGGCACCGATGCGGTTGGCCGGCACCGTGGCTTCGTCCGGCGTGTTGGCAGCGTCCGCGCGCGCTGCGAGCGCGCTCAGGGTCGGCGCGGCGAACACGCTGCGCACGTCGACCGACAGGCCGTGCTGGCGCAAACGCTCGATCAGGCCGATCAACAGCAGCGAGTGGCCGCCGAGCTCGAAGAAATGATCGTGGCGGCCGACCCGTTCCAGGCCCAGCAGTTCCTGCCAGGCCTGGGCGATGACGCGCTCGGTCTCGCCTTGCGGCGCCTCGAAGCTCCGGCTCGACACCGAGGCCTGGTCCGGCGCCGGCAGCGCCTTGCGGTCGAGCTTGCCATTCGCGGTCAGCGGCAAGGTCTGCAGGCGCACGAAGGCGCTCGGGATCATGTACTCGGCCAGCTCGCGCGCCAGCGCTTCGCGCAGTTCGGCCGCGCTCGGTTCGGCGCCGTCGGCGGCGATGAAATACGCCACCAGGCGCTTGTCGCCCGGCTGGTCTTCGCGCGCGATCACCACCGCCTCGGCGATGCCGGCGCAAGCGGCCAGCTTGGCTTCGATTTCGCCCAGTTCGATGCGGAACCCGCGGATCTTGACCTGGAAATCGTTGCGGCCGAGGTATTCGAGATCGCCGTCGGGCAGCCAGCGGCCAAGGTCGCCGGTCTTGTACAGCCGCGCCTGCGGCGAGGCCGAGAACGGATCGCGCAGGAAGCGCTCGGCGCTGAGTTCGGCGCGGTTGAGATAGCCACGGGCGACGCCGTCGCCGCCGACGTACAACTCGCCGGCCACGCCGACCGGCACGGGCTGCAACTGACCGTCGAGCACGTACAGCTGCAGGTCCGGGATCGCGCAACCGATCACGCTGCCGCGGGCCTGGCGCACGTCCTCGGCGCGGATGCGCCGATAGCTCGCGTGCACGGTGATCTCGGTGATGCCGTACATGTTGATCAACTGCGTGCGTTCGCAATCGTTGCGCTCGATCCACGGCGCCAGGGTGTGCAGCTCCAGCGCTTCGCCGCCGAAGATCACCGCGCGCAGCGCATGCGACCGATCGCTGCGCGCCTGCGCCGCGATCAGCGCGCGGAACGCACTCGGGGTCTGGTTGAGCACGGTCACGCCTTGCTCGGCGAGCAGTTCGTAGAACTCGGCCGGGGTGCGCGCGCACAGCTCCGGCACCACCACCAGGCGGCCGCCGTGGAACAGCGCGCCCCAGATTTCCCAGACCGAGAAGTCGAACGCGAACGAGTGGAACAGGGTCCAGACGTCGTCGCGGCCGAACTCGAACCAGGGCCGGGTCGCCGCGAACAGGCGCACGACGTGGCCGTGTTCGACCATCACGCCCTTGGGTTGGCCGGTCGAGCCGGAGGTGTAGATCACATAGGCCAAATGATCGGGCTCGACCGCCAACGCCGGATCGTGCACGGGCCGGTCGGCAAGCGAGCCGTCGTCGAGCACCAGCAAGGGCGCATTCGCTTCGCCGAGCAAGGGCAACTCATCGCGCAGGGTGGCCGAGGTCAACACCGCCACCGGCGCGCTGTCGCCGAGCATGTAGCTCAAGCGGTCGGCCGGATACACCGGGTCCAGCGGCACGTAACCGGCGCCGGCCTTGAGAATGCCGAGCACGCCGACCAGCATGTCGAAACCGCGCCCGATGCAGATCGCGACGCGATCATCGGCGCGCACGCCGAGTTCGAGCAGACGGTGCGCGACCTGATTGGCGCGGCGGTTGAGTTCGCCGTAGCTCAGGCGGGCGCCGTCGAAGTTGAGCGCAACGGCGTCGGGATCGCGCGTCGCCTGGGCCTCGAACAGGCCGTGGATGCTGTCCTGGCTGCGGAAGCTGGCGCGGGCGGCGCCGAAGCCGCCGAGCACTTGCTCGCGCTCGGACGCCGGCAACACTGGTAGACCGCGCAATGCACGCTGCGGCTCGCGTGCGAGCGCATCGACCAGCGCAAGCACCGCGGTTTCCAGATAGGCCATCAGGCGCGGGCCGTCGATGCCCGGCACCGCCAGGGTCGACAGACCGAAGCCGTGGCCGCGGTCGTTGACCGACATCGTCAGCGGGTAATTGGTGCGGTCCTCGCCGCCGATGCGGCGCATGCCGGCCCAGACCCTCGCGGCGTCTTCCGACTCGGCGGCGCTTTCCTGGTGGCTGTGGCGGTAGTTGAGCAGGGTAGTGAACAAGGGCGTCGGTGCGCGCACGCCGCTGCAGCGCTGGGCCAGCGCCAGCGAGGCCTGCTCGTGAGCGAGCAATTCGCCGAGCGCGCGATAGGCGTCGCGGACCGCGTCGCCGACCTCCACCCCGGCCAGCGCGACCCGCATCGGCAAGGTGTTGATGAACATGCCGACCACGTTCTCGGCCACGTCGGCGCCCTGCAGGCGGCCGGACAGCACCGTGCCGAACACGACCTCGTCGCGGCCGCAGCACTGGCCCAGGACCTGTGCCCAGGCCACATGGAACAGCACCGCCGGGGTCACGCCGTGGTTGCGCGCGGATTCGCGGATCGCCGAGGCCAGCGCGTCGTCGAATTCGACTCGCGCTTCGGCCACGGCGGCGCCGTCGCCCTGCACGTCGAGCACGCCGAACGGCGCGGTGGCTTCGTCGATATGGCCCAGCTGCGCGCGGAAATAGGCCTCATGTTCGGCATCGCCGACAGCGCGGGTGCGGGCGATGAAATTGCGGTACGGCAACGGCGCCCGCAGCAAGGCGCCCTGCCCCTGCAGCAGCAGATGGATCTCGCCGAGGATCAGCTCCATCGTGACGTGGTCGCAGACCATGTGATGGTTGAGCAAGGCCAGCAACCATTCGCCGCTGTCGCCATCAAACACGATCTGCGCGGCCAGGTTCGGCGCGCGTTGCAGGTCGATGCGATGGCGGCGCGGATCGGTGCGCCGCAGCAGGCAGTCCATCGCGGTCTCGCCGGCGTCCGGGGTCAGTTCTGTCAGCGGCAACGGCGCGCGGCGATGCACCACCTGCACCGGCTCGGTCAGGCCCTGCCAGCGCACCGCGCTGCGCAGGATGTCGTGGCGATCGATCACCGCCTGCAACGCGCCGAGGAAGGCGTCGAGGCGGTCGCGCGCCGCGAAGGCTACGACCGAACGCAGCAGATAGGTATCGCCGCCGTCCTCGCCTTCGAGCAGGTGGTGGAACAGGATCCCTTCCTGCAACGGCGCCAGCGGATAGATGTCCTGGATGTTGGCCACGCCACCTGGCACGGCCGCAACGATGCCGTCGATCTGCTCCTGGCTCAAGCTCACCAGCGGCAACATCTGCGGAGTGATCTTCGCCGATGCCTCGCGGCCGCCGCCCACCAGATCGACGCCGTCCTCGACCGCCATCGCCAGCAGCGCCGGCTTGTGCAGTTTCAGCTGCTCCAGCAGTTCCGGGCCCATCGCGCCGCGCGGCGCGCGGATCGACAATTCGCCTTGCTTGACCAGCACGGCGACGCCGAGTTCGCGTAATCGGGCCAGCAGTTCGTCGAGACTCATACTTGGAATTCCTCGGTGTCCGCGTCCGCGCCGGAGGCGGCGAACACGTCGGGGATCAGATTGGCCGGCACCTGGTAGGCGTCGGAGGCGGCGCCGGCGATCGGCACCAGGCGCTGCGCGAGTTCGCTCAGGCTCGGTGCGGTGAACACCGCGCCGATGTCGGCGTTGTAGCCGCGTTGGCGCAGGCGCTCGATCAGCACCATCGCCAGCAGCGAGTGGCCGCCAAGTGCGAAGAACTGGTCGTGGCGGCCGACCCGCTCGACCCCGAGCAGGGCCTGCCAGACTTCGGCAACGGCGAGTTCGGCCTCGCCCTGCGGCGCTTCATAGGCGCGCGCGGCCACCGCCGAGGCGTCCGGCGACGGCAACGCGGCGCGGTCGAGCTTGCCGTTCGCGGTCAGCGGCCAGGCCTCGACCACCACAAAGGCGCTCGGCAGCATGTATTCGGCCAGCTCGCGCGCCAGCGCTTCGCGTAGTTCACCCGGCTGCGGCACGGCGCTGCTCTCGGCCAGGACGTAAGCGACCAGGCGTTGATCGCCGGGGCTGTCTTCGCGGGCGATCACGATAGCCTCGGCGACGCCAGCGCAGGCGGCGAGCCGCGTCTCGATTTCACCGAGTTCGATGCGGAAGCCGCGGATCTTGACCTGGAAATCGTTGCGGCCGAGGTATTCGAGTTGGCCGTCGATCCTCCAGCGCGCGAGGTCGCCGGTGCGGTACATGCGCGCGCCGGCGACGCCCACGAACGGGTCGTCGAGGAAGCGCTCGGCGCTCAGTTCGGGGCGGCCGAGATAGCCGCGCGCGACCTGCACCCCGCCGATATGCACTTCGCCGGCGACGCCGACCGGCACCGGCGCGCCGAGGCGGTCGAGCAGATAGATGCGGGTGTTGGCGATCGGCTGGCCGATCGGCACCGCGTCGGCGGCGGACGGCGCCTCGCCGGCCTCGCTGACGTAAACGGTGCAGCCGACCACGGTTTCGGTCGGGCCGTATTCGTTGATCACCACCGAGGCCGGCAACACGCGTTCGCGGAAACGCTGCAGGCCGCGGCGGGTCAGTTGCTCGCCGCCGACCACCAGCACGTGCGCGGTCGCAGACACCGGTACGGCGGCCAGATTGGACAGCGCGTCCAGATGCGCCGGGGTCAGCTTGAACAACCACGGCTGCTTATGGCCGGCGTAGTCGAGCAACTGGCCCAGGCAAGCTTGCGCTTGTTCGGCCAGCAGCACCACCGGCTTGCCCGCGAGCCACGGCGTCAACAAGCTGGTCACGGTGGCGTCGAAGCCGAACGGCGTCGCCACCAACGCGCCCTGCACCGCCGCGCCGAGGTATTCGCGCCGCGCGTGTTCGAGATAATTCACCAGGCCCTGGTGATGCACCATCACGCCCTTGGGGCGCCCGGTCGAACCCGAGGTGTAGATGACGTAGGCCAGATGCGCCGGCGTCAGCACGGCGACTTGCGGGGCGTCTTCGGCGCCGTCCGACCACTGGCTTTCGTCGAGAGCGAGCAGGCTCGCGGTCGACGACAAGGCCTCGATGCGGCCGCGCAGCGACGGCGACACCAGCACCGCCACCGGTGCGCTGTCGCCGAGCATGTAGGCCAGGCGCTCGTCGGGATAAGTCGGCTCCAGCGGCACGTAGCCCGCGCCGGCCTTGAGCGTGGCGAGCAGGCCGATCGCCATCGCCTCGCTGCGCTCGGTGCAGATGGCGACGCGATCATCGGGTTTCACGCCGAGCGCTATCAAGCGGTGCGCCAGTCTATTGGCACGGCGCTCGAGTTCGGCGTAGCTGAGCCGGGTCTCGCCGCAGATCAGCGCGACCGCCTCAGGCGTGCGCGCAGCCTGCGCTTCGAACAGCTCGTGCGCGCAGCGGTCCTGCGAATAGGCCGCGACGGTGTCGTTGCAGGTCTTCAGCAGACGCTCGCGTTCGGCCGCATCGAGCAAAGGCAGACGCGCGACCGTGGCGCTGTCGTCCGCCGTCATCGCTTCGAGCAGGCTCAGCAGATGCCCGGCGTAGCGCTGCATGGTGGCGCGGTCGAACAGGTCGGTGGCATAGGCGAAGCTGGCTTCGAGCGCCTCGCCGGTGTCGTTGACCGCCAGTTCCAGATCGAAATGCGCGGTCTGGCGCGGCGTGTCGATCGCCGACAGTTCCAGTTCCGGCAGGCGCAACACGCCGCCGGCGGCGGTATTGTTGAACGCCAGCATGGTCTGGAAGATCGGGCTGTGGCTGAGCGAACGCTGCGGCTGCAGCGCCTCGACCACCTGCTCGAACGGCAGGTCCTGGTGGGCATAGGCGTCGAGCGTGGTCGCCTTGATCCGCTGCTGCAGCTCGGCCGTGCTCGGCTCGCCCTGCAGGTCGACGCGCAACGCCAGGGTGTTGAGGAACAAGCCGATCAGCGGTTCCAGCTCGCTGCGGCGGCGGTTGGCCACCGAGGTGCCGATGACGACTTCGTCCTGACCGCTCAGGCGCGACAACAGGGTCGCCCAGGCCGCGAGCAAAGTCATGAACAAGGTGGTGCCGTGGCGCTGCGACAGCGCGCGCAGGCTCGCGGTCAACGCCGCCGGGATCTGCAGGTCGAAGCGATCGCCGGCATAGCTCTGCGCGGCCGGGCGCGGCCGGTCGGTCGGCAGCTCCAACAGCGCCGGCGCGCCGCTCAGGCGCTCGCGCCAGAATTCGATTTCCTGCTGCAGGGTCTCGCCCCGCAGCCACTGCCGCTGCCACGCGGCGTAGTCGGCGTACTGGATCGCCAACGGCGGCAGCGGATCGTCCTGGCCCTGGCTGAAAGCGGTGTACAGCGCGGTCACTTCCTTGACCAGCACGCCGAGCGACCAGCCGTCGGAGACGATGTGGTGCTGGGTGACCAGCAGCACATGCTCGTCGTCGGCCAGGCGCAACAGGCGCCCGCGCACCAGCGGTCCGGCAGCGAGGTCGAACAAGGCATGCGCCTCGGCGAGGCCGCGTTCGGCCACCGCCGCTTCGCGCGCATCGGCGGACAAGCCGCTCAGGTCTTCTTCGATCAGGTCGAAACCGCGCTCGGCCGGGTCGATCATCTGCGCCGGGGTACCGTCGACGGCGACGAAGCGGGTGCGCAGGTTCTCGTGGCGCACCACCAGACGGTCGAGGGTGGCCTTCAGCGCATCGCGATTCAGACGACCGCGCAGGCGCAGCGCCACCGGCATGTGGTAGGCGGCGCTAGCGGCGTGGTCGAGACGGTCGAGGAACCACATGCGCTGCTGCGCCCACGACAACGGCAGGGTCGCAGCGCGGTCGGCGCGCTGCATCGGCGGCGTGACCACCGTCTCGCGGCGCGCGCCTTCGCGCTTGCGCAACTGCTGCAGGGCCACGGCGCGCCGCAGCTGTTCGAGCTTAACGCTTTGCTCATCGTTCATCGACGGCGTCCTCCGACAACAGGGCCAACAACTCGCTCTCGCTCAGTTCGCCGAGCGACTGCTCGATGTCGGCGACGTCGCTCTCGGCGAAGGATTCGATCTGCGCCGACACCACCAGCCCGGCGAGGAAGGACAAGGTCGGCTGCTCGAACAGGGTGCGCAGCGGGATCTCGACTTCGAAGCGCTCGCGCACCCGGATCGCCAGCTGCATGATCAGCAGCGAGTGACCGCCGAGTTCGAAGAAATGGTCGTGGCGGCCGACCCGCTCGATGCCGAGCAAGTCCTGCCATATCTCGGCCAGGGTCTGCTCGACTTCGCCGAGCGGCGCTTCGTACTCGCGACTGGCCAAGGCCGACTGGTCCGGCGACGGCAAGGCCTTGCGGTCGAGCTTGCCGTTCGGGGTCAACGGCAACGACTCCAAAGCGACGAACGCGCTCGGGATCATGTACTCCGCCAAGTCGCGCGCCAGCGCTTCGCGCAGGTTGGTCACCGAGATCTCGACGCCCTGCTCCGCCACCACATAGGCCACCAGGCGCTTGTCGCCGCTGTCTTCTTCGCGTGCGATCACCACTGCTTCGCGCACGCCGTCGCAGGCAGTCAGGCGTGCTTCGATCTCGCCCAGCTCGATGCGGAAACCGCGGATCTTGACCTGGAAATCGTTGCGGCCCAGGTACTCGATGGTGCCGTCGGCGCGCCAGCGGCCGAGGTCGCCGGTCTTGTACATGCGCGCATCGGCTTCGGTCGAGAACGGGTCGCGCAGGAAACGTTCGGCAGTCAGCTCCGGGCGATCCAGATAGCCGCGTGCGACTTGTACGCCGCCGAGGAACAGCTCGCCCGGCACGCCGACCGGCACCGGCTCGCCGCGGCTGTCGAGCAAGTACACCGGCGTGTTCGCAATCGGACGGCCGATATTCGGGCCGCCGACCGCATCGCGGATGCTGCCGATGGTCGCATCGACCGTGCACTCGGTCGGGCCGTACATATTGTGGAAGTGGATGCTCGGCGAGGCCTTGAGCTTGTCCCACATCGCCTTGCCGATCGGCTCGCCGCCGAGCAGCACGCTGGTCGGCTGATGACCGGGCTTGCCGATCAGGCCGGCCGCCAGCAACACCTCCAACTGCGAGGGCGTGCTGTCGAAGGCATCGATGCGGTAGCGGTCGATGAACTCCAGCATCGCCGGGCCGTTGGCGCGGATCGACTGCGGGATCAGCACCAGGGCGTGGCCCGACAGCAGTTGCAGGATGCCCTTCAGCGACATGTCGAACGAGAACGCCGCATTGAGGGCGACACGAGAACCGGCGCCCAATTCGCGATGGGTGGTCTCGCCCATCACCCGCCAGAAGTTCACCGCCGAGCGGTGCTCGACCATCACGCCCTTGGGCTGACCGGTCGAACCGGAGGTGTAGATCACGTAGGCCAGATTGCGCGGCGTCAGGCCAGCGATGCTTGGATTGCTTTCGCTCTGCTCGACCAACGACTCGTCGTCGAGCACCACCAGCGGCAGTGGCGACGATTCCAGCATCGGCATCGCCGCGCGTAAGGCCGACTGGGTCAGCAGCGCGATGGGCCGGCTGTCTTCGAGCATGTAAGCCAGGCGCTCGATCGGATAACTCGGGTCCAGCGGCACGTAAGCGGCGCCGGCCTTGAGCACGCCCAGCAAGCCGACGATCATCGCCACGCTGCGTTCGGTGCAGATCGCCACACGGTCGTCGGGTTTGACGCCGAGCGCGATCAGACGGTGCGCGACCCGGTTGGCGCGGCGGTTGAGTTCGCCGTAGCTCAGCACATCGTCTTCGACTAACAGCGCCTCGGCATCCGGCGTGGAAGCCGCCTGTGCCTCGAACAAGGCATGCATCGTGCGGTCGTGCACCGCATCCGCGCGCTGGTCGTTGAACTCGCCCAGCACTTGCTCGCGTTCGGAGACCGGCAGGATCGGCAACGCCTGCAACGGCGTGTCGCCGCCGGCTTCGAGCGCGCCGATCAAGGACTCCATCGCAGTCTGCATGTAGCGGACCACGCGCGGGCCGTCGATGCCCGGCACCGACAGCGCGGTCAGGCCGAAGCCCTGGCCGAGGTCCTCGACCGACATGGTCAGCGGATAGTTGTTGCGGGTGTCGTCCTTGAGCACGTACACGCCGTCCCAGGCCTCGGCCATGGCCTGCTCCTCGGCGGCGTTGCCGGGCTCGTGGCTGTGGCGATAGTTGAGCAAGGCGGTAAACAAGGGCAACGGCGGCGCGATCGCGCTGCACCGCTGGGCCAGGGCCAGCGAGGCCTGCTCGTGGGCCAGCAGTTCGCTGAGCCGATGGTGGGTGTCGCGCACCGCCTCGGCCACGGCTGCGCCGCCGACCGGGATGCGGATCGGCAAGGTGTTGAGGAACATGCCGACCACTTGGTCGGCGCCCTCCGAACCCTGCAGGCGGCCCGACAGCACCGTGCCGAACACCACTTCGTCGCGGCCGCTGCAGCGCGCCAGCACTTGCGCCCAGGCGACGTGGAACAGCACCGCCGGGGTCACGCCGCGCTCGCGCGCTAGTTCGCGGATGCGCCGCGCCAACGCGTCGTCGAACACGATCCGCGCTTCGCGCGCCTGCTCGCCGCTGCTCTGCACGTCGAGCACGCCGAACGGCGCGGTCGGTTCGTCGACATGGCCGAGCTGCTCGCGGAACCAGGCCTCGTGTTCGGCCTCGGGCACGGCGCGGGTGGCGGCGATGAAATTGCGGTACGGCAGGCTCGCCGGCAGCGCGTCGCCGCGGCCCTGCAACAGGGCCAGGATCTCCGACAGGATCAGCGCCATGGCGACGTGGTCGCCGCTGACGTGGTGGCGCAACAAGGCCAGCAGCCATTCGCCGCTGTCCGGGTCCTGGGCACGGAACGCCGCCAGGATCGGCGCGCGCTGCAGGTCCAGGCGCATGCGGCGCGGGTCGGTGTGGGCGAGCAACTGCGGCAGGGCCGGCGAATCGGCCGACAGTTCGGCCTCGTGCAGGGGCAACGGCGCCTGCCGGTACACGACCTGCACCGGCTGCGGCAGGCCCTGCCAGATCACCGCGCTGCGCAGGATGTCGTGGCGGTCGATGACCTGCTGCAAGGCATCGAGGAACGCGTCCATGCGCTCGCGGCCGTCGAAGCCGAGCACGGTGCGCAGCAGATAGGTATCGCCGCCGCTGTCGTTCTCGAGCATGTGGTGGAACAGGATGCCTTCCTGCAACGGCGCCAGCGGGTAGATGTCCTGGACGTTGCCGGCGCCGCCGGGCACGGTGGCGACGATGGCGTCGATCTCGGCCTGGTTCAGCGTCACCAGCGGCAGCAGCTCGGGGGTGATCGCGGTGGTACCGGCGACGATCAGGTTCGGCGCGACCTCCGCCGCCGGCGCTTCGGCCTCGCCGGCGATCTTGCCGGCCAGCACGCTCAGCACCGGAGTGGTGAACACGGTGCGCACGTCGACGTTGAGGCCGCACTGGCGCAGGCGTTCGATCAGGCTGATGACCAGCAGCGAATGCCCGCCCAGTTCGAAGAAGTGGTCGTGGCGGCCGACCCGCTCGATCCCGAGCAGGTCCTGCCAAACCCCGGCGATGGCCTGCTCGGTCTCGCCTTGCGGCGCTTCGTATTCGCGGCTCGCCAGCGCGGACTGATCCGGAGACGGCAAAGCCTTGCGATCCAGCTTGCCGTTCGGGGTCAACGGCAACGACTCCAAAGCGACGAACGCGCTCGGGATCATGTACTCGGCCAAGTCGCGGGCCAGCGCTTCGCGCAGGTTGGTCACCGAGATCTCGGCGCCCTGCTCCGCCACCACATAGGCCACCAGGCGCTTGTCGCCGCCGTCGTCTTCGCGTGCCACCACCACCGCTTCGCGCACACCGTCGCAGGCGGCCAGGCGCGCTTCGATCTCGCCGAGTTCGATGCGGAAACCACGGATCTTGACCTGGAAATCGTTGCGGCCCAGGTATTCGATCGTGCCGTCGGCGCGCCAGCGGCCGAGGTCGCCGGTCTTGTACATGCGCGCATCGGCTTCGGCCGAGAACGGATCGCGGACGAAACGTTCCGCGGTCAGCTCCGGGCGATCCAGATAACCGCGTGCGACCTGCACGCCGCCCAGGAACAACTCGCCCGGCACACCGACCGGCACCGGCTCGCCGCGCGCGTCGAGCAGATACACCGGCGTGTTCGCAATCGGTCGGCCGATATTCGGGCCGCCGACCGAGTCCCGAATGCTGCCGATGGTGGCGTCGACCGTGCACTCGGTCGGGCCGTACATATTGTGGAAGTGGATGCTCGGCGACGCTTTGAGCTTGTCCCACATCGCCTTGCCGATCGGCTCGCCGCCGAGCAGCACGCTGGTCGGCTGATGACCGGGCTTGCCGATCAGGCCGGCCGCCAGCAATACCTCCAACTGCGAGGGCGTGCTGTCGAAGGCGTCAATGCGGTAACGGTCGATGAAGTCCAGCATCGCTGGGCCATTGGCGCGGATCGACTGCGGAATCAGCACCAGGGCGTGGCCCGACAGCAGTTGCAGGATGCCCTTCAAGGACATGTCGAACGAGAACGCGGCGTTCAAGGCCACGCGCGACGGCTTCGTCAGTTCGCGATGGGTGGTCTCGCCCATCACCCGCCAGAAGTTCACCGCCGAGCGATGCTCGACCATCACGCCCTTGGGCTGGCCGGTCGAACCGGAGGTGTAGATCACATAAGCCAGGTTGCGCGGTGTCAGGCCTTCGACGCTCGGATTGCTTTCGCTGTACTGAGCCAGCGACTCGTCGTCGAGCACCACCAGCGGCAGCGGCGAAGATTCCAGCATCGGCATCGCCGCGCGCAGCGCCGACTGGGTCAGCAAGGCGATGGGCCGGCTGTCTTCCAACATGTAGGCCAGGCGCTCGCTCGGATAGCTTGGGTCCAACGGCACGTACGCCGCACCGGCCTTGAGCACACCCAGCAAGCCGACGATCATCGCCACGCTGCGTTCGGTGCAGATCGCCACGCGGTCGTCGGGTTTGACGCCGAGCGAGATCAAACGATGGGCGACTTGGTTAGCGCGGCGGTTGAGCTCTGTGTAGCTCAGTGCTTCGTCTTCGACCAACAGCGCTTCGGCATCCGGAGTGGAAGCCGCCTGCGCCTCGAACTGCGCATGAATCGTGCGGTCGTGCACCGCATCGGCACGCAGATCGTTGAACCCGCGCAGCACCTGCTCGCGCTCGGCCGTGCTCAACAAGCTCAGCTCGCCGACCTTGCGCGCATCGCCGCCGACCATGCCCTGCAGCAGCGCGATCCACTGCCGCACCATGCGCTCGGCGGTGGCGCGGCCGAACAGGTCGCTGGAGTACTCCAGCTCGCCGCTGAGGTCGTCGCCGGCATCGCCGAGCAACAGGCGCAGGTCGAAATGCGCCTTGGCATTGGTCGCCGGGACCGCGCTCAGTTCCAGACCGGGCAGCGCCAGACTGCCGCTGTCGGGCGTGTTGTCGAGGGTCAGCATCACCTGGAACAAGGGGCTGTGGCCGAGGCTGCGCTCCGGCGCCAACGCCTCGACGACTTGCTCGAACGGCAGCTCCTGGTGGGCATAGGCGCCGAGCGTGGTGGCCTTGACCTGGGCCAGCAGCTCGGCGACGGTCGGGTCGTCGCGCAAGTCGACGCGCAGCGCCAGGGTGTTGATGAACAGACCGATCAGCGGTTCGAGTTCGGTGCGGGCGCGATTGGCCACCGGCGTGCCGATCACCACCTCATCCTGACCGCTCAAGCGCGACATCAACGCCGACCAACCGGCCAGCAGGGTCATGAACACGGTGGTGCCGTGACGCTGCGACAACGCGCGCAGGGCCGCGGTCAGCGCCGCCGGCAACGCGACCGGGATGCGGTCGCCGGCATAGCTCTGCAGCGACGGGCGCGGACGGTCGCCGGGCAGTTCCAGCAGGGTCGGCGCGCCGCCCAGGTGGGAACGCCAGAAGTCGATGTGTTTCTGCAAGGCCTCGCCCTGCAGCCACTGGCGCTGCCACACCGCGTAGTCGGCGTATTGCACCGGCAGCGCCGGCAAGGGGTCGGCGCGGCCCTGAGTGAAAGCGGTGTAGAGCGCGCTGACTTCGCGCACCAACACGCCCATCGACCAGCCGTCGGAAATGATGTGGTGCTGGGTCACCAGCAGCACGTGCTCGTCGTCGCCGACGCGCAGCAGGCGGCCGCGGATCAGCGGGCCGGCGGCGAGATCGAACGCCGCCAGCGCTTCGTCGCGGCCGATCCGAGTGGCCTCGGCTTCGCGCTCGGCCGGCGCCAATGCGCGCAGGTCGTGATCGACCAGAACGAAGCCGATCTGTTCCGGCGCGATCTCCTGCCGTGCCGAACCGTCGACGCCGACGAAGCGGGTGCGCAGGTTTTCGTGGCGGGCGACGATGCGGTCGAGCGCCGACTGCAAGGCCAGGCGGTCGAGCCGGCCCTTCAGGCGCAGCGCTGCCGGCACGTGATAGGCCTCGCCGGCCGCCTGGTCGAGCCGGTCGAGGAACCACATGCGCTGCTGCGCCCACGACAACGGCAATTCGCCGTCGCGATCGGCACGCGCGATCGGCCGCGCGCCATCGGGCTGCGCGGCCGGGGTCGCCGACTTGTTGAGTCGGCGCCGCAGCAGTTCCAGTTTCAGCAGCTCGATGTCCGCCGACGATTCCTTAGACATCCCGCATCTCCATCGCTAGTTGTTCCATGGTGTGTCGTCCCTTGGCTACCGCGCGGTCGCGGCGGCTCACGGGTTTTCCTCTTCGAGCAGGGCGCGCAGTTCTTCTTCCGAGAGCTGATCGATGTCGGCGGCCATGCGTTCGACGTCCTCGTCGGCGTAGCGGCCGACGCTGGCGACCAGCACCACCCGTGCCAGCAGTGCGACCTCGGGCGACTTGAACAACTCGGCCACCGGCACGTCGACGGCGAAGGCTTCGCGCACCCGCGCCATCACCTGCACCGCCAACAGCGAATGCCCGCCGACCTCGAAGAAATGGTCGTGGCGGCCGACCTGTTCCAGGCCCAGCAGTTCCTGCCAGATCGTGGCGATGGTCTCCTCGACCTCGCCCTGCGGCGGCTCGTAGTTGCGCGCGGTCACCGCGATACGGTCCGGCGCCGGCAGGGCCTGGCGGTCGAGCTTGCCGTTGGCGGTCAGCGGCCAACGGTCGATCAGCATGAACGCGCTCGGCACCATGTACTCGGGCACCTGCGCCGCCAGCACTTCGCGCAGACGGCCCGGCAAGGTGCTGCGCCACTTGGCTTCGAGCGGGTCGTGGGCGAAACCGGCCTCGTCCTTGCGCAATTGCTCCGCCGCAATCTGGCTACGCCAATCGAAATGCAGCGCCTGGCCGTTGCGGCCGATCAGGGCGTGGTATTCGCCGCCCTGCGCGTTCGGCGCCCAACTCAAGTCGAGGCTGTAGCCGCGCTCGCGGCAGAAGTCTTCGAGATCGGCGCACAGCGCGCCATGGCCGGCGTCGATCGCGGCCTGGGCCTTGATCGCAGCGACCGAGGCGCCGCCCTCGCCCGCGCCGAGGCGCTGCCAGGCGCGCTGATACGGAGTGGCCCAGGGATGCGCGATCGCGCGCAGTCCGAGCACCGCCTCGTCGCTGGCGTCGATGCGCTGCTGCAGGCGCTGCGCATCGAAGCCTTCGTCGCCCCAGTCCTGCCAGTCGATCGCGAACACCTCGTCGCGCTCGCCGTCGATAGTCAGCACCACGTCGTAGCGATACGCCGACATTTCGTTTTCGTGGCGGGCCAACTTGGGCAGCACGCGCACCGCACTGATACGCGGGTAACGATCGCGCAGAGCGTGGAACCAGACCGGGTCGATCAGCAACTCGATGTCGCCGCGCATCTTCTGCGCGGCGCGGTCGCCCAGTTGCGTCGCCGACAGGCTGTCGGGCGACTGGAACGCTTGCACCGACAGATGGAACGACGGCATGAGGCCGTGATGGCGCACATCGCCGATCATCAGCTTGCCGCCGGCGGCGGTGACGCCGATCGACGAGGCGATGACCTGTTCCAGGTAGGCCAGGTTCGGAAAGTACTGCACCACCGAGTTGATCACCACCGTGTCGAACTCGCCGTGGATCGCCGAGAAATCGGTGGCCTCGCCCTGGAACACGTCGGCCTTGCCGCTCAGCTCCGGGGTGATCCCGACCAGGTGGTTGACCTTGGCCACGGTCTTGACCGACAGGTCGGTGCCGACGTAGCGCTCGCAGCGCGGCGCGATGTTGCACAGGATCATGCCGGTGCCGACGCCGATCTCGAGCACCCGCCGCGGCTGCAGCGCCTCGATCCGCACCAAGGTGCCGTCGAGCCATTCGCGCATGCCTTCGCTGGCGATCGCCTCGCGGGTGTAGGTGCTGTTCCAGCCGGTCAGGTCGAAACCGAAGTCGGCCTGCTCGACGGTCTCCTCCTCGCCCTGGTCGTCGAAGATGTCCGACCACTGCGCGACCTGGCCGTCGAGTAGTTCTTCGAGCGCCTCGTCCTTGGCCGCAGCGCGCGGCGCCACGTAGGCCACCAGGCGCCTCTCGCCGGGCTGGTCTTCGCGTGCGACCACCACCGCCTCGCGCACGTCGGCGCAGGCCGACAGACGCGCCTCGATTTCGCCGAGCTCGATGCGATAGCCGCGCAGCTTGACCTGGAAGTCGTTACGGCCGACGTACTCCAGGGTGCCGTCGCTGCGCCAGCGGCCGAGGTCGCCGGTGCGGTACATGCGCGCGCCCGCGGTGGCCGCGAACGGGTCGCGGACGAAGCGTTCGGCGCTCAGTTCGGCACGGCCGAGGTAACCGCGGGCGACGCCGGCACCGCCGACGTGGATCTCGCCGACCACGCCGACCGGCAAGGGCTCGCCGTCGCCGCCGAGCACGTAGATGCGGGTGTTGGCGAGCGGCCGGCCGATGTGCGGCGCGACCCCGGCTTCGATCCGCGCATAGCTGGCGTCGACCGTGCATTCGGTCGGGCCGTAGACGTTGTAGCAGCGCATCGACGAAGCCGCCGCGGCTTCCCAGGCACGGGCGGGCAGCGCTTCGCCGCCGACCAACATCGTGCCCGGGCGCTTGGCGCCCGAAACCGTGTCGTCGAGCAGACCGGCGGCGAGCAAGGCCTCGAACTGGGCCGGCGTGCAGTCGAAGATGTCGATGCGTTCGCGGCCCAGGAACTCGATCAGCGCCGCGCCATCGGCACGGATCGCCGCCGGCACGATCACCATGCAACGGCCCGACAGCAACTGCACCAGCGACTGCACCGAAGCGTCGAAGGACAGCGCCGCGTCCAGGCCCAGGCGCGCGCCCGGCGCGCAGTCGGCGAACACCTCGCGTTCGAACGCCGACCACAGGTTGAGCACGTTGCGGTGCTCGACCATCACACCCTTGGGCTCACCGGTCGAACCGGAGGTGTAGATCACGTAGGCCAAGTGCGACGGCGTCAGCGCGCTCACCACCGGGTCGTGCTCGGGCTGGGCGGCCCAGGTCTCGTCGTCGTCGAGCATCAGCACGGCAATGTCGGGAGCGTGCTCGTCGAGCGACCAGGCCGCCTCGCGCAGCGCGTTCTGGGTCAGCAAGGCTTTGGGCGCGCTGTCGCCGACCAGATAGGCCAGGCGTTCCGGCGGATAGGCCGGGTCCAGCGGCACGTAGGCCGCGCCGGCCTTGAGCACGCCGAACACCGCGACCACCGCCTCCAGGCCGCGTTCGACGCAGATCGCGACGCGGTCGTCGGGCGCCACGCCGAGCGCGATCAGGCGATGGGCGACGCGATTAGCGCGGCGGTTGAGTTCGCCGTAGCTCAGCGCACGGCCCTCGTACTCGACCGCAGTGGCCTGCGGATCGCGGGCGGCCTGGGCCTCGAACAGGCCGTGCACGGTCTGCCCTTCATGCATCGGCATCGGCGCATCGCCGCCGATCTCGTTGAAACATTCCAGCACCAGACGGCGATCGTCGGCACTCAGCAAGGACAGGCTGCCGATGCGGCGCTGTTCGCCCTCGGCCATCGCCCGCAGCAGGGTCTGCAGATGCAGCGACCAACGTTCGATGGTGGCCGCGTCGAACAGATCGTTGGCGTACTCGAGGCTGCCGTCCAGGCCGCCTTCGTTCTCGATCAGTTCCAGCGACAGGTCGAACAAAGTCTCGTCGCGCGGCTGGTCGATCAGGCTCAGGCTCAGTTCGGGCAATTGCAGGGTGCCGGTCGGGGTGTTCTGCAGCACCAGCATGTTCTGCACTACCGGGTTGTGACCCAGGCTGCGCGCCGGCTGCAGCATGTCGACGACCTGCTCGAACGGCACGTCCTGGTGTTCGTAGGCGCCGAGCATGACCGCACGGGTACGCGCCAGCAGTTCAGCGACGGTCGGGTCGTCGCCGACGTCGACGCGCAGCGCCAGGGTGTTGACGAAGAAGCCGAGCAAGGGCTCGACCTCGCCGCGACGGCGGTTGGCGACCGCGGTGCCGACCACCACGTCGTCGCTGCCGCTCAAGCGCGACAACAGCAGCGACCAGCCGGCCAGCAAAGTCATGAACAACGTCGTGCCATGACGCTGCGACAAGGCGCGCAGACCGTCGGCGGTCTGCTCGTCGATGCGGAAACGCCGGGTACTGCCGATGTAGCGCTGCACCGGCGGACGCGGCCGGTCGGTCGGCAGTTCCAGCAGGGCCGGCGCGCCGCTCAGGTGCTCGCGCCAATAGCCCATCTGCGCTTCCAGCGCATCGCCGCGCAGCCACTGGCGCTGCCACACCGCGTAGTCGGCGTATTGCACCGGCAACGGCGGCAGCGGATCGGCGCGGCCTTCGGCGAACGCGGCATACAGCGCCGACACCTCGTCGACCAACACGCCGAGCGACCAGCCGTCGGAAATGATGTGGTGCTGGGTCAGCAGCAGCACGTGTTCGTCCGCGGCCAGACGCAGCAGGCGGCCGCGGATCAGCGGCCCCGTCGACAGGTCGAAGGGCTTGCGCACTTCCGCCGCCGACAGGCTCTGCACTTCGCGCTCGCGCGCCGGCGCATCGAGACCGCTGAGGTCGAGGTCGTCGAGGACGAAACCGCAATCGGCCGGCGCGATCGACTGCACCGGCTCGCCGTCGCCGGCGACGAAGCAGGTTCGCAGGATTTCATGGCGTGCGACGACGCGGTCGAGGGTGGCCTGCAGCACCGCGCGGTCGAGGCGGCCGCTGAGGCGCAGCGCCGCCGGCATGTGATAGGCGGCGCCGGCGGCGGAGTCGAGCTGGTCGAGGAACCACAGGCGCTGCTGCGCCCACGACAGCGGCAACGGCGCGTCGCGGTCGGCCGCCAGGATCGGCGGCAACGCCGCGGCGCGGGCGCCGCGCAGGCTCTGGGCCATGTCGGCGAGCACCGGCCGGGCGAACACGTCGCGCAGCGACAGCTCGACGCCGCGGCTCTCGCGCAGACGCGTGACCAACTGCACCGCGATCAGCGAATGACCGCCGAGCTCGAAGAAATGATCGTTACGGCCGACCCGCTCGCGACCGAGCAAGTCCTGCCAGACCTGGGCCAGCGCGGCCTCGGCCTCGCCCTGCGGTTCGGCGTACGCACGCGCAGCCATCGCCGCGTCGTCCGGCGCCGGCAGCGCCTTGCGGTCGAGCTTGCCGTTGGCGGTCAGCGGCAGCGCGTCCAGGCGCACGATCGCCGAGGGCAACAGGTAATCGGCCAGCGAGCGCGCCAATTGCTCGCGCCACTGCGCCGCAGTCGTCGCGGCCTCTGCGGCGGCGACGACATACGCCACCAGGCGCTTGTCGCCGGGCACGTCCTCGCGGGCGATCACCACCGCTTCGCGCACGCCGGCGCAGGCCGACAGCGCCGCTTCGATCTCGCCCAACTCGATGCGGAAGCCGCGGATCTTGACCTGGAAGTCGTTGCGGCCGAGGTATTCGATGCTGCCGTCGTCGCGCCAGCGGGCGAGATCGCCGGTCTTGTACAAGCGCGCCTGGACCGGATCGGAATCGGCGCTGACGAAGGGGTCGCGGAGAAAACGCTCGGCGCTGAGCGCCTCGCGTCCGAGGTAGCCGCGTGCGACCTGGGCGCCGGCGATGCACAGCTCACCGGCGACGCCGATCGGCGCCGGCTGGCCGTGCGCATCGAGGATGTAGACGCGGGTGTTGGCGACCGGGCGGCCGATCGAGACTTCGCGCCCGGGCAACTGCGAGGCATCGGCGAACAGCGCCGCGGTCGCGTACACCGTGGCCTCGGTCGGGCCGTAGGTGTTGAGCAGGCCGCAACGCAGGCCCGGCGCGTTCAACCATTGCGCCAGATGACGGCGCTCGACCTTCTCGCCACCCACCACTACCAGGCGCAGGCTCGCCGCCGGCAACAGCCGGCCATCCGACACCGACTGCGACCATTGATGCCAGAACGCGGTCGGCAGATCGGCGATGTTGATCGCTTGCGCGCTCAGGAAGTCGACGAACTCGGCGTCGGGCGCGACCAGGTGCGCCGGACGCAGCACCACCGTGGCGCCGGCCGACAGGGTCGGGAAGATTTCCACGACCGAACTGTCGAACGAGTAAGAAGCGAACTGCAGCATGCGGTCGCCGGGCTGCAGCGCGCAGTGGGCGATGTGGGTACGGATCAGTTCGGCGACGTTGCGGTGCTCGACCATCACGCCCTTGGGCTGGCCGGTCGAACCCGAGGTGTAGATCACCTGCGCCAGATGCGCCGGGGTCAGCCCCAGCGACTGCGGATCGGGGTCGTTCGACTCGCCCTCGCCCGGTGCCGCGATCAGCTCGTCGATCGCCAGCACCGGCAGGCGCGCCGGCTCGCCGAGCGGCAGGCGTTCGCGCAACCCGGCCTGGGTCAGCAACGCCGCCGGGCGGCTGTCGTCGAGCATGTAGGCCAGGCGTTCGGACGGATAGTTCGGGTCCAGCGGCACGTAGGCGCCGCCGGCCTTGAGCACGCCGAGCAGGCCGGCGACCATCGCCGCGCTGCGTTCGACGCAGATCGCCACGCGGTCGTCGGGTTTAACGCCCAGGGCGATCAGGCGATGGGCGATGCGGTTGGCGCGGCGGTTGAGTTCGGCGTAACTGATCGAGGCCTCGCCGTCGATCAGGGCGATCGCATCCGGCTGCGAGGCGGCGTGGCGCTCGAAGCGGCGGTGCATCAGCCGCTCCGGCGCCGCCACCGTCGCGGTGTCGTTGAAGCCGAACAGCACCTGTTCGCGCTCGGGCGCCGACAGCAGCGGCAAGCCGCTGAGCTTGCGTCCGCCGTCCTGCGCGAATGCGGCGAGCATGGTGGTCAGATGGCCGGCCATGCGTTCGGCGCTGGCGCGGTCGAACTGCGCCTGCGCGTAATGCAGACGGCCGCGGATGCCTTCGGCGGTATTGGCGAGTTCCAGCGACAAGGCCAGCCCGGGCTGCGACGACAGCGACGCTGCACTGCCGTCGAGCGCCAGCAACACTTCGAACAAGGCCTCGCCACGGCCGCGCACGGCCTCGGCGACCTGGGCGAACTGCAGTTCGGCATGTGCGGCGGCATCGGCCAGGACGGCGGCGGCCCGTGCGATCGCGGCGGCAACGCTCGGGTCGTCGTGCAGGTCCAGGCGCAGGGCCGCGACTTCGTTGGTCAAGCCGGCCGAGGCCAGGCCGGTGACGACCTCGCCCTGCCCGCTCCAGCGCGACAGCAAGGCGGTCCATGCCGCCAACAGCACGGCCGGCACCGGCGCGGCCTGTTGCACAGCGAATGCGCGCAACGCCGAGGCCGTCGACGCAGGCACGGCCACCTCGACCGAAGCGGAGACCTGATCCGGCGCCGCGCTGCGCGGGCGATCGCTCGGCAACGCCAGTGCGACCGGCGCACCGTCGAGCTGAGCCTGCCAATAGGCGCGGTCGCGATCGAACACACCGGCATCGCGCCACGGCGCGGCGCTGCCGGCGCGCGCCGACAATGCGGCGCGGCCGCCGCTCAACATGCGGTAACGCGCGATCAAGGCGCTCGCCGCATCGGGATCGACCGCAGCCAAGGCCGGCGACACGCGCAGTACCAGGATCTGCAGGCCGTCGCGGCGATAGGCGGCGACGGTCAGCGGCGCATCGGTAGCGCCGATCTGGCTCAGGGCGATGTCGATGCAGGCCTGCTCGTCCTGGCCGCCGGCGAAGGCCGGGCTCAGCAGATGCAGGGCCGGTCCGGCGACGGCGCCGAAGGCGCGCTGCACGACCTCGGTCGCGGCGGCGTCAAGCGCGGCGGCATCGAGCGCAGTGTCGAAACGCAACAGCGCATGCGCAGCGCCATCCTGGCCATGAGCGAACACCGGCAGACGGTGGGCCGGCAACGGCGCGATGGCGGCGTCGAAATCGGCGGTCATCGCCTCCAGCGCGTCGACGTAGGTACGCAGCAAGGCTTCGATGTGAATCGGCTGCAGGTTCAGGCGCGCATCGAGGATGACGGTGTAGCCGTCTTCGCGATTGCCGTTGGCGTGCAGCGACAGGCCGAAATTGATCTCTTCGAACAGCTCGCCTTCGCGCACCCGCAGCGAAGCCTCGCGGGTCAGCGGGTTGGAGACGCGGAAATTGGTGTAGGTGAACAAGGAATCGACGGCGAGCGCGGGATGGCGCTGCAGGATCGAGGCCAGCGGATAACGCCGGTGGGCGCGGCTGGCGGTCTCAGCCTCGTGCACGGCCGCGGCCAGCTCGCGCCAGCGCTTGCCGCCGAGTTCGACGGTCTGCGGCAATACATTAAGGAACAGGCCGAGCACGTTCTCGGTGCCGCGCGTTTCCAGGCGGCCGTTGTCGGTCTGGCCGGTGACGACGCGGTCGGCGCCGATCATCGCCCGCAGGGTGCAGGCATGGGCCATGAACAGCAGCGTGCGCACGGCGACGCCTTCGCGCACGGCCAGTTCGTCCAGGCGCGTGGCCAGGGCCGCGTCGAGACGGATCTCGCGGTGCTCGCGCGCCGCTGCGTTCGGCGCGACCGCGGCCAGGCGGCCTTGGCCGGCGCGGCGGCCGCACTCGTCCCAGAACGCGCGGTTGGCCGGGTCGGCCTCTTCGCGGGCCAGCTGGGCGACGTAATCGGCGAAACGCGAACGACCGCTGTCGAAGCTCGGCGCGGTCTCGGCGCCGGTCTGGTAAGCGCGATAGCACTCGAACACCTGCCGCTGCAGGGTCGCCATGCTCCAGCCGTCGAGAATGGCGTGATGCGCGTCGATCACCAGCTGGATGCAGTGCTCGGCTTTGCGCAGCACGGTGAAGCGGATCAGGCTCGGCCCGTCGAGGGCGAAGCCCTTGGCCTTGATCGCGGCGATGGCGAGCGCCACCTCGCGCTCCTGCGCCGCCTCATCGAGCCCGCGCAGGTCGGCCTGGTCGATGTTCGGCGCCACCTGCGCGTGCACCAGCTGCAGCGGCACCGAATAGCGGCCGAGGTCGAAGCCGGTGCGCAGCACCGGATGGCGGGCGACGACGTCGCCGATCGCGCGCACGAAAGCCTGCGCGTCGAAGGCGTCGAAACTCAGCTCGAACGAGAACACGTCGTGATAGGTCGAGCCGCCGCTGTTGGACAGATCGCTGTCGAGCAGGCCGTGGAAGATCATGCCGTGCTGCAGCGAAGTCACCGGATAGGCGTCCTCCAGGCCTTCCGGCAGCAGCGCACGGTCGGCCGCGGCCACCAGCGCGAACGGCGCCAGCACCGCATCGTCGGCGATGGCAGACGCCTCGGCGCCGGCCTCGACGACCTGCTCGGCGGCGGCGTTGCGCGCGGCCAGGCTGGCCAGCTGCCCCAGGGTCGGATGCTTGAAGATGTCGGCGACCGACACCTTGATCCCGTGCGCCTGCAGTTCGGCGACGAGCTGGATCGAGAAGATCGAATCGCCGCCGAGCGAGAAGAAGTCCGAGCCGCGCTCGATGCCCTGCACGCCGAGCAACTGTTCCCAGACCGAGGCGATCAGGCGCTCGGTCTCGTCGAGGGTCTCGTCGACCGCTTCGGCGTTAGCGCGCTGCGCCTCGAACACCGCGGTCAACGACTTACTGCAGATCTTGCCGTTCGGGGTCAGCGGCATGCGTTCGACGAACAGGATCTGCGCCGGCACCATGTGCCGCGGCAGCCGCTGGGCGAGACGTTGCTTGAGTTCGTCGGCACCGAACGTGGCGGCGCCGCCGTCGGCGAAGGCCAGCAGCAATTCCATGCCATTGGCCGAGTACAGCTGCACGCTGATCTTGCGCGCGGGCAGCAAGGCGGCGAGCTGGGCGACGATCTCGGCCGTCTCAACGCGCTTGCCGCGGATCTTGATCTGGCCGTCGCGACGGCCCAGGTAAACGATCTGACCGTCTTCGTCGTAACGGCAGATGTCGCCGGTGCGGTAGACCGGCGAATCGGCGAGCGCGGTGCGTACGAAGCTGCGCGCGGTGGTTTCGTCCAGGTTGTGATAGCCCGCGGCGACGCCGCGGCCGGCGATCACCAGCTCGCCCGGCACGCCCGGTGCGCACAGACGCAGGCCGGCGTCGACGATATAGGCCTGGGCGTTCTGGATCGGCCGGCCGATCACCACTTGCGAGCGCTGCAGCCATTCCTCGCGCCCGGCCTGATAGACCACCGAGATGTCGGTGCACTCGGTCGGGCCGTAGATGTTGGCGAGCGCGGCATTGCAGGCCTCGCTGCCCAGCCACGGCCGCAGCAGGCTCAGGTCCAGCGCTTCGCCGCCGAGCGCGAGCAGGCGCAGGCTGCGCAGCGATTCGTAGCGGTTGCCGGCGTCGTGCTTGACCAGCGCGTACATCGCGCTCGGCGCGCAATTGATCAGGCTCACCCCGGTCTGTTCGATCTGGCGCAGTTGCGACTCGGGATCGAACAGGTCCGGACGCGCCAGTACCAGGGTGCCGCCGGCCATGAGCGGGGCGAAGATGTTCTTGATCGAGGCGTCGAAGCCGATCGGGATCATCAGCAGCACCCGGCTAGCCGCGTCCAGCGAGCAGAAACGGATGTACCAGTCGCACAGGTTGGCGAAGGCGCCGTGCGGGATCAGCGCGCCCTTCGGCCGCCCGGTCGAACCGGAGGTGTAGAGCAGATAGGCGATGTCTTCCGCGCCCAGCGCCGGATAGGCCGGCGCAGCGATGTCGGCGCTCGGGGTCGGCAAGCTGTCGAGATCGAGGACGAAGCCATAGAACTCCGGCAGGTGGTCGGCCAAGCTCGACTGAGTCACGACCACACCGGCGCTGCTGTCGCCGAGGGTGTAGTCGATGTGCTCGCGCGGATAGCTCGGGTCCAGCGGCACGAACACCGCGCCGGCGCGCATCACCGCGACCGTGGCCGCGGCCAGGTCGATCGAGCGGTCCAGGTGCACGGCGACCTTGTCGCCCTTGGCGATGCCCATCGCCAACAGGCGCGCGGCGATCTGGCGTACGCGCGCGTCGAACTGCGCATAGCTGGCCTCGCCGTCGACCGACCGCACCGCGATGGCCTGCGGATCCGCCACCACCGAAGCGTCGATGCGGGCGAACAGGTCGGCGTGATCGACCGGTCGCTGCTCACCCTGGGTGAAGGCGGCATAGCGCTGCGCCAGGGTGCCCTGCAACAGGTCGGCGACCGGGCGCTGCGGCTGCTCGACGATCTCATCGAGCAAGGCCAGGTACAGATCCAGCCAGGCCTCGACGGTGCCGGCGCGGAACAGGTCGGTGTTGTAGTAGGCGATGACCTGCTCGCCCTGCACTTTCAGGGTCAGGTCGTACTGCGAGCGGGTGCCGAACGAGGCGCGTTCGCTGGCTTCCACGTCGTCGAACAGTTCCAGCTTGCGGGCCGCGCGTTCGTACAGGAACTTGACCTGGAACACCGGCGAATAGGCGGCGTCGCGCTCGATGCCGAGGGCGTCGACGACCTTGTCGAAAGGCATGTCCTGATAGCGCAGCGCGTCCATCGCCGCCAGGCCGGCCTGACCCAAGTACTCGCCGACCGGGGTTTCCGGGTGGATCTGGCTGCGCAGGGCCAGCTGGTTGACGAAGAAACCGGCCATGTCGCGCAGGTCGGCGTGATCGCGGCCGAACACGTCGGTGCCGACCACGATGTCGTTTTCGCCGCTGAGTTTGTTCAGCAGCAGATGGCAGACACCAAGGTAGAAGCCGAACTCGGGCAGGCCGCGGCCACGCACGAAGGCAGCGACCTTGCGGCCGAGTTCGTCCGGCACCCGGCGGGCGATCTGCGCGCCGTTGTAGCTCTGCTGCGCCGGACGCGGAAAGTCCAGCGGCAGTTCCAATACGCCTTTGATGCCGTCGAGCTGGTGCTGCCAGTACGAACGCGACACCTCGTAACCGCCGGCCTCGTACTGCTCGACCTGCCAGGCGGCGTAGTCGAGGTAAGACACCGGCTCGACCGCGACCCGCGCATGACCGCGGTCTCGGTAGATCCGCGAGACTTCGTGAACGAATTGCTGGATCGACCACTCGTCGGTGGCGATATGGTGGAAACCGACCAGCAAGGTGTAGGCACCGGCGCCGCGCTTGAGCAGGTGCACCCGCAGCGGCAGTTCTTCGCCGAGGTCGAACGGGCGCTCGGAGACGTCGCGTCGGCATTCGGCGAGGCCGGCCTCGCGCTCGGCCTCGGAGGCCTGGGTGAGATCCTTGAAGGCGATCTGGAAACTGCGCCCGGCGTCGAAACGCTGGCGCGGCACGCCGGCCTCGACCCGATAGGTGGTGCGGTAGATCGGATGGCGCTGGACCACCGCCGCGACCGCCTCGCCGAACGCGGCGACGTCGAGTTCTCCGCGCAGCTCCAGCTCCATCGGCAGGATGAAACTGGTCAGTTCGGGATCGTACTGGTACAGGAAGTACAGGCGCTGCTGGGCGAACGACAGCGGATACGAACCCTCGCCGCCGCGCGCGGCGATCGCGTCCTGCGACAGGCGCGCGTAATAGGACGACAGCTCGGCCTTGTAGCGCTTCATCGTCGCCTTGACCTCGTCGGTCAGCAAGGCCTGGTCGCCGGTGATCCGCAACTTGCCGTCGACGACCTTGATGTCGATGCCGTTTTGTTCGACGTACTGCACCAGCTCGAAAAGAAACATTAGCTAATTCCCTGTGATCCTGTGGGGCCGCCGCTGCCGGCGACCGCTCGAGGTTGCATCCCTGGCCGCCGCGCCTTAAGCCGCCGCGGCGTGCGTATCAGTTGAAGTTCCAGACGTGTTTGGCGAACAGACGCTCGGACTGCACCTGGCGGCCTGCGCAGAACTCGAGCAACTGGCTCGATTCCTGGATCTGGCGCGCGTCCTCGGTGTAGTCCATGCCCATGAAGTACTTGAACCACGGCTCCATGCCGAGCGCGTAGACGTAGACCTGCGAGGGCTTGAAGATCTCGATCATCTTCTGCGCCGAGGCGCAGTCGGAGCCGTTGAAACGGCGCGACTCGTTGATCTCGCGCGGAATCGGCTTGGTGAACAACGAGCCGTACAGCCAGCTCATCGGCGCGCCCACGCACTCCATGCCGATGAACAGCAGGTCGATGTGGCCGATCACCTTCTGGATGCGCTCGTACATGCGCTCGTCCAGGCTCGACGAGTCGGCGCCGGAGAAGATCTTCTGCCCGGCGAACTCGAAGTACCACGCGGTCTTGGAGCGGATGTGCAGGTCGGCGTGCTCGCCGAGGAAGGGGATCGCGCGAATGCGTCCGTCGACGCAGTCCAGCGTCTCCATGTCCTCGAACTCGCGCACCTTGAAGCCGATGGTCTGCAGCATCAGCTTGATCGAGGGGTCGACGATGCTGCCGCCGCCGTTCTTCGGCACCAGCACCTCGCCGATCTTGTGGCGCAGCTGCAGCAGGGTCTCCACACAGACGTGGTCCATGTGGGTGTGGGTCAGGCAGACGTAGTCGATGGTCTCGGGCAGCTCGCTGAAGCTCAGCACACGGTCGCCGTTGGCCTCGTCGCGCACGGCGATGATCGGGTCGACCAGGATGCTGGTGCGGTCGGTTTCCAGCAGCAGGCCGGCATGGCCGAGGTAGCTGACCCGCAAGCGTCCTTCCAGCGGCGCACGGGTCACCCGCGGCGGCTCGGTGGTGAACAGTTCGTCGACGGTCAGCCCGCCCTGCAGGCCGACGCCCTCGAACAGCCGGTCGATCTGTGCGCGCTCGATCGGGGTGCCGCGCGCGGCGAACAGGCCGTCGATGAAGTCGTGGGCGAACGGCACCTCGACGTGCAGATGATTCTCGTCGGGCAGGCGCGGCGAGCTGAGCACGAACGGACGCTCTTTGACCTTGCCGAGCAGCCCCAGCGAGACGCTCTGCGCCAAGGGCTTGTACAGCGGGCTCTCGTAGATCAAGCCTTCGATCAGGCGGAACGAGGCATTGTGGTTCATGTCGTAGATCAGCTCGACGTAACCGCGCAGCGCTTCCGGCACTTGCGCGTACAGCGGCTCCAGCGACAGACCCTTGGCCTGCTCCAGCATTTCGTTGAGCTTCGCCACCGCCTTGCGCAGGTCCAGATAGTCCTGGTGGGTGTGCTCGATGTCGTGGATCAGGCCGCGCACATTGTCGAGCTGGTCTTCGCTGCAATTGACGAAGTCGCCGCCCGACAATTCCGGATTCTTGCTTGCGGCCAGATGCAACTGGTGATTGGCGACGAAGGACTTCATCAGGCGCAGGCTGCGGCCGGTGATGTTCATCGCCGCGCTGACCGGCGGCAGCAGATAGGGCCAGGCGTACCACTTCAGAACCAGCGGTTCGAAATAGACGTTTTCCCTGAGGTAGTAGCGCTGCTGCATGCTCATGTTCCTTGCCGTTTCCATTCCAGAAGGTGATCGTTCGCGTGTTGCGGTATTCGCGTCTGCGTCTACAAGTCGAACTCGATGACGGTGGCGTCGTCGGCCTCGCGGCGCAGGCGCGGCGACTGCTGTTCGACGAACGCGGCCATGTCCTTCAAGGCCTGGCGCCCGTACAGTTCGCCGACGTTGGCGTTGATGCCGTAGCGCTGACGGATCTCGAAGCCGAGCCGGGTGATGACCAGCGAGCTGCCGCCGAGCTCGAAGAACTGGTCATGGCGACCGACCCGTTCCAGGCCCAATAGCTCGCACCAGATCTGCGCAAGCGCGGTCTCGACCTCGCCCTGCGGCGCTTCATAGTCGCGTCGAATCACCGCGTCGTCGCCCGGCGCCGGCAAGGCCTTGCGGTCGAGCTTGCCGTTCGGGGTCAGCGGCAAGGCCGCCAAGGTCACGAAGGCACTCGGCAGCATGAACTCGGCCAGGCTGCGTGACAGCTGCTCGCGCAAACTCGCCGCCGACAGCTCGATGCCGTCATCGGGGACCACGTAAGCGATCAGGCGCTTGTCGCCGCCCTCGCCTTCGCGCGCCACCACCACTGCTTCGCGCACGCCGTCGCAGGCGGCCAGCTTGGTCTCGATCTCGCCGAGCTCGATGCGGAAGCCGCGAATCTTGACCTGGAAGTCGTTGCGGCCGAGATATTCGATGGTGCCGTCGGCGCGCCAGCGGCCGAGGTCGCCGGTCTTGTACATGCGCGCCTGTTCGTTAGCGACGAAGGGGTCGCGGACGAAACGTTCCGCGGTCAGCTCGGGACGGTGCAGATAACCCCGCGCCACGCCTTCACCGCCGATATACAGCTCGCCGACCACCCCGACCGGCACCGGTTCCAGGTGCGCGTCGACGATATAAATGCGGGTGTTCGCCACCGGCTTGCCGATGTGCGAGGCGAAACCGTCGGCGCGGTCCATCGCCACCCAAGTCGAATAGGTCGTGGTCTCGGTCGGGCCGTACAGGTTGGCGACCATCGCCACATCGGTCCGGTCGAAGATCTGCTCGACCAGCGCACGCTTGAGCGGCTCGCCGGCCAGGTTGACCGTGCGCACCGTCGCCGGCACCCCGTCGCTCTGCAGCAAGGCGTTGATGCCCGAAGGCACGGTGTTGATCAGGCTCAGCGGGCTGCCCGGGTCGGTCGCGAGCACGTCGCGCACCACGGTGATCTGTGCGCCGATGCTGAGCGGCGCGAACAGCTCGTACACCGCCAAGTCGAAGTTGATCGAGGTCGAGAACAGCGTGTTCGCCAGCTGCTCACCACTGAAGTTGGCGTTGGCCCAGGCGATGAAGTTGGCTGCGTTGGCATGCTCGATCGCCACGCCCTTGGGCTGGCCGGTCGAACCGGAGGTGTAGATGACGTAGGCCAGATGACGCGCAGTCAGACCGTCGACGACCGGGTCGTGCTCGGGCTGATCGGCCAAGGCGGCATCGTCGGCAAACAACACCGGCACTTCGACCTCGCCGAGCAAGCCGCTCAGGGACGCCTGACTCAACAGCGCCATCGGCGCGCTGTCGCCCAGCATGTAGGCCAAACGGTCCGGCGGGTAGTTCGGGTCCAGCGGCACGTAGGCCGCGCCGGCCTTGAGGATGCCGAGCACACCGGCCACGAGCGACGGGCCACGTTCGAGACAGATCGCGACACGGTCGTCGGCGCGCACACCCAACGCCAGCAGCCGATGAGCGATGCGGTTGGCGCGGCGGTTCAGTTCGGCGTAGCTCAGGCGCTCGCCATCGCAGACCACCGCAGTCGCCTCCGGCGTCGCCCGCACCTGCGCTTCGAACGGCTGATGCAGCAGGCGTTCGCGCGGATAGTCGAAGCCGGTGTCGTTGAAGGTTTCGAGCACGTGCGCGCGCTCATCCGCCGACAACAGCGGCAGGCGAGCGACCGGGGCCTGTGCGTCGGCGACCATGGCCTCCAGCAGTCGAACGAAATAGCCGGCGTAGCGTTCGATGGTCTCGCGCTCGAACAGGTCGGTGGCGTATTCCAACTCGCCGACGATCTCGGCGCCGGATTCGCTCAAGGCCAGCGACAGGTCGAAACGGGTGGTGGTCTGCGCCGTCGCCAACGGGCTCAGGCTCAGGCCCGGCAGGTTCAGGGTCGCGCCGCCGGGCGTGTTGTCGAGCGACAACATCGCCTGGAACAACGGGCTGTGGCTGAGCGTGCGCGCCGGCTGCAAGGCATCGACGACCTGCTCGAACGGCAGGTCCTGATGCTCGTAGGCGTCGAGCGCGACCGCACGCACCCGCGCCAGCAGCTGCGCCGCGCTCGGGTCGTCGCGCAGGCTCACGCGCAGGGCCAGGGCGTTGACGAAGAAGCCGATCAGCGGCTCGGTCTGGGGATGCTGGCGGTTCGCCACCGGCGTGCCGACCACCACTTCGTCCTGTCCGCTCAGGCGCGACAACAACGTCGACCAGGCGGCCAACAAGGCCATGAACAAGGTCGCGCCCTGCCCTTGCGCCCAGGTGCGCACAGCGACGCTGAGTGCGGCCGGCAGTACCAGCGGCACGCTATCGCCGGCATAGCTCTGCACCGGCGGGCGCGGCCGGTCGGTCGGCAGTTCCAGCAACACCGGCGCGCCGCGCAATTGCCTGCGCCAGAACTCGCCGAGCTCGCGCAGACGCTCGCCCTGCAGTTGCTCGCGCTGCCAGGCGGCGTAGTCGGCGTACTGGATCGACAAGGGCGGCAACGGATCGGCCTGCCCCTGGCGCAGCGCGGCGTACAGCGCGCTGACTTCCTTGACCAGCAGGCCGATCGACCAACCGTCGGAAATGATGTGGTGCTGGGTGAACAGCAGGATGTGCTCGTCCGAGGACAGCAGCAGCAAGCGGCCGCGGATCAGCGGCCCGCCGCCGAGGTCGAACGGCGCCACCGCTTCGGCGGCGCCATGTTCGGCCGCGGCCAGCGCGCGCGAACCGGGGTCGAGATGGCGCAGGTCGTGATCGGCCAGTTGGAAACCGGTGTCGGCCGGGCCGATCGACTGGCGCGGCTCGCCCTGCTCTTCGACGAATACCGTGCGCAGGCTTTCGTGACGGGCCACGACCCGGTCCAGCGCCGCCTGCAAGGCGCCGCGGTCGAGCTTGCCGCGCACGTGCAGGGCCGCGCACATGTGGTAGGCGGCGCCGGCGGCGGCGTCGAGTTGATTGAGGAACCACAAACGCTGCTGCGGCCAGGACAGCGGCAGAACGCTGTCGCGCGCGACCGGCGCGATCGGCTCGAACGAGGCCACCCGCGGCGCCTCCAGCGCCTCGGCATGCGCGGCGAGCGCCGACAGGGTCGGACGCGCGAACAGATCGCGCAGGGCGATATCGACGCCGATGGTCTGGCGAATCCGCGACACCGCCTGCAAGGCCAGCAAGGAATGCCCGCCGAGTTCGAAGAACTGGTCGTGGCGGCCGACGCGCTCCAGGCCGAGCAGCTCGCACCAGATCTGCGCGAGCGCGGTCTCGACCTCGCCCTGCGGCGCTTCGTAATCGCGCCGGATCACCGCGTCGTCGCCCGGCGCCGGCAGCGCCTTGCGGTCGAGCTTGCCGTTCGGGGTCAGCGGCAGGGCCGCAAGGGTCACGAAGGCGCTCGGCAGCATGAACTCGGCCAGACTGCGCGACAGTTGTTCGCGCAAACTCGCCGCCGTCAGCTCGACGCCGTCAGCGGGGACCACATAAGCGATCAGCCGCTTGTCGCCGCCCTCGCCTTCGCGCGCCACCACCACCGCTTCGCGCACGCCCTCGCAGGCCGCGAGCTTGGTCTCGATCTCGCCGAGCTCGATGCGGAAGCCGCGGATCTTGACCTGGAAATCGTTGCGGCCCAAATACTCGATGGTGCCGTCGGCCCGCCAGCGCCCCAGGTCGCCGGTCTTATACATGCGCGCCTGTTCGTCAGCGACGAAGGGGTCGCGGACGAAACGTTCCGCGGTCAGCTCCGGGCGGTGCAGATAACCGCGGGCCACGCCTTCGCCGCCGATATACAGCTCGCCGACCACCCCGACCGGTACCGGCTCCAAGTGCGCGTCGACGATATAGATGCGGGTGTTCGCGACCGGCTTGCCGATGTGCGAGGCGAAACCGTCGGCACGGTCCATCGCCACCCAGGTCGAGTACGTCGTGGTCTCGGTCGGGCCGTACAGGTTCGCAACCATCGCCACATCGGTCCGGGCGAAAATCTGCTCGACCAAGGCGCGCTTGAGCGGCTCGCCGGCCAGGTTGACCGTGCGCACCGTCGCCGGCATCCCGCCGCTCTGCAACAAGGCGTTGATGCCCGAAGGCACGGTGTTGATCAGGCTCAACGGGCTGCTCGGATCGGTCGCGAGCACGTCGCGCACGACCGTGATCTGCGCACCGATGCTCAGCGGCGCGAACAGCTCGTATACCGCCAGGTCGAAGTTGATCGAGGTCGAGAACAGCGTGTCGCGCAGTTGTTCGGCGCTGAAGTTGGCGTTGGCCCAGGCGATGAAGTTGGCTGCGTTCGCATGTTCGATAGCCACGCCCTTGGGCTGGCCGGTCGAACCGGAGGTGTAGATCACGTAGGCCAAATGATGCGCGGTCAGACCGTCGACGACCGGGTCGTGCTCGGGCTGATCGGCCAAGGCGGCATCGTCGGCGAACAACACCGGCACCTCGACCTCGCCGAGCAAGCCGCTCAGGGACGTCTGACTCAACAGCGCCATCGGCGCGCTGTCGGCGAGCATGTAGGCCAGGCGGTCCGGCGGATAATTGGGGTCCAGCGGCACGTAGGCCGCGCCGGCCTTGAGGATGCCGAGCACACCGGCGACCAAAGAGGTGTCGCGTTCCACACACAAGGCAACCCGATCGTCCGCCCGCACGCCCAACGCCAACAAGCGATGAGCGATGCGGTTGGCGCGGCGGTTCAGTTCGGCGTAGCTCAATCGTTGGTCGCCGCAGACCACCGCAGTCGCGTCCGGCGTCGCCCGCACCTGTGCCTCGAACGGCTGATGCAACAAGCGCTCACGCGGATAGTCGAAAGCGGTGTCGTTGAAGGTTTCGAGCACGTGCTCGCGCTCGGCCGCCGACAGCAGCGGCAGACGCGCGACCGGGCATTGCGGGTCGGCGATCATCGCCGCAAGCAACACCTCGAAGCACTGCGCATAGCGCGCGACCGTGGCCTGATCGAACAGATCGGTGTCGTAGACGAAATCGCAACGCAGGCCGTCGTCGAACTCCATCGCCTGCAGGGCCAGGCCGATGCGGTCGCTGCCGAGGCGTTGCGGCAGCGGGAACGGCCGCAGGCCGATCTCGCCCCAATGCGCCACCGGCGCATCGGACTCGTCGGCCTTCCACAGCGCCGCGAGATCCTTGCTTCGGCGCGCGTTCTGGAACACGAACACGCTCTGGAACAGCGGATGCTCGCCGCGGTCCTGGCCGGCGTGCAGGCGGTCGACCAGGCGCGAGAACGGATAGTCCTGCTGGGCCATGCCCTTGAGCGCGGCGTTGCGGGCCAGGCGCAGCACGTCGGCCACGCTCTGGCGTTCGGCGAAGCCGGCGCGCAACGCGACCATGTTGACGAAGTCGCCGACCACGCCGTCCCACTGCGGGCGGCTGCGGCCCGGCATCGGCGAGCCGACGACGATGTCGTCCTGGCCGCTGAGGCGGTGCAACAGAATCTGATAGGCGGCCAACAAGGTGGTGAACATCGTGCCGGCCTGGCGCGTGGCCAGGGCGGTCAGGGCCTGGGTGGTCGCCGCCGAAAGCGACAGCGAGACCACTGCCTGCAAGCCGCTCGGCCGCGCCGGACGCGGACGGTCGCTCGGCAGGTCCAACACCGGCGCGGGCGTGGCGAAGCGGTCCTGCCAATAGGCGAACTGACGTTCGGCCTCGGCGCTGCCGAGCCAATCGCGCTGCCAGGCGACGTAGTCCCGATAACCGGCGGCGGGCGCGCCCTGCTCGATTTCGGTCGCGGTGCCCGACAGCAAGGCGCCGAATTCTTCGAGCAGGCGCCAGTAGGACCAGCCGTCGCAGATCAAATGATCTAAAGCCAGCACGAACACCGATTCGCGCGCATCGCGCACGTCACGCACATAGAGGGCGGCCCGCACCAGCGGCGCGCGCTCGTCGTCGAACGCAGCCAGCGCGTCGGCGCCGACCCGCGCCCTCAACTCGTCCTCGTCGAGCCCGGCGGCATCGACGATCGACAGCGGCACCTGCGCCCCGGCCGCGATGCATTGCTCGGGCTCGCGGCCGTCGAGGCAGCGCACGCGCGCGCGCAGCATCGGGTGGCGCGCGGCCAGGGTCTCCAACGCACGCGCGATCGCCGACGGCTCGATCCGCCCCTGCAAGGCCACGGCGAACACGTTGTTGTGGTTGCCGCGCCCGGCCGGGTCGAAACGGTACAGAAACCACCGTCCCTGCTGCGCAGCGGACAGCGGAAACCAGGCGTCCATGTCCTCGTTTCGCTCCATGTCGATGGCCCTCTCCAAATTCATCTATCGCGTCCTGTCGATTCGCGTCCTGCCGAAGCCGGTCTCGCGACCGGCGGTCCTGTGTCGCTGCGCCTCAGTCCTGGCGCGTCCAGTGCGCCGCGGCCGCGACCACGTCGCTGAGCACGCCGGCGGCGGTGATCTCCACGCCCGCCCCCGGGCCGCTGACGCACAGCGGCATGCGGTCCTGCAGTTCGGTGCGGATCGAGATCAGGTTCTGGCCCGGTTCGAGCTGCGCGAACGACGAGTGCGCCGGCACCCGGCGCAGGTTGATGCGCCCGCCTTCGCGGCTGGCCTCGGCCAGCACCACCCAGCGCTCGCCCTGCTCCAGGGCGCTGGCGATGCGCGCCTTCCAGCCGGCATCGGCGACCTGCAGGGCCGGGATCAGATCGTCGGAAGCGATGTCGAGATCAGCGAAGGGCTCGATCACCAGGTCTTCGAGCTCCATCGCGAAACCGGCCTCGCGCGCCAGCACCAACAACTTGCGGCTGAGGTCGATCGCGCGCAGGTCTTCCATCGGATCGGGCTCGGTATAGCCCAGCGCGCGCGCTTCGGCGACCGCGGCCGAGAACAGGCAGCCTTCGTGCATGCGATGCAGGATGTAGCTCAGCGAGCCCGACAGCACGCCCTGCACCGAGATCACCCGCTCGCCGCGCAGGCGCAGATCGCGCAGCGGGCCGAGCAAGGGAATCGCCGAGCCGACCGTGGTCTCGTAGCGGTAGGGCACGCCGCGTTCGCGCGCGGCATGCTGCAGGTCGCGATAACTCGACAGGCTGCGCGCGTTGGCGCGCTTGTTGGCCGCGACGATGCCCATGCCGCCCAGCAACAAACGCGGATAGAAATCGGCGATCTCGTCGCTGGCGGTGCAGTCGACCACCAGGGTGCGCACGCCGCCGTGGCGGCCGACGTGCGACATCAGGCGTTCGACGTCGTCGGCGCCGCGCTCGGGCATGTGCTCGTCGATCGACTCCGGGACGATGCCGTGGGTGTCGAAGGCGAAGCCGCGGCGGTCGAAACCGGCGAGCAGGCGCAGATCGAGATTGGCTTCCGACAACAAGGCCGGCTGGCGATTGCCGAGCTGGCGCCGGAAGGCGCTGCCGACTTTGCCGCGGGCGCCGATCAGCACCAGGTCGACGCGGTGGGCGTCGACCACGCTGTTGCGGGCTTGGATACGTACGGGCGAGTAATCAGCCAGCATAAGTTGCGACCTCCGCTGCGTTGATGAAGCGGGCGCCGTGGCCCGGTGTGGCGGCTACGCCGCGGAATTGGGCGATGCTGCGCTCCATCGCGGCGGCATCGATGAGGAAGCCGTCGTGGCCGTGGCGCGAGTTGATCTCGAGGAAGTGCGCGCCGGGAATCGATTCGCACAGCAGTTCCTGCTCGGCCGGCGGATACAGGCCGTCGCTGGAAATGGCCACGATCAGGGCCGGCTGGCGGATGCTCGCCAGGGCCGCGTCGACGCCGCCGCGGCCATGGCCGACGTCGTGCTGATCCATCGCATCGATCAGCGCCAGATAGCAATTGGCGTCAAATCGGCGGACGAAATTCTCGGCATGATGCTGCATCCAGCCGCGCACGGCGAAGTCGTCGGGAAGCTTGGCGTGAACATCGAACACCGCCGCGCCGTTGGCGCGCCCGTAACGGTCGTCGAGCGAGGCCGGGCTGCGATAGGTGGCCATGGCGATCGCGCGCGCCGCGCCGAGGCCGGCATGCGGCGCGTCCTCGCGCGGGTAGTCGCCGCCGCGGAACTTCGGATCGGCGCGCAAGGACAGGCGCTGCGCCTCGCTCCAGCTGATGCACCAGGCCGAGTGGCGCGCGCTCGCGGCGATCACCGCGATCGATTCGACCCGCTGCGGATCGAGCAAGGCCCATTCCAGGGTCTGCAGGCCGCCCATCGAACCGCCGATCACCAGCTTGATGCGGCGGATACCGAGCGCATCGGCCAAGGCCATCTGCGCGCGGACCTGATCGCGGATGGTCAGCTTGGGAAAGCGCGTGCCCCAGTGGCCGCCATCGGGATGCGGCGAGGCCGGCCCGGTGCTGCCGTAGCAACTGCCGAGGGCATTGCTGCAGACGATGAAATCGCGTTGCGGGTCGAGCGCCTTGCCGGCGCCGAACAAGGGTTCCCACCATTCGGAGGCGTCGGCCGAACCAGTCAGGGCGTGGCAGACGATGACGGCGTTATCGCCGGCCGCGGACAGCTGGCCCCAGGTGCGATAGCCCAGGGTGTAGCCGGGCAGGTTCTGCCCGAGTTCGAGCGCGAGCGGCGCGGCGCTATGCCAGTGGCGAGTCGCGGGCGATACCGGAAATTCGCTCATGTCGCTGATTCCTTTCGTGACGCGTTGAGCAGGCCGCCCGGTTCCGGATCGCGGAACCGTCCATGGACCAGCCTGCGGAGGGTTTGGTTCGTCGGGCCCGCTGCTTCAACCCGGACCGACGGGCGCGGCATCCATCTCGCCGAAACGCTCGTCGAGAAAACACGCGAGCTGGCGCACGCTGGGGTGGTCGAACAACCATTCCAGTTCGACTTCGCTGCCCAGCAGGTCTTCCAACTTGCGCGTCAAGCGCAGTCCCAACAAAGAATCCACGCCGAGTTCGGCGAAGGACTCGGTCGCCGACAACTGCGAGCGGTCCACCTCCAGCACTTCGGCCATCGCATCGATCAACCACGGTTCACGCTTGCTCATTGCCCTACCCCCAACTGCTCCATGTCTTCCGGTCCGCGAGGACCGGCGCTGCACTCACTGGCGTTACGTTTGTTGTTGTCGCGGACGCGGTCCGCGTGGCCCTCTGCGGGGCCGGTCGGTCATCCCGCGCGCTGCAAGGCACCGGCGAGATAATCCATACGACACTGGTTGCGCCGCACCTTGCCGCTCGAGGTGCGCGGCAAGGTGCCGGGCTTGATCAGCACCACCTCGGACACCGGCAAGCCATAGGCGGAATTGACCGAGGCGCGCATCGAGCCGATCACATCGCCCCACTGCGGATGGCGCCGCAGCCATTCGCGCTTGAGTTCGAACACGACCACCAATCGGCCGCTGTCGCCCTCTGCGACGTCGAAGGCGGCGCCGCCGGACTGGCGCAGCGCTTCATGGCTCTGCTCGCATTCGTCTTCGATGTCCTGCGGCACGTACTTGCGGCCGTTGACGATGATCAGGTCCTTGAGCCGGCCTGTAACGAACAACTGACCGTCGTGCAGATAACCCAGGTCGCCGGTGCGTAGGTAACCGCCCGGCGCCACCGTCTCGGCTTCGCCCTCGATGCGCGCATGGAAGGCGATCCGGTTAAGTTCGGGACGCCGCCAATAGCCTTGCGCGACGCTGGCGCCGTGCACCCAGATCTCGCCGCCCTCGCCGTCCGCCACGAGGCGGTGGGTGTGCGGATCGACGACGACCAGGCGCATGCCGACGCGCGGCGTGCCGCAGCCGACCACGGCCGCACCGTCGCGGCGATCGACCGCGGTTGCGGTGCCGCAACGCACGCCGGTGATCAGCAAGGTCGACTCGGCCATGCCATAACAGGGGTAGAAGGATTCGGCGCGGAAGCCATACTCGCCGAAACGTTCGGCGAAACGCGCCACGGTGGCGGCGCGGATCGGCTCGGCGCCGCAGAAGGCGACGCGCCACGACGACAGGTCGACGCCTTCGATCTGTTCGGGCTTGATCGCGCGCCCTGCCAGGTCGTACATGAAGTTCGGGCCGCCGCTGACGGTGACGCCGAACTTCGAAATGATCTGCAGCCAGCGTTCCGGATACTGCACGAACTCGGACGGCGACATGAAGCCGGCCGGGCAGCCGCTGTACATCAGCTGCAACACGCCGCCGACCAGGCCCATGTCGTGGAACAACGGCAAGGCGGTGAACAGCACCGAATCCGGCGACAGTTCCATCGCGTCCTGGATCGCGGCGCAGTTATGCACCAGGTTGCCGTGGCTCACGACGACGCCCTTCGGGTCGCCGGTGGAACCGGAGGTGTACTGGAAGAAAGCGTGCGCCGAAGGTTCGGGGAACGCTTGAGCCCACTGCCCGGCATCGGCGCGCAAGCCCGCCGCGTCGTGTTCGCGCAGGTCGATCTTGAGCAGTCGCTCGCCATCGAATTCGAGCTCGGTGTCGAGCAATTCGTCGCCGTCGAACAACAGCGCGCGCGCCTGGGCGTCGCCGACGATCAACTGCAGGCGGCTCTGCATCACCTGACGGCGCGGCGGCGCCGACGGCACCGCGACCACGCCGGCGAGCATGCAGGCATAGAAGGCGACTACGAAACTCTGCTGCGACTTGCACACCAATACCGCGCGCTGGCCCGACAGGCCGCGCTGCTGCAACCGCGCCGCCAGGCCGGCGGCTTGCTCGAACAGGCCGCCGAAAGTGAATACCTCCGGCTCCAACGAGGCGCCCTTGAAAAAGCGGCAGGCCACGGCGTCGGGCATGGTTCGGGCACGGTGAAGCATGATCTCGGGAAAACTTTGCACACTGACTTCCTTGAGCAAACCTTTGCTTGACTGAACTGCTTCCGTTCGAAGACCCCATGTCTGGCGTGCTTCGCTTCATGCGATATGCGGACCAACAACTCTCCATCGACGCGCGAAACCCGCGCGCCGCCGCTGGTACTTCCTTTCGATTTCCCCCTGAGTCCGAGCCGATTCGGTTCGGACGGTGCGAGCCTAATGGCGCTGGTTCGCACTCGTTGCGACGGTCGTCAACGCGATCCGCGCAACTCCGGGGCCCATGACGCTTGCCACTGCATCTTGCGTAATCGGCCCTCGCGAGGCTTATACGCTTGGCGTCTCAAGCGCGTCAAATGTACGTATGGAATCTGTGCACTTGGTCTCTACAACCACACGAAACTGAAACGCAGTCACATAAAAAATACGGCCAGGTACGTGCAACCTACACACTTCAATGCACGCGCCCTGATTCGATGTGAAGGCGATGTATTAGGCAAATCCCCAGGGAAAACACCACTTTCGAGTGCACTGACGATTTTTTCGCCAACTCGATTCACCTACATGAGCGAGAGTCATTTTATTGACGCCACATCCTCATTAAGCTATTGCTGTGTGACGTTGGTCTTTCATCGACAGCTGTTCTCGTCGAACCGATGACCGCCTATCAGCAAGGATCCGGGGACGCCATAGGCGCATGATCATTGCGATAGCCGACAACGTGATCGCACTCAAGAATCTGCAAACAAAGGATCGAAACCCCAAGGAACAGGGAAATATCCGAAACCCAGTAAACGGCATCCGGGGGATGCACAGGACACGACCCGCTTCTGCGGCCTGCCAGGCCACGGGCGGTCGCGTCTGAACGCCCGCATGGCCTGATGGGGTCGAGTATCGCGTTAGCTATCGCACGGTGGCGACTCGTGCGCCCGCCCGCTGCGGGCCGTTGCGTCTCGTCATGTGCAACGCCGAGCCGCGAGGATGGCGAACCGACGCTGCGCGGTCCGTTCTCGTCGCGACGACCTGACTACGCGCGGCAATGGCATCCGCGCCGGGCGCGCGGCGCTTCGGCTCGGCGCATGGGCAAAGGCGAAAGCCGGCGCCGCAATGGAACGCACGCATCGACACTCCGTGGGGACGGCGTCGACGGCGGAGACAGGGAGTCGTCCCCTTCACGATCATGGCGAGAGCATCGGTGAAGTTTTTTGCATTATTCAGTTCCTTTCCGCTCGCCTCGCGGTTCCTGGCCATCGTCGTCGTACCGTTGCTGGCCGCTTCGGTCTGGACCTGGTCGTCGCTGAAAGCGAGCCTGCCGCAAACGGCGAACTTGCAGATCGGCCGCGCGCAGCTCAGCCGCGGCGCCACGGCACCGGCGACGATCCGGCGCGATGCCGACGGCATGGTCCACATCCAGGCAGCGAGCGACGACGACGCTTTCTTCGCGGTCGGCTATGCGCAAGCGCAAGACCGTCTGTGGCAGTTGGAACTGCAACGGCGCCTGGCACGCGGCCGCGTCAGCGAGATTTTCGGCAAGGACAGCGTCGACACCGACGTCTGGTTCCGTACCCTGGGCCTGTACGAATCCACCGCCACTGCGTGGCCGGCACTGAGCCCGCAGGCGCAGCGTTCGCTGACCGCCTACACCGCCGGCATCAATGCCTGGATCGGCGAAGGCCACCCGCTGCCGAGCGAATTCCGCGTGTTCGGCATCGCGCCGGAGCGCTGGACCGAACGCGATTCGCTGGCCTGGATCAAGATGTTCGCGCTCGATCTGGGCGGCAATTTCCAACGCGAACTGGCGCGCTACGTCGCCCAGCGCGGCCTCGACGAAGCGCAGCTGAAACCGTTCTTCCCCGATTACCCCGCCGATGCGCCGACCACGGTAGCGGCGCTGGGCGCGCGCGATGCCGCGCCGCTGGCCTCGATCGGCCGCCTGCAATCGCAGTTGCAGCGCGATTACGGCCTGGCGGTGCCGAACACCGGCAGCAATGCCTGGGTGGTGGCCGGTCGCCTGACCTCCGATGGCGCCGCCCTGCTCGCCAACGATCCGCATCTCGGCCTGCAGATTCCGTCCTTGTGGTATCCGCTCAGCATCCAGGCGCCGGGGTTGAAAACCTCGGGCATGAGCCTGGTCGGCCTGCCGGTGGTGGTGTTCGGACGCAACGAGCGCCTCGCCTGGGGCGGCACCAATATGATGGCCGACACCCAGGACTTGTTCTTCGAGCGCGTCGACCGCGGCAGCGAGCATTACGAAACCGGCGCCGGTTGGCAGGCGTTCGCGGTGCGCAAGGAGCGCATCGAGGTGCGCGCCGATTTCCCGCGGCAGTTGCGCGAGCAGTACGCGCCGGTCGCCTTGAAGGTCCGCTCGACCCGGCACGGGCCGATCATCAGCGATCGCTACGGCGTGTTCGATCAACCGGTGGCGCTGCGCTGGACCGGGCTCGACCCGGGCGACACCAGTTACGAGGCGTTCTTCCGCCTCGGTTATGCGAAAGACTGGGACGGCTTCCGCCAGGCTCTGGCCTTCCACGTCGCCCCGGCGATGAACATGGTCTACGCCGACCGCGAGGGCAACATCGGTTACCTCGGCGCCGGTCGCCTGCCGTTGCGCAAACAGGGCGAAGGCACCCTGCCCTCGCCGGGCTGGGACGAAGCCTACGGCTGGTCCGGCGAAGTGCCGCCGGCGCAATGGCCGCAAAGCTACAACCCGCCGTCAGGCTACATCGTCACCGCCAACAACAAGGTCGCCGGCGATGGCTACCCGTATTTCGTCTCGCACGACTGGGCTTCGCCGGCGCGCGCGCGACGCATCGAGCAATTGCTGCGCGAGCGCATCGACACCGGCAAGCGCCTGGGCGTGGCCGACATGCAGCGGATCCAGGCCGATACCCTCGACCTGGAAGCGGCGGCGCTGATCGGCGAGTTGCGCAAGCGCCTGCCCAAACTCTCCGACAACAGGCTCTCCGACAGCAGGCTTTCGGACGGCAACGCCCCGGACAAGATGGGGGAACACCGCGCGCAAGCGGCCCGCCATCTCAAGGACTGGAACGGCGACATGCGCGCCGACAGTCAGGCCGCGGCGATCTTCCACGCCTGGATGCGGCACTTCCGCGAGCGCGTCTACGCCGACCGCCTGCAGGCGAACTGGGGCGAGACCGAGGGCGAAGACGTCCTCGACGGGCTCGTCGAAGGCGTCGGCCTGGATCAGCTGACCGCGCTGCTGCGCGCCGACGGCGCGGGCTGGTGCGACCGCCCCGCCACCGCAGCGCGCGAGGCCTGCGACCAGGCCCTGGCGGCCTCGCAGGAACGCGCGTTGTGGGAGTTGTACAAGCTCAAGGGCGACTGGAGCATGGACAGTTGGCGTTGGGGCGAGGTCCAGCACACCGTGTACCGGCATACGCCCTTCAGCCAGTGGAAGCCGTTCGACAAACTGTTCGAGCGTCGCGTCGGCAACGGCGGCTCGCCGAATTCGGTCAACGTCGCCGGCGCCGCCTACGCCGGCTCGGACGGTTATCTGCAAGCCTTCGGCGCCGGCTTCCGGCAAGTGATCGCGTTGCGCCGCGACGCGGTGCTGCACCACTACATGAATTCCACCGGCCAGTCCGGCAACGTGTTCAGCCCGCACTACGACGACAGCGTCGAAGCCTTCCGCAATGTCGAATACCGCAGGCTGGAGGCGAGCTACGACCGGCCCGCCGCCGCACCCCGCGCAGGCCAGGCCACAGGAGCCGCCGAATGAAACTGTTCGCCGAGTATTCCCGCCGCGCGCCCAACAAGGTGTTCTTCTCGATCCTGCTGGGCGGCCTGTCGGGCATCTGCTATTCGTTGCTGATCCCGCTGGTGATGAACGTGCTCAAGCAAGGCGACCCGCGCCTGCACACGATCGCGGCCGCGCCGACCCGGCTGTTCTCGCTGGAGATCGCCAACGCCCCGTTCGCCCTGGTGTTCACGCTGGTGTGCGTGTTCATCCTGATCACCCGGACCTTGTCGCAGGTGGTGCTGACCCGGGTCGCGATCGACGTCGCCTCCAGCCTGCGCACCCGCCTGTACGACCGCATCGCCCAGGCGCCGCTGTCGGCGCTGGAGAAGATCGGCCACTCGCGGCTGATCGCCGCCCTGACCTCGGACGTGCCGCGCATCGTGTTGGGCGCGCGCATGTTCCCGGACATGCTGATCAACCTGGTCATGCTGCTGGGCATGCTCGGCTTCTTGCTGGTGCTCAACGCCGACCTGTTCTGGTTTGTGCTCGGCTGCATCGCCTTCGGTGTGGTCACCTATCAAATCCCGATGCTGATCGGCGGGCGTTATTTCAACAGCGCGCGCCAGCATTTCGACCACCTGCAGGAATCGATCCAGGGCCTCATCCACGGTATCAAGGAGCTCAAGCTCGACGACGCCAAGCGCGAGGCCTTCTTCGACAAGGTGCTGATGCACTGCGAACGCTCGGTGCAGAAGGACGAGAAGACCGGCTATACGATCCTGCGCGCGGCCAGCAACTACGGCGACCTGCTGAGTTTCTTCGTGATCGGCTCGATCGTATTCATCGTGGTCAACTACCGCACGATCAGCAACGAGCAGTTGATCGGGGTGATCATGGCGCTGCTGTACATCGCCGGGCCGATCTCGGCGATCCTCGGCTTTTTGCCGCAGATCTCGATCTCGCGCGTATCGATCCAACGCGTGGCCAAGCTGTTCGAGGAGATCCCGCAGGAGACCATCTCGGCCGTGCAGGAGCCGGCGCGCGACTGGGACAGCGTGCGTTTCGAGCAGGTCAGCTACCGCCACGGCAGCAAGGACGACAAGGACGACGGCTTCCGGGTCGGCCCGCTCGACCTGGAGTTCCGTAAGGGTGAGATCAGCTTCATCGTCGGCGGCAACGGCTCGGGCAAGTCGACCCTGAGCAAGCTGCTGACCCTGCACTACCGCGCGGTCGGCGGCACCATCCGCTTCGGCGAGCACGCCGTCAGCGACGATTCGATCGGCACCTACCGGCAGTCGGTCAGCGCGATCTATTCCGACTACCACCTGTTCGACCAGATCCTCGGCGCCGACGACGACCAGCTCAAGGCGACCGTCGACCACTACCTCAAGGCCCTGCACCTGGACCGCAAGGTCAGCTACCGCGACGGCCGCTTCTCCACCCTCGCCCTGTCCGACGGCCAGCGCCGGCGCATGGCCTTGCTGGCCTCGATCATCGACGACAAAGAACTGTATTTGTTCGACGAATGGGCCGCCGACCAGGACCCGACCTTCAAGGCCGTGTTCTATCACGAGATCCTTCCGGCGCTGAAGGCGCGCGGCAAGGCGATCGTCGCGATCACCCACGACGACCGCTATTTCGATGTCGCCGATCAATTGATCGTGATGGAGGAAGGCCGCGTCGCCCGGGTCGAGCGTCGCGAGACGCGCGCGGCGCAGGCACTCCCGTCGCCGCGCGCGCAAGCTTTCGTCATGGCCGGCTGACAGGCGCCGCCGCGGCCGATTTCGCCTCGCCGCTGTTAACCTCGCCGGTCTTCGCATCGCCCTCGGCCTCGCGCCGCTGGGTGTCGGCGATCAGCACTTCGCGCGCGGTGCGGCGCACCGCTTCGGGATCGGCCTTGCGCAGATCGGCGTCGGCGGCCAGGCCGAGCTTCGTCGCCACCTCGGCGGTGACGCGCTTGTTGGCGTAGGGATGCGGGTGATCGGGTTCGTCGTCCTGGCTGCGATAGAAACGGTCGAGCAGTTTCTCGCGGGTGGTATCGGCCTGGGCCAGTTCGACCAGCTTGGCGCGGTACTCCAGGGTCCAGGCCGGCATCTCCGGCCAGCGCTTCATGTCGGCGAAATGCTGGGCCTCGTGGCCGAGGAAGCTGACCCGGAAGTCTTCGCCCTTCATGTCGCCGTAGGAACTGCGCACGGCGTACAGGCCCTCGGGCTTGGCCCAACCGGCCGCGCCGGTGCGCTCGCACGAGGTGTAGTGGGCCCAGCCGCGGCTGACCCAACCGTCCATCACGAACACCTTCACCGGCTGCTGCTCGCCGCTCGGCAGATCGACGGTGTAAGCCCGCTCCTCCTGCCGGCCCCACAGCATCAGGTCGTACAGCGGCGGCGTGCGGCCCTGCAGCGGATGAAAGCCGCGCTTGCGCAGTTCGACGTTGATGCGCTCGTTCAAGCCTTCGAAAGCTTCTTCGGTCGGTGCCGGCGCGGGCTCGCCGATCAGCGCGGCCAGATCCGTCTTCAAGCGCGCCTCTTCGGCCGGACGCAGCGCCGGGTCGCGCAACGCCTTCCACCAATAGCGCTGATACACCTCCAGCACGCTGCGCGCGAACGGATCGGCGACGGTGCCGGCCAGGTACGGCGGCGTGCTGCGGTCGTGACGGCTGAGCATGCAGGCGCGGAACGCGGCGTCCTTGGCGTTGAACTCCTCCAGCGGGGCCGCCTTCAAGGTGCTCAGCGCGGTCGGCATGTCGGCGCGCAGCGACGCGCCGAGCGCATCGTTGACCGCCTTGGCCGCAACCGGACCGCTGGCGGGGACCGTCGTCGATGCGCCGCTCGCCGCCCAGGCAAGCAGGACGGGCAAGGCCGTGGCGGCGGCAAGTCGGGTGAGGTTCATGGCGTGGCTCCTGGTGCGCCGGCGGCGCGTTGGAGACATTAAGCCGCGATGGCCAGGGGCCGGTCTTGTACGCAATTGATCTGTTGCCGGAGCCGGCCGCGGACCTGTTCGCGCAGCCGCGCCGGCGTGCAGCCGGCATGGGCGACGACGATGCGGTGCAGATGGCTCTGGTCGCTGAAGCCGGCGGCGGCGGCGACTTCGGCCAGCGATGCATTGCCGGCCAGCAGCTGCAACGCATGGCGCCAGCGCGCTTCGCGGCGCAGCGCCTGCGGCGACATACCGTAGGTGCGGGTCAAGGCGCGGCTGGCGTGCTCGGCGGAAACGCCCAGGCGACGCGCGAGGGTGCCGATCTCGTCGTCGCATTCGGCCATCGTGCGCAGCAGTTCGCCTTGCCAATCGGGCACCACCACGGCCGTCTGCGGCGTTGCGCAGGCCAGCAGTTCCGACAGGCGCTGCGGACAACGCGCGAACACTTCCTGGGCTTCGCGCAGGTCGTGCACCTGCCAGGCGCTGGCGGCGAAGACGAAGCGATCGTTCGGCAATTCGATATTGATCGCACTCGCGCCGAGGCGGCCGAAACGATCGCCGTGGGCGTGATACGGCGGATGCAGCACCAAGGTGCCTGGGCGGCACGGCAAGGGGCCGTCGAGACTGGATTCGGTGTAATCGCCGTCCAGCACCAGCGCCGCGTAGGGCGCGTGGTGGCGGTGCGTCGCCAGGATCGCGCCGCGATCGTGGCGGGTGCGATAGGCGAGCCCGGAACTCACTTGCCCGAACCTGCCTTGGCCGGGTCGCGCGCGCGGCGCAGGTAATCGGCCAGACCGCCGAGTTGCAGCCCCTGCACCTTGTCGACCAAGGCGGCGAATTTGCTGAGGTCGTCGGGCGTGTAACCGCCGGCGCGGTAATGCAGGGCGATGCGGGTGCCGCCGTCGTTGACCGGGCTCAGGCGGAACTCCATCGCCCCGCCCAGGCCCATGCCCTGCAGCGGCCCGAGGCCGCCGAGCAGGCGCAGGGTCTTGCCGGGGTCGACGAAGCTGACCGTCATGTGCTGGGCTTGTTGTTGGCCGTTGCGGCCGATCTCGCAGAAGCAGCCGCCGGCGCGGGCGTCGATCGACAGGGTCGATTCGGCGCCCCACCAGGTGTGGTCCTTGGGCCACCAGCGGTCGACGTCTTCGACCAGGGCCTTCCATGCCGTGGCCTGGTCGACCGGGACGACCTGCTCGTTCTCGATGGTGAACCCATTCGGCGCCGTGTCCTTGACCGCGGCCGCGGCGTTGCCGGCACCAAGCAAGGCCAACGCCAGCGCCCCGCCCCATCCGAGCCGGCTCAGTCCGATTCGGTCCAGTCCGATTCGGTCCAGTCCGATTCGATCCGATCCGCTCCGACCCAATCCGCTCCGTTCCGATCCGCTCCGATCCGATCCGACCCTGCGCATCGCCGCTCTCCCCTCGCCGGCCGCGCCGGCGTTCGAGGGGATTAGGAACCGCCGCCTACGCTCCGCGCAAGCGACGGAAGTTGGGGGCCGGCGGCTAGGCCAGGCGCCCCTCAGCCGTCCAGTTCGGCCCAGCGCGCATAGGCCGCGTCGAGCGTGGCCTGGGCCTCGGCGAGGGTCGCGTTGTGGGCGTTGATCGCGGCGGCGTCGCGCTGGTAGAAGGACGGCTGGTTCATCTGCGCGGTGAGTTCGGCCAAGCGTGTTTCCAGGGCCTCGATCTTCGCCGGCAGTTGCTCGAGTTCGCGCGCGTCCTTGTAGCTCAGCTTGCGCTTGGCGACGACCGGTGCGGCCGCTTGGGCGTCCGGCTTCGGGGCCACGGTCTTGTTGGCGACGCTCCTGGCCGCAGCGTTGGCGCGCTGACGCACCCAGTCGCTGTAGCCGCCGACGTATTCGCCGACCCGGCCTTCGCCTTCCATGACCAGGGTCGAGGTCACCACGTTGTCGAGGAAGTCGCGGTCGTGGCTGACCAGCAGCAAGGTGCCGGTGTAGTCGCCGAGCAACTCTTCCAGCAGCTCCAGGGTCTCGACGTCGAGGTCGTTGGTCGGTTCGTCCATCACCAGCAGGTTGGACGGTTGCGCGAACAGCTTGGCCAGCAGCAGGCGATTGCGCTCGCCGCCGGACAGGCGGGTGATCGGCGCACGCGCGCGCTCGGGGGTGAACAGGAAGTCCTGCAGGTAGCCGATGATGTGCTTCTGCTTGCCGCCGACCTCGACATACTCGCGGCCCTCGGCGACGTTCTCGATCGCATTCCAGTCTTCGCGCAAGGTTGCGCGGTACTGGTCGAAATACGCGACCTGCAGCTTGCTGCCTTCGCGCACTTCGCCGGCGCTCGGCTTGAGGTCGCCGAGCAAGGTCTTGAGCAGGGTGGTCTTGCCGCTGCCGTTGGGGCCGATCAGGCCGATGCGGTCGCCGCGGAAGATCGTCGTCGACAGATTGCTCAGCAAGGGCTTGCCGCCGTAGTCGAAGCTGACGTCCTTGGCCTCGATGACCTTGCGCCCCGAGGACTCGGCCTGGGCGAAGTCCATGCGCACGTTGCCGACGGTGTCGCGGCGCGCCTGGCGTTCGTTGCGCATCGCCTTGAGCCGGCGTACGCGGCCTTCGTCGCGGGTGCGGCGGGCCTTGATGCCCTGGCGGATCCACACTTCTTCCTGCGCCAGCAGCTTGTCGAAGCGGGCGTTTTCCTGGGCCTCGGCGTTCAGGCGCTCTTCGCGGCGGCGCACGTAGTTGTCCCAGTCGCCGGGCCAGCTGGTGACCTGGCCGCGATCGATCTCGACGATGCGGGTGGCGAGCGAACGCAGGAAGCGGCGGTCGTGGGTGACGAACAGCAGCGCGCCCTGCCAGGACTTGAGGAATTGTTCGAGCCAGTCGATGGCTTCGATGTCGAGGTGGTTGGTCGGTTCGTCGAGCAGCAGCAGGTCGGGCGCCGAGACCAGCGCGCGCGCCAGCAGCACGCGCCGCTTCATGCCGCCGGACAGGCCCGAGAACGCGGCTTCGCCGTCCAGGCCGAGGCGGTCGAGGGTTTCGGTGACGCGCTGATCCAGGCCCCAGCCGTTGGCAGCCTCGATCTTGGTCTGCACGTCGGCCAGGGCGTCGCCGTCGAAGGGTTCGGCGTGGCTCAGGTGATGGTATTCGGCCAGCCAGTGGCCGAGCTCGCCGAGGCCGTCGGCGACCACGTCGAACACCGTGCCGCTGGCGCCGGGCGGCACTTCCTGTTCGAGCCGGGCGATGCGCACGCCGGATTCGCGGCGGATTTCGCCGTCGTCGGCCTGCAGTTCGCCGGCCAGCAGTTTCATGAGAGTGGACTTGCCCGCGCCGTTGCGACCGATCAGGGCGATGCGTTCGCCCGGTTCGATGGACAGTTCGACGTTTTCGAGCAGGAGCGGGCCGCCGACGCTGTAGTCGGCGTTCTGTACGGTAATCAGGGGCATCCGACCATTCTACCGGGCGCGGCGCGCCAATCGGCAGGCCGGGTCGGGCGGCCGGGGCTGGCCGGCGGCCCCGTGGTTCAGCCGCAAGGCCGCGCCAACGGAGGCTGGCGGACGCAGGCGCCGACCCGCCGGGCGGCGCATACTTGGCCACGGGCGCCCGCCATCCGCTGCGACGCGCCGCCATCGAACGAGGAAGAGATCATGAGCAAGGGAATGGACCGCAAGAAGGAAACCAAGAAGAAACCGGCCAAGACCATGAAGGAAAAGCGCGCCGAAAAGAACGAAAAGAAGACCACCAAGGGCTTCGCCCCGGTCTGAACGACCGGCCCGGCGGCTGCGGCGGCGCCGCGGCGCCGGCCGTCATCGGGCCACGGCCGCCGCGCGATGCGAGTCGTCGGCGCGGCGCAGCCGGGCGGCCCGGGATCGACGGCGGCCAGCGCCGTCGGCGACACCGGCCCGCCCTCGCCACTCTGCCGTCGCCAGCCTGCCGCCGCCGCGCTTAGGTGCGCGCGAGCAAGGGAAACCGGTGCGGCCCCGCCGGCAAGACCAGATTCCGCACGAATAGATCGGCGTCGGCCTCCGCCGCGACCGCACGGGCCCGCGGCCACAGCCGTTCCGGGGTGAAGCCGAAACGCACCGTGTGGATCGGCTGCGCGATCAAATGCGGCAGCGCCGCCGACAGATCCAACGGCCGGGTCGCGAACACGTCTTCGATCGTCAGTACGCCGTCCTCGACCTCGGCGAACACCCAGGTGTCGTCGTCGAGCCGGTGCGCAGGGCTGGCGTAGCCGTTGGCGACGTACCAGGTCGCGATGCGGCCGTAATCGCGCGCGGCGAAGCGTGCGCTGACCGGCGACGCCGCGGCCGCCGAACGCAGGAAGGCTTCGCGGATTTCGCCGTCGGCAAGGTCGAGGGCGGCGGCGCGAACGATGCGGCCCTCGCCCGCCGGCTCGGCTTGCAGCTCGGCTTCGAACAGTGTTTGCGGCGCCGGCGCGAAGCCGAAGCGCGGGTAGAAGTCGAGCACGCTGTCGTTGGCGAACAAGAACACCGGCGCTTGCCCGCAATACGCCAGCGCGGCCTGCATCGCCCTGCGCGCCAGCCCCTGCCCGCGCGCCTGCGGCAGGCAGCCGACGGCGCCGAGCTGATAACCCACAAGCTCGCGCCCCTCGACCAGCAAGCGCATGCGCGACACCGAGGCGTTGGCGAGCACGCGGCCGTCGTCGCCGACGATGCAGAACGCGCGGTAGTCCTCGCCCCACTGCCGCCATTCGCACCAACGGCGGAAATCGGCCTGGCGGAAAACCTGCGAGACGTAATCGCAATACGCGCCATGCCATGCGGCATCGTCGCGGTCGACGACACGGAGTTCGAGAAGCGGGTTCATGGCAGCGGATTCTGCGGCAAACCCCATGGGTTCGCGATGCCCGCTCAGGAACTACGCACTCATGAGCTGCACGACAGCATCGAGCAACCGGCGCGGTCGCGGGCCCATTCCGGGCGGCGCGCGGCATAGACGTCGCGGCCCGGCTGGTCCTCGTACGGCCGGCGCAGCACCTCCAGCAGTTCGGCGATGCCTTGCAGGTCGCCCTGCCCGGCGCGGTCGATGGCCTGCTGGGCCAGATAATTGCGCAGCACGTAACGCGGGTTGGCGGCGTTCATGACGGCGATGCGCTGGTCCGCGGGCCAGGCGTCGGCGCGCGCGCGTTCGGCGTAAGCCGCCAGCCAGGCACGCAAGGCCGCCTCGCCTGTCGCGCCCAGTTCGGCGTCGTAATAGGCCTCGGCGAAAGCCTGCGATTCCGGCTGCGTCTGCGCGATATCGACCGAAGCCAGGGCGCGGAAGAAGATCGTCATGTCGACCTGATGGCGGTGCAGCCACTCGCGCAGTTGCTGCATCAGCTCGACATCGCCGTCGCCGCATTCGCGCAGGCCGAGCTTGCGCGCGATGCTGTCGCGCTCGGCGAGGTTGTAGGCGTCGACATAACGGCGCAGGCCGTCCTGCAAGGCCTCGACCGGCAGCAACAGCGACAGCGCCCCGGCCAACCGGCTTAGGTTCCAGTACGCCACCTGCGGCTGCTGGCCGTAACGGTAGCGGCGCTGGCCGGCGTCGGTGGTGTTCGGCGTCCAGTCCGGGTCGTAGTCGTCGATCCAGCCGTAGGGGCCGTAGTCGATGGTCAGGCCGAGAATCGAAAGATTGTCGGTATTCATCACGCCATGGACGAAGCCGACCCGCATCCAGTGCGCCATCGTCACCGCGGTACGTTCGCAGACTTCGCCGAACCAGGCGCCGTAGCGGGCCTCGCCCTCGCCGCCCAGGTGCGGGAAATCGCGGGCGATGCAGAAGTCGACCAGTTGCCGCAGCAGTTCGGTCTCGCCGCGCGAGGCCGGCAGCTCGAAATTGCCGAAGCGAATGAACGACGGCGCGACCCGGCACACGACCGCGCCGGGCTCGGCCTGCGGATGGCCGTCGTAGAACATATCGCGCACCACGTCCTCGCCGGTGCCGACCAGGCTCAGCGCGCGCGTGGTCGGCACGCCGAGGTGGTGCATGGCCTCGCTGCACAGGAATTCGCGCACCGACGAACGCAGCACCGCGCGGCCATCGGCGGTACGCGAGTACGGCGTCGGGCCGGCGCCCTTGAGCTGCAGTTCCCAACGCTCGCCGGCGGCGTTGACGACTTCGCCGAGCGAAATCGCGCGGCCGTCGCCGAGCTGCCCGGCCCAATGGCCGAACTGATGGCCGCCGTAATTGGCCGCATACGGCTGCATGCCGTCGAGCAAGGCATTGCCGCCGAATACCTCGGCGAAGGCCTGGCTGACGACCTCGTCCTCGCTGAAACCCAGGCGTTCGGCCATCTCGGCCGACCAGGCCAACAGCCGCGGCGCCGCCACCGGGGTCGGGTCGACCCGCGAATACAGCGCGCCATGCACCTGGCGTATGCCCGGCGAGGTGTCGGGGTCGCCGGGAAGTTCGCGGACGAAGGCGTTGTCGAAGTGCGGCGAATGCATGCGGGGCTATGAGGCTCGAAAGGACGGTGTTCGAAAGGACGATGCTCGGAAGAAAGGCAGCGCCGGCGTCGCGGCGCGTTCCCCATCAGTGGGCCCGGACCGGGCCGAAACCAAGCCGGCGCGGGTTCGGCTCGGCAGTCAGCTCAGCAGCGAGTACGGCCCGCCCTGCTCCAGGGCGCGCTGGTAGGCCGGCCGCGCCTGGATGCGTTCGACGAAAGCCTGCATGCGCGGCCGTTCGCGATCCTTGGCCCGGGCGACCGCCGCTTCGACCGGGAAACTCATCTGGATGTCGGCGGCGGTGAAGCGATCGCCCGCGAACCACTCGTGCTTGCCCAATTCGCTTTCGATGTAGTCCAGATGCAGGGCCAGTTGCGGACCGACGAAGGCCGACACCGCCTTGTCGGCGATGCCGCGGGCGATGGGCTTGGCGAAGAACGGCATCGGCGCGCGGCGCAATTTGGAGAACACCAGGTTCAACAGCAAGGGCGGCATCGCCGAACCTTCGGCGTAATGCAGCCAGTAGCGATAACGCAGGCGTTCCTCGCCGTCCAGCGGCTGCAGCGGCGGCGACAGGCGATGGCTGCTGTCGAAGCGCTCGCTCAGGGTCTCGATGATCGCGGCCGATTCGGCCAGCACCTGGCCGTCGAGCTCGACCACCGGCGACTTGCCGAGCGGATGGATCGCGCGCAGTTCCGGCGGCGCCAGCATGGTCTTGGCGTCGCGCTGGTAATGCACGATCTGGTACGGCAGTTCCAGCTCTTCGAGCAGCCACAGCACGCGCTGCGAACGCGAGTTATTGAGGTGATGGACCTTGATCATGCGCGGCGCCCCACTGAGATGGCCGCCAGGACCGCGGCGGAGACGAACATGGTAGCGGGCCGCGGGCGGCGACAGGCGACGCGGCGCACGACTTGGCGCGACAATGCCGGATCGTTGCCGAAGCCGATCTCGCCCGCCTCATGACCGACACCCCCGCACCGCAGATCTGGGTCGATGCCGATGCCTGCCCCGGCGTGATCAAGGAGATCCTGTTCCGCGCCGCCGACCGCGCCCGGGTGCAGGTGACCCTGGTCGCCAATCAGTGGCTGCGCACGCCGCCGTCGCCTTATATCCGCGCGATCCAGGTGCCCGGCGGCTTCGACGTCGCCGATGCGCAAATCGTCGAGCGCGTGGTCGCCGGCGACCTGGTGGTCACCCAGGACATCCCGCTGGCGGCGCTGGCCCTGGAAAAGCATGCGGTCGCGCTGAATCCGCGCGGCGAGCTGTACACCGCGGACAACATCGCCGAACGCCTGTCGATGCGCAATTTCATGGACGAGTTGCGCGGCGCCGGCGTGCAGACCGGCGGCCCGCCGGTGTTTCATGCGCGCGACCGCCAGGCTTTCGCCGCGCAACTGGACCGCTGGCTGGCGCAACGGCCGCGCTGAACCTTCGATTCAATCGCGCGCCGCAGCGATGCGTGCGCTCGCGGCCACAGCGACTAACGCCGCACCCAGCAGCACGAACGCCACCGGCAAGCTGCTGAGCTTGGCGATCCAGCCGATCGCGGCCGGCCCCACCAGGATGCCGGCATAACCCAGCGTACTGACCGCGGAGATCGCCGGACCGGCCGGCATCGCCGTCTGCCGGCCTGCGGCGCTGAACAGGATCGGCACGATGTTGGAGGCGCCGAAACCGACCAGGGCGAAACCCAGCAAGGTCGGCAAGGCGCTCGGCGCGAGCGCCGCCAAGGCGAAACCCGCAGCGGCGCAGGCACCGCCGGCCGCCAACACCGGACGCGGGCCGAAACGGTGGACGATGCGGTCGCCGCTGAAACGCCCGATGGTCATCGCCAGCGCGAACACGGCGTAGCCGATGCCGGCCACGCTGGCCGCGACGCCGCGCTGCGACACCAGCAGCAAGGCGCTCCAGTCGAGCATCGCGCCCTCGGCCAGGAACACGATGAAACACAAGGCGCCGATCAGGATCACCACGCCGTGCGGCAACGCAAACATCGAGCCGCCGCCGTGGCTGTCGTCGCCATAGCGCAACAGGCCGCGACTGCCGGCCAACATCAACAGGGCCAAGACCACCGCGACGCTCATCGCCGCGATCGCAGGGGCCGCCTGCAGCCACAGCAGCACGCTGACCAGACCCGCGCCGGCGATGCCGCCGACGCTGAAAAAGCCGTGGAAACCCGACATCAGCGCACGCCCGCTGGCCTTCTCGACGATCACCGCCTGGATGTTGATGGCGACGTCGATGGTGCCGATGGCGGCGCCGAACACGAACAGGGTCAAGGCCATCGCCGGCACGCCGGAGAAATGCGTGAGCAAGGGCAAGGCCGCGCAGACCACGGCGCTGGCGAGCAGGATCACCCGGCGGCAGCCGTAACGCGCGGCGATGGCGCCGGTCAACGGCATGGTCACCAGCGAACCGGCGCCAAGCGCGAGCAACAGCAGCCCGAGCATGCCCTCGTCGATGCCGGTGCGCGCCTTCGCGTACGGCACCAGCGGCGCCCAAGCCGCCATCGCCAGGCCGGCGATGAAGAAGGCGATGCGGGTCGACAGGCGCTCGCTCGCGCCGATAGCTGCGTCGGCCCGCGTGGCATCCGTCGCTGCAGTGGCGCCGGCGTTTTCGCGCTCGCCCGCGGCGCTTGCCTCGTTGTCTGCCGCAACGGCGGCGGGATCGAATTCGGTCATGATCGTTCTCGGTTCGATGGCGGCGTGTCGCCGCGACAGGACGATGCGGAAGGCATCGGCGCCCAGGCTGCTGGTCATGCGCCGCTCTAATCGGCAGGTTCGGCGCGCAGCACGCGCGCGGCATCAGTCGGTGGGTCGGCGCGCAGCACGCGCGCGGCATCAGTCGGTGGTTCGGCGCGCAGCACGCGCGCGCCGAGTCGAGCGAAAGCTTCGGCCTCGGCGGCGTCGCCGCCGTGCTCGATCACCAGGGCCTGCACGCCTTCGACCGGCCATACCGAAAACGGCGCGGCGGTACCGAGCTTGTCGTCGGTGGCCACCGCCACCACCGCGCGGCTGGCGGCGGCGACTGCGCGCTTGAACTGCGCATCCTCGTAGTCGATCGCGCTGATGCCGGCCTGTGCATCGGCGCCGCAGACGCCGACGAAATACAGATCGCTGACGATCGCCGCGGCGTCGCGGATCGCGCCGCTACCGAGACTGGCGCCGACGTGCGGATCGACGCGGCCGCCGATCACGATCAGCTCGATGTCGTCGCGTTGCGCGAGCAAGGCCGCGATCGCCGGCGCATTGGTCGCCACGGTCAGGTCGAAATCGCGCGGCAAGACCTCGGCGATGGCGATGTTGGTCGAGCCGGCATCGAGGAACAGCAACTGCCCGCGTTCGACCAAGGCCAACGCGGCGCGCGCCAGCGCCGCCTTGCGCGTCGGCGCCTGGGTCCGGCGCTGCGCCAGCGAACCGTGATCGGGCGCCATCGGCAAGGCCCCGCCATAGACCCGCCGGCATTGCCCGGCCGCGGCCATCTCGCGCAGGTCGCGGCGGATGGTGTCGTGGGAGACCTCGAGTTCGCGGGCCAGGTCGACCGCGATCACCCGGCCCTCGGCCAGCAAGCGCTCCAGGATCAGGCGATGACGCTGTTGCGGCAGCAATTCCTCGGCGGACATATCGGCCCAATCGTTAATGATTGAGATAAATTGTGCACAAACGTGCAAACGAAGCAAGTTGCAGCCGACGGGTCGCCCGCAAAGGACCGATCCGGCACAGACGACGTCGGGGCGAGCCGGAAGATCGTCGAAACCCCACCCGATCGCCCTCGCCGTCCGCCCCGCACCTGTACCCAGGATGCCCGCCGATCCTGCGACCGAGCCGTAGCTCCACACTCATAGGAGTAAACTGGTGGGTCTTCCGACCGGCATCGCCGGCGCTGCTGAGCCTCGTTATGAGCGCCGACCTGACCAATACCTCCCCCGATACCCCGAAATTCACCGACCTCGCCCTGTCCGAGCCGCTGCTGCGCGCGCTCAAGGACGTCGGCTACGAGTCGCCCTCGCCGATCCAGGCCGCCACCATCCCGCCGCTGCTCGAAGGCCGCGACCTGCTCGGCCAGGCCCAGACCGGCACCGGCAAGACCGCGGCGTTTGCGCTGCCGATCCTGGCCCAGATCGATCCCAAGCAGTTCAAACCGCAGGCCCTGGTGCTGGCGCCGACCCGCGAGCTGGCGATCCAGGTCGCCGAGGCCTTCCAGAAGTACGCCGTGCACCTGCCCGGCTTCCACGTGCTGCCGATCTACGGCGGCCAGAGCTATTACCCGCAGTTGCAGGCACTCAAGCGCGGTGTGCACGTCGTGGTCGGTACGCCCGGCCGCGTCATCGACCACCTCGACCGCGGCACCCTGGACCTGTCCGAGCTGCGTTGCCTGGTGCTCGACGAAGCCGACGAAATGCTGCGCATGGGCTTCATCGACGACGTCGAGAACGTCCTCAAGAAGACCCCGGAATCGCGCCAGGTCGCACTGTTCTCGGCGACCATGCCGAGCCAGATCAAGCGCATCGCCCAGACCTATCTGAAAGAGCCGGTCGAGATCGCGATCAAGTCGACCACGACCACCGCCGCCAACATCCGCCAGCGCTATTGGTCGGTCAGCGGCGTGCACAAGCTCGACGCGCTGACCCGCATCCTCGAGGCCGAACCCTACGACGCGATGATCGTGTTCTCGCGCACCAAGCTCGGCACCGAAGAGCTGGCCGAGAAGTTGTGCGCGCGCGGCCTGTCGGCGGCGGCGATCAACGGCGACGTGCAGCAGGCGCAGCGCGAGAAGACCATCCAGAACCTCAAGGACGGCAAGATCGACGTGCTGGTGGCCACCGACGTCGCCGCGCGCGGCCTCGACGTGGACCGCATCAGCCACGTGCTGAATTACGACATCCCCTACGACACCGAAAGCTACGTCCACCGCATCGGCCGCACCGGCCGCGCCGGACGCAAGGGCGAGGCGATCCTATTCGTGACCCCGCGCGAGCGCGGCATGCTGCGCGCGATCGAACGCGCCACGCGCCAGCCGATCGAGCCGATGGAACTGCCGAGCGTCGAGACCGTCAACGAACAGCGCGTCGCGCGCTTCCTCGGCCGCATCACCGAAGCCCTGGAAAGCGCCGACCTCGGCCTGTTCCGCGAAATGGTCGAACGCTACGAACGCGAGAAGAACGTGCCGGCGGTCGAGATCGCCGCGGCGCTGGCCAAGGTGGTCCAGGGCGACAGCCCGCTGCTGCTGACCCCGCCTCCGGCGGCGCGTTACGAGCGCGAAGAACGCGACGGCCCGCGCGAACACCGCGGCGCGGCGACGCGCAAGTTCGTCGAGCGCGACAACGCCTCGAATTCCGGCGCGCACCGCAAGGAATACCGCCAGACCGACGCGCGTGCGCCGCGCGAAGGCGAGCGCGCCCCGGCGCCGCGTCGCGAAGACCGCCAGTACACCCCGCCGTCGGCGCGTCCGTCCAACAAGGCCGAGTCGCTGTTCGACGACGAGTCGCCGGCACCGCGCGCCGAACGCGCGCCGCGCGGCGCGCCCGAAGTCGGCATGGAAACCTTCCGTATCGAAGTCGGCCATGCCCATGGCGTCCAGCCCGGCAACATCGTCGGCGCGATCGCCAACGAAGCCGATCTGGAAAGCCGCTACATCGGCCGCATCGACATCCGCGACGACTACACCCTGATCGACCTGCCCGAAGGCATGCCGCGCGAACTGATGGAGCACCTGAAGAAGGTGCGCGTGGCCGGTCACCCGCTGCGCATCCAGCACGCCAGCCCCGGCGACACCGAAGGCGGCCGCAGCCGTCGTCCGGGCCCGGGCGGCCCGCGTGGTCCCGGCGGCCCCGGTGGCCCGCGCGGTCCGGGCGGCCCCGGCGGCCCGAAGTCGCACGGCGGCCCGCGCAAGCCGTTCAAGCCGCGCCCGCCGCGCTGAGTCGAGCTGAGGGGTGATGCCCCCCCTTCTCTCGCGTTCGGGAGAAGGGGGCGGAAGAGCCTGCCCCGCGAAGGCGGGGGCCGGATGAGGGCGCGCAAGCTGCCCCTCTAACCCGCACCCCCGCCCGAACGCCTGGCGTTCGGGCGTTCGCAAACGCGCGAGCCAATGGCTCGCAAGCGGCGTTCGCTCACCCCGCCAGCGGGAGAGGGAGCCATTCGCGGCAACGGCAGCCAGCCACCGCATCCGCACCAAAACTCATAAGCCAACCATCGCGTATCGGCGCCGATCTTTGGCATAGTCGCAGCGTAGTCGCTACGCCGCCGCACATGCCCCGCATCCTGGTATTCCAACACGTCGCCGCCGAACCGCTGGGCACGCTCGATCCCCTGATCCGGCGTCGCGGCCATCGCATCCGTTTCACCAACTTCGACCGCGACCCGCAGGCGCAACCGAACGTCGACCGCTACCGCGGCCTGATCGTGCTCGGCGGACCGATGAACGTCGAAGACCAGGCGCAGCGCCCGCATCTGCGCACCGAACTGCTCGCGATCGAACGCATGCTCGAACAGGGCAAGCCGGTGCTCGGTATCTGCCTGGGCGCGCAACTGCTCGCCCACGTCCTCGGCGCGCCGGTGCGTAAACACCACCGCCCCGAAATCGGCTGGTATCCCCTGCAGACCACCGAGGCCGGCCACGGCGACCCCGTACTCGCACCGCTGGCCGGCACCGCACCGGTGTTCCAGTGGCACCGCTACAGCTTCGAAGTCCCGCAGGGTGCGCACCACCTCGCCCGCACCGACACCTGCGAGCAACAGGCCTTCCGCTGGGGCGACAACGCCTACGGCTTCCAGTTCCATCTGGAAATGGACGTGCCGCTGATCGAACGCTGGCTGACCAACCCGGTCTACCGCGAAGAACTGGCCGAACTCGGCCACGACACCAGCGAAGCGGCGATCCGCGCGCACACGCTCGAACACATCCACGCCATGCAGACCCGCGCCGACGCGGTGTTCAACAACTTCCTCGACCTCATCGGCCAACCGCAACGGCGCTACACCCTGCCCTCGCGCGAGTGGGTCTGAGCCCGCCCACTTTCCAGAAGGCGCAGATCCGCTCTGAGGGGTAGGAGCGGCGCAAGCCGCGACCGCGCCGGTTCCGGTCGCGCCGTCAATATCGTCCGCTAAGGGGCGTGCCCAAATTGCCCATATGAAATACACGTTGGGTCGGGAAAGCCATATCCCGCGTTGATGGGTCTCGAAGGGCTAGCAGTGGTGGATTGAAAAGACCCGCCTTCGAGCGGTTTTTTTGACGGCAGAGGGAGCTCTGTGCACGCTGGCGATCAGGGGTAGAACAGGAACTGCTTGCCCTTGAGATCATCCAAGGCGACGGCGTGAACCGCGGCCGTCTGGGAAGGGTTTTTGAACAGTATGGCCAAGTGCCGGTTCTCGTAGTTGCGCATTAGCTCATTAACAACAGAGGAATGCGTTTCTTCCATTAGCTCCTCAAAAGCCTCGCCTTCGTGCGGAGTCTGCAAAAGGAAGTCTCGAACCGGCACATCAATCAGTGTTCCTAGCCGAGCTGCAAACGCCAAAGAAGCCATCAGTCGGTTTCCGTGGACTAGCGCTCCCCAGCTCTGTCCAGCCTTGCGTACGTACGTGGCCTTTTTTGTTTCGATCCATAGCTCAATCGCACGAAGGGCCAGTGTTGCATTAAATGCTCGCGATCCAGTTGTCGCGGGATTGAAGATGGCAAGGTACGGGGGGCGACTAAGATCGTTAAAAAAGCGACCTAACCCGGTCTTGACCTGTACCGCCATATTTGGGGCGCCTGTCGCACACGCTAGCGCAGTAGTTACTTCGATGAGATCGCACGAATTCGGAGAGCTGACGAAGTCGCCACTTCGGACGTACTGGTACTCAATATCCTCCATCGCCAATTCCTGGCGCAGCCTATGCTGTTGCTGATCTTGCGCGACGAAGTCGCGTGCTTCTATCCGGTTCTGCAGGTTGTTGGTGCGAGTGACCGCGGCAGCGAAGTCTGGCGGTGCTTGATTGAGAAGAATCACTCGTACCGATACCCATGTTCTTCCTAACGCAGTTTCATCTTCAATCGCACCAAGGGTACTGACGGTCTGCGCACCGTTTACGATCGATGCGCCACGAAGACGGAATATCCCTGCTTCACGAGTCGCGCCTGCGGCTGGAGCCTGCAGGGTGTCAGTTGCAATTATTGTGATGCCGTTGTTGTAGTACCAAAACTTCTCGGGCTCATCAGTTGCTGTCTGACGAATCTCGGTGTTGACATCGGTCGAACCCAGAGAGTGGCGAATGTTAGTTGCCAGTAGTCTGCCACCGTTATTCTGCCACCATGATCGAATTGTGAGTCCGTCCACCATGCCAAAGTAAGCAGGGTAGGGAGTCCGGACGAAGTGGTAGTGGAAAAGCTGGCATTGCAGCTCGACGTCGCCTTCATTGGCTGGTGATGCAATCGACGCGTAGACTTCCCTGAGACCGAATACCGCCATGCCTGCGAGCGGTTCCAGCATTCCGTCATTCACGTCTCGAACAAAGTCATCAAGATGCTGCTTGGCGGGCTGCGAGAGCGTGGACGCCCCGGTCGACACTACATATAGATATATTTCAGTGCCTGGCTCTTGAAGTCGATTAATTATGTCGCTCACTCTCCCGGTGAGGCGAGCGTCGAAATTGGCCTGAGACGCCTCGATAAGGTCGTATGCTCCTTTAACAAAGGATGCAACGTCACGCGCCGCTGGTTCGCCGGATCCAGAGATGATCCACTTTGATTGCACTAGCACAACCCGTTTCTTGTTGGGGTCGTAGTAAGCAGCATCAATGCCGTTATCGCCGGTACCATCCCATACAGCGATAGCAGCTTCTACCGGACTGCATCCAGTGGCCATATAAATTGCGTGAGCTGCTAGGCAGCGCGACCATACCGCTTCATCAGCTAACCCATCGATCTCTCCGAGGAGTTCTAAGTCAGGGCGAATGGCCTCTCTAAATCGCCCGGCTATCTGAGTTACGTGCAGCCTCGACATTTGTCAGTCCTTGCGAATGGCGATTGCTGATGCTATCCGATGAGCGGTGGGCTTGCGTCGTCCGAGTGCTGCTTCAGCAGGTTCGATATGGCTGTTGGTCAGCCGCTCGCGATTGCGCGCGGCGACTCCTCGTTAATTTCTGGTTCGTACTTGCGAACCCAGCCGAAGACACAGCCCAGAGCGCGGTCCAAAGTCTTGGTCCAACTGCACCCGACGGCCTCATTGAATGAAACTGGCCGCGCGGCTTGAGTGAAAGATCTGCCGCCCTAATCCGATCTCAAATGCTTGAAAATGCAGGAACCTAGACCACCCGCAGAGGAGTTTTGGGAGACGGGCCTAACCGTATGCCTTATATATTAGGCACTTAGAGCTGGTGAGCTCGTAGGCTGTTAATCGGGGCTCTAAAGCCCCAACCCACTCTCAAACCACCGCTCGCTCCCCTCCAGCGGATCGACAAACCGCAGCGAGCGCGCCAGCAGTTTCAGCGGCCGCGTGTAGTCGTCGGCCAGCGCCTGCGGCGACAAGGGGTAGAACGGGTCGTTGAGGATCGGCGCGCCGAGGGCGGCCAGGTGCACGCGCAGTTGGTGTTTGCGGCCGGTCACCGGTTCCAGGGCGTAGCGCCAGACCGGGCCGTCGCGGTCGATGACGTCGATGCGGGTCTCGCTATTGGGTTCGCCTTCGGCCTCGCACATGCGGAAGAACGGCTCGCCTGCGACCAGGCGCGAACGCCGCACCAACGGGAATTCGAGGGCCGGCAGAGCCGGTGCCAAGGCTTCGTAGCGCTTGTGGATGCGGCGTTCGCGAAACAGGGCCTGATAGGCCGCTCGCGAGGTTGGGTCGCGCGAGAACAGCATCACCCCGGCGGTGCCGCGGTCGAGCCGATGCAAGGGCACCAGATCGGGTTCGTCGTAGCGCCGGATCAGTCTCGTCAGCAAGGTCTCGGCGACGAAGCCGCCGGACGGGGTCACCGGCAGGAAATGCGGTTTGTCGACCACCACCAGGTGCGCGTCGCGATGCAGCACGCGCTCCTCGAACGGAATTCGCGGTTCCTCGGCGACTTCGCGGAAATACAGGATCTCCATGCCGATCCGATAGACGGCGTCGGCCCTCAGCGGCTGGCGTTGCGCATCGAGCACGCGGCCGCGCGCGAAGCGGTCGAGCCAACGCTCGCGTGCGATCGCCGGAAAACGCGCGCACAGGCCATCGAGCAAGTTCGTCCACGGGCCGGGCGGCAGTTGCAAGCGGCTCGGGGCGATGCCGTCGAGGGGCAGATTCGATTCGTTCGGCGACATGCCGGCATCATCGCCGACTTCGCCGCCCTCGCCCACGCCGCAGAACGGCGGCCCGGCGCCCCACCCAGACAAGGTCCAGCCCTGATCCAACAAGACCCAGCCAAGATGCAGGCAGCCGGACGGCGGCCCGACCAGCCTGAACCAGCCCGGGCACCCCGGACCGGACGCGGAAGCCGCCAGCGCCTAGAATGCGCGCTGTTTTCCTGCGAGCTCAGCCCATGGCGCCCAATGCCACCATCGTCAAGATCGAGTTGCAAATCAGCGACATGGACCGGCACTACTACGCCGCCCACGCCCTGACCCTGGCGCAACACCCTTCCGAAACCCAGCAACGGCTGATGGTGCGGATGCTGGCGTTCGCGCTGAACGCGCAGGAGCGGCTGGAATTCGGCCCGGGCCTGAGCAGCGAGGACGAGCCCGACGTGGTCCTGCGCGACTACACCGGCGACATCGATTTGTGGATCGACGTGGGCCAGCCCGACGAGTCGCGCATCCGCAAGGCCTGCGGCCGCGCGCGCCAGGTGGTGGTGGTGAACTACGGCGGCCGCGCCGCCGACATCTGGTGGGACAAGAATGTCGCCATCCTGCGCCGGCTCAAGAACCTGACCGTGCTCGACCTCGACCCGGCTGCGGTGGAAGCGATGGCCGGCCTGGTCGAACGCAGCTTCCGTCTCGATTGCCAGATCCAGGACGGCGAAGTGTCGCTGAGCACCGACAAGGGCGCGCTGGTGCTGACCCCGGGCGTGCGCCAGAGCGCGGACGCGCGAGCCGCCTGAGCATGACGGAAGCGGTCGATGTGGTGATCGTCGGCGGCGGTGCCGCCGGCTTGATGTGCGCCCTCACCGCAGGCCGCCGCGGCCTGCGTGCAGTGGTGATCGAGCACGCCAACAAGGTCGGCAAGAAGATCCTGATGTCGGGCGGCGGGCGCTGCAATTTCACCAACACCGGCACCACCCCGGCCAATTACCTCTCGGCCAATCCGCACTTCTGCAAGTCCGCGCTGGCGCGTTACACGCCGTGGGATTTCATCGCGATGGTCGAGCGCCATCGCATCGCCTATCACGAGAAAGAACTCGGTCAGCTGTTCTGCGACGTGTCGTCGAAGCTGATCGTGCAGATGCTGGTCGACGAGTGCCTGGCGGCCGGGGTGCGCATCGAGATCGGCTGCGCGGTCGAACGCATCGTCCACAACGAGGGCGACAGCGGTTTCCGCGTGCACACCGCGCGCGGCGGCTTCGTGGCGCGGTCGTTGGTGGTCGCCAGCGGCGGCCTGTCGATTCCGAGCATGGGCGCGACCGGCTTCGCTTACGAGTTGGCGAAGCGCTATGGCCACAACGTGTTGCCGACCCGTGCCGGCTTGGTGCCGCTGACCCTCAGCGGTAAACACCAGGAACGCCTGCAGGACCTCAGCGGCGTCGCCCTGCCGGTCACCGCGAGCTGCAACGGCCAGAGTTTCAGTAATCAGATGCTGATCACCCATCGCGGCATCAGCGGCCCGTCGATCCTGCAGATCTCGTCGTACTGGCAGCCGGGCGACGATCTACGCCTGGATCTGCTGCCGGGGCACGATGCGCTCGATTGGCTGCAGACGCAGCAACGCGAGCGTTCCGCCGCGGAGTTGAAGACCGTGCTCGGCGAGGTGGTGCCGCGGCGTTTCGCCCAGCGCTTGTGCGAGGTCTGGCTGGGCAACAAGCCGATGAAGCAATACAACCTGCCGGAGCTGAAGCAGCTCGCCGCGACCTTGAGCGAATGGCCGCTGGTGGCCAGCGGCACCGAGGGTTATCGCACCGCCGAGGTGACCTTGGGCGGTGTCGACACCGACGAGCTGTCGTCGAGCACGATGCAGTCCAAGCGCGTGCCGGGCCTGTATTTCATCGGCGAGGCGATCGACGTCACCGGCTGGCTCGGCGGCTACAACTTCCAGTGGGCCTGGGCATCGGGGCATGCGGCGGGCCAGGCGGTCTGACTGTGGTTGCGTCGTGGGCCTGTTGGCGCGGTCGCGACTTACGTCGCTCCTACAGGGGATGGCGGCGTCGCGGATGTAGGAGCGGCGTGAGCCGCGACCCGTATCCGTAACGGCGTCGCAAGTCTGTTGGTTGGGTCGCGACTTACGTCGCTCCTACAGGAGATGGCGGCGTCGCGGATGAAGGAGCGGCGTGAGCCGCGACCGCGAAACCACGGTTACGGCGTAATCCGATTGGCGCGGTCGCGACTTGTGACCGCAGGAAATCCCTGTGGGACGTCGCTCCTACCCCGGGACCTCGGGATGACGCCGCCGCTCGGCGCCCGCCTCAATCCTGTTCGACGGCTTCGCCGAACAGGTCGTGTTCGTCGCTGCCCATGATCTCGACGTCGACGAATTGGCCGACGCGCAGCTGCGCTTCGAGGCCGTTCTGGATCTGCACCAGGCCGTCGATCTCCGGCGCATCGGCCATCGAACGGGCGATGGCGAGGTCGCCGTCGATGGCGTCGACCAGGCAGCGCTGGATGCTGCCGACCTTGGCTTCGAGCTTGGCCGCGGAAATCTCGGCCTGGCGCTCCATGAAACGCGCCAGACGCTCCTGTTTGACGTCTTCGTCGACCGGGTCGGGCAGATCGTTGGCCTTGGCGCCGTCGACCGGCGAATAGGCGAACGCGCCGACGCGGTCGAGCTGGGCTTCGTCGAGGAAGTCGAGCAGTTCCTCGAACTCCTGCTCGGTCTCGCCGGGGAAACCGACGATGAAGGTGCTGCGGATCGCGATGTCCGGGGCGATCGAACGCCAGCGCTGGATGCGCTCGAGGGTCTTGTCGACCGCGCCGGGGCGCTTCATCAGCTTGAGCACGCGCGGGCTGGCGTGCTGGAACGGAATGTCGAGGTAAGGCAGCAGCTTGGGCATCCCGTTATGAGTCTGGGCCATCAAGGGGATGATGTCGTCGACGTGCGGATACGGATAAACGTAATGCAGACGCGTCCAGATGCCGAGCTCGCTAAGGCCTTCGCACAGCGCCTTCATCCGGGTCTGGTAGGACTTGCCGCGCCATTCGCGCTCGGCGTATTTGACGTCGACGCCATAGGCCGAGGTGTCCTGCGAGATCACCAGCAGTTCCTTGACCCCGCCCATCGCCAGCTTTTCGGCTTCGCGCAGCACTTCGTCGACCGGGCGCGAGACCAGATCGCCGCGCATCGACGGAATGATGCAGAAGCTGCAGCGGTGATTGCAGCCTTCGGAAATCTTCAGATAGGCGTAGTGCTTGGGGGTGAGCTTGACGCCGATGCCATCGTCGCGGCGCGGCACCAGGTCGATGAACGGGTCGTGCTTCGGCGGCAGCGCCGCGTGCACCGCGCTCATCACGCTGCCGTAGTCCTGCGGTCCGCTGATCGACAGCACGCCGGGGTGCGCTTCGCGGATCAGCTCCGAGCGCTTGCCCAGGCAGCCGGTGACGATGACCTTGCCGTTCTCGGCGATGGCCTCGCCGATCGCATCCAGCGATTCGGTCACCGCCGAGTCGATGAAGCCGCAGGTGTTGACCACCACCACGTCGGCGGCGTCGTAGGTCTGGACGATGTCGTAACCCTCGACCCGCAACTGGGTGAGGATGCGTTCCGAATCGACCAGCGCCTTGGGGCAACCGAGACTGACGAAACCGACTTTGGGATTGGCTGGCGAGACGCTGGCGGAAGACATGAACGAGGAGACCTGAACAAGAGAGCCGGACGCCGCGGGGGGCGGCCGGGCCCGGGCGGGAACCGCCGGGGCGCGAATTATAGCCTCCGGGGCTAAACTGGCCGTGGTTTGGATGAATTCGTTCGGGAGCAGGCCATGGGCCACTGGATCGACCTCGACACCCCGGCCGGCACGGTCGCCGCCTGGCGCACCGACCCCAGCGCGGTCCCGCGCGGCGGATTGGTGGTGATTCAAGAGATTTTCGGGGTCAACGCGCATATCCGCGACGTCGCCGAACGCTTCGCCCAGGCCGGTTACGCGGTGCTGGCCCCGGCCCTGTTCGACCCGGTCGAGCGCGGCGTCGAGCTGGGCTACGACCAGTCGGCGGCCGCGCGCGGGGTCGAATTGCGCAATGCCGTGGGTTTCGACCGCGCCACCGAGATCGTCGGTGCGGCCGCCCACCTGCTGCAGGGCGAAGGCCTGCGCACCGGCGCGGTCGGCTTCTGCTGGGGCGGCTCGGTCGCTTTTCTCGCCAATACCCGCCTCGACCTGCCGGCGGTGAGCTACTACGGCGCCCGCACCGTGCCGTTCCTGAGCGAGCGGCCGCGTGCGCCGGTCCGCGCGCCGATCCTGTTCCACTTCGGCCGCCACGACGGCAGCATCCCGCCGGAAGCGATCGAACAGCACCGACAGGCGCTGCCGACCGCGCCGATCCACCTCTACGAAGCCGGCCACGGCTTCAACTGCAACCTGCGCGCCGACTACGACGCCGACAGCGCCGCGTTGGCCTGGACTCGCACGCTCGATTTTCTAGCGGACAGCCTCAAATGAACCCCTGGCACCTGCACCCGCAACTCGCCGACGACACCCATCCGGTCGCCCAGTTCGAACTCAGCGAACTGCGCCTGATGGACGACGCCAACCATCCCTGGCTGATCCTGGTGCCGCGCGTCGACGGCGCGGTCGAACTGATCGACCTCGACGAGCAACAACAGCTCGCCCTGACCCGCGAGATCGCCCGCACCAGCCGTGCCTTGCAGGCCGCGTTCAAGCCGCACAAGCTCAACGTCGCCGCGCTGGGCAACCTGGTGCCGCAGTTGCACGTGCACGTGATCGCGCGCTATCGCGAGGACATCGCCTGGCCGCGTCCGGTCTGGGGCATGGCCAGCGCGCAGCCGTATTCCCCCGAGATCCTGGTGCAACGCATCCGCCGCCTGCAGGACGCGTTGCCGGCGTGAGCGCGGCTACGGCGTCGGCGCCATCGGCCTTCGTGTTCGAAGCGCTTGCCGACGATGCCTGGCTGCTGCGGCTCGGCGACGGCATCGACGACGCGGTCAACGCGCGCGTGCACCGCCTAACCGCGCGGCTGCGCGCGCAAGCGCCGCCGTGGCTGCGCGACCTGGTGCCGGCCTACGCCAGCCTGGCGCTGTTCTTCGACGAGGCCGCGGTCGACGCCTTGAGCGTGCAGGCCTGGCTGATGACGCAATGCGCCGTCATCGACGCGAGCGATGACGAGCTACCCACGCCGCAACGCATCGTCGAGATCCCGGTCGCCTACGGCGGCGACTACGGCCCGGATCTCGACAGCGCCGCCGCCGAACTCGGCCTGTCCGCGTACGAGTTGATCGCACGTCACAGCGGCGGCGAATACACGGTGGCGATGATCGGCTTCGCCCCAGGCTTTCCGTATCTGTCCGGGCTCGACCCCGCGCTCGCGCTGCCGCGCCTGGCGACGCCGCGCACCGAAGTCGCCGCCGGCAGCGTCGCCATCGGCGGCGCCCAGACCGGCATCTATCCGCGCCCCGGTCCCGGCGGTTGGCGCCTGCTCGGTCGCACGCCGCTGGCCTTGTTCGACCTCGCGCGTGCCCAGCCGAGCCTGCTGCAACCCGGCGACCGCGTGCGCTTCGTCGCCATCGACGCGGCCGCGTTCGCCGAACTTGCGCGCCTGCAAGCGCAGACGCCGGCATGAACACACGAAACGAATTCATCGAAGTGATCGCGCCCGGCCCGCTGACCAGCGTGCAGGACCGGGGCCGGCACGGTTGGCGCCATCTCGGCATCGCCCGCAGTGGCGCGCTCGACCCGGAACTGGCCGCGCTGGCCAATCATCTGGTCGGCAATCGCGACGACGATGCCGTGCTCGAACTGAGCCTGCACGGCCCGAGCCTGCGCCTGCCGCGGCCTTCGCGCATCGCCCTGCTCGGCGCGTCGGTCGATGCCCGCTTCGAGGGCACGGTGTTGCCGATGGCGCGGCCGATCGATCTGCCGGCCGGCACGCTCAAGCTCGGCGGCGTGCGCAACGGCGTGCGCGCCTGGCTGGCGATCGCCGGCGGTTTCGAAGTGGCGCCGGTGCTCGGCAGCCGCAGCACCGACCTGCGCGGCGGCTTCGGCGGTCACCAGGGCCGCGCCTTGCAGGCCGGCGACCGTCTGCCGCTCGGTTCGGCGCCGAGCTTGCGCATCGACTCGCCGCAGATCGCGCGCTGGTGGGTCGACCCCGACTTCGACGAAGACCCGCACCTGCCGATCCGCTACCTGCCCGTCGCAAACCCGGCGTTGGCCGACAGCGCCGCAGCGCTCGCCCGCCAGCCCTGGAGCGTCGCCGCCGCCAGCAATCGCCAAGGCCTGCGCCTGGACGGCGCGCCCTTGCCCGCCGTCGGCGGCAGCGGCGTGTCCGAGCCGGTCGCGCCCGGCACCATCCAATTGCCGGCCGACGGGCGTCCTATCGTCCTGCTCGCCGACGCCCAGACCGTCGGCGGTTATGCGCGCCTGGGGCATGTGATCGCCGCCGATCTGCCGCGTTTGGCGCAGGCACCTCCGCATGCGCGGCTGCGCTTTGAGGCCTGCGATGCGCCAGCGGCGATTGCTGCGCTGCGGCATCGGCGCGAACGCATGGCGCGTCTGCGCCTTGCGCTGGCATCGCGCTTGCCGCACACGCGCTAGCGGCATCGCGGATCTCCGCCACTGTGCCGAATTCGGCACCCAGCTAGGGCAAAAGGCACTATCGCTTCCGGCCCGGTTGCCGCGACGATCGACGGCGCACTCACGCCGCCGCTCAGGCGGTCCGCACCTGCTCGACCGTCACACGAACCGCTTCGCCGTCATCGCCTTCTGGAGATCCCGCATGCGTTCCCTGCGTCTGTTGTCGCTGTCCGTCTGTGTCGTCGCCGCGCTCGCCGCCGGCTGCAAATCCGAAACCGCCGCACCGCCCGCCGGTGCCGATGCCGCGCCCGCCGCGGCCAAGCCGGCCGGCGCCGAATGGAACGCCGCCGTCGACGGCTTCCTCAACGGTTTCTTCGAACACTTCCCGACCTGGGGCGCGAACGCCGGCAAGCACGAGTTCGACGGTCGCCTGCCGGATTTCTCGGCCGAAGGCCTGCAACGCAACATCCAATGGCTGCACCAGCAGCGCGACGCCATCAACGCGTTCGGCGACGAGCGCCTCGACGCCGCTCAGCGCTATCAACGCGATTACGTGCGCGCGGTCATCGACGGCCAGTTGTTCTGGCTGGAAGAGTCGGGTTTTTCCGCCAAGAACCCGGCCTTCTACGCCGGCGACCTGTCGCCGAGCATGTACCTGACCCGTCCTTATGCGCCCTTGCCGCAGCGCATGGCCGCGTTCGTGACCTATCAGGAAAACCTGCCCAAGGCGGTCGCGCAGATCCGCGCCAACCTCAAGGGCCCGTTCCCCGAAACCTATATCCAGCTCGGCACCGCGGTGTTCGGCGGCCTCGCCCAGTTCTTCGACACCGACGTGCCGAAGATCTTCGCCGAGGTCAAGGACGACGCCCTGCAGGCGCGCTTCAAGCAATCCAACGCCGCCGCCTCGGCCGCCATGCGCGAACTGGCCGAACACATGGCCTCGCAGAAAGCCCAGGCCACCCAGGATTTCGCCCTGGGCGCGGACAAGTTCGCGAAGATGCTCAAGGCCACCGAAGGCGTCGACCTGCCGCTGGACCAGCTCAAGGCCGCCGGCGAAGCCGACCTCGAACGCAATCTCGCCGCATTGAAGAGCGCCTGCGACCAATACGCCAAGGGCAAATCGCTCAACGACTGCATCACCCGGGTCAACGACGACAAACCGGTCGGCGGCGCAGTCGAAGGCGCACGCGCGCAGTTGGTCGGCTTGCGCCAGTTCCTGGTCGACAAGGACCTGGTGACGATCCCGGGCACCGAGCAGGCCAAGGTCGAGGAAGCGCCGCCGTTCAACCGCAACAACTTCGCCTACATCGAGATCCCCGGCCCGTACGAGAAGAATCTGCCGTCGGTCTACTACATCGCCCCGCCCGATCCGAACTGGCCGAAGGCCGAACAGGACGCCTACGTGCCGGGCAAGGCCGACCTGCTGTTCACCTCGGCGCACGAAGTGTGGCCGGGCCATTTCCTGCAGTTCCTGCACGCCAACCGTTCGCAGTGGAAGTTCGCCCAGTTGTTCGTCGGCTATGCCTATGCCGAAGGCTGGGCGCACTACACCGAGGAAATGATGTTCGACGCCGGCCTCGACGGTGCGACCCCGGAAATCCACATCGGCCAACTCACCAACGCGCTGCTGCGCAACGTGCGTTATCTGTCGGCGATCGGCCTGCACACCGGCGGCATGACCGTCGCCCAGTCCGAACAGATGTTCAAGGACAAGGCCTTCCAGGACCCGGGCAACGCCCGCCAGCAGGCCGCTCGCGGCACCTACGATCCGGCCTACCTCAACTACACCTTGGGCAAGCTGATGATCATGCAGTTGCGCGAAGACTGGACCGCTACGCGCGGCGGCCGCAACGCGTGGAAAGGCTTCCACGACCAGTTCCTGAGCTACGGCGGCCCGCCGATCCCGCTGCTGCGCGGGCAGATGCTGGGCACCAAGCCGGAAACCAAGTTGTGGCAGGCGCCCAAGCCTGCGGCCGCACCGGTGGCCAGCGCAACGGCACCGTCTTCCGCGGCGCCGGCCGCGACCGGCGCCGCGCACTGAACCGATCGAAACACCGATGACGACAAGAACGGGGCCGCACGCGGCCCCGTTCTTGCTTGAGCGGCATCAAATCTCCGTTTGAAGCCCTGCTGTACCCCCCTTTGAAAAAGGGGGGTAGGGGGGATTTGCTCAGGGCTTTGCTGCAACGACAAAAGCAAGAGCAAATCCCCCGGCGCAGCCACCCCATCCAGCCTCCGATTCACGCGGGCGCCAGCCCCCTTCTACAAAGGGGGCAAAGTTGCAGCGCGACGTAACCCATTCGAAGCTCGCTTCGATCCCGCTCCAACCCTCTTTCGCTCGATTCACGCGGGCGCCAGCCCCTTCTACAAAGGGGGCGAGGTTGCAGCGCGGCGTAACCCATTCGAAGTTCGCTTCGATCCCGCTCCCCCTCTTTCGCACCATTCCCCCCTTTGAAAAAGGGGGGCCAGGGGGGATTTGCTCTTCGCTGCAACGGCAAAGCAAATCCCCCGGCGCAGCCGCTCTACCCCGACCTCTATTCACGCAGGCGCCAGCCCCCTTTAAAAAAGGAGGCGAGTTATCCAGCTCGTTCGCACCGACGGCTACCTCCGCCCTCGCCGCCCTCGCCCGCGCGAAGCGATGCTTCCAGTCAGTGGTCGCGCCCGCCTCTTGGTCCCCCCGCCCCAACCCGTCTAGACTCCTTACGTCCCCGGGCCCGGCGCCCTGCACCACTTACGAGACCGCAGCAATGAAATCCAACGTCGTCGGCGCCCTGATCCTGATCGTCATCGGCACCCTGTTCCTGCTCAACAATCTGGGCCTCACCAATGTCAGCCTGACCCGCTTGCTGATGACCTGGTGGCCGGCGATCCTGATCGCCGTGGGCCTGGGTCTGCTGTTCAAGCGCGGCAAATAGCCGCGCGGAGTCTCGCCTCATGCAGGACCGCATCGATTTCAATTGCGATCTCGGCGAGGGTTGCGGCGACGATGCCGCGATCCTGCCCTTCGTCAGTTCGGCCAACATCGCCTGCGGCGGCCATGCCGGCGACGAAGCGACGATGCGCGAAACCCTGCGCCTGTGCCGCGAACACGGCGTCGCCGCCGGCGCGCATCCGGGTTACGACGATCCCGAACACTTCGGCCGCCGCACCCTGCCGCTGAGCCGCGACGAGATCGGCATGCTGATGCTCAACCAGCTCGCCCGGCTCGCCGCGGTCGCCGCCGACGAGGGCGTGCGCCTGAGCCACGTCAAACCGCACGGCGCGCTGTACAACCTCGCCGCCGACGACCGCATCGTCGCCGAAGCCATCGTCGGCGCGGTCGCCGCGTTCGATCCGAACCTGATCGTCTACGGTCTGTCGCAATCGCAGCTCACCGACGCGGCCGAAGCCGCCGGCCTGCGCGTCGCCCACGAGGTCTTCGCCGAGCGCGGTTATGCCCGCAACGGCCGGCTGTTGCCGCGCGGCCAGCCCGGCGCGGTGATCGAGTCGCTCGACGCGGCGATCGCCCAGGTCCATGGCCTGGTCGTGCGCGGCGAAGTCGCCACCGCCGACGGCGGCCGCATCGCGCTGCGCGCCGACACCCTGTGCCTGCACGGCGACCGCAGCGACGCGCCGGCGTTCGCGCGCGCGCTGCGCGACGCGCTCGTGGCCGACGGCATCCGCATCCTGCCGGTCGCATGAGCGCCCGCGCCCTATCGCAGACGGCGCCATCGGCAAACCGCATCACCGAATTTCCATGAGCGAGGGCGTGGCATGAACTATTGGCCCCTGATCGGCGTCGCCGCGGTCGTGATCGGCTTCGTACTGCGGCTCAATCCGGCCCTGGTCGTGGTCGCCGCCGGTTTCATCACCGGCCTGGCGGCGCAGCTGTCGCCGCTGGACATCCTCGAAGTGCTGGGCAAAGCGTTCACCGAGAAACGCTTTCTGTTGCTGTTCCTGCTGACCCTGCCGGTGATCGGCCTGCTCGAACGCCACGGCCTGAAGGAACACGCGCAAAACTGGGTCGCGCGATTGCGCGGCGCGACCATGGCGCGGCTGTTGGTCGCCTATCTGCTGATGCGCCAGCTGTCTTCGGCGATCGGCCTGACCAGCCTCGGCGGGCATCCGCAGACGGTGCGGCCGCTGCTCGCGCCGATGGCCGAGGGCGCGGCGCAGACCCGCCATGGCGAGCTCGACGACGACGAACGCCAACGCATCCGCGCCCTGGCCGCCGGCACCGACAACGTCGGCATGTTCTTCGGCGAGGACATTTTCATCGCCTTCGGCGCGGTGCTGCTGATCCAGAGCTTCTTCGCCGAGCACGGCTTCACGCTCGATCCGCTGCAGATCGCCTTGTGGGGCATTCCGACCGCGATCTGCGCCTTCGTGATCCACTCGGTGCGGATCGTGCGCTTCGAACGCGGACTGGCGCGACGGCGCGCCGTTGCGGCGACGACCGAAGCGCCCGCGCCATGATCACCCTGACCTTCGTCTACTGGGTGCTCGGCGCCTATTTCGGCGTCCTCGCCTGGCGCGGCCTGCGCGATCGCTCGAATCCGCGCCGCCATGCGAACGGCACGTTCTGGGGCCTGATCGCATTGCTGATGTTCGCCGCCGAGCATCTTCCGAACAAAGTCGTCGGCGCCTGCGTGGTCGTGCTCGCGGTGCTCGCCGGTTTCGGCGGCCTCGGCAAGGGCGGTTACGACGAAACCGCCGCCGAAGAAAAACAGGACGAAGCGCAGCGGCTCGGCAACCGGCTGTTCTGGCCGGCGCTGTTGATCCCCAGCGTGACCCTGATCGGCGCGCTCGGCCTGAAGTACGTGCGCATCGGCGACACGCCCTTGCTGCAGACCGCCAACGTCACCCTGATCGCGCTCGCGATCGCCTGCCTGATCGCGCTCGCGGCCGCATGCCGGCTGACCGGGCAGACGCCGTGGAGCGGCGTCGAGCAATCGCGGCGCCTGGTCGATTCGATCGGTTGGGCGGCCTTGCTGCCGCTGCTGCTGGCCACGCTCGGCAGCGTGTTCGAAGCCGGCGGCGTCGGCCAGGCCGTGGCCGGCGTGGTGCGCTCGGTGATTCCGGTCGACAACGCCTTCGTCGTGGTCGCGGCCTACGCGCTCGGCATGGCCTTGTTCACCGTGATCATGGGCAACGCCTTCGCCGCGTTCCCGGTCATGACCGCCGGCATCGCCCTGCCCTTGCTGGTCCATCACCACGGCGCCGAACCGGCCTCGCTGGCGGCCATCGGCATGCTCTCGGGCTATTGCGGCACCCTGCTGACGCCGATGGCGGCGAACTACAACCTGGTGCCGGCGGCCTTGCTCGAACTCAAGGACCCCTACGGCGTGATCCGCGCGCAATGGCCGACCGGCGTGGTGCTGCTGGCTTGCAACGTCGCGCTGATGTACTGGATCGCGTTCCGATGAAGGCGCGCCCGCCGACTGTGCAGGCACCGACTGTGCAGGCACCGACTCTGCAAGCGCCGGCTCTGCAAGCACCGATCCTGTTGACCGGCTTCGCGCCGTTCGGCGGCGAAACCGACAACCCGAGCTGGGACGCGGTACGCCGGCTCGACGGCGCGTCGATCGCAGGCAACGACGGCGCCGAACATCGCATCGTCGCGCGTTGCCTGCCGGTCGCGTTCGGCCAATGCCTGGATGAATTGAACGAAGCCATCGACAGCCTGCGGCCGGCGCTGGTGTTGTGCGTCGGCCAGGCCGGCGGCCGCGCGCAATTGTCGCTGGAGCGCATCGCGATCAACCTCGACGATGCGCGCATCGCCGACAACCGCGGCGCGCAACCGATCGACGAGCCGGTGGTCGCCGACGGCCCGGCCGCGTACTTCACCGACCTGCCGATCAAGGCCGTGCTCGCGGCGCTGCGCACGGCCGGCATCCCGGCCGAGGTGTCCCAGACCGCCGGCACCTATGTCTGCAATCACCTGTTCTATGGGCTGATGCATACCCTGCGCGGCCACGACGGCGTTCGAGGCGGCTTCATCCACATTCCGTATGCTCCGGCACAGGCTGCGCGCCATGCCGGTGCGCCGAGTCTGGCGATCGATACCGTCGTGCAAGGCCTGCGGGTGGCGCTGGAGACGGCGCTGACCACGCGGGTCGACCGACGCATCGCCGGCGGCGCCGAACACTGAACCGGGCGTTCGCCTACCCATCCAATATCCGACGGAGTATCCCCCATGCATCGCCTGTTGCTCGCCGCCCTGCTCGCCACCGCCGCCGTCGCCGGCTCGATCGCCGCCCCCGCGCACGCCGGCCTGTTCGACAAGAACCCCGAGCAGGTCGCCACCGAGGCCGTCAACAAGAACCTGATCGCGGTGACCCTGTGGGTCGACGCGAGCTGGGGTTTCCGCAACCAGGGCGCGGCCAACGCGCTGAGCCGCGCGCATCAGGCCTTCACCACCCGCGATTACGACGTGGTCAGCGTCGAGCCGTATATCGAGAACGGCGATCTGCAGGGGTTTTTCGTTACCTATCAGCGGCGCTGAGCGCGGGCTTTCTGAAGGCTGCGCCGGTGGTCTTAGCGGCGCGGTCGCGGCTCGCGCCGCTCCTACCCTGGAATCGTCGACATCTTGTGGATGCGCGGTCGCGGCGTATGACCGGAGGAAATCCCAGTGGGACGCCGCTCCTACCCAGGGCCCGGGCGTTCTCGAGGCCATAAAAAACGCGCCGATGCGAAAGCATCGACGCGTTTTTTTGAGGCGAGGACGCGTCCGGGATCAGCGCGCGACCACGACCTTGGTGCCGGCGATCTGGTCGTGCAGGCAGCGGCGGTCGTCGCGGAAGATCATCAGCACGTCGACCAGTTGGACGATCGCGCCCAGGCACGGAATCAGGCCGACGCCCTGCGAGAACAGGTAGCGCTTGCCGAGCAGCTCGGCCAGGCTCGGCTGCAGGCCGTCCATGTCGACGATCTTGATCTTCATGACCTTCTTGCCCCAGGTCTGGCCGCTGGCGTTCAGCGGGTAGGCCTGGACCAGGAAAAACACCACGATGCCGATCAAGCCCCACATCATCTGCAGGCCGAAGGTCTGTTCGCCGGCCTGGGCCGCGGTCATGACCTGTTCGAAATAACCGCCGACGAACATCACCGGCATCAGCAACACCAGCATGATCACGGCGTCGATGATGGCGGCGACCAGCCGGATGCCGCGATCGGCCAATTCCTCGCCGTCGGGCTCGGGCGCGGTCAGCGAGGATTGCGGGCTTTGATACGGGTTCTGCGGGTCCATTCCTTTGCTCCTTGGTTGAGATGACGCCAACGGCCCCCTGCCGCGACGCCTGTCGAATTGTGACGGCGAACGATAACAGGCCGGCGGCATCAATACGCATCCTGTCGGCCGATTCGCCTCGACCGATTCGCCGCCTTGCGTCCGCGCCGGCCGCGGACCGGCGCGGCGGGCCGCACGCATACGAGAACGGCCTGGCACGCATCCGCGCCAGGCCGTCGGTCGTCGCTGTCGCCTCGCTCGCCGCAGCGGGCCGGGCTCAGGTGCGCGGCAGGGTCACGCCGACCTGGCCCTGGTACTTGCCGCCGCGGTCCTTGTAGGAGGTCTCGCAGACTTCGTCGGACTGGAAGAACAGCATCTGCGCCACGCCTTCGTTGGCGTAGATGCGCGCCGGCAGCGGCGTGGTGTTGCTGAATTCCAGAGTGACGTGGCCTTCCCACTCCGGCTCCAGCGGGGTCACGTTGACGATGATGCCGCAGCGCGCATAGGTGCTCTTGCCCAGGCAGACCACCAGCACGTCGCGCGGAATGCGGAAGTACTCGACGGTGCGCGCCAGGGCGAAGGAGTTCGGCGGAATGATGCAGACGTCGTTCTCGATGTCGACGAAGCTGCCCGGGTCGAAATGCTTGGGATCGACGATGGTCGAGTTGATGTTGGTGAAGACCTTGAACTCGCGCGAGCAGCGCACGTCGTAGCCGTAGCTGGAGGTGCCGTAGCTGACGATGCGCTGGCCGTCGGCGGCGTGCTTGACCTGGCCGGGCTCGAACGGCTCGATCATGCCGTGCTGCTCGGACATGCGGCGGATCCAACGGTCGGACTTGATGCTCATTGCGATGTTCCAGTAAGGGCAGCCAGGCCGCCGATGGTAAGGGAGGTAATGCGGGCCGCGCTCAGCCGAGCAGCGAGGCCGAGATCGACGGCGTCACCCGCGGCCGCAGCGCGAGCTGCACCGCGAGCCGGCGCGCGGCGGCGCGGTAAGCGCGCGCGGCGGTCGAATCCGGTGCCGAGGCGACGATCGGCACGCCGGCGTCGCCCTGCTCGCGGATGCCGATTTCCAACGGCAGGCTGCCGAGCAGGCTCACGCCGTATTGCGAGGCCATGCGCGCGCCGCCGCCTTCGCCGAACAGATGCTCGGCGTGGCCGCAGTTCGAGCACACGTGCACGGCCATGTTCTCGATCAGCCCGAGCACCGGCACTTCGACCTTCTCGAACATGCGCAGCGCCTTCTTGGCATCGAGCGTGGCCACGTCCTGCGGCGTGGTCACGATGACCGCGCCGGCGACCGGGATTTTCTGCGACAGGGTCAGCTGGATATCGCCGGTGCCGGGCGGCAGGTCGACGATCAGATAGTCGAGCTCGCCCCAGCGGGTGTCGTTGAGCAAGGTGGTCAGCGCCGAAGTCGCCATCGGGCCGCGCCAGATCATCGGCGTGTCCTGCTCGACCAGCGGGCCGATCGACATCGCTTCCAGGCCGTGCGCGCGCATCGGTTCGATGCTCTTGCCGTCCGGGCTGTCGGGGCGGCCGCTGAGGCCCAGCATCATCGGCACGCTGGGGCCGTAGATGTCGGCATCGAGCACGCCGACGCGGGCGCCGTCGGCGGCCAGGGCCAGGGCCAGGTTCACCGCGGTGGTCGACTTGCCGACACCGCCCTTGCCGGAACCGATCGCGATCACATTGCGCACGCTCGGCAGCGGCGCCAACTTCGGCTGGACCGCGTGCGAGACGATGCGGGTGTTGAGTTCCAGGCTCGCCAGGCTGAGGCCTTGGCCCGCCAGCAGCTCGCCGATCGCCGTTTCCAGCGCGGCACGCAGGCCCTCGAGCGGATAGCCGGCGGTGATCGAAACCGCGGCGCGGCCTTCGCCGACGCCGGCGCGGATGCGCGCCTCGCTGTCGCCCAGGCGCACGTCGGTCTCGGGAATGAAAAGTGCCGCGATCGCGGCCTGCAAGGTCTCGCTCATACCGGCCGTCCGGCCGTACGGGGTGTGTGGATGCGCATGGGGACTCTGAATGGGGGGCGGGCCGCGCGGCGGCCTGCGCACATGGTAAGGCCTGCGCCTGGCAGCGTCCTGCCCGGCATGCGCGCGCGGCCGCATTCGACGCCGCTCCGACAGGCCGGCAGCGGCGGCGCCCGACCGGCTCGGCGCCGGCAACATGGCCGCTCAATCAGCAACCATAAATTGCATATCACACCAGCGCGCTGTCACAGATTCCGGCGATCGCGGTCGCGCTCATCCGTGCAGGGACCTGCCTTTCGGCAATGGTCGCCCTTCAGCAACAAGCGCGAAACTGCATTGCAATCAATCGCTTGAATGTTGGCACTCGGCAAAATCAAACACCGCCCCGGGCAAGCAGGGAAATATTACGTGCGTGTTAAGTTCAGGTTTGTAAAGGGATTGTTAATCCGCCAGGAAGGCACCCGAAACATGCACTTACGCTCTCAGTTAGGGGAAAACTCAATGGCAGTACGCAACTCGCAGGGCCTGCGCCGCAGCAGGCTGACGGCGGCGCTGGTCAGCGCGATGCTGGTCTCGGTCGCCGGCACCGGCTACGCCCAGGACGCGGCCCCGGCCGACACCGCGACCGACATCGACGCGGTCACCGTGACCGGCTCGCGCATCAAGCGCATCGGCTTCGTCACGCCCTCGCCGGTGGTCGGCATCAGCGCCGAGGAAATCCGCTCGACCGGCGCGGTGACCATCGCCGACCTCATGACCACCCTGCCGCAGTTGTCGGCCACCTACACCCTGGGCAACTCCACCCGCGCCATCGGCACCGCCGGCCTCGGCCTGCTCGACCTGCGCGGCATGGGCAGCGCGCGCACCCTGGTGCTGGTCAACGGCCGCCGCCATGTCGGCGGTACCTCGGGCTCGACCGCGGTCGACGTCAACACGATTCCGGTCGAACTGATCGAGCGTGTCGAAGTCATCACCGGCGGCGCCTCGGCCGTGTACGGCGCCGACGCCGTCGCCGGCGTGGTCAACTTCATCATGAAGAAGAAGTTCGACGGCTATGAGATCCGCGCCCAGACCGGCGACGCCAGCGAAGGCGATTTCAGCCGATCCTTCATCAGCGCCACCGGCGGCAACGAATTCGCCGGCGGCCGCGGCAACATCGTGTACTCGGCCGAGTACAGCAAGCAGGACCGTTTCGGCCGCGGCGATCGCAAGATCGGCCGCGAGTTCAACGTCAGCATGCCGAACCCGAACTTCGACCCGAGCAAGCCGCCGAGCCAGACCAACCCGCAGCGCGTATTCATGGGCCCGGGCGGCAACTCCAGCCTGTCCTACGGCGGCACCTTCAACCTCGGCGGCAAGCGCTATCTGTTCAACGACGACGGCAGCTTCCGCCCGAACCGTTACGACGGCCCGCGCGACGGACCGAACACCTGCATCGACTGCGACTTCGCCGACCTCAACGGCGTCGCCGACCTGCAACCGGGCTTCGACCGCTACAGCGTCAACACCATGCTCAACTTCGAGATCAACGAGAACCACAAGTTCTTCTTCGAAGGCAAGTACACCAAGACCGAATCGGACTTCCTCGGCCAGCCGGCGTTCGATCAGCCGATCCGCATCCGCCGCGACAACGCCCTGATCTCGCCGCAGCTCGGCGCGCTGATGGACGCCAACGGTCTCGCTTCGCCGGCCAGCCAGTTGCAGATCAGCCGCTTCAACGTCGACGCCGGCCGTCGCGGCGAACAGGTCGACCGCAAGACTCAGCGCTACGTCGCCGGTCTCGAAGGTTATCTGTCGGAGAACTGGACCTATGAAGTGTCCGGCGTTTACGGCAAGACCGAAATCGACCGCCTGAACCTCAACAACCGCATCAACGACCGCTGGCAGGCCGGCATGGACGTGGTGCGCGACGCCAACGGCAACCTCGCCTGCCGCGTCTCGGTCGATCCCAACGCGATCAACCCGAACACCGGCCGCGCCTACCTCGACATCTCGCGCGCCGGCTGCGTGCCCTTCAGCGTGTTCGGCAACGGCGCGGTCGATCCGAAGGCCGCGGCCTGGTTCAACTACGACGCGATCAACCGCAGCAAGATCACCCAGAGCGTGTTCAGCGCCTCGGTCGCCAACAGCGCGCTGTTCGAGCTGCCGGCCGGCGGCGTCGGCTTCGCCGGCGGTATCGAATACCGCAAGGAAACCAGCGAGGAAATCACCGATCCGCTGGCGGCGCAGGGCCTGACCTTCCTCAACGCCATTCCGAGCCGCAAGGGCGAATACAGCGTCAAGGAAATCTTCGCCGAAGCCACCGTGCCGCTGCTGGCCGACCTGCCCGGCGTGCAGCGCCTGAGCATGGACCTGGCCGGCCGTTACTCCGACTACGACACGGTCGGTTCGACCAAGACCTGGAACGTCGGCCTGGACTGGGCGATCAACGACTCGCTGCGGTTGCGCGGCAGCGTCGCCCAAGCGGTGCGCGCGCCGAACATCGGCGAGCTGTTCAACCCGCAGACCCAGAACTTCGCCACGATCTACGACCCCTGCGACACCCGTCCCGGCGTCACCAACGGCGTCTCGACCGCGGGTGATCCGGCCCTGCGCGCGAGCAACTGCGCCGCTCTTGGCCTGCCGGCCAACTACCGCGACACCTATTCGGGCAACCGCCCGGGCCTCAGCGGCGGCAACCCGGATTTGAACGTCGAAGAAGCGCGCTCGCTGTCCTACGGCCTGGTCTGGCAGCCGGAATTCATCGAAGGCTTCGGCCTGTCGGTCGACTACTGGCGCGTCACCCTGACCGACGCCATCGGCGCCGTCACCGCGCAGACCATCGCCACCCGTTGCGTCGATTCGCCCGGCGGCATCGGCAACGATTTCTGCGCCCTGATCCAGCGCGCGCCGGCCGCCGGTTACGTCGACTCGCAGGGCCGCACCTTCCCGGCGAATTCGATCTACAACTGGAAGGCCATCAGCGAGAACCTGGCCAAGACCCGCCGCGCCGGCGTCGACATCGAAGCCGACTACCGCTTCGAAATGCTGGGCGGCCAGGCCGCGCTGCGCTTCGTCGGCACCCGCCTGATCTCCTCGCGCGAATGGCCGTTCCAGGACTTCCCGGCCGAGTACGACGAGTACGTGACCTACGTCAGCGATCCGCGCTGGCGCGCCTCGCTCAACGCCAGCTACAAGCACGGCAACTGGCGCGGTTCGTGGGACATGCGCTACATCGACGGCAACCTGCGCGTGGTGCCGGAGAGCTACAACAGCAACCCGGGCCAGGTCTCGCCGATCCGCAACCCGTCCTACACTTATCACAACCTGCAGATCGGCTATAAGGTCCCGAACACCGGGCTGGACCTGTACATCGGCGCCGACAACGTGTTCGACAAGGATCCGCCGTTGAACTACTTCGGCGAGACCGAGGACAACGCGAACTACGACAGCATCGGCCGCTACGTCTACGCCGGCGCCACCTACAAGTTCTGATCCTCGCAGCAAGCGACACCGCATAGACAGGAAGCCCGGCCCAGGCCGGGCTTCTTTTTGCCCGCCTGAACGGCGGCCCGAGTCGACTTCCATACCCCGGCGGATGCGGTATAAAGGCTGCAACCGCGAACAGCGGCCGGCCTGTCGAGCGGTCCGAGCGCGGTCCGAATGTGGTTCGATCACGCCTAATCCCTGGGAGGGGACCCATGCGTACCAAACTGTTTGCACTGTTGCTGCTCGCCCTGCCGATGGCGGCGTTCGCCCAGGCCACGCCGGTCGGCACCTGGACCACGGTCGACGACAAGACCGGCAAGCCCAAGTCGGTCGTCGAGATCTACGAAGCCAAGGACGGCAGCCTCGCCGGCCGCGTCAACGAAGTCCTGCAATCCGATCGCGGCCCGAACCCCACTTGCGACAAGTGCTCGGGCGAGCGCAAGAACAAGCCGGTCAAGGGCATGGTGATCCTGTGGGGCATCCGCAAGGACGGCAGCACCTGGGACGGCGGCCAGATCCTCGACCCGGCCACCGGCAAGATCTATTCGGTCAAGGTCACCCCGACCGACAGCGGCAAGAAACTCGAAGTCCGCGGCTTCATGGGCTTCTCGCTGCTCGGCCGCACCCAGACCTGGATGCGCCAGCAGTAAACACGGCGCCGGTCCGCGATCCACGGAAACCCGGCCTGTGCGCCGGGTTTCTTTTTGCGCCGACGCCGGCCGCAGACCCGGCGGTCCGCCACGGCCGGCGCGCAGGCCCATGCCATAATTCACGACCACCCACGGCACCCGCACTCATGTCCCGCGAAATCGTCGTCTCCAACGCCCTGCCCTACGCCAACGGGCCGCTGCACCTCGGTCATCTGGTCGGTTACGGCCAGGCCGACATCTGGTGCCGCGCGCAGCGAATGAGCGGCCACCGCGTTCACTACATCTGCGCCGACGACACCCACGGCACGCCGATCATGCTCGGCGCCGAGAAGGCCGGCCTGACCCCGGAAGCCTTCATCGCCGGCGTCCAGGTGAGCCATGAGCGCGACTTCGCCGACTTCGGGGTCAAGTTCGATCACTACGACTCGACCCACTCGGCCGGCAACCGCACCCTGACCGAAGGCTTCTACGCGCGCCTCGACAACAGCGGCCACATCACCCGCCGCTCGGTCGCGCAGTTGTACGACCCGGTCAAGGGCATGTTCCTGCCCGACCGCTACGTCAAGGGCATCTGCCCGAACTGCGGCACCCCCGATCAGTACGGCGACAACTGCGAGAACTGCGGTGCGACTTATGCGCCGACCGAACTGAAGGAGCCGCGCTCGGTGGTCAGCGGGGCGACGCCGGAGCTGCGCGAGTCCGAACACTTCTTCTTCGAGGTCGGCCATTTCGAGGCCTTCCTGCGCGAATGGCTGGCCGGCGACGTCGCCACGCCCGGCATCAAGGCCAAGCTGCACGAATGGCTCGACGTCGACGGCGGCCTGCGCGCCTGGGATATTTCGCGCGACGCGCCCTACTTCGGTTTCGAGATTCCCGGCCACCCGGGCAAGTACCTGTACGTCTGGCTCGACGCCCCGATCGGTTACCTGAGCAGCTTCCAGGCCCTGTGCGAACGCGAAGGCCTGGATTTCTGGTCTTACCTCGCCCGCGACAGCGAAGCCGAACTGCACCACTTCATCGGTAAGGACATCGTCACCTTCCACGGCCTGTTCTGGCCGGCGGTGCTGCACGGCGCCGGTTTCCGCGCGCCGACCCGCCTGCACGTCAACGGCTATCTGATGGTCAACGGCGAGAAGATGTCGAAGTCGCGCGGCACCTTCATCCAGGCCCGCACCTATCTCGACGTCGGCCTGGACCCGGAAGCGCTGCGTTATTACTTCGCCACCAAGACCAGCGGCGGCGTCGAGGACATCGACCTCAACCTGTCCGACTTCGTCGCGCGGGTGAACGCCGACGTGGTCGGCAAGTTCGTCAACCTGGCCAGCCGCTGCGCCGGTTTCATCGAGAAGCGTTTCGACGGCCAGCTCTCGGCGGTGTTGCCGGATGCCGCGATGTACCAGCGCTTCGTCGCCCAGCTGACGCCGATCGCCGAAGCCTATGCGCGCAACGAAGCCGCCAGCGCGGTACGCCTGACCATGGCGCTGGCCGACGAGGCCAACAAATACATCGACGAGCACAAGCCCTGGGTGCTGGCCAAGCAGGAAGGCGCGGAAACGCATCTGCAGGCCGTGTGCACGCAGGGCCTGAACCTGTTCCGCGTGCTCGCCGCCGCGCTCAAGCCGGTGCTGCCGCGCGTCTCGAGCGAGGCCGAGGCCTTCCTCGCCGCGCCGGTGACGCTGTGGGAGGACCTCGCCGAGCCGCTGCTCGACCATCGCATCGGCGCCTACGTGCCGCTCTTCACCCGCATCGACACCAAACTGATCGACACCATGATTGAAGCCAGCAAAGAATCCCTCGCCGCCTCGGCCCCGGCCGCCGTCGCTGTCGGCACCGCCGATGGCAAAGTCCCAGCAGCTGTCGTCGCCGTCGCGAGTTCAACGCCGGCTGTCGTGTCCCCGGGCGCCAATGCAGCGACCGTCGCTACGGTCGGCATCGACGACTTCGCCAAGCTCGACCTGCGCATCGGTACGGTCCGCGTCTGCGAATTCGTCGAAGGCTCCGACAAGCTGCTGCGCTTCGAACTCGACGCCGGCGAACTGGGCACGCGCCAGATTTTCTCCGGCATCCGCGGCTCGTACGCCGAGCCCGACAAGCTGGTCGGCCGCAAGGTGGTGTTCATCGCCAACCTGGCCCCGCGCAAGATGCGCTTCGGCATCAGCGAAGGCATGATCCTGTCGGCCGGTTTCGACGGCGACGGCCTGCATCTGCTCGACGTCGACAGCGGCGCCGCAGCGGGCATGCCGGTCAAGTGACGGCCGGCGAGCAGTGAGTTTGGAGGAGTGAGAAGCGAGTCCCGGCTACAAGGCGCTTCAACAAAGCCGATACACACGGCCGCCTTTACTCACTCCTCACTCCTCTGCCCTCACTTCTAGCCCCATGGATCTGACCGAGCGCCTCGACCGTCTATTGCCGCAGACCCAGTGCGGGCAATGCGGCTACGCCGGCTGCCGGCCCTACGCCGAAGCGATGGCGCGCGGCGAGGCCGGGATCGACCATTGCCCGCCCGGCGGCGACGCCGGCGCGCGCGCCCTGGCGCGCCTGCTGGGCGTGCCGGCGCAGCCTTACGACCGCAGCCGCGGCCAGCACAAACCCGCGCCGCTGGCGCTGATCGTCGAAGCCGACTGCATCGGCTGCACCAAGTGCATCCAGGCCTGCCCGGTCGACGCCATCATCGGCGCGGCCAAGCACATGCACACGGTGATCGAACCGCTGTGCACCGGTTGCGAGCTGTGCGTGCCGGCCTGCCCGGTGGATTGCATCGTGCTGGTTCCGGCCGCGGACGCGATGCTCGGCGCTTAGTCGCGCCAGCCGCTCGACCAAGCGGCGAATTCGGCCGCGATCGCCGGCGAATTCAAGCGCGCCACGCGCCGGTTCAATTCGGCGGCCGGCTCGTCGTCGTCGGAAATCGTCGCCAACACCACGAAGTCCTCGCCGAGCCCGGCGAAGCACTGCTTACGCAACGATTCCGCGCTCTCGACCAGCGTGTCCATCAAACGCGCCTTGAAATCGGCGAAGGCCGCGCCGCCGTCGCGAGCCTCAAGAGCGAACACATGCTCGCGCAGCCGATCGCACAAGCGTCCGAACTGTTCGTCGGCGCCGACGCCTTCCAACGGCCATTCCGACGGCGAATAACGGTAGTACAGACGCTCGCTGGGGTATTCGCTGTCGATGCGGCGCAGGTAATCGGCGGTCGCCATCGCCGGGCACACCGTCATCGCGCCGGAATCGGAGTACAGCGCGAACGCGCGCACCGGGTCGTCGCTTTGCGAGGCGGAGATCTCCGCGAACGCCGCCATGGCCGCGACGACGATGTCCTCGTGCAGCGCCGCAAAATCGAAGCCGGCTGCTTCGGTCATCGCCCGGCTCGTGCTCAGCGCGACGGGGCGGTCGGCTTGGCTTCGGCGCGTGCCGGCGCGTGCTTGGCGGGGTCTTGCCTGGCCGCCTCGGCCTCGCCCGCTTCGTGCTTGCCGCTCTCGTGCTTGCCGCTTTCTTGCTTACCGGAAGCATCCTTGGCGGGCTTGTCCTTGCCGCGCTTGGGCTCGACCGGCTTGCCGGCCTCCTTGGCGGCGAAGGCACGCTCGGCGCCGATCACCGGCACCGGGCCGTCGGCCGGCGCGCAGGTCGAACACACGCGTTCGACCGTATAGCCCTTGCTGCGCAGGCGCTCGACCAGACCGTCGTTGCCGAGCAAGTGCAAGGAACCGACCACGACCAGGGTGTCGCCTTGTTTGGACTCGTCGAGCATCTTCTGGATCTGCGGCACCCAGGCTTCGTTGCGCTCGAGGTTGACCATCCGGTAGGTCTCCGGGGTCTTCTGTTCCATCTCCACGCGCGCCTTCTCGTCGAGCATGGCGAGATCGGCGTTGCGCCAGGCCGAATGGATTTCGTCGAGCATGCCCGGCACGTCCTCGGGCTTGTCGACGAACTCGCGCAGCGCGGTGATCTGCTCGGGCAGCGGGCCGGAATCCATGACCTGCAATTGCAACTCCATGGTCTCCAGGCCCGAGGTGGGCTTGCCGGCTTCGGCCGCCTGCCGCATCAGGTACTGGTCCAGCCCCAGTTGCGGGCTGAAGCCCATCGACTGCGAAACGCCGAGCACCAGCGACAAGTTGACGAACCACGGTTCCAGCGCGTCGAGCTGCGCCAGCGAACTGCCGTTCTTGGCCAGCACGCGGTTGAGCTTTTCGCGCAGGTCGGCCGGCAGCACCTTGCTCAGGGTGCGGCCGTCGTCGTAGCGCGCACGCGCCATGAAACGCTGCGGCACGGTCGGGTCGAACATCTCTTCCGGCGCGACTTCGAACACCAGCTTGCCGGCGCCGGCGAACGCCTGGTCGATGTCCGACGACAGCGGGTAGTCGTCGGCGCGCAGCAGATGGAACGAGCCCAGCAGATAGACCGCGTTGTCCTGGTCGGAGACTTTCCACAGCAAGGGCACCGGCGGCGCCTTCGCGGTCGCCGCGGGCACGTCGCCGGCGGCGATCGCGGTCGCGGAGGTCAACGAGGCGCTGAGCACCGAGGCGGTGAACAAGGGCAGGACGAACAGCTTCAGGAACCGCATGGGCAAACTGATCCTTGGGTCGGCGACGGGCGCGTCGGACTCGGGTAAAGGGGGATGGAGGGGCGCGCTGGTGATTCGCTTGGCGATGAAAGCAATCGGGTCACGAAGCCTGAGCGGTGGCGCTCGCGGCCGGCGCGGTGTCCTCGTGTTTGTAGGTCTTCTCGCCGGCGGCGACTTCCAGGTCGAGACGGTTTTCCGCCGGCGGCAGCGGACAGGTCGCGAACGGCGTGAACGCGCACGGCGGGTTGTAGGCTTTGTTGAAATCGACCGTCACCAGGCCTTGCAGGTTCGGCCGCGCGACGTCGAGGAAACGCCCGGCGCTGTAGCTCTGGTGGCCGCTGGTGCGATCGGCGAACACCAGCAGCAGTTCGTCGCCGCCCTGGTCCAACGCTTCGATGCGATAGGTCTGGCCGTCGCGCTCGAACTCGATCGCGCCCGGGTTCGGCGTCGCCTCGATGGTGCCGATGATGTTGACGATGTCGATGCTCTTGCCGGCCGGATGGGCGATGAACTTGGCGCTGAGCTTCCACTCCTGCTGCGGCTCCCAGTAGTCGATGCCCTTGAAGCCGGTCAGGGTCGGCGCCTGCGCATGGCGTGCGCGCAACAGGTAGCGGTCGCCGCGCTTGATCACGGTCAGGATGCCCTTGCCCTCGTCGAAACCGATCTTGCTCGGGCCGGCCGGATAGTCGTCGGCGAGCAGATTGACCGCGCCCTTGAGCGGCTGGTCGTTGAGGGTCAGCGACTGGCCCCGTTCGGGGATGAAACGCAGGCGCCCCTTGTTGAGCGACAGCAGGCCGAAATGGGCCGGGCCGACGCCGAGACGGATGCCGTTGTCGGGGTCGCTGCCGAAATAATGCGAGCCGGTGTCGATCGGATACAGGCCGACCAGGCTGGCCCAACCGTCGGGCTTGAGCAGCTCGTCCTTGCGTTGCTGGCGCCACAGTTGCTGGTCGCGGGCGAAGGTGTCGCTGACCGCGGCGGCGCGCGCGACCTCGCGCTTCTGCGCGGCCTGTCGTTCGGGCGAATCGCAGGCCACCAGGCCGAGCAACAGCAAGGCCGACAGTGCCGGCGCGGACATCGTGCGCGACAAAGTGCGTGCAAAGGAGCGTGCTGCGGTCATCTCAACGGCCTCGCAGGAACCAGCGGTCGATCTCGGGCAGGCTGAAGCGCGCCCAGGTGGGGCGGCCATGATTGCATTGACCGGAGCGTTCCGTAGCCTCCATCTCGCGCAACAACGCATTCATTTCCGGCAAAGTGAGACGTCGGTTCGCGCGCACCGCACCATGGCAGGCCATGGTCGAGAGCAATTCGTCGCGGGCCGCGGCGACGCGGCGCGATTCGCCGTGCTCGCGCAGGTCGGCGAGGACGTCGCGCAGCAAGGCCTCGACGTCGCCGTGCGCCAGCAGTGCCGGCACCGCGCGCAAGGTCAGCGACTGCGGGCCGCTGCGGGTGACTTCGAATCCGAGCGCGACCAGCGTCGCCTCCTCGCGCTCGGCGACTTCGGCCTCGCGCTCGGACACCGCCAGGCTCGCCGGCACCAGCAAGGGCTGGGTGCGCAGGCCTTCGCCGTCGTGGGCGGTCTTGAGCTTCTCGTAGCCGATGCGTTCGTGGGCGGCGTGCATGTCGACCACGATCAGTCCTTCCGCGCTTTCGGCCAGCACGTAGATGCCGTGCAACTGCGCGATCGCATAACCGAGCGGCGGCAGGGTCTGGTCGTCGCTGTGCGGCAAGCCCGGCGACTGCACGCCATCGCTCGTTTCGCGCGGCGGCATCGCATAGGCGCTGCCGCTGCCCGCGCCGGCGCCGTAACCGCCACCGGCATAGGAAGAGCCGCCGGCGGAACCGCCACCGCCGTTGCCGTACAGGGCGGCGTAACCGGCACGGGTTTCCTGCACCTGCAGGCCGAGCGGCGCCTGCGGGCGCCAGGCATACATCGACGAGCCGGCGGCACCGGCAGCGGCCGGTTCCGCACCCGCGGGCGTCTGCTGGGCCATGCCGGCGCGGGTCTCGGCCAGGGCATCGTTGAGGGTGCGATAGACGAAATCGTGGATCAGGCGCGCATCGCGGAACCGCACCTCGTGCTTGGCCGGATGCACGTTGACGTCGACGCGGCGCGGATCGAGTTCGAGGAACAGCACGTAGGCCGGCTGGCGGCCATGGAACAGCACGTCGGCATAAGCCTGCTTGACCGCGTGAGCGATGCTGCGATCGCGCACCGCGCGGCCGTTGACGTAGAGGTATTGCTGGTCGGCGCTGGCACGGTTGTAGGACGGTTGCGCGATCCAGCCGTGCAGGCGCAGGTCGGCGCCGCTGTGTTCGACGCGCAGCGCGTTCTTGGCGAACTCTTCGCCGAGCGCCTCGCTGATGCGGGTGTCCGACAGGCCCATGTCGACCAGGTCGCCCTCGCCCTTCCAGCGCCGGGTCGGCTTGCCGTTGTGCGAGACGCGCAGTTCGACGTCGGGACGGGCCAGCGCGAGTTGGCGCAGCCACTCTTCGATATGGCCGAGCTCGGTGCGTTCGGCCTTGAGGAATTTGCGCCGCGCCGGCACGTTGAAGAACAGATCGCGGACTTCAACCGTGGTGCCCTGCGGATGCGGCTTCGGCGCGATCTCGCCGACCCGGCCGCCGTCGACTTCGAGCATGGCGCCGCGGTCTTCGCCGATGCGGCGCGAGGACAAGGCGAAACGGCTGACCGAAGCGATCGAGGGCAAGGCTTCGCCGCGGAAACCCAGGGTGGTCACGCCTTCCAGGTCGTCGAGCGAGGCGATCTTGCTGGTGGCGTGGCGCGAGATCGCCAAAGGCAGTTCTTCCGGCGAGATGCCGGCGCCGTCGTCGCGAATCCGGATCAGGCGCACGCCGCCCTCTTCCAGGTCGATGTCGACCCGGCGCGCACCGGCGTCGAGGGCGTTCTCGACCAGTTCCTTGACCACGGAGGCGGGACGTTCGACCACTTCGCCGGCGGCGATCTGGTTGACCAGGGTGTCGGGCAGTTGGCGGATGCTCACAGGCGGCATTCGGTGCGCGCGGCACCGTCGGGGGATGGGGATCGATGATAGCCGTTGGGGTGCGGCTTCCGCGATCCGCAGCTTGCGGTTTGGGCGTGCCGGCGGTTCCGAGACTTATGCGCCCTGCCCTCATCCGCCCTTCGGGCACCTTCTCCCGCAAGCGGGGCCACCCTCATCCGCCCTTCGGGCACCTTCTCCCGCAAGCGGGGCCATCCTCATCCGCCCTTCGGGCACCTTCTCCCGCAAGCGGGGCCATCCTCATCCGCCCTTCGGGCACCTTCTCCCGCAAGCGGGAGAAGGATTCAACAACCGGGCCGCGTGGGCAAAACGAAAACGGCCCCGAGGGGCCGTCGATCGGTCTGATACGAGACGAATGCCGCTGCCTCAGGGGCTGCCGCCGCCTCCGAACCCACCCGGCGAAGGCAGTTGCGCCTCGGCGCGCGCCGCGTACATCGTGCCCGGCGGCGGCTGGCGGGTGAAATAGGTGTTGACGCCGTCGAGCACCGCGCGCGCCAGCGCGCGCTGATGCGAGGGATCGGTGAGACGACGCTCTTCTTCCGGATTGGAGATGAACGCGGTCTCGACCAGCATCGCCGGCATGTCCGAGGTGCGCAGCACAGCGAAGTTGGCCCGCTCGATGTGCGGCTTGTGGTTGTGGCCGACCTGCTTGAGGCCGCTGAGCACGTGCCCGGCCGCGTCTTCGGAGGCCTTCATATGGCCGCTTTGGGTCAGGTCGAGCAAGACCGAGGTCAGGGTGTTGTCGGTCTGCTGCAGGCGCACGCCGCCGACCAGGTCGGAGGCGTTTTCCTTGTCGGCCAGCCAGCGCGCGCGCTGCGAGGACGCGCCCTTGAGCGACAGCACGTACACCGACGAGCCCTTGGCGGCGCGGTTTTCGGCGGCATCGGCGTGGATCGAGATGAACATGTCGGCCTTGGCCTGGCGCGCCAACTGAGCGCGACGCGGCAAGGGGATGAACACGTCGGTGTCGCGGGTCATGTAGGCCTTGAGGCCAGGCGTGGCGTTGATCTGGCGCGCGAGTTCGCGGCCGATCGCCAAGGTCACGTCCTTCTCGCGCTTGCCGGACTGGCCGATCGCGCCGGGGTCCTGGCCGCCGTGGCCGGGATCGATCGCGATCACCAGCGGGCGCATGCCGCGGCCGCGCATGACGTCCTTGAGGGTCTTGACCGCGCCGGCCGGCGGCGCGCTTTCGGGTATCGCTGCGGCCGGAGCCGTCGCGGCGCCGGGCATCGGCGTCGGCACGCCGGTCGCGACCCGGGTCGGGACGCCGGTGGCGATGCGGGTCGGAACCCCGCTGGCGACCGTGGTCGGCATCGGTGCCTGCGCGGCCTGCTCGAACACCGCCTGGCGCGCAGCCTGCTGGGCGGCGAGTTGCTGGGGGTTGGCGGCCGGCGACGTCGCTGCAGCGCCGGCCAGCGCCGGAGCCTGGTTATTCGGAAGCTGCGCGACCGGAGCCTGTGCGTTCGAAGCTTGTGGGTTCGAAGCCTGCAGGTTCGAAGCCTGCAAGTTAGAAGCATGGGCAGCGGGATGCGGCACCGACGCGGTCGGCATCTGGGCCGTCGTTGTGGCCACCGGCGCCGCAGCATTGCGGGCGGCCAGTTCGGAGATCAGGCGGCTGGTCGCGGCAGCGGACTCGACCGAAGGATCGACCGTCGCGGCCGGCGCGTTCGCGGTCGCCGTCGGCGCAGCGGCGGCCGGTGCGGGCGCGGCGGCGACCGCGGCCTTGGGTTCGATACCGTCGCCGGGCCATTCCAGGACCAGGCGCGGGCCCGAGCCGCCCTGCTCGATACGCGGCTTGAGCGCGGCGACCGGCTGGGCGAGATCGAAGACGATGCGGACGGTGCCCGGCTGCGGTGCGCCGGTGCGGACGGATTTGACGATGCCGGCGCCGGCCGGAAGCTTGACGCTTTTGCCGACGCTGGAGGCCGGCAAATCGACGACGAGGCGGTCCGGGCCCTTCAGGCTCAGGACTTTGTAATCGGCGTTCTTGTCGAGGGCGATCTCGGCGCGCGTGCCGGTGGCCCCGGTGCGCAGCTCCAAGCCCTTGATTTCACTGGCGTGCGCGAGATTCCAGGCCAGCGCCGCCAACAGCGCTATGCCGAGCAGGAATTTCTGGACGGTGGCGCCTTTGACTCGCATGGGCGTAAGTCAAGCACTGCGACACAGTAAATGCAAGAACTTTTCCCTTTCAAATCCGGCACCTGGGGCCACTTCCTATGGAATCGTTCAGGAGTCGGCCGCAAACGCATAGGCGGCGGTCGCCGGTCCCAAGGCGACAAGCCAGGCCTGGCCTGCTGCAGAAACCGCGCTGAGTTCGACCCCGCGCCCCGCTCCTTCGACCGCCAACTCGACCCGCAGGTCGGGCGCGGGCAGCCAACCACGGCCGCGTTCCGGCCACTCGACCAGCCACAGCACCGCTTCGCCGCCGTCCAGGCCAAGGAATTCGAGTTCGCCGGCATCGCCGATCCGATACAGGTCGAGGTGCCAGGCTTCGCCGCCTTCGGTCAGCGGATAGCGCTCGACCAAGGTGTAGGTCGGGCTGCGGATCGCGCCGGTAACGCCAAGCGCGCGCAACAAGGCGCGCGCCAGGGTCGATTTGCCGGCGCCGAGGTCGCCGTGCAGATGCACATGCAGGCCCTCGCCGTCGTGCGCAGGCCGCGCCCGCGCCAGGGCGGCGCCGAGCGCGTCGGTGGCCTCGGCATCGCCCAGGTGCAGTTTGATCGTGTGCATGCTCATCCCTGCCGATTCTACTGACTGGTCCGCGTTGCGGATCGATCCAAGCGGCCGGGGCCGCTTTACGGATTGGCGCGACGGCGCAGCCATGGCATCAGATCGCTCGGCAGCAGACCGCGTTCGCCGCCGTCGCGCGCGGCATCGTCGCCGGCCAGCGAATGCAGCAGCGCGCCGCAGCTGGCGGCGTCGAATGCATCGAGACCTTGCGCGCGCAACGCGGCGATCACACCGCTGAGCACGTCGCCCATGCCGCCGACCGCCATGCCGGGATTGCCGGCACCGATCACCCGCACGATGCGATCCGGTGCGGCGACCAGGGTGCCGGCGCCCTTGAGCACGACCGTACAGGCGTAACGCTCGACGAGTGCGCGCACCGCAGCGAAACGATCGGCCTGCACCGTGGCGGTGTCGCTGCCGAGCAGACGCGCGGCTTCGCCGGGATGCGGCGTCAGCACCGTATCGGCCGGCAAACGCCGCGGCGCGGCGGCGAGCAGATTCAGCGCATCCGCGTCGAAAAGCAGCGGTTTTCCGCTGTCCAGCGCATATCGGTATAGCTCGCGCCCCCATGTTTCCTGGCCGAGGCCGGGGCCTATCGCGATCACGTTCGCAGCGGCGAAGGTAGCCCTTGGATCGTCGCCTTCGCCGATCGCACGCGGCATCGCCTCGGGCAATCGCGCCAGCATCGGCGCGACATGCGCCTCGCGCGTGATCGCATCGAGCAAGCCGGCGCCACTGCGCAAGGCCGCCTGCGCGCACAGCAATAACGCACCGCCGTGACCGCGATCGCCGCCGATGCACAACACTCGGCCGTTGCGACCTTTGTGACTGTCGCGCAGACGCGGCGACAACCAGCGCGACACGTCGCCGGCGCGCAGCCAGTGCGCGCTCGCTGGTACGCCGTAGAGTTCGCGCGGCAAACCGAGGTCGGCCAGTGCGAGCGCACCGACGCGATCGAGCGCGGCGCCGCTGCGCAGTCCGCCTTTGCCGGCGATGAATTCGAGCGTGCGCTGCGCGGTCACCGCCGATGGGTAGGCATAGCCGCGATCGGCGTCGACGCCGCTCGGCACGTCGAGTGCGAGCACCGGCGCTGGATGGGCGTTGATCGCGTCGATCAGAGCGGATGCGTCGGCATCGGGCGCACGCGACAGGCCGATGCCGAACAGCGCGTCGACGATGAGCTCGGTCTCCGGCAAGGCGCCTTCGAACTCGACCACACGACCGCCGGCCTGCGCGTAGCCGGCCGCGGCCCGCTCGGCGAGCGCTCCGCGCGGCGCGTGCCCGGGCAGGCGCAGCACCAGCACCAGCACTTTGCGCCCGGCCTGCTGCGCATGCATCGCCAATACATAACCGTCGCCACCGTTGTTGCCCGGGCCGCAGACCACCAGCAGGCGCATCGCCTGCGGCCAATGGCCCAAAAGCTCGCGCCAGGCGGCTTCGCCGGCCCGCGCCATCAGCGCATGGGCGTCGCCGAGCTCGGCGGCGGCCGCGGCTTCGATCGCACGCAGCGCGGCGCCGTCGAACAGAGGCGTCGGCGGCGTCGGCGATGAAGTTTCAGCGGTCGGCGACATGCGGCGATTCTATACTTGCCGCATCGTGAGCCAGCCCGACGCCCGCCCCACTTCGCCTTCCGTGTCCGCCGATGCGCCCGGAACCGCGCCCGACTACGCGGCGCTGGCCTTGCGCATCCGCGAGATCGCCCGCGAATTCGGCTTCCAGCGCTGCGGCATCTCCGGGATCGAACTGGCGCAGGACGAGGCCTACCTGCTCGACTGGCTCGACCAGGGCCTGCATGGCTCGATGGACTGGATGGCCCGCCACGGCGGTTTGCGCGCGCGTCCCGGCGAATTGCTGCCGGGCACCCTGCGGGTGATCTCGGTCGGCCTCGACTACGGCCGTCGCGACGACGAAGACGCCTGGGTCACGCTCGCCGACGGCGAACGCGCCTATGTCGCGCGCTACGCCCTCGGCCGCGATTACCACAAGCTCATGCGCCAGCGCCTGCAGCGCCTGGCCGACCGTCTGGCCGAACTGGTCGGCCCGTTCGGCCATCGCGTGTTCGTCGACTCCGCGCCCGTGCTCGAACGCGCGTTGGCGCGCAACGCCGGGCTCGGCTGGATCGGCAAACACACCTGTTTGATCGACAAGGACGGCGGCTCCTGGTTCTTCCTCGGCGAGATCTACGTCGACTTGCCCTTGCCGATCGACCGCCCGGCCAGCGCCCATTGCGGCACCTGCACGCGCTGCATCGACATCTGCCCGACCCAGGCCATCGTCGCCCCGCACCGCCTCGACGCGCGACGTTGCATTTCCTATCTGACGATCGAGCACGAAGGCCCGATACCGGTCGAACTGCGCGCGCCGATCGGCAACCGCATCTTCGGCTGCGACGACTGCCAGCTCGTCTGCCCCTGGAACAAATTCGCCAAGCGCAACGACGAACCCGATTTCCGTGCCCGCAACGACCTCGACCGCGCCAGCCTGGCGCAATTGTTCGCCTGGGACGAAGACGAATTCCTGCGCCGCACCGAAGGCTCGGCGATCCGCCGCAGCGGCCATGAACGCTGGTTGCGCAACATCGCCGTCGCCCTGGGCAACGCCCCGGGCACGAACGAAGTGATCGCCGCCTTGCGTTCGCGGCGCGAGCATCCCAGCGAGATCGTGCGCGAGCATGTCGAGTGGGCGCTGGCGCGGCACGGGGCGGCGTAGCTCGCGGTATAACGTTCGGTGGCGCGGCGCCATGGCCGGCGCCCCAAAGGGTAGGAGCGGCGCGAGCCGCGACCGTGAACCGGCAACTACTGCGCCGCCTTCCTATCGCACCCAAGACTTCGCGCCGACGTCGCCATTGACTATCGTGTCGCGGCTTGCGCCGCTCCTACCCAAGAGCAGCGACGGCCGTTGCCGTTGCCGTTGCCGTTGCCGTTGCCGTTGCCGTTGCCGTTGCCGTTGCCGAGATTTTGATCTGCTTTGCTGCTTTGCCGCTTTGCCGGTCAAGTGGAGACCCGGAGGGCGCCGCACAGGACGTGCGGCGTTTTTCGATAGGACAAGGATGTCCTATCGAAAAATCCCGGCGCCGGCATCGCACTCGTGGCCTGTGCCCTTGCAAGGAGAGCCCTTTTCTTTGGTTACCTTTCTTTTGGGCTTAGCAAAAGAAAGTAACCCGGCCGCGTTAGCGGACGGAAGCTCTGCACTTGCTTATGGCTTTCATACAAGCAAGATCAAACGATAAAAGCTTCCACCACTAAAGCGGCGGGTTACTTTCTTTTGTCTAAAGCAACAAAAGAAAGTAACCAAAGAAAAATGCTTTCTTTTGAATCACAAGCCCGCACGAGCGATGCCGACGCCGGGATTTTTCATACGGGACATCCCTGTCCCGATGAAAAACGGCCCGCATCCCTGCGGGCCGCCCTCCGGGTCTTCGATTGCCTTCGCGAGCGCGCATCGGCGCACGGCAACAACAAAGAGCAAGAGCGGCAACGGAGCGGCAACGGAGCGGCATTTGATCGACGTCGGCCACGAAAGATCCGCACCGACCGCAGTTCGCGGTCGCGGCTCGCGCCGCTCCTACTCCGGCGAAAGCGCGCCGCTTCGATGAATGACGTCAGCTTTGTTGTCTCTGCGCGTCCCTTGGTCGCGGCTTGCGCCGCTCCTACCCTGAGAGCCGAAGCCCCCCGAAAACGAAGAACGGCGCCGTAGCGCCGTTCTTGTTGATCGCGAATCCGCCGCAGCCTCAGCCGCGCAAGCGCCGGATCAGCTCGCGCGTGACCGGGTCGTCGGCCTGGGCTTCGCCGGCCAAGGCCGGCAGCAGACGGCTGGCGACTTGCTTGCCGAGTTCGACGCCGAATTGGTCGAAGGCGTTGATGCCCCAGAACACCGACTGCAGATAGACGCTGTGTTCGTACATCGCCAACAAGGCGCCGAGCGAATGCGGGGTCAAGGCGTCGAGCAGGATCGTGGTGCTCGGGCGTCCGCCGGCGTAGACGCGGTGCGGATCGTCGCTGCCCTGGCCGTTGGCGAAGGCCTCGGTCTGGGCCAGCAGGTTGGCCTGCAGTGCGCGATGGTTCTGCGCATACGGCGCATCGGTGCGGACCACGCCGATGAAATCGGCCGGCACGATCGAGGTGCCCTGGTGCAGGGCCTGGAAGAAGCTGTGCTGGGTGTCGGTACCGACGCCTCCCCACCACACCGCAACGGTGTCGCCGGCGACGGCCGAACCGTCCAGGCGCACCGACTTGCCCAGGCTTTCCATCACCAACTGCTGCAGATAATTCGACAGCAACTTGAGGCGGTCGTCGTAGGCCAATACGGCCTGAGTCGCGTAGCCGAGGCCGTTGCGGTTCCAGATCGCGGTCAGCGCATGCCAGGCGGCGAGATTGTTCTGCAGCGGCGTGCGCAGCACGTGCGCGTCCATCTCGGCGGCGCCGTCGAGGAACTGTTCGAACGCGTCCATGCCGATGGCCAGCGCGATCGGCAGGCCGACCGCCGACCACAGCGAATACCGGCCGCCGACCCAGTCCCACATCGGCAGGATACGCTCGGAGGGGATGTTGAAGGCCTCTGCCGCGCGCTCGAGGTTGGCGCTGATCGCGTACAGGCGCGAGTCGTCGCCGAGCCAGTCGCGCAGGATACCGCCGTTGAGCAGGGTCTCCTGGGTGCCGAAGGTCTTGGAGATCAACAGCGCGGCGGTGCGCTTGGGGTCGAGGCCGGCAAGCACGCGCTGGGCGGCGTGGCCGTCGACGTTGGATAGGAAGTGCACGCGGAAGCGGCCCGGGGCGGCGCCGGTCAACGCATCCACGGCCAGGCGCGGGCCGAGATCGGAACCGCCGATGCCGACGCTGACGATGTCGGTGACCTCGCTAGCGGCGAGCGCATCGACTACGGCGCGCATGCGCTTGCGCGCTTCCAACGCCTGGGCGTGGGCAGCGCGCGCGGTGTCGGTGGCCGACAAGTCGCTGCGCAAGGCGCTGTGCAGCGCCGGACGGCCTTCGGTGACGTTGACGATCTCGCCGTCGAACAGGGCGCGCAGGCGGCCGACGCTGTCGGCGGCCTCGGCGGCGCGGAACAACCACTCCAGCGCGGCGCGGTCGTAACGCTGGCGGGCGAAGCTGGCGTAGACCGGCCCGACCTTGACGGTGAAGTCCGTTGCGCGGGCCGGATCGGCGGCGATCAACGCCGGCAGCGGGGTTTGGGTGACGCGCCCGACTTCGGCGCGCAGCTCAGTCAGTCGGGCGTCATCGCTCATCTGTCTTCGGTTCTCAGGCGGCCTGCGCCGGCATCGAGGTGTTGGTGTGGGTGAGTTGGTTGTTGCGGTCCACATAGACCAGGGTCGGCTTGTACTTCGCCGCCTCGGCCTCGTCGCAGATACCGTAAGCGCAAATGATGACCAGATCGCCGGGCTGGGCCTTGTGGGCCGCCGCGCCGTTGACCGAGATCACGCCGCTGCCCTCTTCGCCGCGAATGGCGTAGGTCGAGAAGCGGTGGCCGCTGTTGATGTTGTAGATGTGGACCTGTTCGTACTCACGGATGCCCGAGATATCGAGCAGGCGGCCATCGATGGCGCAGGAGCCTTCGTAATGAAGCTCGGCGTGGGTCACGGTGGCGCGGTGGATCTTGGCCTTGAGCAGGTTCAGTTGCATGTCGGTTACTCCGTCCGCAGACGCGCGGGCGCGAAAGGCCAGAAGTCTAGCAGCGCATGGCGCGCTGCAACATGGGTCGGGGGCGCAGCCGGCGGAACGGAGTATTCCCGTTCAGTGGCGCGGCTTTCTTGGGGCGCCCGGCGCCTGTTCAGGTCTCGAATTCGAGGTTGTCGATGAGCCGGGTGCGGCCCAGTCGGGCCGCGATCAACGCCACCCGTGCCCCGCTCTCGCCGGCCCCGCCCTCGCCTTCTTCGGGCAAGCCCAGGTCCGGGCGCCGGACCACGGCGTAGTCGACCACGAAGCCGGCCGCACCTAGGCGCTCGAGCGCGCCGGCCTCGACCGTTTCGCGCGACTGCCCGGCCTGGCTGGCCTCGCGCATCCATTGCAGACAGGCGTGGATGGCCACTGCCTGCGGGCGCTCGCTTTCGGACAGGTACTGGTTGCGCGAACTCAAGGCCAGGCCGTCGGCCTCGCGGCGGGTGTCGGCGCCGACGATCTCGATCGGGAACGCGAGGTCGCGGACCATGTAGCGGATCACCGCGAGCTGTTGGTAGTCCTTGCGGCCGAACACGGCGACGTCCGGGCGGACCTGGTTGAACAAACGCGCGACCACGGTAGCGACGCCGTCGAAATGCCCGGGACGGTGCGCGCCTTCGAGGGTCTCGGTGACCTGCGGCACCCGCACCTGCACGGTGCGCTCGGCGCCGAAGGGATACATGGTCTCGACCGAAGGCAACCACAGCAGATCGCAACCGGACGTGCGCAGGCCTTCGGCATCGGCCTCGGGCGTGCGCGGGTAACGGCCGTAGTCTTCGTTCGGGCCGAACTGGGTCGGGTTGACGAACACGCTCGCCACCACGCGGTCGGCGCGCTCGCGCGCCAGGCGGATCAGCGAATGGTGGCCGGCGTGCAGGTTGCCCATGGTCGGCACGAAGGCGATGCGTTGCCCGGCCAGGCGCCACGTTTCCAGGGTCGAGCGCAGCGCGCCCAGTTGATCGACAGTCAGCATGCGGTACTCGGTAGGACGGCGCGGACCGGGTCCGCGATGAAGGCAAGATCGGGGTGCGCGGCGGCGATTTCCAGCGCGCCGCGCGGATGCGGGCGATCGCCGGACGGACCCGCCGCAAGGATCAGTCGTAAGAGTGCGCCGCGTCCGGGAAGGCGCCGCTGCGCACGGCGTCGGCGAAGGCCTGGAAGGCGCCGGCGACCGAGCCGCCCTCGGCGAGGAAATCCTTGACGAACTTGGGCCGGCGATGACCCGAGTTGACCCCGAGCAGATCGTGCAGCACCAACACCTGGCCGTCGCAGTGCGGGCCGGCACCGATGCCGATGGTCGGGATGGCGAGGTCGGCGGTGATCGCCGCGGCCAACCCGGTCGGCACGCATTCGAGCACCAGCAGGGTCGCCCCGGCCTCGGCCACCGCGCGCGCGTCGGCGCGCAGCCTGGTCGCGGTGGCGTCGTCGCGGCCCTGCAGCTTGTAACCGCCCAGGCGCAGCACCGATTGCGGGGTCAGGCCGAGATGGGCGCAGACCGGGATCTCGCGCTCGACCAGGAAACGGATGACTTCGAGCTTATGGCCCGCGCCTTCCAACTTGACCATCGCCGCGCCGGCCTGCAGCAACCGCGTCGCCGCTTCGAGCGCGCGTTCGGGCGTAGCGTCGGACTGGAACGGCAGGTCGCTGATCAGCAGGGCTTTGGACAAACCGCGCGCGACGCAGGCGGTGTGATAGGCCATATCGGCGGTGGTGACCGGCAAGGTGCTGTTCTGGCCTTGCACGACCATGCCGAGCGAGTCGCCGACCAACACCAGCTCGACGCCGACCGCGTCCATGGTGCGGGCGAAACTGGCGTCGTAGGCGGTCAGCATGACCAGCTTGCGGCCGTCGCGCTTGGCGTCGGCGAGCATGGGCACGGTCCAGGCCTTGGCGGCCGGTTTGTCGGTGGGGGCCGATGTGTACATGGTGTGGGTTCGTCCGGGCGGTGGCGCGCGGACGCCGCTGGGGAGAGCGCAATAACTTAACAGGTTGCGCCGGGGCGCGACCGGCCATGCGTCCAACGCGATCGGCCCGCCACGGCGCGGCAAGCCGGCCGCCTCATGCGCGCAGCGCGGCGGTCAATTATCGACCGCGTCGAGCCGGCGAATCGCGCCGGCATCGATGCACTGCAAGGCCTCGCGCGCCGGTCCGCGCCGCGGAATGACGGCGTCGGGCGCGATTTCGAGCAAAGGCACCAGGGCGAATGCGCGTTCGTGCAGATGCGAATGCGGCACGTGCAGGCCGGGCTCGTCGATCACCGAGTCGCCGTAAAGCAGCAAGTCGAGGTCGAGCGTGCGCGGGCCCCAGCGGTCGCTGCCGTCGGCGCGGCGCGCGCGTCCGGCCTCGCGTTCGATCGCGAACATCGCCGCTAGCAGCTGCTGCGCGCTCAAGCCGGTTTCGAGCATCGCCACGGCGTTGACGAAATCGGGTTGCTCGGTGACGCCCCAGGCCGGCGTGCGGTAGAGGCTGGACAGACGCAACAACCGCGTCTGCGGCGCGATATCGAGAGCGCGCGAGGCGGCACGCAAAACCTCGGCGCTGTCGCCGAGATTGCTGCCGAGGCCGACGAAAGCGACCGTCGACGGGGCGGATGCGGTCCAGGTCATGCTCAGGCCATCGCAGATTCAAGGTCACCGGAAGCCGGTCGCGGCCGGGATCTTCTCGTCAGAGCATCGTCTCAGCCGGAAATTCTCGGGCCTGTCGTCGCCGACGACGCAGGCCCGTGCCGATCACTCCGATGCGGTCGGCACGCCGCGACGACGGCGGCGACGCTTGCGCGGGCCGCGTTCCTCGCCGCCCTCCTCGTCGTCCTGGGGCGGATTCGCCTCCTGGTAGGCAAGCAGTTCGCCCGGATGCAATTGCGCCTCGCGCCAGAATTCGACGTCGGCGGTGTGCTCGTCCGATGCGGCCATGCGCAGCGAGAGGAAATCGAAAGCGGCGCGGAAACGCGGATGCGACAGCAGCCGGAACACGCGCTTGCGCTGACGCTGCTGGAAACGCGACTGCAGCAGCCAGATCTCCTGCATCGGCAGCGAGAAACGGCGCGGCAGCGCGATCGTCGACAGCTGATGCAAGGTGACGCGGTCGGCAGCGCGGCGCTGCGCTTCGGCGGTGTGCACGCCTTGCGCCTGCAGGCCCATCAGGTCGCGGCAATACGCCGGCCACAGCAACAGCGCGAACAGGAACGCAGGAGAAACCGGCTCGTCGTTGGCGACGCGCGCGTCGGTGCCCTTCAGCCCTTCCAGCACCATCCGGCGCAGGGCGCCGCTGCGGTTGGACTTCAAGGCCGCGGCGCTTTCCGGCAACAGCGCCGACAGCAATCCGAAACGCTCCAGGCCGAGGAAGCTCTCGACCGCGTGGCCCGACAAGAACAGCTTGAGGCATTCCTCGAACAACCGCGCCGGCGCGGCGTCGGCGAGCAACGGCGCCAGGTGCGGGATCGGCGCGGCGGTGGCCGCTTCGATCTCGAAGCCGAGCTTGGCCGCCAGGCGCACCGCGCGCAGCATCCGCACCGGGTCTTCGCGATAACGCGTTTCCGGATCGCCGATCAGGCGCATGAGGCGGTTCTGCACGTCCTCGAAGCCGCCGACGTAGTCGCGCACCGAGAAATCCTCGACCGCGTAATACAGCGCATTGGCGGTGAAGTCGCGGCGGACCGCGTCGTCCTCGATGCTGCCGTAGACGTTGTCGCGGACCAGACGGCCGCCGGTGTCGGTCTCGCGGTCGCCGCTGCCGTCGTCGATGTTGGCGCGGAAAGTCGCGACCTCGATGATCTCGCGGCCGTAGACCACGTGCGCCAGGCGGAACCTGCGGCCGATCAGGCGGCAGTTGCGGAACAGGCCCTTGACCTGCTCTGGCGTGGCGTCGGTGGCGACGTCGAAGTCCTTGGGGTGACCGCCGACCAGGATGTCGCGCACGGCGCCGCCGACCAGGAAGGCACCGAAGCCGCTGTCGCGCAGCCGATACAGCACGCGAAGCGCGTTCGGACTGATCTCCTTGCGCGAGACATTGTGCTGGTCGCGCGGGATCACGCGCAGCGAGGTATGGAATGAAGAGTTATCGGCTTGCATCGAGCGGGCGTGCCGCCTTATAGGTTCGTAAGGTTCAACCGTTGCCCGTGGCAACGGCGGCGCATATACTAGCAGGCCGCATCGGGTTGAGAGTCCGTGCGGTCTGCCAGGAACCCGTTCCCGGCCGAGTTTCAACCTGCTCCCTTCGTCTAGAGGCCTAGGACGTGGCCCTCTCAAGGCTAAAACACGGGTTCGAATCCCGTAGGGAGCGCCAATACGCGACCAGGTCGCCAAAAGCCCGCGCAGCGATGCGCGGGCTTTTTCTTGGCGCCAGCCGCGTTACGGGGCCGGGCGGACGCGCGATTTGCGCCAACGGCCCAGTCCCGCCTTGGGTCGTCGCCGCGCGAATGGCTACACTATCGCTGCCCGGCCTGTTCGCCCCGGACCATAGCTCAGGATTCCCGCCATGCCCTTCGTCGTCACCGAGAACTGCATCAAGTGCAAGTACACCGACTGCGTCGAGGTGTGCCCGGTCGACTGCTTCCACGAAGGTCCGAATTTCCTGGTGATCGACCCGGACGAGTGCATCGACTGCACCCTGTGCGAGCCGGAATGCCCGATCAACGCGATCTATCCCGAGGACGACGTGCCGGCCGGCCAGGAGCCTTTCGTCGCGCTCAACGCCGAACTGTCCAAGTCCTGGCCGGTGATCACCACCCGCAAGGACGGCCCGCCCGACGCCAAGGACTGGGAAAACAAGCCCGGCAAGCTCGACCTGCTCGAGCGTTGAGCCTCGCCGGCGCGGCGTCGGCCGCGCTCGTCCGAACCACCTCGTAAAACTCGGCGGGCTTCGCCCCGCCTTCCGCAACAACCCGGCTGGCCGATGCAGCCTGGCCGGCTCGGCTCGGCCTGGCTCTGCCCTGGCCGCCCGGACCATGCCGGGATGAGCGCCGGCACTGCCTCCCGCCCGAGCCCGCCTCGGCCCGCACCGTGGCCGCCTGGCATTCATCGGCCCGCACCTAGACTCGGCCGGTCACGGACCGAATGAAACGACGCCATGCCGCATGCCCGTTTGCGCCTGAATCTGCTCCTCGCGCTTTGCGCCGCACCGATCCTCGTCGGCGCACAGCCGCGCACGCTCGCCCTCGCCCAGCTCGATCTGTCGCGGCTGGACCTATCGAAGCTGGACCTATCGAAGCTGGATCTGTCGCAGGTCGACCTGTCGCAGTTGGACCCGGCCGCGATCGCCGCCGGCGCCAGCGACACTCTGATGCGCGCGCCCGACGGCTCGATCGACGACTTGTTCCAGGCCCTGCACCAGGCCTCGCGCCATCCGCGCGATGCGGCGACGCTGTGCGCCTTGTTCGATCCGGCCGCCGACCGCAGCCCGCAGGCGCTCGCTGCCGCGGCGCAGAACCTCGGCGACGCCAGCCGCCAGGGTTTCGCCAACGCCCTGCTCGGCATCGCCACGAACGGCCTACAGAACCCGCGCCAGCCTTACGACGCCGGTGCGGCGAAACAAACGCTGAAATCCGCCGGCACCACCGCGATGCTGCTGCACGACGGCTTCATGGGCGCGCTCAATGCCGACGCCGGCGAACCGGGCGGACGCGAGGCGCGCTGCCAGGCCTTCGGCTGGTTGTTGGATGCGCTCAAGGGCATGCCGCGCGCGCAGCGCGCCTCGGCGATGCGCCTGATGTTGAACGAGGGTCTGACCCGCTGGTCGCCGCCACGCTGAGTGCGCTCGGCGTGCTGGCTTGATAACGAAAACGGGCGCCATCGGCGCCCGTTTCGCAAGCAGGACTGCGGCGTTGGATCAACGGCCGCCGAGCGCTGCCTTGAGGCTGGCGATCAGCTTGGCCGGAGCGGCGCCGGTGGCGGGCAGGCCGCGCGGGTCGACCGCCGAGACGTAGGCGCCGGCTTCGACCGCACTGATGCGGACCAGGAAGTTGCTGCCTTCGTAGTTCACGTCGTAGGCGCCGAGCAACTGCGCGCGGCTGGCGATGTTGAGGCCTTCGACCTTGCCGAGCGCGTCGCCGACCTGGTTGAACACCGCGTCGCGGTTGCCACTGACGGTGAAACCGTTGGCCGACGAGGCCGGGGTGCCGGCAGCGGCCTGGGTCGGACGCGACGCGGCCAGGCCCGAGGCGGTCACCGAACCGCCCGGCACGGCCATGGCACCGTCGGTGCGCGGCTGGTCGAGGTCCGGCGGCACTTCCAGCGGACGGTTCTCAGGCGTTTCGGCGTAGAGCTTGTTGCCCTTGCGGAACCAGCTGCAACCCGACGTGGCGACCATCGCCAGCAACAGACCGGCGACAACCGCGCGGGACAGAGAAACATTGGAACGCATGAGCATCTCCTACAGGGATTCAGGCCGCGAGGGTGTCGCGGCAGACGTGTTCGAGTTCGACGACGAGACCGGCGGTGCGCCGGGCGGCATCCTGATGGGCGGCCGAGAGCGACTGCAGGGGCAGGCGCAGACCATGGCCGATGCCCTGGGCGCTGAGCAAGGCCTTGACCGGAATCGGGTTCGGTTCCAGACCGAGGAAATCGTAGGCCGGGCGCAGACGCGCGTCCCAGGCCTCGGCTTCGGCGCCGCGACCGGCGCGGGCCAGGTCGGCGAGACGGCGGAATGCCGCCGGCAGCACATTGGAACCGACCGAAATGATGCCGTCGGCGCCGGCAAGCATCGCCCGGCAGGCGGTCGGGTCGTCGCCGCTGATCACGGCGAAGCCTTCGCTCTTGAGCGCCAGCAAGGCCTGCATCCGCTGCGGATCGGACACCGCTTCCTTGATGCCGACGATGCGCGGATGGCCGGCCAGCTCGGCCACGGTCTCCGGCAGCAGGTCGCCGCCGGTGCGGCCGGGCACGTTGTAGAGCACCACCGGCAAGGCACCGTCGTCGGCTATCGCACGGAAATGCGCGACCAGGCCGGCCTGGGTCGGGCGCACGTAGGGCGGGGTCACGACCAGCGCCGCGTCGGCGCCGAGGGCGGCCACGTGGCGGGTCAGTTCGATGGTTTTGGCGGTATTGGACAAGCCGGTGCCGGCCAGGACCGGAATGCGGCCGGCGACGAATTCGACCGCAGCGCGCAGCACGGCGTCGTATTCGGCGTCGTAGAGCGCGGCGGCCTCGCCGGTCGAGCCGGCGACGACGACGGCCTGGGTGCCGCCTTCCAGCTGCATCGCCAGCAGTTTGTGCCAGGCGTCCAGGTCGATTTCGCCGGACGCGGTGAAAGGCGTCGCCAGCGCGGTGATGCTGCCGGAAAGTCGCAAGTGAAGACCTACTAAGTGGAGTTCGCGTCCGCAGCCGTGCTGCGGAGCGGTCGGGGGCCATTATTCCAGCGGGCGGGCCGGTGCGGAAACGTGCGCCGGTGCAGCCACGCACGGGACGATGTTACTTGCGGCCCGAAAGCGCGGGCAAGTATGCTCCCTTCAGCCGCAGCCCGTCCGCGGGCCGCCGTTCATATCCGAGCATCACGCTCCCCTTGCAGGCGCCGCCTTGACCGATTCCGCTTCCCGGCCGTCGCCGAACGAAAACCACCTCCTGATCAACGCCTATACGACGCATCCGGAGTCGCCGCTGTTGTCGGTGACGCGCCGGATCGCCGATTCGGGCTGCAATCTCGTCGATGCACGCCTGTCCACGGTGGGCCGCGACGTCTCGGTGACCGCGCTGGCGGTCGGCTCCTGGGACTCGGTCGCCAAGCTCGAGGCCATGCTGACGCGCCTGGAGCGCGAGGAAGGCCTGAAACTGGTCTGGTACCGCACCGGCGCCAAGCAGGTGCAGTCCAACCTGCTGCCCTACATCGTCGAGGTCGTGGCCGCCGACAAGCCGGGCATCCTGTTCCAGCTGGCCGACTTCTTCGACCGTCAGGGCATCACCATCGAAAGCCTGCATTGCTCGCGTTACCGCGCGATGCAGACCGGCGCCGACATGTTCTCGGCGCAGATCACCATCGGCGTGCCCTCGAGCATGCACATCGCCGCCCTGCGCGACGATTTCCTCGAGTTCTGCGACCATCTGAACCTAGACGCCATCATGGACCCGATGAAGTTCTGATCATGCTCGATACCGGCGACCACGCTTACGGCAAGAAAACCCCCGACCTCGCCCTGGCCCTGTCCGGCGGCGAGACGGTCAAGCTCAAGGACTATGCCGGCCAATGGCTGGTGCTGTACTTCTACCCGAAGGACAGCACCCCGGGCTGCACCACTGAAGGCCTGGACTTCAACGCCTTGCTGCCCAAGTTCAAGAAGCTCGGCGCGACCGTGCTCGGGGTGTCGCGCGATTCGATCAAATCGCACCAGAATTTCTGCGCCAAGCAGGGCTTCAAGTTCGAACTGGTCAGCGACGCCGACGAATCGGTGTGCAACGCCTTCGGTGTGATCAAGGAAAAGAACCTGTACGGCCGCAAGTACATGGGCATCGAACGCAGCACCTTCCTGATCGACCCCAAGGGCGTCATCGCCCAGTCATGGCGACCGGTGAAAGTCGCTGGCCATGCCCAGGCCGTACTCGACGCACTCAAGGAACACGCCGCCCAGTGAGGCCCCTCGTTTCCACGCTCGCACGCTGTCCCGCCCCGCGGGTCACGGCGGCGCGGCCGTGCGCGCGCGCCGCCCGCTCGCGTTCGCCGCACTTGTGCGACCCACACCCCGCCCCGGCGAGGGCCGCTGGCGGACACTCGCCTCAGCGCCTTCGCGAGCCTTGCCACCCCGTTCCGCCGTCGCAACGAAACGCACCGCCCATCATCTCCGACGAGACTTCCGAATGACCAGAAGCAAGCGGATCTATGTGCTCGACACGAACGTGCTCATGCACGACCCGACCGCGCTGTTCAAGTTCCAGGAACACGATGTCTACCTGCCGATGCAAGTCATCGAGGAGTTGGACAACGGCAAGAAAGGCACCTCCGAAGCCAGCCGCAACGCGCGCCAGGTCAGCCGCTTCCTCAACGAACTGATCCAGGCCGAAGGCACCGACAAGATCAGCAGCGGCATCACCCTCAACCGCCCGCAGGGGCTGCAGCTGCGCGGCGCGCAGAGCATCGGCAAGCTGCGCTTCCAGACCGGCTCGTTCGACGCCGGCAAGCGCTTCAGCGCGGTGATCCCGGACAACCAGATCCTCGGCGCGATCCTCGCCCTGCAGGAGCAGGAGCCCGGCGTGCCGGTGGTGTTCGTATCCAAGGACATCAACCTGCGCATCAAGGCCTCGATCGCCGGCATCGTGTCGGAGGATTACGAGAACGACCGCGCGCTCGACGATTTCAGCCTGCTCTACACCGGCGCGACCGCGCTGCCGGACGACTTCTGGCAGCGCCACGGCCAGGACCTCAAGTCCTGGACCGAGAAAGGCCGCACCTACTACGAAATCAGCCGCACCGAGAACGACGACTGGTACCCGAACCAGTTCCTCTACCTGCCCGGCGACGACGAGTCCGAACTCAAGGTCACCAAGGTCGGCGAAGACCGCGTGCAGTTGCAGATCGTCGACGACTTCCGTCATAACCAGCATGCGGTTTGGGGCATCATCGCGCGCAATCGCGAACAGAACTTCGCCCTCAACGCGCTGATGGACCCGGAGATCGACTTCGTCACCCTGCTCGGCACCGCCGGCACCGGCAAGACCCTGCTCGCCCTCGCCGCCGGCCTGGCGCAGACCATGGACCAGCAGCGCTACCGCGAAATCATCATGACCCGCGCCACCGTCAGCGTCGGCGAGGACATCGGCTTCCTGCCCGGCACCGAAGAGGAAAAGATGACGCCGTGGATGGGCGCGTTGACCGACAACCTGGAAGTGCTGACCCACAACCAGGAAGGCGGCGCCTGGGGCCGCGCGGCGACCAACGACCTGCTCGCCTCGCGCATCAAGATCCGCTCGATGAACTTCATGCGCGGCCGCACCTTCCTGAGCCGCTGGCTGATCCTCGACGAAGCACAGAACCTGACCCCGAAGCAGATGAAGACCCTGATCACCCGTGCCGGCCCCGGCACCAAGATCGTCTGCCTCGGCAACGTCGAACAGATCGACACCCCGTATCTGACCGAAACCACTTCGGGTTTGACCTACGCGGTCGACCGCTTCAAGGGCTGGGCGCACAGCGCGCACGTGACCCTGCGCCGCGGCGAGCGTTCGAGGTTGGCGGATTACGCTTCCGAAGTGCTCTGATCCCTTAACGGGTGTCCAATCGAGCGCCGCGCGATGCTGTATCGCGCGGCGCTCGATTTTTCTGCGGGCCCGCATCAAGCCGCGCCCCATAGGAACCGCCGGACACCGGCATGCTCCCGACCGGCGTCGTGCCCGATCGATGTCGTACGCATACGAAGAAAGCCGGCGCGAGCGCCGGCTTTCCCGATTCGTAACGCGTTCTGATGAGCCCGGCGATCAGCGTCCGGGCACGCGGCAGCAGGTAACCTGGGCTTTGTAGGCGATCCCGCTCAGTAACGAGCCGACCAGGTCGCACTTCCAGCCGGTCGGCTGGCCGCCGACGACATTGGGTTCCGAGCTGTTGATCGTCAGCCCCAACGCACCGCTGCACGAACCGCTGGTCGCCGAGTAACCGGCAGGGCAAGCGATCGTGCGCGTCTGCACTCCACCGAGCAAATCGAGAAAGCCGCTCTGCTCGGCTACGGTGCAGTCCAGTGCGACCGTCTCAGGCTCGGTGAAATAGCCTTCGGCGTCGATCACCATGTGCGATTGATTATGGCTGTAGACGTTGAACTGCGAGGAACAGCTCGGACGGCACTGCGGTACAGTGGAGTGTCCCGAGGTGATCAGACCGGGACTATAATTCAGCGCGGTCGTGATCGGCTTAGCTTCATTGAACGGATATGCAGTGAAATAGCCGTTACCGCCGGGGAGCACCGACGTGAAACTCAATGCCAGAGCGGCGGCGTTCGCGGGAATTCCGCAGTTGGATTCGAAACCGCCTTGCGAAGTGAAATCCGTCGCCGTGTAGCCCGCATAACTCCGCGTTTCTCCGCCGGCAAGCGGACCGCCGACTACCCGCGTATCGACGATGCGACAGGGATTGATCGGGGTATAGACCAGATTGCTTGCGGTGACGGCCTTGGTTTGCGCGCCACCGTCCTTACCTGCAACCGCGACGATCGCCGGAGCGCCTCCCAGGAGTTGACTGCTCATCGACTGAAAATCGTCTGCACTCGCGGCGCGCTCGAGATTGCTGATGTCTACTTCGTTTATCGTATCCTGCAGTCGATCGCCCCATCCGGCGGCCGAAGGGCCGTAAGTTTTTTCGACGTAGGGCGTCCAACGCGAAACGATGCTTTCGCCCAGTTCCGCGCGCATTGATTCCGGAGCCAGGCCGGTGTCGTTGCGGACCATCCAGCCATAACCCAACGCAATCGTCGGCAAACCGATTACCAGCAGACCAATTAATAACTTCCTTTTTGTACTCATGAGCAGTCGCCCTTTCCTGGTAGGAGTGCATAGGCGCGCTAGGCGCCGAGGATAAATGGTCTCCGCACCGCTCGTTTCGTTCGGCGGCGAGGCTCGCGCAGCACTGCGCAAAGAATGGATAGTTCATCCGATGCGCGTGCGGCAACCTCCGCTTTCGCTAACGGAGCGTATCGTTCGTGATACACGGGCACGCAACGCTTTCGTTCCAACGCAGCCCACCTGTGACGAAATCCTCAATATATGCAACCGCGTTATCGAATCCGGACCAATAGCGACCAGTTCCCCTATCGGGTTAGCGATACGGGGAGCATGATCGGCCTTGTCTTTCCAGGGGAGACCGTCATGGCTGCACTGCCTGATCGCATTCGACGCGCACGCTCGCTGTCCCGCACCTCTCAGCTCGAACTGGCCAAGGCCGTAGGCGTCCAACGCAGCGCGGTCGCGCAATGGGAACGGGCCGACGGCAGTCGCCCATCGATGCATCACCTGCTCGCGATCGCGACGACCACGGGGGTATGTCTGGAATGGCTCGGCACTGGCCGGGGACAGATGCACCCTGCCGAAAATGCCTGGACCCTGGCCGTCCGTTCGGCCGATTACGCGCAGGACGATATCGAGGAGGAATGTCTGAATTCGCTCAGGCAGTTGCCCTTTCAACTTCGCAAACAGCTGGTAGCGACCATCTCGCTGATGGCCAAGACCTCGGTCGCGGTTGAATCCAAACGCGATTAGATAACAATCTGGCCGCGACCGAGGCGTTACGACGATCCGCTGCGCGAGTCGAAGCGGTGCGGTATCGTGTCGCGCATAGCAACCTAATCGCACCCGCTTTGATCAGTATCCATGACCGCCTTGCGCAGGACGTTCAAAATGTTTGAACGCCCCAGTTCCGCCCTCACCATCGCCGGCTCCGACTCCGGCGGCGGCGCCGGCATCCAGGCCGATCTCAAGACCTTCGCCGCGCATCGCGTGCACGGGCTCAGCGCGCTCGCGGCGTTGACCGCGCAGCACACTCGCGGGGTAACCGCCGTGCACGTGCCCGACACCGGCTTCCTGCGCGCGCAGATCGATGCCTGCTTCGACGATTTCGACGTGCGCGCGGTCAAGCTCGGCATGCTCGCCAACGCCGAGGTCATTCTTGCCGTCGCCGATGCGCTGGAGCATTACCGGCCCGAGTACGTGGTGCTCGACCCGGTCATGGTCGCGACCTCCGGGGCGCGCCTGCTCGAAGCCTCGGCCCTGGACGCCATGCGCACACGGCTGCTGCCCTTGGCCAGCCTGGTCACGCCGAACCTGCCGGAAGCGGAACTGCTGCTCGGTACCGCCGTCGACGATCTCGACGGCATGCGCGCGGCCCTCGCCGGCCTGTCGGCGCTCGGTGCGCGTGCGGTGCTGCTCAAGGGCGGGCATTTGCCCGGGCAGGGCGACGTCGTCGATTTGTTCGCCGATAGCATGCAGGTGCGCGAGATCGCACACGCGCGCTTGCAAGTCGATGCCCATGGCACCGGCTGCACTCTGGCTTCGGCGGTCGCGGCGAATCTCTGCCTCGGGCGCTCACTGGAAGACGCCTGCGTGGCCGCGGCCGACTACGTCCATGCCGCTCTGCGCCTGGGCTATCGCCCGGGGCGCAGCGAGGTGTTGGTGCTCGATCACTTCGGCGCGGCACCGCATGGCTGATCGTCACGAGCCCTCCGGTCTGCCGTTGCGCGCCGAGGACGGCCATCGCTGGAATCTGTACGCACGCGTCCCCGCCGAACCGACCGCGAGCCTGCTGTGGCTGCCCGCGCTCGGCGTCGCCGCGCGTCATTACCTGCCCTTCGCCGATGCCCTGGCAGCGCGCGGCATCGCCGTCTACGTGCACGAGTGGCGCGGCAACGGCAGCAGCAGCGTGCGCGCCAGCCGCGACAGCGATTGGGGCTATCGCGAGCTGTTGCTCGACGATCTGCCGGTCAGCGATGCCGCGGTCGCCGCGGCCCTGCCCCAGCTGCCGCGCAGCATCGGCGGCCACAGCCTGGGCGGTCAGCTCGCCTGCATGCGCCTGGGCCTGGCTGCGTTACGCAACGAACCGGCGCTGCCGACATCGCTGTGGCTGGTCGCCAGCGGCGCGCCATATTGGCGCACCTTCCCGATGCCGCAGCGGATCGCGATGCCGCCGATCTATCGCTTCCTGCCCTGGCTCGCCCACGTCAACGGCACCCTGCCCGGCCGTCGCATCGGTTTCGGCGGCAACGAGGCGCGCAGCCTGATCCGCGATTGGGGCCGCACCGCGCTGAGCGGCCGTTATGCCGCTGCCGGTATCGATGCCGACGTCGAAGCCGGCATGGCCCAGGTCGCGGTCGATGCGCGCGCGGTCTCGATGGACGGCGATTGGCTGGTGCCGCCGGGATCGGTGGGTTATTTGTTGTCGAAGCTGCCGCGCGCGCGCAGCGAAAGCCTGTTGTTGGGCACGCGCGATCTCGGCACCAAGGCCGATCATTTTTCCTGGATGAAGCAGCCCGAGGCGGTGGTCAAGGCGCTGTTGCGCCGATAAACCATGCGTTGGGGTAGGTGCGGCGTCCCACAGGGATTTCCTCCGGTCACGAGCCGCGACCACGCCAATAAAGCGCCGTCGCCGGTGTAGTGCCGCCGTTGATGCGGTATCGCGGTCGCGGCTCGCGCCGCTGCTACCCTGAAAGCGGTTTGCCACGCGCGGTGATTTACGCCGAACGGCCGAAGTTTTACGGCGAATTTACGCAGTGACGGCGGTCGCGAAATAGCGGCTTTACGCCCCCGGTTCCGAGAATGGCGATGTGGCCAGACAGGCCTCTCCCACCCGGAATCCACTATGTCGTCGCATCATCTCTTTCGCAGCCGCGAAGCCGCCGTCCCGCTGATCCTGGCCGCCTGCGCCGGCGTCGGCCTGCTTGCGCTCGGCACCCAGGCCCAGGCCGCCGAGCAGGACGCGGTCCAGTTCAGCGGCTCGGCCGCGCTCACCAGCGACTACGTCTGGCGCGGCAGCTCCCAGACCCAGGGCGATCCGGCCGTGCAGGTCGGCTTCAAGGCCGCGGCGGCCAACGGTTTCTACGGCTCGGTATGGGGCTCGAACGTCGAGTTCGCCCCGCAGACGCATGCCAGCAGCGAATTCGATTTCACTGTCGGCTGGGCCGGCCAGGTCGCCGAACACTGGGCGCTGGACGTCAACGTCCTGCACTACCGCTATCCGTCGACGACCAGCGATCTCAATTGGACCGAACTCAACGGCACCGTGACCTACCGCGACAATTATTGGCTGTCGCTGGCTTACTCGAACGAAGCGCTCGGCAGCAAGGAGCGCGGTATCTATTCGCAGATCGGCGCGCGCTTCCCGGTCAACGACGCGCTGCGCTTCGAAGCCGCGGCCGGCCATTACTTTCTCGACGACGTTTACGACCGCAGCTACAGCCACGGCCAGCTCAGTGCGATCTGGGCCGTCAAAGTGCCCTTCGAGCTGCGCCTGACCGCGCACGCCAGCGATCGCAACGCCGAACGCATCTTCGGCGACTCGCTGGCCGGCTCGCGCATCGAAGCGGCCGTGCAAGCGTCCTTCTGACAGGAGTAACCCCTCATGCCCGGCTGGCTTTCCATGTTGTGCGCGGTTTCGGTCCTGGTGGCCGGCGCCTATCTGCTCTACGTCGTGCTGCGCCCGGAAGACTTCTAGCCCGCGCGGCCGCAATGCGGACCAGGACCGGTCCGCATCACCCTATCCCTGAAGGCGCCGGACGCGCCAGCACGGACCCATCACCGCACGGTGTTTCACCATGATCGAAATCTTTCTCGTATTCGCGCTGGCGATCGGCCTGGGATGGCCACTCGGCCAGTACCTGGCGCGGGTCATGCGCGGCGACCGCTCGCGCCTGGACGCACTGTTCGGGCCACTGGAACGCACGATCTATCGCCTGATCGGCGTCGACGCCACGCGCGGCATGAGCTGGCGCGGCTACGCATTAGCGTTCGCCTTGAGCAACCTCGTGCTGGCCGTGCTGGTCTGGGTGTTGTTCATGACCCAGGCCTGGCTGCCGCTGAATCCGGACGCCGTGCCGAACCTGCGCTGGGACACCGCGCTGCACACCATGGTGTCGTTCCTCACCAACACCAACCAGCAGCATTACTCCGGCCAGGCGCAGCTGAGCTATCTCTCGCAGATGGTCGGCATCGTCGGCCTGCAGGTGGTCACGCCGATGATGGGCCTGGCGATCGTGGTCGCGACCTTGCGCGGCCTGTTCGGCGGGCGCCAGGCGATGGGCGCGCAAGGCGCGGCGCCGGCCGAAGGCGCACCGCGCGACCTCGGCAACTATTGGGTCGACGTGACCCGCGCCACCCTGCGCTTCATGCTGCCGCTGTGCCTGGTGTGGGCAGTGCTGCTGACTTCGCAGGGCGTGCCTTCGACCTTACAAGGCGCGGTCAGCGTCGCGCCGCTCGACCAAAGCGCCGGGCTGACAGATCAGAAGATACCTGTGGGGCCCGTCGCTTCCATGGTCGCGGCCAAGCAGCTCGGCACCAACGGCGGTGGCTGGTACGGCCCGAACAGCGCGGTGCCGCTGGAGAACCCGACCCCGTTCGCCAATCTGCTGGAAACCCTGGCGCTGATCCTGATCCCGGTCGCGGTGACTTTCATGATCGGCCCCTTCACCGGCCGCCGGCGCCTCACCGCCCTGGTGTTCGGCAGCATGCTGCTGATGTCGGTGATCTCCACCGGCCTGACCGTCGGTTCGGAAGCTTATTCGTCGAGCAGCAGCGACGTCGCCCTGATGGAAGGCAAGGAAACCCGTTTCGGCGCCAGCGATTCGGCGCTGTGGACTGCGCTGACCACGCAGAGCAGCAACGGCTCGGTCAACGCCATGCACGACTCGCTGGCACCGCTGACCGGCGCGATGGCGATGATCAACATGTTGATCAACGCGATCTGGGGCGGCATCGGCTGCGGCTTGCAGCAGTTCCTGGTCTATCTGTTGCTGTCGGTGTTCCTCGCCGGGTTGATGACCGGACGCACGCCGGAACTGTTCGGCCGCAAGATCGAAGCGCCTGAAGTACGCTTGCTGGCCTTGCTGATCCTGCTGCAACCGCTGGTCGTGCTGGGCTTCAGCGCGGTCGCCCTGGCGCTGCCGTCGATCACCGGCAACTCCAATCCGGGCTTCCACGGCATCAGCCAGGTGTTCTACGAGTACACCTCGGCCTACGCTAACAACGGCTCCGGCTTCGAGGGCCTCGACGATGCGACCTATTGGTGGAACCTGAGCTGCGCCGCCGTGCTCGCCCTCGGCCGCTACCCGGCGCTGATCATTCCGCTCGCGGTCGCCGGCCTGCTGGCGCGCAAACGCGTCGCGCCGGAAAGCGCCGGCACCCTTCACGCCGAAACGCCGACCTTCGCCCTGACCCTGATCGCGGTGATCGCGATCCTGACCGTCCTGCAATTCATGCCCGCGCTGGTGCTCGGCCCCATCGCCGATCACCTGACGCTGTCTGCGAGCGCCGCTTCGGCGCTGAGCAGCCCCGCTCTCTGAGGTAAGCCATCGTGACCGAACAAACCCATCTCGGAGTGCAGCGCCGCAAATCCGCGGTCGCCGGCCTCGATGCCGCCGGCGTACGCGCGGCCGTGCTCGAATCCTTCCTCAAACTATCGCCGCGGCACGCCGTGCGCAGCCCGATCATGGCCGTGGTGCTGCTCGGCACGGTCCTGTCGGGGCTGATCACGATCTTCGTCCCCGGTCACCTCGGCTTCGGCGCCGCGGTCACCGTCATCCTGCTGGTGACGGTGCTGTTCGCCAACTTCGCCGAAGCCGTGGCCGAAGCGCGCGGCCGCGGCCAAGCGGCGTCCTTGCGGGCGGCGCGGCGCGACTTGGTCGCGCGCAAGCTCGACACCGTCGGCAAGAACGAAACCCGGGTGCCGGCGTCGAGCCTGAAGCCCGGCGACCGCGTCATCGTCTCGGCCAACGAACTGATCCCGGCCGACGGCGAAATCGTGCGCGGCCTGGCGACGATCAACGAGTCGGCGGTGACCGGCGAATCCGCGCCGGTGCTGCGCGAGGCCGGTACCGACCGTTCCGGCGTGATCGGCGGCACCAAGGTGCTGTCGGACGAGATCGTGATCGAAGTCAGCGCCGAGCCCGGCCACAGCTTCCTCGACCGCATGATCGCCCTGGTCGAGGGCGCCAACCGGCAGAAGACGCCGAACGAGATCGCCCTGACCATGCTGCTCGCGGCGATGACCCTGACCTTTCTGATCGTGGTCGCGACCCTGCCGTTCTTCGCCGGCTTCGTCGGCGCCAAGCTCGACCCGCTGTTGCTGATCGCGCTGCTCGTATGCCTGATCCCGACCACCATCGGCGGCCTGTTGCCGGCGATCGGCATCGCCGGCATGAACCGCGCGCTATCGGCGAACGTGCTGGCGAAGTCCGGCAAGGCGGTCGAAGTGGCCGGCGACGTCGACGTGCTGCTGCTCGACAAGACCGGCACCATCACCCACGGCGACCGCCAGGCGACCGCATTCCATCCGCTCGCCGGCATCGATCATGCGCAGTTGCGCGATGCCGCCCTGCTGTCCTCGCTGGCCGACCCGACGCCGGAAGGCAAATCCATCGTGCGCCTGGCGCGCGAGCTGCACAGCACCGTGGCCGAGCCCGAGCGCGCGGACTACATTCAGTTCACCGCGCAGACGCGCATGTCCGGCGTGGATCTGCCGGCCGAAGCCGCCGGCGGCGCGCGTTCGATCCGCAAGGGCGCGGGCGATGCGATCTCCCAGTACGTACGATCGCTCGGCGGCGAGGCGACCAGCGAACTCGTCGCGCGCGTCGAACAAGTGGCGCGCGGCGGCGCCACCCCGCTGGTGGTGTCCGAAGGCCGTCACGTACTCGGTGTGGTCGAACTGTCCGACGTGGTCAAGCACGGCGTTAAGGAACGCTTCGCCCGCCTGCGCGCCATGGGCGTGCGGACGATCATGATCACCGGCGACAACCCGCTCACCGCCGCCGCGATCGCGGCCGAGGCCGGCGTCGACGACTACATCGCCGAGGCCCGCCCGGAAGACAAGCTCGCCCGCATCCGCGCCGAGCAGGCCGGCGGGCGTCTGGTGGCGATGGTCGGCGACGGCACCAACGATGCACCCGCGCTGGCCCAGGCCGACGTCGGCCTGGCGATGAACTCCGGCACCCAGGCGGCGAAGGAAGCCGGCAACATGGTCGACCTGGATTCCGACCCGGCCAAGCTGCTGGCGGTGGTCGAAGTCGGCAAGCAACAGCTGATCACCCGCGGCGCGCTGACCACGTTCTCGCTCGCCAACGACGTCTCCAAGTACTTCGCGATCCTGCCGGCGCTGTTCGCCGCGGCTATCCCGCAGATGGCCGCGCTCAACGTCATGCGCCTGTCGAGCCCGAGCAACGCCGTGCTGGCTGCCCTGATCTTCAACGCGATCATCATCCCCGCGCTAATCCCGCTGGCCCTCGCCGGCGTGCGCTTCAAACCGGCCACCGCGGTCGCTCTGCTGCGCCGGAACATGCTGATCTACGGCCTCGGCGGCGTGCTGCTGCCGTTCGTGGCGATCAAGCTCATCGACATGGCGCTGGTGGCGATCTTCTGAGCCCGCCCCGCCCCTTCGAGCCCCTCTCCCGCTTGCCGGAGAGGGTCGCGATAAGGACCCGCACACGGCGCGCCATCGCCGAATACCACAGGACATCGACATGAACACCCCTACCAGTCAAACCGCCAACATCGACGACCGCATCCCGCTGCGCGCCCCGCTGCTGTTCGCCGCCGTCGCCTTGCTCGGCTTCGGCCTACTTTATTCGCTCACCGCCACCGCATTAGGGCGCCTGGCGTTTCCGTGGCAGGCCACCGGCAGCGTGATAGAACGCGACGGCCATGCGGTCGGCTCGCAGCTGATCGCACAACCCTTCGCCGATGCCGGCTATTTCCAGGCCCGGCCGTCGGCCGCCAATTACGACCCCATGGCCGCGGCCGGCAGCAACATGGCGCGCACCAACCCCGACCTGCGCGAGCGCATCGCCGAGACCGCCGCCGCCGTGGTCGAGCGCGAAGGCATCGCGCTGGCGCAGGTACCGGCCGAACTGGCGACGCAATCCGGCGGCGGCCTCGATCCGCACATTTCCCCGCGCGCGGCGCAGATCCAAGCCGCCCGCGTGGCCCGCGTACGCGGCCTCGACAGCGCGCAAGTCGAACAGTTAATCGGGGCCCATACCGAAGCCCCGCAGTTCGGTGTGCTCGGCGAGCCGCGGGTGAACGTGTTGAAGCTCAATCTGGCCTTGGATGCGGTGCACTGAGGCGGTTGTGGGGTTGAGGCGGTGTTCGCGGCGAGACCGAAATGGCGCGGTCGCGGCTTACGCCGCTCCTACCCAAGCACCGCGCTGCCGTTGCCGTTGCCGTTGCCGTTGTAGTTGTAGTTGTAGTTGTAGTTGTCGTTGTCGTTGTCGTTGTCGTTGCCGGATGAGCTTGGCGCAGTACCGAACTCGCGAGAACAGTGGAGACCCGGAGGGCGCCGCACAGGACGTGCGGCGTTTTCCGATAAGACAGGGACGTCTTATCGGAAAATTCCGGCGCAAGCGACGTACTCGCAGGGGAGCTTCGTCAAGGAGAGCCCTTTTCTTTGGTTACCTTTCTTTTGGGCTCAGCAAAAGAAAGTAACCCGGCCGCGTCAGCGGACGGAAGCTCTGCTCTTGCTTATGGCTTCTTCAGAAACAAGATCATGATCAAACGCTAAAAGCTTCCGCCACTAAAGCGGCGGGTTACTTTCTTTTGTCATAAGCAACAAAAGAAAGGTAACCAAAGAAAAATGCTTTTCTTTTGAATCAAAGGCCCGCACGTTCGATGCCGACGCAGGGGTTTTTCATACGGGACATCCATGTCCCGATGAAAAACGGCACGCATCCCTGCGTGCCGCCCTCCGGGTCTGGATTTGCATCGCAAGGTCGAAGCGGCGCACAGCAACAGCCACAGCAAGACTAGAGCCGAGGCTAAAAATCGGAGCGAACTGCCAGCCGCGCCCCCTACAGAAACGACACGTCCACAACCTCAAACCGCCACCCCATCACTACACCTCCCTCACCCACCCAGCGCACAATCCCCCTCATGACCGACCCGCGCAGCGCCCAAGCCGATGCCCTCATGGGCGAACTGCAACGCCAGGGCGCCGGGCGGCTGACGATCTTCCTCGGCGCCGCGCCCGGGGTCGGCAAGACCTACGCCATGCTCGGGCGGGCACGCGAGTTGCAACGGCGCGGGGTCGATGTGGTCGTGGCCATCGTCGAAACCCACGGACGCGCCGAGACCGGCGCGCTGGTCGAAGGGCTCGACGTGTTGCCGCGCAAACGCCTGGACTATCAGGGGCGTGCGCTCGATGAGATGGACCTCGACGCCGTGCTCGCGCGCAAGCCCACGGTCGCGTTGGTCGACGAACTCGCCCACCGCAATGCCCCGGGCAGCCGCCACGAGCGGCGCTGGCAGGACGTGCTGGAACTGCTCGACGCCGGCATCGACGTCTACACGACGATCAACATCCAGCATCTGGAAAGCCTCAACGACGTCATTCACCGCATCACTGGCGTGCGGGTCAGCGAGACCGTCCCGGATGCGCTGTTCGACCGCCTGCGCGACATCGTCCTGGTCGACCTGCCGCCGCGCGAGCTGATCGAGCGTCTGCAGCAGGGCAAGGTGTATGTGCCCGAGCAGGCCGCGCACGCCTTGCAGGCGTTCTTCTCGCCGTCGAACCTGACCGCCTTGCGCGAACTGGCGATGCAGACCGCCGCCGATCGCGTCGACAGCGATCTGCGCGAGGCCCAGACCGCGCGCGGCCTGCCCGGGGTGCCGCTGCGGCGGGCGGTGATGGTGGCGATCGACGGCCTCGGCCAGTCGGAATATCTGGTGCGTGTCGCGCGGCGCCTCGCCGAACGACGCGACGCCCCGTGGCTGGTCGTGACCGTGCAAACCGGCGCCTCGCCCGACGAGGCGCGCCAGTCCGAACTCGACCGCGCCTTCGCCCTGGCCCGGCGGCTCGGCGGCGACACCGCGGTGTTGCACGGCAACAGCATCGTCGACGCCCTGCTCGACCACGGCGAACGCGCCGGCGTGTCGACCATCGTGCTCGGCCGTACCCGCGAACGCCCGCTGGCGCGCATGGTCAACCGCACCCTGACCCAGCAACTGATCCAGCGCGGCGCGCATTACGAACTGACCATCGTCAGCACGCCGGAGGCGCGCGCCCGCGCCCGCCGTTCGCTACGCCAGAGCAGCACCTTGCTGCGCAGCCTGCTGACCCGCAGCGACGCCGGCCTGGCCGTGGTCGCCGCGACCGTGGCCACGGCGCTGGCCTGGATCGCCGAGCGCTGGATCGGGCTCGGCGACCTGTCGCTGATCTTCATCGTCGCCGTGGTCGTGGTCGCCGCGCGCACCCGCATGACCGCGGCGGTGATCGCCTCGGTCCTGTGTTTCCTCGCCTACAACTTCTTCTTCATCGAACCGCGCTTCACCTTGCTGATCGGCGCGCGCCAGGGCGTGGCGACTGTGCTGCTGTTCCTCGCCGCGGCGCTGGTCGCCGGGCGCCTGGCCTCGAAGCTGCGCATGCAGGTGCTGGCGTTACGCGCGTCCAACGCGCACGCCACCGAGCTGCAAACCCTCGGCCGCGAACTCGCCACCGCGGCCGACGTCGGCCAGGTCGTGCGTGCCGGCCGCGACGCGCTCAGGCGTTCGCTCGGCGTCGAGGCGTTCATTTACATCGGCACGGCGCCGCTGCGCGGCGAATCGCTGCCGGAGATGGGCGACAAGGACCGCGCCGCCGCCGACTGGAGCCTCAAGCATCGCCAATCCGCCGGGCGCTATACCGACACCCTGGCCGGCTCGGACTGGTGGCTGCTGCCGCTCAAGGGCGACGGCGCCGCCGACGCGCCAGCCGCGGGCGTGATCGGGCTGCGCTTTCCGCCGTCGCTGACCCGGCTCGGGCCCGAGCAACGGCGCCTGGCCGAAGCGATGACCGACGACGTCGCCCAGGCGGTGCTGCGTACGCGCCTGGTCGCCGACCTCGAGGACTCGCGCGTCAGCGGCGAGACCGAGCGCCTGCGCTCGGCCTTGCTGTCTTCGGTCTCGCACGACCTGCGCTCGCCGCTGGCCTCGATCATCGGCGCCGCCAGCAGCCTGGACAGTTATGCCGAGGCGATGCCGCGCGAAGACCGCCACAGCCTGCTCGAAACCATCCGCATCGAAGGCGAACGCCTGGACCGCTACATCCAGAACTTGCTCGACATGACCCGGCTCGGCCACGGCGGGCTGGCGCTCAACCGCGACTGGATCGGCGTCGACGAATTGATCGGCTCGGCGGTGACGCGCCTGCAGCGCTACGAGCCGCGTGCGCGCTTCGAACTGCGCATCGAGCCCGGCCTCGGCCCGATCTGGGTGCATCCGGCCCTGGTCGAGCAGGCGCTGTTCAACGTGATCGAGAACGCGGTGAAATTCTCGCCACCGGACGCGGCGGTGACGATCGATGCGCGCCGGGTCGACGGCGAGCCCGGTGCGGGCCCGGCGCAAGTGCTGCGCATCGACGTCAGCGACCGCGGCCCCGGCATTCCCGAAGACGAGCGCGCGCGCATCTTCGACATGTTCTACAGCGTCGAGCGAGGCGATCGCGGGCGCCAGGGCACCGGGCTCGGCCTGGCCATCTGCCAGGGCATGATCGGCGCCCATGGCGGCAGCGTGGTCGCCCTGCCCGGCCTGGCCGACGAGCAGGGTCGCCGCGGCACCACGATCCGGATTACCCTGCCGCCCATCGAACCCGCCGTGCCCGCCGCCCCATGACCGAGGATCGCGTTCCGCCTTCCGCCACGACGCCGCCCGCGCGCGTGCTGGTGATCGACGACGAGCCGCAGATCCGCAAATTCCTCGACATAGCCCTACGCGCGCAGGGCTATGCGGTGGAGTTGGCCGACACCGGCGGCGCCGGCCTGGAGGCCCTGGCCACGCGCGGCGCCGATTTGGTCGTGCTCGACCTCGGTCTGCCCGACCGCGACGGCCACGATGTGCTGCGCGAGCTGCGCCAGTGGTCGAGCGTGCCGGTGATCCTGCTCACCGTGCGCGCCGGCGAGACCGAGAAGGTCGCCGCGCTCGACGGCGGCGCCAACGACTACGTGACCAAGCCGTTCGGCGTACAGGAGCTCATGGCGCGCATACGCGCCCTGCTGCGCGCGCACGGCCCGCAAGGCGAGACCCTGCCGGTGTTCGACGACGGCCGCCTGCACATCGACCTGGCCCGCCGCGAGGTGAGCCTGGACGGCGAAACGGTGGTGCTGGCGCGCAAGGAATACGCCCTGCTGGCGATGCTGGTGCAACACGCCGGCCGCGTCGTCACCCAACCGCAGCTGTTGCGAGAGCTGTGGGGGCCGACCCATCAGGAAGACACCCATTACCTGCGCATCCTGGTCGGCAAATTGCGCCACAAACTCGGCGACGACGCCGCGGCGCCGCGCTACATCGCGACCGAACCCGGCGTGGGCCTGCGCTTCATCGAGAAGCGTTGAGCCGGCAAGCGTCCCCGCCTCTGTAGGAGCGGCGTCGCACGGGTATTTCCTGCGGCCATAAACCATGACATCGACCTCGCGGTTGCGAGGCCGGCTGGTGACGCGGTCGCGGCTCGCGCCGCTCCTACTCCGGTGTCGTCGCCAATACACCTCACCGCCGCGCTCAAAGGGTAGGAGCGGCGCAAGCCGCGACATCGGCCTCGCAGCTCCGACGCCAGCGCGGTAGCGCGGTAGCGGCTTGCGCCGCTCCTACTCCAAAGCAACGCGAGCTCCGGCTTTCGCTGAATAACGGATTGTGGACGGTGGCTAATACCGCGTCGCTGCCAGCCTTGTGGGGTAGGAGCGGCGCACCGTCAGCCGTTGCCGTTGCCGTTGCGATGAAGAGCTTGGAGCAGTTCCGCACTCGCGATGCGATCGTAGACCCGGAGGGCGCCGCACAGGACGTGCGGCGTTTTCCGATAAGACAGGGACGTCTTATCGGAAAATCCCGGCGCAAGCTGCGTGCTCGCAGGGGAGCTTTGTCAAGGAAAGCCCTCCCTTTGGTTACCTTTGACCGAAGGGAATCCAGACGGACTTTTGGGCTTAGCAAAAGAAAGTAACCCGGCCGCGTCAGCGGACGGAAGCCTTAGATGTTGCTTCACAGCCCTTTAGCCGGTAACGCCGCAGCCGAACACTGCGCGGTCGCGACTTACGTCGCTCCTACAAGGGGGAACGCCGCGAGGCTGAGGCTACGTGGTCGCGACTTGCGTCGCTCCTACAACGTGGAACGCCGCGAGGCTGAGGCGACACGGCCACGGCTTGCGACCGTAGGAAATCCCCGAGGGATGCCGCGCCTGCCCGGTATGGCCGGACATGCCCGTGCCGGGGACAGGCGGAGAAACTCCGCCGGACTCAAGAAACACGAAAGCCTCGAATGCGCCCGCGCAACTGCGTGTGCGGCGACCGAGTCGTACTTAATCGGCTTAGGCGCAATGTCGCGCGCAAACCAGCGAACGGCCGCCATGAACAGGCGGCGGCGAACAAGAATCGCGCGCAAAGAAAAACCCGGCAATCTTGCGATTGCCGGGCTTCTTTGTATGGCGCGCCCGGAAGGATTCGAACCTCCGACCCCCAAGTTCGTAGCCTGGTGCTCTATCCAGCTGAGCTACGGGCGCTGAGTTGAAAAATTATGACGGACGTTTTTCTGTTCGTCAACATTTTCTGTTTTGCTCTTTGCGTCCTCATCGGCTGCGAAAACCCCGATGGATCTGCAAAGAAAAGCCGCCAGAAGCGGCTCTTTTGTAACTGGCGGAGAGTGAGGGATTCGAACCCTCGATAGAGCTTTTGACCCTATACTCCCTTAGCAGGGGAGCCCCTTCAGCCTCTCGGGCAACTCTCCGCATCACTTAACGCGGTGCGGGCGGGAAGCATAACGGCTCACCCGATTCGCAGCAAACTTTTTTTATCAGCCGCCGGTGTTCTTGCCCGAGTCGTCCGACGCATCCTCGCCGCGCTGGATGCGCTGATAGATCTCTTCGCGATGGACTGCGACATCTTTGGGTGCGGTAATACCGATACGCACCTGGTTCCCCTTGACGCCGAGCACGGTGACAGTCACCGAGTCGCCGATCATCAGGGTTTCGCCGACGCGACGCGTCAGGATCAGCATTGAAAACCTCCTCGAGCCGGCACCGCAGCGCCGGCGTTGGCATTCTTTTCCATCAGGAAGAATGCTTCAATTTGTACACAAACGTGAACCATCTTAGCGACCGGTCAAACCCGGTCGCAAGCGATAGAAGTCACTGTTCGCCATTCATACAAGCCTACTCTCAACCCACTGCGCCACGCCCGCAAGAGCCTTCGACAACGCAGGGCCGTCGTCACCGCCGCCCTGCGCCATATCCGGGCGGCCGCCGCCTTTACCGTTGATCTGACTGGCAACGTGGGCGAGCAGTTCCCCCGCCTTGACCTTGCCAGCCGCGCTTCCGTTCACTCCGGCGACCAAAGCCGCCTTACCGTCGCTGGCTCCCGCCAGCACGATTACCGCATCGCCGAGCTGCTGCTTGAGGCTGTCCACCGCCTCGCGCAACGCCTTGGCGTCAAAACCTTCCAACCGGGTCGAGACCACCCGCACCCCGCCGATCTGCGCCGCCGAGGCGGCCAGGTCGGTGGCGGCGCCGGAGGCGGCCTTGGCCTTGATCGATTCGAGCTCGCGTTCCAGCTTCTTCTGCCGGTCCAGCAGGGCCCGCAGCTTGTCGGCCACGTCGGCCGTATTGCCGCCGAGCAGGCGCGCGGCCTGCTCCAGACGCTGCTCTTCTTCGGCCACGTAGTCCAGCGCGCCCTGCCCGGTCAGCGCCTCGATCCGGCGCACGCCGGCCTGGACTCCGCTCTCGGAGACGATCTTGAACAGGCCGATGTCGCCGGTACGCGAAACGTGGGTGCCGCCGCACAGCTCGGTCGAGGCCTCGCCCATGCGCAGGACCCGCACGCGGTCGCCGTATTTCTCGCCGAACAACGCCATCGCGCCGAACTCCAGGGCTTCCTGCATGCCCATCTGGTGGACTTCGGCCGCGTAGTTGCGGCGCACGTCGGCGTTGACCTGGCGCTCGATCTCGGCGAGCTCGGCGTCGGTCATCGGGTTGAAGTGCGAGAAGTCGAAACGCAGGCGGTCTGGAGCGACCAGCGAGCCCTTCTGGGTCACATGGTCGCCGAGCAGGCGGCGCAGGGCCGCATGCAGCAGGTGGGTCGCCGAATGGTTGAGCACGGTCGCCGCGCGGCGGGCCTCGTCGACGGCGCCCAGGACACGGTCGCCGCGCTTCAGGGTGCCGGCGGTCAGCTCGCCGATGTGGCCATGGAACTGGCCGGCGAACTTCTGGGTGTCGCGGACCAGGAAACGGGTGCCGGCTTCGTCGAGCTCGCCGGCGTCGCCGACCTGGCCGCCGCTTTCGGCGTAGAACGGGGTGCGCTCGAGGATCACGACCGCGTTGTCGCCGGCCACGATCTGGTCGACCGGCATGCCGTCGCGCAGCAGGGCGACGACTTCCAGGCCGCCCTCGGTCAGACGGTCGTAGCCGAGGAATTCGGTCGGGGCGAGCTTGGCGGCGAGTTCCGCCGGCATCGTGGTCTTGCTGCCGAAGTCGGCGCCTTCGCGGCCGCCCTGCTTCTGCTTGGCCATGGCGGCGTCGTAGCCCTCCATGTCCAGGGTCAGGCCGCGCTCGCGCGCGATGTCGGCGGTCAGGTCGGTCGGGAAACCGTAGGTGTCGTAGAGACGGAACACGTCGATGCCCGGGATTACCCCGGTCGAGCGCTCGGCCACTTCGTCGAAGATGCGCATGCCCGAATCGAGGGTCTGCGAGAAGCGTTCTTCTTCGGCCAACAGCGCGCGTTCGACGAATTCGCGCTTGGCCGCCAGCTCCGGATAGCCGTCGCCCATCACCTCGACCAGCGCCGGCACCATCAGATGGAAGAAGGGCTTCTTCTGCCCCAGCATCCAGCCATGGCGCAGCGCGCGGCGGATGATCCGGCGCAGCACGTAGCCGCGGCCGTCGTTGGACGGCAGCACGCCGTCGACGATCAGGAAGGAGCAGGCGCGGATGTGATCGGCGATCACTCGCAGCGACTTGTTCTGCAGATCGTCGGTGCCGGTGAAGCGCGCCGCGGCGGCGATCAGGTGGCGGAACAGATCGATGTCGTAGTTGCCGTGCACGCCCTGCAGCACCGCCGCCAGACGTTCCAGGCCCATGCCGGTGTCGACGCACGGCGCCGGCAACGGCAGCAGGCTGCCATCGGGCTGGCGGTCGAACTGCATGAAGACCAGGTTCCAGATCTCGATGAAGCGATCGCCGTCCTCATCGGGCGAACCCGGCGGGCCGCCGGCGATGTGGTCGCCGTGGTCGTAGAAGATTTCGGTGCAGGGGCCGCAGGGGCCGGTGTCGGCCATCTGCCAGAAGTTGTCCGAGGCGAACGGCGCGCCCTTGTTGTCGCCGATGCGGACGATGCGCTCGGCCGGCACGCCGATCTTCTGGTTCCACAGCGCGTAGGCCTCGTCGTCGGTGTGATAGACCGTGACCAGCAGGCGTTCCGGCGCCAGACCCCAGACCTTCGTCAACAGCTCCCAGGCCCAGACGATGGCGTCTTCCTTGAAGTAGTCGCCGAACGACCAGTTGCCGAGCATCTCGAAAAAGGTGTGGTGACGTGCGGTGTAGCCGACCTGATCGAGGTCGTTGTGCTTGCCGCCGGCACGCAGGCAACGCTGGACGTCGGCCGCGCGCACGTAACCCGGCTTCTCGCTGCCGAGGAATACGTTCTTGAACTGCACCATGCCCGAGTTGGTGAACAACAACGTCGGGTCGTTGGCCGGCACCAACGGTGCCGACGGCACGATGGTGTGACCTTTGCCCCGAAAGAACTCGAGGAAATCGCTGCGGATTTCAGTGGTGGTTTTCATGCCTGGGATTATTTGCCTGGTCGGGAGCGGTGCCGCTCGACCGAACCCATGCCACCACGATGGAGGCATCGACTGGAACAGGCAACCCGGGACCCGAAAGCCGCGTAGCCTAACAGGCCCGGGGGCCTTATGTGCAAGGCCGTACGGCAAATATGTCCGACCGTTCAGTCGTCGGAGCCGGAACGGTTCGCATTACGAGCCGTATCGCCGTCGAAGCCCCGCCGCATCAGCAGATCGGCGGCCTTGCGCCGCCTTGCCGGGTCGGCGGCGAAGTCCTCGCCATAGCGGCGCCGGACCAGGTCGCGGGCGTTCTGCAGCCAGTCGCCCTCATAGCTGGCCAGGGCGTCGGAGATGGTCTGGCTGTCGAGGCCGTGGGTGGCCAATTCAGCACGTATGTGCAAGGGCCCATAACCATTGCCGGCGCGGCTTCTGACCATGCTTTCGGCGAAGCGGACGTCGTTCTGCCAACCAGCCTCGGCCAACTGGGCGACCGCGGTTTCCACCTCGCCGGCGTCGAGGCCGCGGGAGGTCAGTTTGCGGGTCAATTCCTTGCGCGAATGCTCGCGGCGGGTCAGCAGGCCGAGGGCCCGCTGGGTCGGGCTCTGCTCGCGCGGCGCCCGCCGGCGCTGGCCCCGGCCCGAACCGTCAGGGCGGCTTAGACTTTCGTCGAACAGTGCACTGGGTCGATCTTCCGCGGAGGCCGGATCGAGCGGATCGGCGCCGCCCAGGGCGAGCTGCGCCTCGAAGCGGTCGGCTTCGGGCCAGGCCGAGCCGCCCGGAACGGACCGCTCCGGACCGTCGGCCTGGCCGCCGAAGCCGCTGTTTCCGGACGATTTCGAGGCGAACGGTTTCGAACCGAAGCCCTTGGAGCCGAACCGTTTCGAAGCCGACGGCTTCAAACCCGAGCGCTTCGAGCCAAAGCCGCCGGAAAACCCGCCGCGCCGGCCGGTTTCAGAAGTTGAGCGCTCGGACGTGGTGCGCTCCTCAGCCGGCCCTTCATCCGGCTCTATATCTGCATCGGCATCCGCAGCTTCGTCTGGCGACGAAAGCCGCTGCGGACGGGTCGCCGCCGGGCCCAGGGCCGACTTCGGCGCCGCATTGCCGGCTTCGATCGCACGCATCCGCGCGCGCAGCTCCTCGCGAAGCTGCGTGTCGCGGCCGGATTTGGGCATGGGCTGTCCGCCCTGCCCGTCCGGGTCTACGGCGCCGCCTTCGCGACGCCGATCGTCGTGCCGATCCGACGTCATAGAGCCTTAACCGTTCAGAGCCGGAACCATTCAGAGCCGGACGATCATTCCTCGACGGCTTCGTCGCGCGGGGCGTCGCTCGGGACGTACTTCTCGCGCAGGGTCGCTTCGAGACGGGCGGCCAGCTCGGGGTTCTCCTTGAGGTACTGGCGGGCGTTTTCCTTGCCCTGGCCGATGCGCTCGTCGCCGCAGCTGTACCAGGCGCCCGACTTCTCGACCAACTTGGCTTCCACGCCCATGTCGATCAGTTCGCCTTCGCGCGAGATGCCTTCGCCGTAGAGGATCTCGGTCAGGACCTGCTTGAACGGCGGGGCCAGCTTGTTCTTGACGACCTTGATCTTGGTCTGGTTGCCGATGATCTCGTCGCCCTTCTTGATCGCGCCGATGCGGCGGATGTCCAGGCGCACCGAGGCGTAGAACTTGAGCGCGTTGCCGCCGGTGGTCACTTCCGGGCTCTGGCCCGGCATCATCACGCCGATCTTCATGCGCAGCTGGTTGATGAAGATCACCAGAGTGTTGGAGCGCTTGATGTTGCCGGTCAGCTTGCGCAGCGCCTGGCTCATCAGACGGGCCTGCAGGCCCGGCAGCTGGTCGCCCATTTCGCCTTCGATTTCGGCCTTCGGGGTCAGCGCGGCGACCGAGTCGACCACCACCATGTCCACCGCGGCCGAACGCACCAGCATGTCGGCGATTTCGAGCGCCTGCTCGCCGGTGTCGGGCTGCGAGACCAGCAGATCGTCGATGTTGACGCCGAGCTTGCCGGCGTAGATCGGGTCGAGCGCGTGCTCGGCGTCGATGAAGGCCGCCGTGCCGCCCTTCTTCTGGCACTCGGCGATGGCCTGCAGGGTCAGCGTGGTCTTGCCCGAGGATTCCGGACCATAGATTTCGACGACGCGACCCTTGGGCAGGCCACCGATGCCGAGGGCGATGTCGAGCATCAACGAGCCGGTGCCGATGACTTCGGCGGCTTCGACGGCGCGGTCGCCCATGCGCATCACCGAGCCCTTGCCGAACTGCTTTTCGATCTGGCTAAGAGCGGCGGAAAGGGCGCGCTTTTTGTTCTCGTCCATGGTGGTGTCCTTAAGTCGTGTCGTGGTGAGAGGGAAGTTAGAGGAGGCGGATCGCAGAGGCTGAGACCGCGTCGCCTGGAAGCAAATTATCGCTCGCCGCAGCGGCGGTCAGCCGGGCGGCCGCTTGTGCCGGGGTCGGATTTCCCCGCGAAAACGCCGCGGAAATCGACTCGTCCAGGCCTTGCAGGGCGGCTTGTGCGGCCGGCACGGCGGCGCAGGCGCGCACCGAGCCATAGCGATCGACATTGGGATCGGGCTTGGCGCGTGCCATCAGCGATTCGGCCGGACCAGGCCGCAGTACAGGCCCTCGATCGCGAAATCCTGATCGGGCTGGACCTCGATCGGCGCATAGTCGGGGTTGCGCGGCAGCAGGCGGATGCGGTCCTTGCCGATCTTCAGCAACTTGACGGTGATTTCGTCGTCGATGCGCGCGACCACGATCTGGCCCGAGCGCGCGTCGCGGGTGCGGTGCACGCCGATCAGGTCGCCGTCGAAAATGCCTTCGTCGCGCATCGAATCGCCCTTGACCTTGAGCAGGTAGTCCGGCGACGGGAAGAACATGTTGCGATCGAGCAGGACGTAGTTGTCGGCACCCGCGTCCGCACCGATCGGCGCCCCGGCGGCGACGCGGCCGAGCACCGGCAGGCGGATCGCCTCCTCGTTCGCCGAGCTCACGCCCATCGAGATCAGGCCCAGCTCGCGTTGCGCCTGCGGCGGCGGCTGCAACACGCGGATGCCGCGCGCCCGGCCCGGCATGCGTTCGATCGCGCCGGCGGTCTCGAGCGCATCGAGGTGGTACTGCGCCGCGCGCACGCCCTTGAAGCCGAAGGCTTTGGCGATTTCGGTCTGCGACGGCGGGAAACCCTCGGTGTCGATGCGCTCGGCGATCATCGCGAGGATGGCTTGCTGGGTGTCGGTCAGGCTCATGGTTAGTAGTATTACTACTAACAAACTACGAGAGCAAGTGTCTCCGCCAAGCATTTAATTGACAAAGTCAAACATCTAACTAGTCTGGCCTTCGTCCTGCCTATCTCTACGAGCCCCTTCATGACCGGTGCTGCCGAGACCGCCGACGTCGATGCCGTCCGCGCCTTCAACCGTTTCTATACCCGCCGGATCGGCGTGCTGCAGGAAGACCTGCTCGACAGCGCGTTCCCGCTGACCCAGGCGCGGGTGCTGTTCGAACTCGCCCAGCGCGAGCCGGTCGCCGCGCGCGAAATCGGCGAGGTGCTCGGCCTCGACCCGGGCTATCTGAGCCGCATTCTGCAGGGCTTCGCCGGCGACGGTCTGATCGACAAGGCCCGCTCCGAGCAGGACGCGCGCAGCTTCGTGCTGACTCTGTCGGCGAAAGGCCGCGAAGCCTTCGCCGCGCTCGACCGCAGCTCGCACGAGTCGACCGCGGCGATGCTGTCGGCCTTGTCGACGCTGGATCGCGACCGCTTGTTGCGCGCAATCCGCGAGGCCGAACAGGCCTTATCGACGCCGTCGCTGCCGGCTGCGCAGCGCTTGCTGGTGCGCGAGCACCGGATCGGCGACATCGGTTGGGCGATCGAACGCCACGGCCGGCTGTACGCGGACGAGTACGGCTGGAACGGCGAGTTCGAAGCCCTGGTCGCCACTTTGTTCGCGCGTTTCGCGACCCGCCATGACCCGCAATACGAGCGCTGCTGGATCGCCGAACTCGATGGCGAACGCATCGGCTGCGTGTTCGTGGTCCGCAACGAGGACGATGCCGCGACCGCGCAATTGCGCTGTCTGTTGGTCGACCCGCGCGCACGCGGCCTGGGCGTCGGCCGACGTCTCGTCGAAACCTGCATCGCCTTCGCGCGCGGCGCCGGCTATCGGCGGATGCTGCTGTGGACCAACGACGTGCTGATTTCGGCGCGGAAGATCTACGAAGGCTGCGGCTTCAGCCTGATCGAACAGGCGCCGCACCACAGCTTCGGCCATGACCTGGTCGGCCAGGTCTGGACGCGCGCGTTGGATTGATCGAGCGGGACGGATCTGAGTGAGACGGATCGAGCGGGACAGATCTGGCCGGGTCGAAGCCGGCCCACCGATGGATCGGCGTAACCGGCGCGGCGACCGAGTCGGCGGATTCGCCACGCTAGCCGGACCGGGTCGCGCCTGGCGACCACGAGTGCCGAAGCGCCCGCTGCCGCATCAGCTCGTCAGCGACTGCATCGCGTGCAGCGCCGCGGCGACGGTCTTGCGCCGCACCGCTTCGCGATCGCCGTCGAAATGGAAGACCTCGGCCATCGGGTAACCGCCGCGGCGTTTCCAGGCGATCCAGACGGTGCCGACCGGCTTGTCGTCGGTGCCGCCGCCGGGGCCGGCGATGCCGGTCACCGCGACCGCGATGGTCGCGCCGGTATTGGCCAGCGCGCCGGACACCATTTCGATCACCGTCTCGCGGCTGACCGCGCCGTATTGCTCAAGGGTCTGCGGGCGCACGCTCAGCAGCGACTGCTTGGCCTCGTAGCTGTAGGCGACGATGCCGCAGCCGAACCAGGCCGAGGAGCCGGCGATGTCGGTCAGGGTCTTGGCGATCCAGCCGCCGGTGCAGCTCTCGGCGGTGACCAGCATGTGGTGGTTGAGGCGCGCCGCCTCGCCGAGTCGTTCGGCGAGGCCACGCAGGGCGGAGTCGCTGGTATCGGGCGTCATGGCGCCACTATAACGGGCGTCGCGGGCTGGGCTTTGCCTGGACGGTCGGGATCGACGGCCGATTGGCGCGCACGCCTCTCTGTGCGCGACGCGGTATCGCTGTAGGAGCGGCGTGGGCCGCGACGGGGACGCGGGGTTGCATCGGGCGGCGACGTAGTTGCGGCTACGCGGTCGCGGCTTGCGCCGCTCCTACCCTTGAGCCGCGCCGCAACCGCTTTGGGGTAGGAGCGGCGCGAGCCGCGACACGGGACGCGGGGTTGCATCGGGTGGCGACGTAGTTGCGGCTACACGGTCGCGGCTTGCGCCGCTCCTACCCTTGAGCCGCGCCGCACCGCTTTGGGGTAGGAGCGGCGCGAGCCGCGACACGGGACGCGGGGTTGCATCCGGTGGCGACGTAGATGCGGCGGCACAGTCGCGGCTTGCGCCGCTCCTACAAAAGACTGGAGCGATCAGCAAAAAGAGAGCGGCGTCGCCGCCGCTCCCGCATTGCTCAGTACATGACCCGCAAAGTCACCCCGTAGGTGCGCGGGGCACCGAGGAAGGCGTTCCAGGAACCGGTCTGCAACGGGGCGTCGAAGCCGACCTGCTTGTACTCCTCGTCGGTGAGGTTCATGGCCCAGGCTTCGACCATCCAGCGCCGGTTCTTGGCGCCGATGCCGAGGCGCGCATTGACCACGGTGTAGGCCTCCTGGCCCTTCTCCGGGTCGAGGTCGGAACCGGTGTTGTAGTCGGACGAGTACTTGGCGCCGATGTTGAAGCGACCGACCAGCGAGGCGCCGAAGTCCCACTGGTAGGTCGCCGAAGCCGAGGCCGACCACAGCGGCGCGAAGCTCGCCCGCGCGCCGGGCAACTTGGCCAGGTCGGCGTCGGGCAGCGGGTCGTTGCCGTACTTGGTGTCGGCGTACATCAAGCCGCCCTGCAGCATCAGGCCCTTGAGCCCGGTCTGCCACAGGATCTCGGTGTCGATGCCCTGCGACACCACCTCCGGGATCGACCGCACCACGAAGCTGGTGCCGAGGAAGCTGTTGAGCTGGAAGTCGGTGTAGGTCTGGTGGAACAAGGTCGCGTTGAGCAGCAGGTTGCCGCCGGCCCAGGTGGTCTTGGCGCCGAGCTCATAGCTGTCGACGAACTCGCCCGGGAACGAGGTGTCGTTGACCGGGGCGATGCCGGCGGTGCCCGAGGACAGGCCGTTGGAGGACTGCACGCGATCGAGGTTGAAGCCGCCGGCCTTGTAGCCGCGCGCGGCCGAGGCGTAGCCCATGACGTGCTCGTTCCAGCGGTAGGCCGCCTTGATCGTGCCCGACCATTCCTTCTCGTCGCGTTCCTGGTTGGTCACCCGGCCGTTGTGCAGGGTGTTGGCCCACGGCAGGCACATGAAGCCGACCACCTGCTGGACCAGCGCCGCGCGCGCCGCGGCCGGCACGCCGCGTGCGGCCAGGGCCGCGCCGACCCGGGTCGGGTTGGCCAGTGCCGCGCCGCAACCGAGGCCGCCGTTGGGATTGCTGTAGACCGAGTCGAGTTCCTTGTTCTCCTTGGTGTAGCGCAGGCCCAAGGTGATATCGAGGGCGTCGGTCGCATGCCAGGTGTTATTGGTGAACAAGGCCACGCTCTTGCTGTTCTGCTGGTAGCGGTCGAGCGCACCGAGCCCGCCGAAACTGCTGCCGAACGGGCGGCCCGAAGCCTGCGACAAGAAGGTCGCGGCATTGGCGGTGTTGATCAGCCCGGCCGGGAAGCGCGCGGCGATCTGGCTCAGCACCGCGGTCGACAGATACGGCTCGTAGTGCGCGCCGAGGCTGTAGGAATCGTTGCGCTTAAGGTCTTCGTCGGCATAGAACAAGCCGAACATCCAGTCGAGCTTGTCGGTCGCGCCGGTCAGGCGGAACTCCTGGCTGAACTGTTTGAAGCCGGTGAAGGATTCGTCCGTGTCCGGATTGCGGTAGATCAGGTCGGCGGTGGTGAAATCGAAATCCAGGCCGTTCATGGCCTGCCAGTCGCGCGAGGCGGTGATCGAGGTCAGGGTGGCGCCGCCGAACCAGGGCGTAATCCAGTTGACCTCGGCCGAGATGCCCTTGTCCTTGATGTCCTGGGTGGTCGGGCGATTGCTCCAGGCCACGCGCGCGAACGGATCGGCGACCGGCGCGACGCCGGTGCCGCCGACCAGCGCATTGATGATCGCCGAGGTCGGGCCACGCACCGTGGTCAGGCCGACGCAGCAGTTCTCTTCGCGGCTGCTGTAGTCGGCGATGAAGTTGATGTCGAGGTTCTCGGTCGGCTCCAACAGCAGCTGACCGCGCAAAGTGTGGAAGTTCTGGTCGCCGTCCTCGCGCTCGCCGCGCGGGCCGCGGCCGATCTCGACGTCGGTGAAACCGTCGCGCTTGCGCTTGCCGGCGTAGACGCGGAAGGCGGCGTTCTCGCCGATCGCGGTATTGAACGAGCCGGCCAGACCGACCGCGCCGTAGTTGCCGATGGTCAGCTCGCCCTCGACCGTGGTGTCGTAGCTCGGCCGGCGGGTGATGACGTTGATGACGCCGGCCGAGGTGTTCTTGCCGAACACCGTGCCCTGCGGGCCCTTCAGCACTTCGATACGCTCGATCTCGCCGAGGTCGCCGAAGCCGACGCCGTTGCGCGGGCGGTAGACGCCGTCGATGACCACGCCGACCGAGGACTCCAGGCCGGCGTTGTCGCCGACCGTGCCGATGCCGCGGATGCGCGCCACCGTCTGCACTTCGCTCTGGGTGCTGCTCACGGTCAGGCCGGGCACCAGCACCTGCAGGTCCTTGACGTCGCGCACGCCGGTGTCCTGCAGTAACTGCTCGGGCAAGGCGGTGATCGAGATCGGCACGTCCTGCATGGCCTCCTCGCGCTTTTGCGCGGTCACGGTGAGGCCGGCCAAGGTCGTGGCCTCCTCTTCGGCGGGGGCAGCACCGGTTTGTTGCGCCTGTGCGGTCGCGGCGAGCGACGCCACTGATAAGGCGATGGCCAAAGACAAGGACTTGCGACCCGGCTGACGAGCGATCATCTGGTTTCCCCCAAGTTTGAAAACGTTCGGGACGTGCTGGACTTCGATGTCCGGTGCGGCGGGTGCGCAAGATGAAGGCATGCGTCCGGGGGTCCGACCCGTGTCTGCGATACCGCGCCGTCCCCTGCGCGGATCACATCCTTGTTCGATACGTAATCCGTGAGCGATTGCGGCCTGAGTCTGTAAGGCGTGGATCGAATCGGCGTGCGGAAATTAGCACGCTGTTAACGAACGTCATGCGGCGATGCAACACCTTTGTGTAGGCAAACGCAAGCAAAAGCGCAGAAGCGCGTCGCATCGTGGTTCGCGGCTTAAAAACGAACGAACGTTCGCGCGTTCGCGAAGCGAGGGCACGACAGCGTCGTGTCGGAATGCGCAAACGCGACTGCACAGCCGTGCACGAAAACTGCGTCATCGGTCCGCCGGCGCTAGGGTCGATCCCAGGTGGCGACAGCGATGCATGCGGCGTGCAATGCAGGCGAACCTTCCGTGGAACCTCGCCCAGGCAGCGAAGTTCCGGCCGTTCCCCCGAACAAGGACTACGCCCATGGACAGCGTCAATGGCGCATCGCACAGCAGCGAATCGCAATCCACCGCCTCGGCCACCCAGGCCCAGGCCCAGGCCACGCCGAGCATCAGCGAAGAGCGCGAGGAGGAGATCCGCGCCGAGCTGGCGCAGAACCCGCAGGCGGTCGCCGCGCTCGACCAGTTGGTCGCCGACCGCAATTTCGGCCAGCTCAGCGAAGAACAGAAAGTCGAATCGCTCAATTCCTTCATGAGCGCGCCGAACGCGGCGACCGCGACCTATCTGCAGGGCGCAGCGGAAGTGAGCTTGAACCCGCAGGCGACACCGTCCTCGTTGACGCCCGACGCCGGCACCCTGACCCTGGACGGCGTCACCTACGGCATCCAGAACGGCAATCTGCTCGATGCCGAGGGCCGCACCGTCGGCACGATCCGCAACGACGGCACCGTCCAGCTCGCCAACGAAGCCGCCGCGCGCAGCGTCTACGACAACATCGGCACCCGCGTGCAACTGACCGAACAAATCGGCGCGCAGACCCGGACCCTGGTCGATCTGCATGCCGCCGATCCGCGCGGCCGCCTCGCCGATCCCAACCTGAATCAGGAAGTCGCCAATCGCGTCACTGCCGTGATCGAGCAGGCGCGCCGCGAAGGCATGAACATGCGCGTGGACACCGCCTATCGCACCTTCGCCGAACAGGACACGCTGTACGCGCAGGGCCGCACCGCGCCAGGCAACCGGGTCACCAACGCGCGCGCCGGCCAGTCCTGGCACAACTACGGTGTCGCGGTCGACCTGGTCTTCAACGACGCCAACGGCCGGCCGAGCTGGGCCGAGACCAACAACTGGGACCGTTACGGCGAAATCGCCGTCGCCCAGGGCCTGGAATGGGGCGGCAACTGGCAAGGGTTTACCGATCGTCCGCACGTCGAGTACCACCCCGGCTTCGACGCCGGCGATGCGCGCAACATGATGCAAAGCCATCGCCAGGGCGGGCTGGAGGCGGTCTGGGATCGCATGGGCATCGGCCAGGTACCGTGACCCAGGCCGCGGCGCCTCGCCTCGCGATGGCTAGACTGGTCCGCACATGAGTCGCCACGCGCACCGCCTTTGTCTCGCGATCGCCTGTGCGGTCGCCCTGTTGCCGGCCTGCCGGGCCGGCGCCGCGCGCCCTGCCCTTGCATCGCCCACCGCGTCGGCCGCCGCCGAAGCCGCACCGCCGCGTCTGCTCGCCGGAGCCGGCGCGGTCGCGTTTCACCCGAGCCGGCCGCTGCTCGCCTGGAGCGACGGCAAACGCTGGCACGTGCTCGACCTGCACACCGGCCGCGTCGCCGACTTCGCCGGCGACAGCGAGATCGCCGACCTCGCCTACGCGCCCGACGGCGACCTGTGGCTGGTCGGCGACCATGCCGAGCGCTGGCGCGACGGCCGCCTCGGCTGCCGCAGCGAAGCCGCCGACCTCAGCCGCGCGCTCGGCACCGCGGGCGACGGCCTCGCTGCCGCCGGCTACGGCCATTCCGACGGCGTCGGGCCCTTGCGCCATCCGGTCTGGATCGACCTGCACTGCGGTCTCACCCGCTATCCGGCCGAGCCGTTACCGGCCGGCGTCGCCGATGCCTCTGCCGACCATGGCGGCATCGCCGGCAAGAACACTCGACCGCCGCGTGCGCTGCCGCGCGGATTCGTCGCGCCGGCGGGCACCTCCGCCCAACCGATCGCGGCGTCCCACGATGGGCGCTGGTGGGTCGGCGAGGACGCGGGACGCCTGCATCTGTATCGGACCGCGAGCGACGACTGAACCCGTGCCCGCGGAACCCGGCCAAATCCGTTCCTGTCAACGGCACGGTGAAGCGAAGTGCGGCCACTTCGAGTCCGGTCCCATCCGCCCCCTCACTCGGTGACGGTGAGAGTGAAGGTCTGGGAGTAAGTGCCGAACGCCGAGAAATTGGCGGGAACGCTCAAGGTCCCGCCGATGTAGATCGGCGTGGCCGAGCCGCTGACCAGCACGATCGCCTTGTCGATCTCGATCACCACCTCGAGACTGTCCGATCCCATCAGCAGCCTGGCGCCGGTGAGTTTCCGGGTAATGCCGTTCCAGGCGCCGCCGCCACCGCTGACGGCGACGGTGGCGACACCGCCGACATCGGTCACGTCGCAGCGTCCGCGTTGGTGCCCGGTCACCAGGAAGGACGTCGTCGTCACGCCTCCGGCCAGGCTGGGCGCCACCGACACGGAGCCCGGGCTGTTGCCGCCAGGGATCGAAACGACACCGAAGTTGAGCGGCAGGCTGCAGGTCACATCCAGGGCCAGGCCGGTGTTGCCGGTGATCGGCAGCTCTTCGGCCGCGGCGACCGGGGCCGCAAACACCAGGGCGGCCGTCAACGCCCAACGACAGGCACGACCCGGCGGCGGCGCTCGCAGGAAGTTCGAGTCGCTGACCATCAGCGCGGCTCCACGTCGATCGACACGCTGCTGGTCCAGCCGCCATGAACACCGTTGCCCTGAAACACCAGGGTCGCGCCGACCAGCAAACGCGCTCGGCCGGACGCGCCCAACTGGCCCTCCCATCGCTCAGCATCGATGCGTTCCAGTTGCAAGCCCGGGCCCTCGATCACGAACTGGGACACCTGGGTGGCCGCAGGACGACCCTGCGGCATATGGGTCTGCGCCTCCGGCGTCCTTACCACCACCGCCATGCGTTGGCCTGGTTCGCCGCAGACTTCCATTTCACCGGCAACCGGGTCGCGACGCACGACCACGTTGTCGGACTTGATCATGCCGCCGTCCGGCCGAACGCTGACGAACCCCGATTGCCGGGCCTTGATGCGTACCTCGCCGAAGTCCAGCGGACGCAAAGTCCGCAGTTCCAAGCGCTGGTCGCAAGCCGAGGACGCGTGCTGTACGGGTATCGGGTCCGAAGCGAACCCGAGCAGAACCCACAGCGCAGGCAATAGCAGGTATTGCGGACTATGTCGCCGGATGGCCGAAGTCATGGCTCCACCTTCGAAGGCGGTATCGCCGGCGGATCCGGCGACCCCGTCGCTTCCGGAATCGGATCGAGCAGACGCAATTCAACGCCGTCGACCATGAGTCGCTCGCGCGTCACGCGGGCCGGCCGACTGACGCTGCCCAGCGCCGCGCCGCGAATGTTCTGCCCGGCCCGAACGCGCACCAGGTAGCTTCCGGGCGGGACCATGTCGAACAGGAAACCGCCGTCGTACTGGGTTCGTTTGGTGCTCAACAAGCGGTAGTCGCCGTCGATACCTGCGATGGGCAAACCGCCGTTGCCGGGCGCTGCTTGCGACATGCCCAGCATGCGCTTCAGGGAAAGCCCCGGCCCGGCGTTCGCGTCGCGAACACGGGAATGCACGACCAGCAGCTCGACGACCACGGCCGACAAGCCCAACCGCTCCCCATCGCGCACGAGGATCAACTGGCCGGACACTTCGCCGGTTTCCACCAGCGCCAATTGCGCGTCATAGGACTGTCCGGGGCGCGGCATGAAACGCAGCCCGCCCGATACCGGCGCCATGAAGGGGTCGCCGATGCTGCCGGGGTCTATCTGCAGCGTTACCGGCTGGGTGGTGCTCAGACCGGTGACGAAGGCACGGCCGTGCCGATCGGTTCGGCTGGCATACCCACGCTGGCCGTTCACCAGCAGCCGGGCATCGGCCAATGCCTCGTCCTGCTCGGCGTCATAGCGGCCATTGCCGTCGAGATCGCTGAACACGAGCACGTCTGCGGCACCCTGCTGGGCCATCGGCCGGCTGCTCAAAGCCAGCTTTCCGCTGCGATCGAAACCGAACGACAGGCTGATGCCGACGCTCGCCGACAGCTCGCCTGCGGCACTGCGCGCTGCGTAGGCATTGGCATTGAAAGAGCCGAAGTCGCGCGACAGCCCCGCCCAGACACCGTAACCGCGCGAAACATCGCTGTCGGCGCGGCCGCGGGTGAGGCCGAAGTTGGCGCGGGTCGTGGTGCTGATCAGCCAATGAGCCGAAAGCTGCAGCTGATCCAGGCGCTTTTCCCGAGTGTCGTAGCGCGCCGCGGCCGCCAACCGGACCGGTCCCAGGCTGCCCGACAAGCTGGGGACGTAATACGACTGTCCGGTGCGGAAGGCCAACGGGCTGTCCGGAAAATACTCGCGTCGACGCCACTCGAACCCTTGCCCGACCGACAGGCCTTTGAAGCTGAAACGCGCCTGCAATTGCGCCGCCGTCTCGCGGTCGCCGCTTTCGAGCAGCCAACGCTCGCCCACGGCCGCGAGCGTGATCGGACGCCCCGCGAACGGCACCACGGTGGACACATGCAGGCTCGTCTCCGATCGCAGCGGCAGGCCGGATTCCAGGGCCTCGCGACTCCTGAAGCCGTCGTAGCGCGCGTGCCGCGCCGAAAGATTGAAACGGCCGACGGCGCCGCTGGCCCCCAGGCTCCAGGCCCGGCCGCCGTCTGCTTGACCGGCCAGCATGCTTTCCAGATAGACCGCCGGCAGCGACAGGCGCAGCCCGCCCCCCAAGGTGTCGCGCAGCGGGGAGTCCGGGCGGTGATCTTCGGAAGCGCGGGTCGCGAACATCGTCGCGGTGAGCCGGCGGCTCAGGCCGAGCTCGGCTTCGAGGCTGGCGGTGCCGCGTCCGCTCTTCGCGGAGTCGCGCGCGAGTGCACCGCCGACGTCCGGCAACCACGCATCCAACAGGCGCGTACCGGCCTGCCCGACCGACGCGCGCCAATACAGCAGACCGGGCGGCGCCATGCCGCTGCCGATGCGGAAGCTTCGGGTTTCTTCGCGACGTTGGCCATCGGGTCCGTACAGGACCACGCGCAGGGCGTTGTCGCCGAACAACAGCGGCACGGCTTCGAATCGGTAACGTGCATCGGCGCCCACGCGTTGGTAATCCAGAAGCTCTTCGCCGCGCAGCAGTTCGGCGTCCCAACCCGCGGGGGCATCGCCTTCGACCAGGGTCTGGTCGAAACGATCGGGGCGGTCGAGTGGATAAGCACTCAAGCTCGCTCCGCGCATTTGTCCCATGCTGCCCATCAACGGCAGCGCGGGAGCTTGCACATCGCCGATGAAAGCGCTGGTCAGGCCGGGTACACCCCACACGCCCCCTAACGGCGACTCGCGCCCCAACCGAAGGCGTGCGTCGCGCAGACGGGTTTCGTCGCTGCCGCTGACGAAAAGCAGGACGCTGGCGAAGGCCAGTTCCTGGCTGATCAGCGCGTCGTAACTGACGCTGCGAAACGACGCCGCTCCCGCACCGTATTGCGCCGTCACCCGCACGTCGCCGAACGGGCGGCCCAGGCCTCGATAGGGGAAAGCCTGCAACGGCAGCTCATCGGGCTGGCTGCGGCTATCGAAGCGGCTGCGGGCCAGTTCGCGCTGACGGGTCAGATCCAACGCCAAGGGGCCGGTGCCGACCAAGCTAAAGCGCTGATCGCGCTGATTCATGCGCAACTCGACCGGCGCCAGCAGAATCAGCGCGCGCGGCGTCACGTACAGCTCGCCGTTGTGAAACAAATGCTCCGCCGGGTCCAGCTGACCGGCGCGTCCGCCGATGAGGTAGCTGCCGTCGGGCGCAAACGAAAACGGCAGGTCGTCGGGCTGCACTCTCCCCGCCAGACTGCCGTCGCTAGCCGCGGTGAAGCGCATGCGTAACGCATCGAGCAGCGCCGCCAGCAGCAACAGCGGTGGCTGGTCGGCACGCAGGAAAGCCGGTACCGGGTCGCCCAGGCGTTCACCCCGATATTCGCCTTGCAGCAGTGCCTCGTCGAAAGCCGGTGCGACCGAAGGGGCCGCCACCGCAGGCAACTCGCTGGTCTGCGCCCAAGCCAGTGCCGGCAGAGCCAACGAACAGCCCAGCGCAACCATCAGCAGCCCGGCGTGCGATCCGCCGCGGCGGGCCTGGATGCAGGGGGCGGGCGACATGGCGCTGGGTGTCCACGGGCTCAGGGCGCGCAGGCTTCCGCAGCGGGCAGCCGGGGCGCACCAGGATCGCTGTGCTCCAGCCTCGCGCACAGGCTGGCGCCGGAAGGCAGCTCATCGGCGGGCAGCCTGGCTTCGAAGCGACGGCTCGACTGCTCGGCGTAGATGCTCGTGCCGATGGCCGGCCAGGATTTGAGTTCGCGGCCATCGCTCCCGCGCGCAAACGGCACGACACTGGCCAGAAGGCTGGTGGCCCCCAGGCGCTGGACATCGAAGGCAAGCACCGCATCGGCGCCCTCACGGCGCCGGGTCAACCCAGCCAGGCGCCCGCCCTCGGGCGACACCTGATGACGCAGCAACACGCGCACCCCACGCGCCACGTTGAACGGAATGACCACGCCGAGGGATTGGCTCGCCGCATGCCGGGCCTGGGCCACATCGGCGCGAGCGGCCTGTTCGGCCAGGTTGGTGACCGCAAGGTGCAGCCGGTACTCACCGGCAGCCAACTCGCGCGGCACGCGCGCGGCCACACGCACGGTCTGCCCTTCGCCACCGGCCAGGGCAAAACGGCGCGGCCCTACCCGCAACAGTTTGTGCGCGCTGTTGCCTGCCGTCTCGGCGGCCTTCGCCGAAAGCTGACCATCGGCTCCCTGGATGAAAAATGCATCGTCCACGCGGAACGTGGCCACCGCGCCACCGGGGTTGCCCACGGTGATTTCGCCGGAACGGGCCGACCCGTCCAGTACCAGGGTGCCGGGGGTCAGCATGACTTGTTGCGCGCAGGCCGAGGACACCGGAATCACCAGCAGCGCTAGCGCGGCAGCGATGTAATGCAGTCGTTTCAAGGCAGTGGACCTCGGGACTGGGAAGCCGCCGCACGCGGCACTCCGATCGGAGTGCCGCATGCCCCCGATCAGTCGCTCACGGTGAGGGTGACCGCAGCGGAGGTGAATACACCGTCGGCCGCTTCGGCAGCCGACGGACCCGCGGTCTTCAGCGTCATCACGCCGCCGATCCGGAACACGCCGGTGGTGCTCGCCCCCGGAACGGTATCGAAAGGACTCAGGTTGAGTACGGCGGAAAGCGATTGGGCGACGTTCACCATCAACACCGTGCCCAGTGACAGCACGGCGGTTGCCGATGCCGGCGTACTCGCGGTCAGCCCGGTCACCGTGCAAACGGCCGGATTGCCGCCCGACACGACCGCGCCCGCGGCCGCGGTCGTCGCGACGTCGGTGTTGCTGGTATTGCCCACGACGACGGTGTCGGCGGGGGTGAACACTGTCAGCGGGATGCGATGAATGACGCCGAAGCTCAGATTGGTGCAGGAAACGCCGATGATGTCTCGCATCGTGGCGCTGGCAACGAAGCTGCCTACTCCAGGATCGGAGGTTTGGGCCATAGCGCCGCCAGCCGACGACGCTAAAGCCAGGCCCAAGGCCCATTGGCCGAGTGTCCATGTGGTTTTCATGTTGGTGCCCCTGATTGAAATGCAGCGCAACGCAGGCACGCGCAGAGTGCGCATTCTCTGGCGCGATGGACCTCATCGGCGGAAGCGGTCGGCAAAGGCCGTGCACGGCACCGGAAGGGCGGTTGAAGCCCGGATCCACGGTAATGGTGCGTGGTTGGAGCGGACGCAGCGGCCATCGGCAGCTACGCAAGTTGGAGCATCGAGTTGCTCGATGCGCCCAGTCAGGGGAGTCAAGCTACTCCCTGCCACTTGCCCTCCACGTGCCTCACGTCACACTTATCTGGCGATCGCCAGGCCCGTTCATCGACGGATCGATGCGCCACGCCGAAGCCTGCCGGGTCGGCGGAGCGCGCAGCCCGATGCCCGCTGGCGCCACCCCACTCACGAGGTGAACGCGCTGATGCATTCGGTTGCGGTCGCGGCCGCGTGGCCGGCAACGCCGCGCAACCGACCCGCGCACGCAACGGCTGACGACGTCGCCAGCCGGCGCCCGGTATAGGACGAGCCGCCCTCGCCACCGAGGCCGCAACGATTCGGTTTCAGGCCGCGGCCTGCAGCCGGCTGGCATACTGTGCGCCCGCCTGCAGCCCCAGCGCGCCGGCTCCTCCCGCATCAGAACACCCGGTATTTCGTGTCCGCCCCAGACTCCTCCAGCGCCCGCAATCTCGACGCCCATACCCCGCTCATGCGCCAGTTCTTCGCCGCCAAGGCGGAGCATCCGGACGTACTGATGTTCTTCCGCATGGGCGATTTCTACGAGCTGTTCTACGACGACGCCCGCAAGGCGGCGCGACTGCTCGACATCACCCTGACCCAGCGCGGCAACTCGGCCGGGCAACCGATCCCGATGGCCGGCGTGCCGCACCATTCGGCCGAAGGCTATCTGGCGCGCCTGGTCGCGCTCGGCGAATCGGTGGCGATCTGCGAGCAGATCGGCGACCCAGCCCTGGCCAAGGGCATCGTCGAACGCAAGGTGGTGCGGATCATCACCCCGGGCACGGTCACCGACGAGGCCCTGCTCAACGAACGCCGCGACACCTTGTTGCTCGCGGTGGCGCGCGGCAAGCACGCTTACGGCGTGGCCTGGGCCGACCTGGCCTCGGGCCGCTTCCTGGTCAACGAAGTCGCCAGCGAAGACGCGCTGGAAGCCGAACTGGCCCGGCTGGAACCGGCCGAGCTGCTGGTCGCCGACGAAGACGGCTGGCCGCCGTTCGTGGCCGAACGCAGCGGCATGCGCCGCCGTCCGCCGTGGCTGTTCGACGTCGACAGCGGCCGCCGCCAGTTGCTGCGTTTCTTCGGCCTGCACGACCTCAGCGGCTTCGGCCTGGAAGACAAGCCGCTGGCGATCGCCGCCGCCGCGGCCCTGCTCGGCTATGTCGAGGAAACCCAGAAGCAACGCCTGCCGCACCTGACTTCGATCGCGATCGAATCCGGCGACGGCGCGATCGCGATGAACGCGGCCACCCGCCGCCATCTCGAACTCGACAGCCGCGTCGACGGCGACAGCCGCACCACCCTGCTCGGCGTGCTCGACAGCACCGTGACGCCGATGGGCGGGCGCCTGCTGCGGCGCTGGCTGCACCGCCCGCTGCGCGACCGCAGCGTGCTGCGTCATCGCCATCAGGCGGTCGCGACCTTGATCGAAAGCCGCGCCGGCGACGACATCCGCGAACGCTTCCGCGCGCTCGGCGATCTGGAACGCATCCTCTCGCGCATCGCCCTGCGCAGCGCGCGCCCGCGCGACCTGTCGACTCTGCGCGACGGCCTCGGCCTGTTGCCGGACGTGCGCGCCACTCTGGCGCCGCTCGATGCGCCGCGCCTCAACGCGCTGGGCGCCGAACTCGGCGAACACGACGCCCACGCGCATCTGCTGGCCGAGGCCATCGTGCCGCAGCCGCCGGTGCTGGCCCGCGACGGCGGCGTATTCGCCACCGGCTACGACGCCGAGCTCGACGAGCTGCGCACCTTGTCGACCAACGCCGATCAGTTCCTGGTCGACCTGGAAGCGCGCGAACGCGCCAGCAGCGGCATCGCCACGCTCAAGGTCGGCTACAACCGCGTCCACGGTTACTACCTCGAAATCAGCAAGGGCCAAGCCGACAAGGCGCCGACCCACTACACCCGGCGGCAGACGCTCAGCAACGCCGAGCGCTACATCACCGAGGAACTCAAGCAGTTCGAGGACAAGGTGTTGTCGGCGCGCGAGCGCTCGCTCGCGCGTGAGCGACTGCTGTACGAACAATTGCTCGATGCCCTCAACGAACGCCTGGAGCCGCTCAAGCATTGCGCCGCGGCCCTGGCCGAGCTCGACGTGCTGTGCGGTTTCGCCGAACGCGCGCAGGCGCTGGACTGGTCGCAGCCGGAACTCGGCGACACGCCCGGCCTGCGCATCGAACGCGGCCGCCACCCGGTGGTCGAGGCGGTGCGCAAGGACCCGTTCGAACCCAACGACCTGATTCTCGATGAGGACAATGGCCGCCGCATGCTGGTGATCACCGGCCCGAACATGGGCGGTAAGTCGACCTACATGCGCCAGAACGCGCTGATCGTGCTGCTCGCCCACATCGGCAGCTTCGTGCCGGCCGCGCGCGCGCTGATCGGCCCGATCGACCGCATCCTGACCCGCATCGGCGCCGGCGACGACCTCGCCCGCGGCCAGTCGACCTTCATGGTCGAGATGAGCGAGACCAGCTACATCCTGCATCACGCCACCGACCAGTCGCTGGTGCTGATGGACGAGATCGGCCGCGGCACCTCGACCTACGACGGCCTGGCCCTGGCCGAGGCCTGCGCGCGCCACCTGGCCCACAGCAACCGCGCCTACACCTTGTTCGCGACGCATTACTTCGAGCTCACCGCATTGGCCGAGCCCGGCAACGGCATCGCCAACGTCCACCTGGACGCGGTCGAGCACGGCGACCAACTGGTGTTCATGCATGCGGTCAAGGACGGCCCGGCCGATCGCAGCTTCGGCTTGCAGGTCGCCGCGTTGGCCGGCCTGCCGAAGTCGGTGGTCAAGCAGGCGCGCGGGCGTTTGATCGAGCTGGAACAACAAGGTCGCGAGACGCCCAAGCCCTCGTTCGCCACCGCCGCGCTCGACCAACCGCAGCAGTTCGGTCTGTTCGCGACCTCGTCGGCGGCGTTGGATGCGCTGGCCGAAGTCGATCCGGACGAACTGACGCCGAAACAGGCCTTGGAAGCGCTGTATCGGATCAAAGCGCTGGCTTGAGCGCAGAGTACGGTGACGACGCAGACGGGTGCCGCTTGGTTGCCCGCCGCGGTCCGCCCCGATAATCCCGTCATCCCCGCGAAGGCGGGGATCCAGGGCTCTACCGCGACATCACTCTGAAGTCTCTGGATCCCCGCCTGCGCGGGGACGACGACTGAAAGATCGATAGCGGCATCGAACGACATCGCCGCCGACAGTCATAGCGCACGGTCCCTATCGGACGAACCGCTAAACTAATGCCCGGAACGGACACCGGAGCGCATGTGGAAGCCCTATTACTCGTCGTCGGCCTGATCGCCGGCCTGATTCTCGCGCGTCTGTATCGGCCGCAGGCGGCGATCGTCGCTGCCTCGACGGATACGCCGCGGGCGGATACGGAAAACACGCCGGCTGTCGAGCAAATCCAAAACGAAGCCGAAGCACCGATTGAATCGACTTCGGAAACGGCCGAAGCACCAGAGGATCGCTTACTTCGGTTGGTCCGTTCCATCGATGCGGTCGACGAACGCATCCAGCGTCCGCAGGACCTGCTCGCCCTGCCCGAGTTCCACCAAGGCGTCGATCTGGTCGCGAGCGAAGCCTTCAGCGCCGCCGACCTGGTGCGCCAGCTCAGCGGCACCGGCTACGTGCTGCAATCGATGATCACCAAGGCCCTGCCGCGCCGCAGCGACGTCGCGCTCGACCCGGTGTTCGAGCACGTCGGCCAGTTCGGCGGTTACCCGCTGCACTTCCTGGTCGAGTACCTGCGCACCCGCCCCGACGCCAGCGAGCTGCCCAAGCTGCTGCGCCATGCCCAGCCGTGGTGGTGGGACTTCGCCCCGGTGCGCCAGCAACTGCGCGACTACCTGCAATGGGCCGAACAATTCGGGCCGGCGCCGGCCGCGCCGGTGCTGGAGGAACTGGAGGAGCACGCCGCGACGCAGTTGCGCGACACCCTGAAGCGCTTCCAGTCGCCGCTGCTGGAACCGCTGATCGAGCAGGCCGAACACGCCACCAATGCGCGCCGCGAAAGCCGCGTGCTCGGCGCCTTCGGCCGGGTCAACGCCAGCGCCAAGGCGCAGACGCGCATCGTCCACGACGCCCTCGCCCGCCAACTCGAACGCCTGCACGAACTGCTGTCGGGCGACGACGCCGCCTCGGTGCTGGTCTCCGGCGAACACGGTGTCGGCAAGACCGTGCTGATCGACCTGTTGGCCGAGCGCCTGCAGGCCGAAGGCTGGCTGGTGTTCGAGGCTTCGGCGGCCGAGATCCTATCCGGCCAGAGCTACATCGGCGAGCTCGAAGAGCGGGTACGCGAGATGCTCGGCGTGCTCAACCGCAAGCGCGCGGTGTGGCGCGCGCCGGAGTTCTTCGACCTGCTCGCTAAGGGCTCGCACTCGCGCGACCCGCGCGGCCTGCTCGACCTGGTGCTGCCGGCGATCGAGCGCGGCCAGCTGCGGGTGATCGGCGAGATCACCCCGCGCCAGTTGGCGCAGTTGCTGATCGCACGTCCGGTCATCAAGCACCACGTCGAAATCGTGCCGCTGTTGCCGACCGAAGCCGATGCGCTGGAGGCGATCGCCGCCGAGTGGGCGCGTTTGGAAGGCGAACGCCTCGGTCGCCCGGTCGCCGACCCGCGCGCGCTGGCAGAGGGCGCGCGCATGGCCGCCCAGTATTTCCCCGAGCAACAAGAACCCGGCCGCCTGCTGCGCCTGCTCAACGACGCGCTGCAGAGCGCGCTGGCGGAAGCGCCGCCGGCGCTGCCGCTCGACGCCGAGCGCCTGCTGGCGACCATCGCCCAGCGCAGCGGCCTGCCGCTCGACGTCATCGACGACCGCCAGAGCCTCGACCTCGACCGTCTGCGCGCGTTTTTCCGCCAGCGCGTGATCGGCCAGGACGAAGCCGTCGACGCCCTGCTCGACCGCATCGCCATGCTCAAGGCCGGGCTGATCGACAGCAGCCGCCCGATCGGCGTGTTCCTGTTCGCCGGCCCCACCGGCACCGGCAAGACCGAACTGGCCAAAGCGCTCGGCGAGCTCTTGTTCGGCAGCGACGAACGCCTGCTGCGCCTGGACATGAGCGAGTTCCAGTCCGAGGACTCGGCCTGGCGCCTGACCGCCGACGAAGGCGGCCAGAGCGGCGTGCGTTCGCTGACCTCGCGCATCCGCGAGCAGCCGTTCTCGGTGGTGTTGCTGGACGAGTTCGAGAAGGCCCATCCGAAAGTCTGGGACCTGTTCCTGCAGGTGTTCGACGATGCGCGCCTGAGCGACCGCAGCGGCCACACCGCCGACTTCCGCCACAGCATCATCATCCTGACCAGCAACGTCGGCTCGACCATTTCGCGCAGCGCCGGCCCGGGTTTCACCTCGGCGCGCGGCGGTTATTCGCGCGACGCGGTCGAGAAGGCGCTGTTCGAGACCTTCCGCCGCGAGTTCCTCAACCGTCTCGACCGCATCGTGCTGTTCAATCCGCTCGACCGCAGCCTGATGCGCGAGATCCTGCACAAGGAGCTCAAGCGCGTGCTGACCCGGCGCGGCCTGCGCAATCGCGACTGGGCGGTGGAATGGGAGCCCTCGGCGATCGAGTTCCTGCTCGACCGCGGCTTCACCCCCGACCTCGGCGCGCGGCCGCTGCGCCGCGCGATCGAGCACTACCTGCTCGCCCCCCTGGCGCGCAGCATCGTCGAACACCGCGCTCCGCAGGGCGACCAGTTCCTGTTCGTGCGCAGCGCCGGCGACCAGCTCGACGTGCAGTTCATCGATCCCGACGCGTCGCGGCGCAACGACGGCGCCGTGGCCGAAGTCGCCGCGCCCGCCGACGCCGGCGACCTGCGCGATCTGGTGCATGCGCCGTCGGCTGCGGCGGCGTCGGTGGCGCGGCTCGATGCCCGCCTGCAGCAGCTCGACCTCACCGTGACCTCGCAAGACTGGGTCTCGGCGCGCGAAGCCGATTACGCGCGCATGGCCGAGGCCGATTTCTGGAACGCCGGCGACCGCCATCTGGTGCTCGACCGCATCGAACGTCGCGACCGCATCGAGAGCGCGCTCGATACCGCCCATCGCATGCACCATCGTTTGCGCGAGGACGGCGGCAACGACGAATTCGCCGGCCGCATCGCCCAGTTGCTGTTCCTGCTCGGCCTGGCGGTCGACGCCGTTCGCGAACAGCGCCCGCAGGATGCCTTGATCGAAATCGATACCGACGAAGCCGCGCACCTGCGCCACGGCCCCGACCTGCGCTTGTGGTGGCAGCGCCTGCTGGCGATGTACCTGGCCTGGGCGCAGCGCCGCAACATGCGCGTGGAAGTGCTGCGCCAGGACGCCGAGCGCTGCAAGGCCTGGCTGGCGGTGAGCGGTTTCGGCGCCTTCGACCTGCTGCAGGCCGAGTCCGGCCTGCACGTGCTCGAAGACCAGGAGGACGGCGTCACCCGCCGCGTCTCGTTGTCGGTGCAGGTGGCACCGGACCTGCCGGGCCGTGCGCGCGTCGCCCAGGCCGCGGCCGAAGGCGAGCGGCGCATCAGCCGGCGTTACCGCGAGTCGCCCTCGCCCTTGGTCCGCGACGGCGTGCGCGGCTGGCGCAGCGGCCGCCTCGACCGCGTGCTCGGCGGCGAGTTCGACGTCATGCAGGGCGGCTGATGGGCGCCTGATGCGCCGCACATCTCATGGGTAGGAGCGGCGCAAGCCGCGAGAGCATCACCGGCCGTGCCCACGCGGTCGCGGCTCGAGTCGCTCCTGCTCCTCCCGGCCGTCGGCCGCGATCGAATCGGCCGGCTGTACGACCCTTCCGAATCCGTCAGGCGGTCACGGCCTCGCAGCGATAAGCCTTCCATGATCCGTCTTGGATGGAACGGCGGTGCCGCCGTCGCGCATCGCCGTCCATAGCCGTTCCCTATCGGATAAGTCGAAAGGATCGATTTCACATGCGGATGGTCCCGGCCTATCGTTCCCTCGTCCCTTCGTGACACGGAACGCCAGCGATGAGCCAACAGGACGAACCACACCCGATGTCGCCGACCATCGCCCTCGACGGTCCGGTACGCGAACGTCCGCATCTTGCCTCGGCGCACTCGCACGGATCGCTTTCATCGCACGACGATCGATCGACCGATCCGTCGCCCCCCTCCTGAAGAACTTGCACGAGCCGCTCCAGGGCGGCCCGTGCGCACATCGTTGCGCCACCCAGCCCCACGTCCCCAGTCGCCGGATCCACATCCTCAAAGGCACGTAGCCATGTCAAACGAAAGCAAATGCCCCTTCAATCACACCGCCGGTGGCGGCACCTCCAACCGCGACTGGTGGCCTAACCAGCTCAACCTCAAGGTCCTGCACCAACAGACCCCGCATGCCGACCCGATGAGCGAGGGCTTCGACTACGCGGAAGCCTTCAAGAGCCTCGACCTGGCCGCGGTCAAGAACGATCTGCACGCGCTGATGACCGACTCGCAGGAGTGGTGGCCGGCCGACTTCGGCCATTACGGCCCCTTGTTCATCCGCATGGCCTGGCACAGCGCCGGCACTTACCGCACCTTCGACGGCCGCGGCGGCGCGGGCGCCGGCCAACAGCGTTTCGCCCCGCTCAACAGCTGGCCGGACAACGGCAACCTCGACAAGGCCCGCCGCCTGCTGTGGCCGATCAAGCAGAAGTACGGCAACAAGATTTCCTGGGCCGACTTGATGATCCTCACCGGCAACGTCGCCCTGGAGTCGATGGGCTTCAAGACCTTCGGCTTCGCCGGCGGCCGCGCCGACGTGTGGGAGCCGGAAGAACACGTTTACTGGGGCACCGAAACCACCTGGCTCGGCGACAAGCGCTACTCCGGCGACCGCGTCCTGGAGAACCCGCTCGGCGCCGTGCAGATGGGCCTGATCTACGTCAATCCGCAGGGCCCGAACGGCAACCCCGACCCGCTCGCGGCGGCTCGCGACATCCGCGAGACCTTCACGCGCATGGCCATGGACGATGAGGAAACCGTCGCTCTGATCGCCGGCGGCCACAGCTTCGGCAAGACCCACGGCGCCGGTCCCGAATCGCACGTCGGCCGCGAGCCCGAAGGCGGCGATCTCGAACAGCAGGGCCTGGGCTGGGCCAGCAGCTTCGGCAGCGGCCTCGGCGGCGATTCGATCACCAGCGGCCTGGAAGTCACCTGGACCAGCACGCCGACGCAGTGGAGCAACCAGTTCTTCGAAAACCTGTTCGGCTACGAATGGGAACTGAGCAAGAGCCCGGCCGGCGCGCACCAGTGGATCGCGAAGGACGGCGCCGGCGCCGGCACCATTCCCGACGCGCACGACCCGAACAAGCGCCGCGCGCCGACCATGCTGACCACCGACCTGTCGCTGCGCTTCGATCCGGCCTACGAAAAGATCTCGCGCCGCTTCCTGGAAAACCCGGATCAACTCGCCGACGCCTTCGCCCGCGCCTGGTTCAAGCTGACCCATCGCGACATGGGCCCGCGCGCGCGCTACCTCGGCCCGGAAGTCCCGGCCGAAGAACTGATCTGGCAGGACCCGGTTCCGGCCGTCGACCATCCGCTGATCGACGAGCAGGACATCGCCGCGCTCAAGAGCAAGATCCTGGCTTCGGGCCTGCCGGTCTCGCAATTGGTCTCGACCGCCTGGGCTTCGGCCTCGACCTTCCGCGGCTCCGACAAGCGCGGCGGCGCCAACGGCGCGCGCATCCGCCTGGCCCCGCAGAAGGATTGGGAGGTCAATCAGCCGGCGCAACTCGCCAAGGTGCTGTCGGCCCTGGAAGCGATCCGGCAAGACTTCGACGCCGCGCAATCCGGCGGCAAGAAGGTTTCGCTGGCCGACCTGATCGTGCTGGCCGGCGCCGCCGGCGTCGAGCAGGCGGCGAAGAACGCCGGCCATCCGGTCAAGGTGCCGTTCGCTCCGGGACGCACCGACGCCACGGCCGCGCAGACCGACGTCGATTCCTTCGCCGTGCTCGAACCCATCGCCGACGGCTTCCGCAACTACCTCAAGGGCAAGTACGAGGTCAGCGCCGAATCGTTGCTGATCGACAAGGCCCAGTTGCTCGATCTGAGCGCACCGGAACTGACCGTGCTGGTCGGCGGCCTGCGCATGCTCGGCACCAACGTCGGCCCGAGCCGGCACGGCGTGTTCACCCATCGCGCCGATGCGCTGAGCAACGACTTCTTCGTCAACCTGCTCGACATGAGCACGGTGTGGAAGCCGGTTTCGGACGCCAAGGACGTGTTCGAAGGGCGCGACCGCAAGAGCGGCGAACTGAAGTGGACGGCGACCCGCGTCGACCTGGTGTTCGGCTCGCACTCGCAGTTGCGCGCGCTGGCCGAGGTGTATGCGAGCTCGGACGCGCAGGAGAAGTTCGTCCACGACTTCGTCGCCGCCTGGAACAAGGTGATGAACGCGGATCGCTTCGACCTCGCCTGAGCCTGGCCAGCACGGCTTCCACTCGAACGGGTCGGCCGGATGGCCGGCCCGTTGCGTTTCCGAGCCGGTAGCTGCGCGAGTCGGCGCCTCGCGGCCCGAGCGACGGATCGCCATGGAGCGCATGAATCTTCGTTTATCGCCCTTCTATCGCCCGCTTATCGGCGGGTAAGTGTGCTATCGAAAAAAACCCGCGAATCTCACCCCAAGCTCACCGGCCGGCGCTAGCATCTGGGTTCCTTGCAACGGACCGACCCCGATGAGCGCTTCGCTGACCGACGACCTTCTCAACCAACTCCAGGGCCAGCCGCTGGCGCAACTGGGCAGCCAGCTCGGGCTGTCGCAACCGCAGACGCAGAACGCGGTGAGCGCCGCCCTGCCCTTGCTGCTCGGCGCGCTCGGCCGCAACGCCAGCCAGCCGCAGGGTGCCGAGGCGCTGTTCGGCGCGCTGCAACGCGACCACGCCGGCGCTGGCAGCGGTCTCGACATCGGCAGCGTGCTCGGTGCGGTGCTCGGCGGCGGCGGCGCAAGCCGGCAGACCGACGGCGCCGGCATCCTCGGCCACATCTTCGGCGGCCGCCAGGAAACCGCGGCGGAAGGTCTCGGCCAGGCCACCGGTCTCGGCGGCAGCCAGGCCAATACGCTGTTGAAGGTACTGGCGCCGATCGTGCTGTCCTATCTCGCCCAACGCATGATGTCGGGCGGCAACCAGGCGGCATCGCCGCAGGCGCTCGGCCAGGTGCTCGGCCAGGAAGAGCAGCGTATTTCCCAGCAGGGCGGCCTCGGCGGCGGCCTGCTCGGCGCGGTGCTCGACCAGGACGGCGACGGCCAGTTGGGCCTGGGCGATCTGCTCAAGATCGGCGGCGGCCTGCTCGGCGGCGGCCAGCGCTGAATCCAGGCTGGTTTTCCCGATGTATCGACGACGGCTGCGCCCAGGCGCAGCCGTTTTCGTTTTCGCCGCCATCGATTCGCCGTTATCGAACGGCGACACGCGCGCAACTCACAGAGCGTCGATATCGCCCAGGGCTTTGATCAAGCGCCGCGCGCGCTTGTCGGGCTTGGTCTCCGGCGCGCGATAGCCATTGCGTTCGGCCACGCGCATCGCCCGTGCCTGCTCGCGGGCAAGGCGCGAGGCTTCGGTTTCCGCGTACAGAGTCTGGGCGACGCTTGCCGGCCCGCGCGTATCGCTGAGCCTGGTCACGGCGACCTCGAACATTTCCTCGCCGCGCGCGATGCGCAAGGCGTCGCCGACGCGCAGCGCGCGCGAGGCCTTGCCGCGCTGACCGCCGATCTCGACCTTGCCGGTCTCGACCGCCTGCCGCGCCAGGCTGCGGGTCTTGAAGAAACGCGCCGCCCACAACCACAGATCCAGACGGACCGAGGCCTGCGGCGGTGGCGAAGGAATCTCTTGCTTGCTCATCGGCGCGAAAGATACCACTGCGTTCCTACACGGCAACTGAGGGCCGCGGGCCGACGTTCCCGCTGCCGACGCAGGTAGGGCGACGACCCACTCACCGATCAGCCGGCATACTGCGCCGACTCCGCACGGATCCCGTCATGGCCCCCAGCCCCTCACGCGGCAGCCATCTGCTGACCGAAGGTCCGATCGGACGCACGATGATCGCTTTCGCGCTGCCGATCATGGCCGGTAACGCCGCGCAGTCGCTCAACGGCTCGATCAACTCGATCTGGGTCGGGCGTTATCTCGGCGAAGCCGCGCTGACCGCGACCGCGAACGCCAACAACATCATGTTTTTCCTGATCGGTTCGATCTTCGGCATCGGCATGGCCGCGACGATCCTGATCGGCCAGGCGATCGGCGCCAAGGACACGGCGCGCGCACGCCGGGTCATGGGCACCAGCGCGACCTTCTTCATCGGCCTGTCGACGCTGATCGCCGCGGCCGGTTGGTTCATGGCCGATCCGGTGTTGCGCGCGATGGGCACGCCCGCGGCGGCGCTGCCGCTGGCCGAGGACTATCTGCGGGTGATCTTCCTGTCGATGCCGTTCCTGTACGCCTTCGCCTTCATCTCGGCGGCCCTGCGCGGCGCCGGCGATTCGCGCACGCCGTTCCGCTTCCTGCTGATGGCGGTGGTGCTCGACATCGCCTTCAACCCCTTGCTGATCTTCGGCTGGGGGCCGATCCCCGCACTCGGCATCGCCGGCTCGGCCGCCTCGACCTTCTTCGCCCAGGGCCTGGGCCTGATGGCGATGCTGCTGTATCTGCGACGCAAGCGTCACGTGCTCTGGCTCGGCCGCCAGGACGCGCATCTGCTGAAGATCGACCCGACCGTGTTGCGCGCGTTGATCGTCAAGGGCGTGCCGATGGGTTTGCAGATGGTGCTGATCTCGTTGGCGATGATCGCGATGATCAGCCTGGTCAATGCCCACGGCACCGGCACCGCGGCCGGCTATGGCGCCGCGCTGCAGTTGTGGACCTATGTGCAGATGCCGGCGATGGCGATCGGCGCGGCCTGTTCGTCGATCGCCGCGCAGAGCGTCGGCGCCGGGCGTTGGGACCGCGTCGACGCGACCGCGCGCACCGGCACCGGTTTCAACTTCCTCATGACCGGCGCGCTGATCGTGCCGCTGATCCTGTTCGACCGCTACAGCCTGGCGCTGTTCCTGCCGGAAGGCAGCGCTTCGTTCGAAATCGCGCGCCATCTCAACCATATCGCGATCTGGTCGTTCCTGTTCTTCGGCGTGACCTTCGTGATTTCCGGCGTGGTGCGCGCGACGGGCGCGGTGGTGCCGCCGCTGTTGATCCTCGGTTTCGCGCTATGGGGCATCCGCGTGCCGTTCGCGACCTTGCTGCAGCCGGCGATCGGCACCGATGCGCTGTGGTGGAGTTTCCCGGTCAGCGCGCTGTGCTCGATGCTGATGTCGATCGCCTACTACCGCTGGGGTGGCTGGCGACGTTCGCGGATGATGGCCGCGCCCGAGCGCGTCGTCGCGCCGATCGCTGCCCAAACCATCGCCACCCCGGCCGAAATCGCCGCGTCGCCGTCGGCGCCGGTGGCCGATGCGAGTCCTGAGGAGACCGACGAGATCGGCGAGATCGACATCGTCGCCGCGTCTGTGCGCGAGCCCCGCGTTCGTTGATAGACGCGCCGGTCGGCATTGCGGCGCGTAGACGCTGCAGATTCGTGCGCCGCCATGCCGGCGGGCGGGGTCAGATGTCCTGCAACGGCAGGGTAAACACCCCCGCCTCGCCCTTGTCGAAGGCCTCGCGCCAGATGCGGTAGCCCTCCAGGTCGCTCTCGCGTACCGGCAGATGGCCGATCACCCGCGGCTCGACCTCGGCCACGCGCGTGCCGACGATGGGGAAATGGCCGAGCAGGCGCAGGCTCTTGAGTTCGGCGACCTCGTCGACGTGCTCGCGCAGCACTTCCTCCGCGGTGTGGGTGTCGAACTTGCGCAGCGACAAGGCGTCGCGGCCGTCGGGCAAGGCATCGATACGCTGCACCCAGAAGAATCCCCAGGCGCCGTCGCTGCGCAGATAGGTGCAGATATCGCCTTCGGACAAACCGGGATTCACGTTGCGCTCTCCTGCCGCGGGGGCGGCATCGTGCGGGCGGCGCCGCGTCGGGAATCTAGCGCGAACCGGCCCCGGCGTATATTCCGGGAGCGGTCGAAAAGCGGGGCCGTTGCGGCCTATGTCGCGGACGCGCTCGGCGGCTGCGTCAGCAGCGCGGCGGCGACGTCGAAAGCCGGCGAGAACCGGCCCGTTCCAGCCGCCGCTGTTTCGCTTCGGCCTGACGCCGCCCGAAACGAAAACGGCCGCCTTGCGGCGGCCGTTCGATGCGCTGCGCGGTGAGGCGCGGCGACGGGATTACTCGGCTGCGGTAGCCGCGGCAGCGCTCTTGGCGCGCGCGTAGGCAGCGAGGTCTTCCTTGATGCGGGCCTTCTTGCCTTCCAGGCCGCGCAGGTAGTACAGCTTGCCGGCGCGAACCTTACCGCGGCGCTTGACGTCGACCGAGTCGATGATCGCGCTGTGGGTCTGGAAGACGCGCTCGACGCCGAAGCCGTGCGAAATCTTGCGAACGGTGAACGAGGAGTTCAGGCCGCCGTTCTTCTTGGCGATGACCACGCCTTCATAGGCCTGGACGCGCTCGCGGTTGCCTTCCTTGACCTTGACGTTGACCACGACGGTGTCGCCGGGGCTGAAGTCGGGCAGCTTGCGCTGGATCTGTTCGGCTTCGAAGTTCTGCAGCAGGGTGTGGATAGAGGGCTTGTTCATGGGTGCGGCCTGTTGGATTAGTTGTTGCGCGAGTGCACGTGGACCCGCGTCATGGCATCGGTACAGCAAATGGGTACGGCTAAGCGGCTAATTATAGCGGCATTTTTTATCGGGTTGCCAGCTTGGGCTGCCCGTCTCAGGCCGTCCGACCCGGGCCGGGAGCCTTGGCCGGGGCCTGATCGGCGCTGGAAACGCTTCCAGCCCCGCCCTCGCCCGGCTCTGCGGCGGCCTGCGAGGCGGCCAGCTCGGCCCGGTAGGCCTCCAGCAGCTTGCGGTCGGCCTTGGACAGAGCCGCCTCGTCGAGCAGGTGGGGCCGGCGCTGCCAGGTCCGGCCGAGCGACTGCTGCCGGCGCCAGCGCGCGATATGGGCGTGGTTGCCCGACATCAGCACCGCCGGCACGCCGCCGAGCTCGTGCTCGACCGGGCGGGTGTAATGCGGGCAGTCGAGCAGGCCGTCCTCGAAACTGTCCTGGACCGCCGACTCGGCGTCGTTGAGGGCGCCGTCCTGGAGCCGGGCGACCGCGTCGACGATCACCGCCGCAGCGAGTTCGCCGCCGGACAGGACGTAGTCGCCGATCGAGACTTCCTCGTCGACCTCGGCCTGGATCAGGCGCTCGTCGACGCCTTCATAGCGGCCGCACAACAGGATCAGGCGCTCGTGGGCGGCCAGTTCGCGGACCTTGGCCTGGTCCAGGCGCACGCCCTGCGGGCTCATATAGACCACCCGCGCCGGGGTCGGATCGGCCGCGCGCGCGGCGCGGATCGCGGCACGCAGCGGCTCGATCAGCATCACCATGCCGGGACCGCCGCCGAACGGACGTTCGTCGACGCGGCGGTAGTTGCCCTCGGCGTAATCGCGCGGATTCCAGCCGTGCAACGACAGCAGCCCGCGTTCGCCGGCACGGCCGACCACGCCGAACGCGGCGCACTGGGCGACGAATTCGGGGAACAGGCTGATGACGTCGATGCGCATGGGAGCGAGGAACGAGTGCCCAGTAAAGAAAAACGAGTGGCAATGCGGGAACTGCCGAAACGCTGCGAGAGAGACGGGAACGCATTCGTTCCTCGTTCCTCTTCACTCGTTCCTAGAACTCGGGATCCCAGTCGACCGTGACCGTATTGTTGTCGAAATCGACCGAAGTGACGTACTGCGGGAGTACGAACGGAATCATGCGCTCGCGGGTGTCGTCGCGGGCGACCAGCACGTCGTTGGCGCCGGTGGAAAACAGGTGCGAGACCGTGCCGAGCGAAACGCCCTCGGTCGTGACCACGCGCAGGCCTTCCAGGTCGACCCAGTAGTATTCGCCGGCCTTGGGCGGCGGCAGCGCCGAACGCGGCACGTAGATCTCGGTGCCGTGCATGGCCTCGACCGTGTCGCGATCGGTGACTTCGGGGAAATTGGCGATCAGGTACTTGCCGCTTTCGCGCCCGCGCACGCCCGAAAGCTCGCGCTCGCGGCCCTGCGGGTCGCGCACGATCCAGGGCTGGTAGCGGAAGATCGCAACGCGCGGCTCGGTCCAGGACTCGAGCTTGGCTTCGCCGCGAAGACCGAAAGCGCCAAGCACCCTGCCCAGCAGGATGCGGCGCGTGGAATCTGTCATCGGTGCGGTAATCGGGCCGCGCGCCAGGCGCGCGGCCCGCCGGCTCAGGCGGCCGGAGCGGCCTTGACGGCCTGCTTGTACAGGTCGGCGACCTTTTCGGTCAGCTGCGCGCCCTGGGAGACCCAGTGCTTCACGCGCTCGACGTTGAGCTCGACGCGCTTTTCGGCGCCGGCGGCCACCGGGTTGTAGAAACCGACGCGCTCGATGTTGCGGCCGTCGCGGGCGCTGCGGCTGTCGGTGACGATGATGTGGTAGAACGGACGCTTCTTGGCGCCGCCGCGGGTCAGTCGAATCTTGACCATGGGGTCTGCTTTCCTGTGTTGCCCAGCCGTCGGAATGACGGGGTAAGCCGGAAAGTCTAACCGATTCCGCGGCTTGGGCAAACCCGGGCCCTGTCCGAACCAAGGATCGGGTCGAACCGGGCCCGGACCGCCGGGCTTCCCGCCCCCACGCCGCCCGAGCCGGCTCGTCCCTGAACGCAGCCTGGTCCCTCAAGCTTCGCCACGGGCCGCACCGCCGCGGCCCGACTTGCACGATCCCGCCCCCGCAACCGCCCCCTGGATCGGTCAGGCGGCTCGAAGCCCCTTCGAGCCGGCCATCGGCATCAAGCCTGGTAACGGATCGTGCCGCGCAAGGCCTCGCTCGAACCGTCGCAACGCTGGACGAACTCGGCATGCAGGCCGGTCATCGCGCCCGTCGCCGGGTCGAATTCCACCGCCTTGATCTCGAGCGTGCCGCCGGAGATCTGCGGGCAACGCCGGGTCGGCCGCTCGAAGCGGAAACCGGCATGGCTGGCATCGGCCGTCTCGGCGATCGCATAGGTCCCGACATGCAAGGCCTGGCCGACCGGCGGATACAACTCCGCGCTCCAGCGATCGCGCGAGCCGCTGGCGGTATACCCCGCCCCTTGCGCATCGCCCCACAACTGGAACAGCGTCGTATCGCCGTAATAAGTCTTGTCGATGCCCTCGCCGACGAAATCGCCCGGGTCGCCATCCAGCTTCAGCGACAGCGGCTCGACGTTGTGGCGGATCACCGCCGCGAGCACCGGCGCGGCGGCCGAATCGCAATGCTGCAGCACGGTAGCTTCCAAAGCGGTGATGTTGTCGTCGGCATCGGTCTCGAACTGCTGGATGCGGATCTCGCCCCAGGCATCGTCGCAACGACGCCCGTTGTTTGCCAGGTAGACGTAGGGCGCGCGCCCGGTCCGACGCGTCGGATTTTCCGCATCGGCGAAGCGCCGAACCTCGAATTTTTGCTCCACCGGCGCGCCCAGGGAGACATACCAATTGTCGCTGCCGTCCTCGACCCGGACGATGATGTGCCGGGAGTCGCCGCTCAACGAAATCGTCGAGTCGGCTTCGGTATAGACCTTCGACTCTCCCAGCCCGACCGAATCCCCTGCCTGACTGGTGAACGAAAACACCGTGGCCGCCGACGCGGCCGGTGCGGCCAGTGCCGCAGCCGCCGCCAGCGCGATACTGGCGCAACGGATAGGTAACTGTTTCATTCCTCGCTCCATGATGATCGACTCCCCAACGCACGCCAGGACGGCGTGCGCCCATTCGTTGTTGCGGCGGCACGAATGCGTCGCCGCCGAGTCATCCGACTCTTCGCCGCCCGCGCTCCGCGCTGCGACGAGGATCATCTTGGGCCGAGGCCGTCTCTCGCTTCGAGAATCCCGTTCGCCGTTCGTCCGGACCGAACGGCAGGTCGCCTTAGCAAGGCGCTCCGCATCGGACCACGAGCGCACGACGCCAGCGCAAGAGGAGCCTGCACGGCATGCGCCGGAACGCAGGATTCGCGCACGACGCAAGCCGTAACGCATGCCCGACCGGCACGAACGAAAACGGCGACCAAGCGGTCGCCATTTCTTGTCTGCGATGTCGTCGCCGCGTAGCGCGGCGCGCACGATCAGCGGAACGGCATGCCGCCGCGACCACCCATCATGCCCTTCATGCCGCGCATCAAACCCTTCATGCCGCCGCCGGACAGCTTGCTCATCATCTTTTCCATCTGCTGATACTGCTTCATCAGCTTGTTGACGTCGGCCGGGGTCAGGCCCGCGCCCTTGGCAATGCGCGCGCGGCGCGAACCGTTGAGCAGGCCCGGGTTACGGCGCTCTTTCTTGGTCATCGAGTTGATGATCGCGACCATGCGCGGCACTTCCTTGCCGGTGACCTGGTTCTTGACCGACTCGGGGATCTGGCCCATGCCCGGCAGCTTGTCCATGAGGCCGTGCAGGCCGCCCATGTTCTGCATCTGCTCGAGCTGGTCCTTCATGTCGTTGAGGTCGAATTTCTTGCCCTTGGCGACCTTCTCGGCGAGCTTCTGCGCCTTGTCCTTGTCGACCTGCTGCTCGACCTGCTCGACCAGCGACAGCACGTCGCCCATGTCGAGAATGCGGCTGGCGACGCGATCGGGGTGGAACACGTCGAGGCCGTCGGGCTTCTCGCCGACGCCGATGAACTTGATCGGGCGGCCGGTGACGTAGCGCACCGACAAGGCCGCGCCGCCGCGGGCGTCGCCGTCGGTCTTGGTCAGCACCACGCCGGTCAACGGCAGGGCTTCGCTGAAGGCCTTGGCGGTGATCGCGGCGTCCTGGCCGGTCATCGAGTCGACCACGAACAGGGTCTCGACCGGCGCGGCGGCGGCGTGCAGCGCCTTGATCTCGCTCATCATCGCTTCGTCGATGGCGAGGCGGCCGGCGGTATCGACCAGCAGCACGTCGACGTACGACTTGCGCGCGTCGGCGATCGCCGCGCGGACGATGTCCACGGGCTTCTGCGACGAGTCCGAGGCGAAGAACAACACCTCGACCTGCTCGGCGAGCTGCTTGAGCTGCTCGATCGCGGCCGGGCGGTAGACGTCGGCCGAGACCACCATGACCTTCTTCTTGCGGCGCTCGCGCAGATGCTTGGCGAGCTTGCCGACGGTGGTGGTCTTGCCGGCGCCTTGCAGGCCGGCCATCAGGATCACCGCCGGCGCCGGCACGTTGAGGTTCAGGTCGGCGGCCTGCGAGCCCATGACCGTGGTCAGCTCGTCGCGCACCACCTTGATCAGGGCCTGGCCCGGGGTCAGGCTCTTCAGCACTTCCTGGCCGACCGCGCGGATCTTGATGCGCTCGATCAGGGCCTGCACCACCGGCAGGGCCACGTCGGCCTCGAGCAGGGCGATGCGGACCTCGCGCAGCGATTCGCGGATGTTTTCCTCGGTCAGACGGCCGCGGCCACGCAGGCGCTCGATGGTGCCGGAGAGGCGTTGGGTCAGGGATTCGAACATGCGCGCGCTACCTGCGTTGGGGCCGGCGCGACCGGGACGATGCCGGGCGGCCTTGCCGTATGGGTCTGATAAGACCGCGAAGTATAGCCCGGCGCGCGAATCCGCCATCCGGTCGCTGCAGATCGCCATGCCGCTATGCCACACTGCCGCGATGACAATCGTTCTCATCGCCGTCGCGCTCTACCTCGTCGCCAGCGGACTGCTGATCGCAGCGGTGCGCCACGACGTCGGGCGACAGGCGCGGTTGTGGCTGCTGCCGGCCAATCTGGCGGTGCTGTTGCACGGCGCCGCCCACTTCCTCGCCTGGCGCGCCGCCGGCGGCGCCGACCTGCATTTCTTCGCCGCGTTGTCCCTGGTCGGCCTGGGCATGGCCGCGCTGACCGCGATCGTCGGCGCCTCCGGGCGCATGGCCGCGCTCGGGGTGGTCGTGTTCCCGCTCGCCGCGCTGATGCTCGGCGCCTATCAGTTCAACGGCCACGTCCAGCATCCCGCGCCGCTGGACTGGCGCCTGCAGTTGCACGCCTGGTTCGCCCTGCTCGCCTACGCCACCCTGGCCGTCGCCGCCCTGTTCGCGTTGATGCTGTGGCTGCAGGAACGCGCTCTGCGCCGGCGCGAGTTCCACGGTTGGCTGCGCGCCCTGCCGCCGCTGGTCGAGCTGGAAAGCCTGTTGTTCCGCACCATCGCGGTCGGCTTCGCCCTGTTGACCGCGACCCTGCTGACCGGGGTGCTGTTCGTCGAGAACCTGTTCGCCCAGCATCTGGTGCACAAGACCGTGCTCAGCGTGCTGTCCTGGCTGGCCTTCGGCGGGCTGCTGCTGGGGCGCTGGCGTTACGGCTGGCGTGGGACCACCGCGGTGCGCTGGACCCTGGCGGCGATGATCCTGTTGGTGCTGGCCTTCTTCGGCAGTAAGTTCGTCCTCGAACTGGTCCTGCGCAGGACCTGAGTCACCGCCTCAGTCACCACCGGCACAGGCATGGACCGCTGGATCAAGTCGCTTTCGGCGCGCAGTGAATTCGTCTTCGTGCTGGTGCTGGCCTTCGCCTGGCCGGTCCTCGGCAGCCTGACCGCAGTCGCCTACCCGCAACCGCCGACACCGATCGACGGCGCCGGGTTGGCTTCGATCCTGAGCCTGGAAATCCCGGTGTTGGCCGTACTCGCGGTGTTCCTGTCGCTGCGCGGCTGGAACCTGGCCAGGCTCGGCCCGGCACCGACGAAGACCGACCTGCCGCTGGGCCTGGCCCTGGCCGTGCTGACCGCGATGCTGTTCTGGCTGCTGCAGGCCCTGGCGCTCGCGTTCGGCCTGAGCTTGCCGCCGGTCGACGAGGCGGTGCCGGTCGCCAGCGATATCGGCTGGCCGATGCGGCTCGCGGCCTCGGTGGTGAACGGCTTTTACGAGGAAGCCCTGGTCTGCGGTTATCTGATCACGGCGATGCGCGAGCGCCGCAGCACCTGGACCGCGATCCACCTGAGCACCGCGATCCGCACCGCCTACCACCTCTACCAGGGCAGCGTCGGGGTGATCTCGATCGTGCCGATGGGCTTGCTGTACGCCTGGCTGTACGCCCGCACCGGCCGGCTCTGGCCACTGGTGGTGGCCCATATCGTCCTGGATGTTTGGGCACTGAGCCTTCCGAGCTGAGTGTTCCCGACGGCAGCCGGCGCCCCGCCGCCTGGCCCGTCGAACCTGCTCTTGCCAAGTAATAACCCAACAAATCAGCCACCTGCCGGCGAGCATCGGGCGGGCGGCGCCCGTGTGCACGATTCGTCGACTTGGCTTAACCGGCGCTTGCCGGAACAATATTTGCCTTGACAACTATTGCCTAGGCGCAGATTATTCGGCGCCATGACCACCCCCAATCCGAACCAGCCCTGCTCGACCTCGAACCTCGGCCTGCTGTTCCGCCAGGTCCGCGACGCGATGTGGGCACAGATGGAACGCGAGCTGGCGCAGGCCGGCCACGATCTGACCTTCAGCCAGTTCATCACCCTCAAGGAACTCGCGATCGGCACCGCCGGCGTGACCGAGCTGGCCCGCGCCGCCCAGCTCAATCCCGGGGCGATGACGCGCCTGCTCGACAAGCTGGAAAGCCGCGGCCTGGTCGCGCGCGTCGCCGATCCCGACGATCGCCGCGCCATCAACATCCACCTGACCGAGGCCGGTTCGGCGATCTGGAGCGATATCGACCAATGCGGCCGACGCGTGCGCGAACGCGCGATGGCCGGCCTCAGCGAAGACGACCGCGACCAGCTTTACCGTCTGCTCGAACAGGTTCGCGACAACCTCTCCCTTTCCGGTTCCTGAGCCATGTCACCCATCGACACTCGCCCGCGCCGCGGGCTGCTCCTCGTGCTCGCGCCGCTCGCCGCGGCCTTGATCCTCGCCGGCTGCGCCAGCACCCGCGGCCTCGTCCCCGAAGGGCGCGCGCTCGACGCCGACGACCTGGCGACCCAGCGCAGCTTCGCCGGCGCCCCGCGGTCCGAGACGTCGCTATCCGAGGCTACGTTCCCCAAGCGCGACTGGTGGACCTCGCTCGGCGACGCGCAATTGAATGGCTTGATCGACGAAGCCCTGACCGGCACGCCGGGCCTGGACGCCGCCGACGCGCGCGTGCGCCAGGCCGTCGCCCAGGCCGGCCTCGCCGATGCCGCGCGCAAGGCCACCCTCGGCGGCAGCGCCCAGTATTCCGGCCTGCAACTGCCCGAGACGGTCGCCCCCGAACCGCTCGGCGGCAAATACAGCGGCGTGGAAGTGCTGTCGCTGAGCTTCAAGTACAGCCCCGATCTGTGGGGCGGCAAACGCGCGCGCTGGCATGCCGCACTCGGCCAGGCCCGCGCCGCCGAAGTGGAGTCCCAGGCCGCGCGCCTGACCCTGTCGTCGAACATCGCCCGCGCCTACGTCTCGCTGGCGCAGGCTTATGCCGGGTTCGACGTCGCCCAGGCCGAGAAGCAACGCTCCGAGCATCTGCTCGGCCTCGGCCGCCAGCGGGTCAAGGCCGGTCTCGACAATCAACTGCAGATCCGCAACGCCGAAAGCGCCAGCGCCGCCGCCGACCAGCAGATGCAATCGGCGCAGCAGCAGATCGATGCCACCCGCAACGCCATCGCCGCCCTGCTCGGCAAAGGCCCCGACCGCGGCCTCGACATCGCGCGCCCGTCCCTGCTCAGCGTGAAATCACCGGCGGTGCCGGCGGTGACCTCGAGCGAATTGCTCGGCCATCGTCCCGACGTGGTCGCCGCGCGTTGGCGCGTGGAAGCCGCATCGCACGGGATCAAGGCCGCCAAGGCCGATTTCTATCCGAGCGTGAATCTCAGCGCCATGCTCGGGCTGGCCTCGGGCGGCCTGTCGGATCTGTTCGGCAGCGATGCCGTGCTGATCCAGGGCGGCCCGGCCATCAGCCTGCCGATCTTCGACGGCGGCCGTCTGCGCAACCAACTCGCCGAAAGCGATGCCGAGTACGACCTCGCCGTCGCCAACTACAACCAGAACCTGGTCGCGGCCTTGCGCGAAGTCGCCGATGCCCTGCAGGCCTCGCGTTCGCTCGATACGCAGTTGGTTTCGGCGCAGCAGGCGCGCGATGCCGCGCAACAGGCCTGGCAGATCGCCAGCACCCGCTACCGCGCCGGCCTGGGCACGCAGCTCGACGTGCTGTCGGCGCAGCGCCCGCTGTTGCAGCTCGACCAACAGCTCGCCGGTTTGCGCGCACAACGCTTGGCCGCGGCGATCGAACTCGACCGCGCGCTCGGCGGCGGTCTCGAACTGCGCGCGCCCGACCCGGTCGCCGCGAAGCACCCCGTCGCCATTTCCGATTCCAGCGTTATCGCCAAGGCCTCCACGCCATGACCACCGAAATCAATCCGCAAGCCGCGGCCGCAGCCGCCGCCCCGCCGTCCAACGGCAAGCGCCGCAAGGCGCTGTTGATCCTGCTCAGCGTGGTCGCGGTCGCCGCGATCGCATGGGGCCTGTACTACATGCTGGTGCTGCGTTGGCATCAGGACACCGACGACGCCTACGTACAGGGCAACGTCGTCAGCATCACCCCGCAGACCCTGGGCACCGTGGTCAGCATCGGCGCCGACGACGGCATGAAGGTGAGCGCCGGCCAGGTGCTGGTCCAGCTCGATCCGAACGACGCCCAGGTCGCCTACGACCAGGCCACCGCCAACCTCGCCAACACCGTGCGCCAAGTGCGCGGTCTGTTCAGCGCGGTCGATGCCGGCCAAGCCGATCTGTCGGCGCGCCAAGTCGCGGTGCAGAAGGCGCGTGCCGACGTGAAGCGCCGCGAAGGCCTGGTCGCCGGCGGCGCGGTCTCGGCCGAAGAGCTCGCCCACGCCCGCGACGAACTCGCCGCGGCCGAAGCGGCGCTGTCGTCTTCGCGCGGTTCGCTGGCGCGCAATCGCGCGCTGGTCGACGCCACCACCGTCGCCAAGCAGCCGCAGGTCGCCGCGGCCGCGGCGCAATTGCGCCAGGCCTATCTGAACCTGCAGCGCGCGGCCATCCTTGCCCCGGTCGACGGCTACGTCGCCAAGCGCAGCGTGCAGCTCGGCCAACGCGTGCAGCCCGGCACCGCGTTGATGACGATCGTGCCGCTGGAACAGGTCTGGATCGAAGCCAACTTCAAGGAAACCCAGCTCGCCGACATGCGCATCGGCCAGCCGGTCGAACTGCACTCGGACCTGTACGGCAGCGACGTGACCTACCAGGGCAAGCTGGTCAGCCTCGGCATGGGCACCGGCAGCGCCTTCTCGCTGTTGCCGGCGCAGAACGCCAGCGGCAACTGGATCAAGATCATCCAACGCGTGCCGGTGCGCATCGAAATCGAGCCCAAGCAACTCGTCGAACACCCGTTGCGCCTGGGCCTGAGCATGCACGTCGACGTCGGCATCCGCGAACGCGGAGGCGCCGTGCTCGCCGCCGCGCCGCCGGCCAAGCCGCTGCTGAGCACCCAGGCCTATGCCAAGCAGTTGTCCGAAGCCGATGCGGTGATCGCGAACATCGTCCGCGAGAATTTGCCCGGCACGCACCACGGTTGACGAACGCGCGACCGGATCCGCTTCTCAGGCGCGATCCGGTCACGCAACTACCCCGCAGCAAAGACGAAGCGCCTCCCCCACGTCGTTCTTCGTCTGTCGCGACGCATCGCATCGAAGCAGCCGCGCCATCGGCGCCGCTTCGTCCCCTCCCCCCGCGATGCGTCGCGAGCTCTGAGACCGCCATTCCGGCACAAGCCGGAATGGCGGGAATCGGACGCTTTGGTTCCCGCTTTTGGTCCCGCGCCCGCGCGGCCCAACCGAACAGACAGGCAGATCCATGTCCGCCACCACGGCCAATGCCGGCGCCGCCCCCGCAGCGCCCACGCAAGCGGGCTTCCGCCCGCCGAACATCGCGCTGACCACGCTGGGCCTGGCCCTGGCGTCGTTCATGCAGGTGCTCGACATCACCATCGCCAACGTCTCGTTGCCGACCATCGCCGGCAACCTCGGCGGCAGCAGCAGCCAGGCGACCTGGGTCATCACCTCGTTCGCGGTCAGCAATGCGATCGCCCTGCCGCTGACCGGTTTCTTCACCCGCCGCTTCGGCGAGCGCAAATTGTTCATGTGGGCGACGCTGGCGTTCGTGGTCGCGTCCCTGCTGTGCGGCCTGGCCAGCAGCATGGGCCTGCTGGTCACCGCGCGCGCCCTCCAGGGCTTCGTCGCCGGCCCGATGTATCCGGTGACCCAGGCGCTGCTGATCTCGATCTACCCACCGCACAAACGCGGGCAAGCGATCGCGCTGCTGGCGATGGTCACGGTGGTGGCGCCGATCGCAGGCCCCATCCTGGGCGGCTGGATCACCGACAACTACAGCTGGGAATGGATCTTCTTCATCAACATTCCCATCGGCATCTTCGCCAGCCTGGTGGTCGGCAGCCAGTTGCGCGGCCGCCCGGAGAAACTCGAACGCCCGAAGATGGACTACATGGGCCTGATGACCCTGATCGTCGGCGTGGGCGCGCTGCAGGTCCTGCTCGACCTGGGCAACGACGAAGACTGGTTCAACTCGACCAAGATCGTGATCCTGGCGATCGTCTCGGTGATCGCGCTGACCGTGTTCGTGATCTGGGAGCTGACCGAGCGCGACCCGATCGTAAACCTGCGCCTGTTCCGCCATCGCAACTTCGCCGCCGGCACCGCGGCGATGGTGCTGGCCTACTCGGCGTTCTTCGCGGTCGGCCTGCTGGTGCCGCTGTGGCTGCAGCGCAACCTGGGCTATACGCCGATCTGGGCCGGTTTCGCCACCGCGCCGATCGGCATCCTGCCTGTGTTGCTGACGCCTTTCGTCGGCCTGTACGCGACCCGCTTCGATCTGCGCATGGTCGCCAGCTTCGCCTTCATCGCGATGGCCTTCACCAGCTTCATCCGCTCAGGCTTCAACCTCGACGTCGACTTCAACCACGTCGCGATGGTGCAGCTGTGGCAGGGCCTGGGCGTGGCACTGTTCTTCATGCCGGTGCTGACGATCCTGTTGTCGGACCTGGAGCCGCACGAGATCGCCGCGGGCTCGGGCCTGGCCACCTTCGTGCGCACCCTCGGCGGCAGCTTCGCCGCCTCGTTGACCACCTGGGGCTGGAACCAGCGCAGCACCATCCACCATGCACAACTCACCGAGCACATCGGCGCCTACGACCCGGCGGTGCTGCAGACGGTCGATACGCTCGGCCGCGGCGACCTGCAACGCGGCGCGGTCAGCCTGAACCAGATGATTTCGCAGCAGGCCGCCCAGATCGGCTTCAACGAGATCTTCCACCTGCTCGGCATCCTGTTCCTGGCGGTGATCGTCATCGTCTGGTTCGCCAAGCCGCCGTTCACCGCCAAGCTCGGCGGCGGCGCGGCCGCAGCCGGCGGACATTGATCGCGGCGAATCGCTCCACCCCACGATCCAGCACCTTGCCGCACTGGTAACGCCGCAGCGGATGCTATCAACGACAGGCCGGGTTCGTCCGGCCTGTCGCGTTTCGCGTCTTGTTCCCTCACGGCCGCAGCCGTATCGATGCCGGACTCAGGCCGGCACCCGCACCGTGGGCTGCGCCACCGGCGCCGCCTCGCAGACCTCCGCCGCGCACTTCAATACGAAGCGCTGCCGCGCCTCGTGGTAGCTGCGATCGGCGCCGAAGAAATTGCGATACATGTGCGCGAGTTCTTCGGCCCCGTAACTTTCCAGCGGCTTGCGGCGTTCGTCGGCGGCGCGGCGGCGACGCTTGAGCGCCAAGGCCTTGCGACAACTCGCCGGATCGGCCGCGCGCTCGGCGCGCTGTTCGACATGGGCGACGAAATCGGTGGCACTCGAACCGAACGCGGCGTCGATCAGGCCGATGCGCTCGGCACCGGCGGCGCCGATCGGACGCAGGCCCTCGGTCAGCTCCTGGGCCAAGGTGTCGCCGACCCGACGCGGCAACAGATAGGTCCAATACTCCGAACCGTACAGCCCGCCCATGCTCTTGTAGTGCGGATTCATCACCACGCCGCGCCGCGCCCACACCTGGTCCGCAGCCAAGGCCAGGATCGCCCCGCCGGCGCCGGCATTGCCCTGCATCGCCGAGATCACCAGGTGGCTGTCGGTCAGCACGATCTCACGCACCAGCGCGTTCATCGCCAGGATGTTGCGCCACGACTCCAGCGCCGGATCGTTCGAGGCCTGGATGGTGTTGAGGTGGATGCCGTTCGACCACAGGTCGGCGCCGCCCATTAAGACGATCGCCCGGGTCGGGCGCTGCCGCGCCTGCAGGAAAGCGGTGCGTAACCGATCGCATTGCGCGGTCGACATCGCGCCGTTGTAGAAGTCGAAATGCAGGTAGCCGATGGCGCCGACTTCGCGGTAACGGATCTGCCGGTAGCCGTGGTCGCGCCGCCCGGCGACCGACATGGCCGGCCTCGACGCTCGCTCGATCACCCCCTGCATGCGCCGCTCGCCGAGCACCTGGGTCGCCGGCAGCTTGATTCCGTCCTTCTCGCGCAGATGGCTGAGCCAGACCGCGCCGTCGCCGGTGGCCACACAGACCGCGCCGTCGCGCCATCCGAGCAGCTCGCCCGGACGGCCGCGCAAGGCGCGCTCGGGGTGGGCGCCGAACACTTGGCAACGCAGTCCGGCCAGTTCGGCGCGCGCGCCCGGATAGCTGTCGGCGCAGCGCACGCGCGCCAGCACCGACGCGGTGTCGAGCTGCCAGTCGATCGATCGTTCGGAGGGGCGCATCGAGGCGCGCAGGCGTCCGCGCACCTCGGCCCTACCGTAGTCGAGCGGCTGCGGGCGATAGCCGCCCTCGGCGTAGCGTTCCACCGCCTGCAGCAAAGCACGGATCGCGGCATCGGTGACTTCGTGCCGATACAGCTGGCTCTTGGACGCGCCGCGCATGGCGAAGCCGGCGCTGGCCCAGATGTCGCCGGCGTCCATCTCGGCCGCCGCCTGCAACACCGTTACCCCCCAGTCGTGTTCGCCGTCGAGGATCGCCCAGTCCAGCGAGGACGGCCCACGGTCGCCGACGATGCCGGGGTGGACGATCAGGCAGGTGTGGTGGGTCCAGATGTCGTCGGGAATCGCCGACTTGAGCATCGGCGCGACGATCAGCTGCGGCCGCTCGCGCGCGACCGCGGCACGCATCGTGTCGGCATCGGCGGCGACTTGCACGCTGACCTCATGGCCGAGATCGGTCAGCTCGACCCAGGCGCGCTGCGCAAGGCCGTTGTACGCGGTGCACAGGAACAGGATACGCAGCGCCATCGCACGCTCCATGTCACGACGAAGCGTCGAATTTGTGCCATCGCATGTTCATATTCCTGAGCGGCGATCACAAATTTCTGCTGCGCCGCAGCGGGATCGCGAATTCTCGACGGCCATCGCCGTTCCAGGAAGAACTGCGGAAAACAGGTGCTTTCGTTGACCGTCGCGGCTGCCACGCTACGTTTGGCTACGGGCGACGACCGTCTGTTTTGACAGTTGCCCGGCGCGCGCCGCGCCGATTCGGCATCCTCGCCGGGCGACGGCGGATCCGTTGCACGCGCGGCGTCGGGGACGCAACGCCGCCTGTTCTCGTGGAGCGTCCAGGAACGGCCGCGATCGCGGTCTCATCGCCCATGACGGGCTCAAGGAGAGGACTGATGTTGAAGCGCACGACCACCAAGCTGTTCGCCATCTGCGCGTTCTGTTTCGGCATGGCGTTTTCGTTGAGCGCCATCGGCTCCGGCGGTTGCCAGAGCTGTTGGGATGCTTGCCAGGCGGAGTTCGATTACTGCATCGACGCCGGCTACCCCGCGCAAAATTGCCAGATCACCTGGCGCAGCTGCGGCATTTCCTGCGGTTGCCCGATCCCCTGAGCCGCTCGCGCGGCCGGCAGGCGCCAACACGCCCGCCGGCCGCGTTCGATGCGCAAGATCGTGATGCATCGCAGCGAAGACCGTCTACGGCGCACCGGGTGCGGCAGTCGGAACGTTCGCCACGAGCGCGCCGAACCTTCCAACAGGCAACCCGAGCGGTGTTTAGCAACGTCGATCACATCGGCAGGGCGGCCGGGCCATCGCGCCGGATCGCGACGGTGCTATAACTCCGAGCGTCCAGTGACGGACCAGGAGCAACAGTGACGTTGACGCCCTCCACCGGCTTATCTCCGCAGGCCGCATCGCTTCCGTTACACCGCTCCCGAAGCCCGGCACCCGCCCGGATCGCCGTACTGGTCGCTACCCGCATACCCCCATCGCCTGTCGGCGAACGCATCCGCCCTGCAGCGGCCGCGATCGCTGGCCTGCGCGATCACCCCATCACAGCCACCGCCGGCCCGCGCACGCTCCGGCTCTACGAGGACATGGAATGAACTTCAAATCGATCCTGACGACGATCCTGGTCGTGGCGCTGGCGCTCGGCCTCGGCGTCGGTGCCGGCTACCTGGTCCGCAACAGCGGCCTGCTCGGCAACGGCGGAGGCGGCGGCGGTGCGGTGGTGACCCAGGGCGATTACTCGTCGGTCTACGCCAAGGCCGGCGGCGAGGTGGTGATGTATTCGTTGTCGACCTGCCCCTTCTGCAAACAGGCGCGCGCCGTGCTCGAGAAACAGAACGTCAAGTTCGTCGAACGCATCATCGACCAGGACAAGGATGCCAAGGTCGAGGCCGACGGCCTGAAGATCAAGAGCGTGCCGACCTTGTACATCGGCGACCAGAGCTTGCAGGGCTACGACGAAGCCAAGCTGGTCGAACTGATCAATGCGCACGGCAAGGCGGCCAAGCCGGCGGCCTGAGGCCGGCGCGGTTCGACTTACCTCGCCGGCCCGGCCTCCACCGGCTTAGCCGGCGAGGACCTGCAGGCCGCAGGCGAACGCTGCGCCGAGCAGCGTTCCGCCGATCACTTCGGCCAGGGTGTGTCGCGCCAGTTTCAGGCGCGACCACGCCAACAACGGCAGCAGCAACAGCGCAACGGTTGCCAGCGCCGACCGCAGCGAAAACAGCGACACCCCGGCGAACGCCAGGCTCGCCATGTGCAGGGACAGTTTGATCCAGCGGTTGAGCAAGGCCGCCGCGACCAGCATCGCCGCGACCGCGAGTATCCCCTGCCCCATTGGTGCCGCGCGTTCGCGCATCCACCACCAACAGATCGCCAGCACCGCGAGCAACACCGCATACAGCAGCGGCCGCTCGCTGCGATGCGAGGCATCCACAGTCGACCACTGCCCGCTCCGGCGACGCTGGACCACGAAAGCCCAGCTCACCGACACCGCCACCGCGACCCCGCACACCGCCGACCAGAACGCCTGCGGCGCGAGCACCCGCACGCTGACCATCGTCAAGGCGATGAACACCGCGAACGGATGCAGGACGATCGATACCCAGCGGGCGAACCTTCCCGTCAGGGCAACAGGAAGGTTCGTCGAGGGCGGATCGCCGTTCATTCGTCCACAGACCGTTTGGGAGACGACGTAGCCCGAACCCGAGTCCCCTCAGGTTTCCGCGTGCCAGGCCCAGCGGATGTCGCCGTTGCCCGGATTCTTGCACTGGACATGGACATAGCTCCCATCGACCTGGACCAGACGGATTTCAGCATCGCCGGCCGCCGCGCTGTTGGGCACCACGCCGAACTTCGCGGGCGTACCCAGCAAGCCGTGCGGGATCGCGTACGTGCTCTGACCGCCGCCACCGAACACCGCCACGCCTCCATTGCGGGTTTGAGTGTTGTTGGTGTTATGGATCATGACTTTATTCGCGTCCTGCGGCTGGCAGTTCACCGGCACGGGATTGACGCCCAGGGTGCCGCCCGAAACATGGATGCGCGAGATCTCGCCGACCGCGGCATGGCCCAGTTCCAGGAAGCGTTGGTTACCGTCGTAATTGGGCGCAACGATGTCGAGCCCGTGCACCGCTGCACCCGGCAAAGTCCGGATCGCATGCTCCGGCGGGTCGCCGCCGAGCTGGAATTCGCAGTTGATCAGGCTGATCCGCTTGGCGCGCTGACGAAAGGTAATACCGGCCTTGGTGCCGGAGATGTAACAGTTGGAGAAATATAGGTGCTCGGCGTTGTACAGGGTGATCGCATCGGCGGTTTCCCCGGATTGATTGAAATAGCAATTGGAAAAGTACATGAAGCGACACGGCTTGGGCTGGCCGTTGGTGCCGCCGCCGTCGATGAACAACGCTTCCTTGACCGAGCCTTCGAATACGGTATTGCTAATCTGGTGAATGCCCGAATGGGTCGCATTGGAGACCAGACGAAAGCAGTTCTCGGTCAGTTTAGCCGGCGAAATCATGCAGTCCGACAACACCACCGAGCCCGCGTTCTCCAAATAAAATCCGTACTTACCGCGAGCCGCGGTCATCTGACACTGCCAAAACTGCACGGCATAACCGGGCAGATCGGTGGAAGGGCCTGCACCGTTGACATGCGCATTGAGGCACGTGAACCAGCGGATGTTCTCGAAGTAGGAATAGAACACGATGCCGTAGATATGAATGCTGTTGTTACAGCCCTCGAACACGATATTGCGCAGATAGATGTTGCCGATGCCTAGATTCTTCCCGTTCTCATCCGGTCTGATGCCGTAGAGCAATACGCCATCCTGCTGAGCTCGCGTCCCGGCTTGCCCATCCTCGTCCAGGGATACGGCATCGCCGATGATGCCGAAGTTTTCCAAGGTGCACTGGCACTTGATGGTCAAGGCGGGCGCATTCGCTTTGATGCACAACCTGCTGCCCTGAGTGCCCGCGTCGATGCCGCTGATCTTGATGGCATCGCGCCCGTTGATCGGCTCGATCGTGAGCCCGCTGTTGAGAACAATGTTGCCGCTTGGCAGGATCAGCTCGAGCTCGTTGATGATGCAGTAGTCGATCGCCCGGGTCATCGCCGCGGAATCGTCGCTCGTACCATCGGCCAGCACGCCGAAATCGATGGCGAACACCGACCCCCTCGAAATGGGAGTCGGAGGCGGATCGGCCATCGCCGCCGGAATCGCGGTGGCGGCCAGGCCGATCGGGAGGGCACCAATGAAGTGACGACGCTGCATGACTGCATCCTTGTGATGATGAGCGGGCGTTTTGCCCATGCAGAGTCTAAAGCCGAAGCAGATCGAGGCTTGAGATAATCGCCAACAAGAAGGCTACTTTATCGTCTGAATATGTGCCACGCGACCCACTGCATTGGGTGCATTATCCTCGGCACATAATCCGTCGCGACACCTTGAGCGCGATCGAACTTGTGGAGCCCGAAACTAGGCCGCGTCCAAGGCCTCGGACAGGCGTTCGACCGCGATCACTTCCATCTCGCCGATACGGCCGCCGCGCGGGGCGTTGCCCTTGGCCACGATGGCGCGCTTGAAGCCGTGGGTCGCGGCTTCCTTGAGACGGTCCTCGCCGTTCGGCACCGGGCGGATCTCGCCGGACAGGCCGACTTCGCCGAAGGCGACGGTGTGCTCGGCCAATGGCTGATCGCGCAGCGAGGACAGCACCGCCAGCAACACCGGCAGGTCGGCCGCGGTTTCCTGCACCCGGATGCCGCCGACCACGTTGACGAACACGTCCTGGTCGCCGACCGAAATGCCGCCGTGGCGATGCAGCACAGCGAGCAGCATCGCCAGACGGTTCTGCTCCATGCCGACCGCGACCCGGCGCGGGTTCGACAAGGGCGAGGAATCGACCAGTGCCTGCACCTCGACCAGCAACGGCCGGGTGCCTTCGCGCGTCACCATGACGCAACTGCCCGGCTGCGGGCTGCGGCTGCCCGACAGGAAGATCGCCGAAGGGTTCGGCACTTCGCGCAGGCCCTTGTCGCTCATCGCGAACACGCCGAGCTCGTTGACCGCGCCGAAGCGGTTCTTGAATGCGCGCAGCACGCGGAAACGGCTGCCGCTCTCGCCTTCGAAATACAGCACCGCATCGACCATGTGTTCGAGCACGCGCGGGCCGGCGATGCCGCCCTCCTTGGTCACGTGGCCGACCAGGAACACCGCGGTGCCGGTTTCCTTGGCGTAGCGCACGAGCCGTGCCGCGCTTTCGCGGACCTGGCTGACCGATCCTGGCGCGGCGCCGAGTTGTTCGGTCCACAGGGTCTGCACCGAGTCGGCGACGATCAGCGCCGGCTTGGTTGCGGCGGCGTGTTCGAGAATGCGCTCCACACCGGTCTCGGCCAGCGCATGCACGCCGTCGAGCGGCAGGCCGAGGCGCGCGGCCCGGCCGGCGACTTGCGACAGCGATTCTTCGCCGGTGACATACAAACCCGGCAGGGTCTGGGCCATGCGCGTGATCGCCTGCAGCAACAGGGTCGACTTGCCGATGCCGGGGTCGCCGCCGACCAGCACGACCGCGCCGTGCACCAGGCCGCCGCCGAGAACGCGGTCGAACTCGCCGATGCCGGTGCTGACCCGCGACTCTTCGCTATGGCGCACGTCCTTCAACGCGGTCACCGCGGGCGCATCGACGCGTCCGGCCCAACTCGAACGGCGGCTGGCGGCCACGCCGCCGCCCGCGCCGGCCTTGGCCGCCGGTTCGACGATGAACTCGCTTAGGGTGTTCCAGCCGCCGCATTCGCCGCACTGCCCCTGCCATTTGTTGTAGTCGGCGCCGCACTCCGAACAGACGTAGGCGGTGCGGGCGGCCTTGGCGGCGGACTTGCCGGGCGATTTGGACATATTCGACATGGGTGGCGATTGACAACGATGCGGCACGAAGCCGCACTGTAGCCGCTCGCAGTCGCATGCTGCGAGATTGGCCGCGCAACTCATTGATCCGCCGAGGCAAGCGACACGGTCCGCGGCTTCGCCGAGGATCGATGAGCCGACAGAACCAAAGGCGCGCCGCTCCAAACGGCGCCGGAGCCCCGCCGCCCCACCTGAATCGATCGAGCCAGCGTTCGCTTCGCCGAACGCGCCCGAAGACCGCCCGCAGGCGACCCCGCGGCGCCGAGAGCTCAGGCCGCGAAGGGCTGGTGGTGTTCGGGATAGATCGCGCGCAGATTCTGCTGCGGGATCGCCAGCAGGCCGCCGACGTCGTGCGAGGCGACGATGCTGTAGCCGCGCGCATCGATGTCCTTGGCGATCGTGTGCCAGTCCAGCTTCGGCATCGCCATCGAAGTGTCGATGGTCCAACCGAAGCGCAAGGCGCCGAGGGCCTTCATTTCGTCCAGCGGCAACCAGCTGTCGGCAGGTGCGACCACATAACCCTCGTCCTCACCCACCACGAATACGTCTACGCGCATTTTCATCAGTGCCTTTGCTGTATTTGCTGCAAGCCGGCGCATGGTGTCGATCGGCCCGATAAAAAAAGGTGAAGAAGGAATTAGCGATTTGCAGAAGCGCCGCGGGTTGCTGATCTTGGATTCAAGATCTATGCAAGTTGATGACAGAAACGCAGGACTCCGTGCTGCCCTGCAGCTTGACAAGACAAGGTCTCAGGCATTGCGACGCAAGCGTTTCAAACTGAACGCCACGGCGAGGATGAAGCACATTCACCCGTCTACCGTCGCGCCCGGGCTTCGGGTTAAATAGCGGCGCGACCCGTCGCTCGGTCGGTGCACAGCGAGCTTCGCTTGGCATCCGAACCCATGCCGGCCGCCATCCATCCGTCATTAGTTCAAGGCCCCGTTTTCTCCGGGGTCGCTCTGGGGAGAGCACCCGCGACATGCACGCACGCATTCGGACCGACCGTGTTCCGTCTCGGTTCGCTCGTGCGTCATCGCCAAGGTGGCTGCCCGCCTCCATCGAAACGTCTCTACACAAGGAACCCGCCATGAGGCCCAAGCAACAGGAAGTTCGCAGGAATTGGCGTTGGAGCGCAGCGGCCTTGGCCCTGACCCTGACGATGGGATCGTCGGCCCTGCTGTCGAGCAGCGCCGGGGCCGCTTCGGAGCCACTGCCGCAAACGCTCGCTCACCGCTTGGCGGCCGATGCGCGCGAAGGCCGCGCGCAATTGCCGGACGGCCGCTGGCTGGTGCTTGAGCGCAGCGGCGCCGCATTGGTCTTGATGGAGGACCGCGAAGGCGGCGCAGCCCTGCGTCGCTGGCCGCTTTCCTCGCCGCGCCGCTGGGCCAGCCTGAGCCTGCTGCCGAGCGGACGCGTATTGATCTGGGGCGGCGTCGACGGCAAGGGTCATGTACATCAAGGCGGTCTGTGGTTCGACCCGGCATCGCGCAGCTTGAGCAGCAGCGGCCCGCTCAAGCTGCTGCCGCGTGCCGGCCATGCCGCCACCGTACTCAGCGACGGCCGCCTGCTGCTCACCGGCGGTTGGACCCCGGGCAGCGTCGGCATCGCCCAGGCCGAGCTGTGGGACGAACGCAGCGCTTCGGTATCGGTGCCGAAGGGGTTCTCGACTCCACCGCGCATCGGCCATCGCAGCCGGATCGAGAACGACGGCCGTGTGCGCCTTTCCGGCGGCGTCGACGGCCAAGGCCGCCCTATCGCCCAGGATCAACGCTACGACCCGGCTCGGCAGAGCTTCGAGGCCGCCGGCGTCGCTTCTGCCCAGGCCACCGACAACGGCCGGGCCCCCAAGTTGATGGCGGCTTTCCCGCAGGACCTGGCTCAGGGTGTTGCGCCGGACTCGCGACTGTCGCTGCGCTTCGACCAACCCTTACGCGTGGCGGAATTGAACGCCGCCAGCGTCACCCTGCTCGGCCCGCGCGGCTTCGCCGCCGTCCAGGTCACTCCAGCCGAGGCCGGCCGCTTGCTGTTCGTGACGCCGCGGCAACCGATGCAACCCAACGCAGCGTATTCGCTGTTGGTCGACGGCGTGCACGCGCGCAACGGCAAATCGCTGGCGACGACGCTGATCGATTTCGAAACCGGGACTGCCGGCCCGCGCCCATCGCCGCAACCCGCAGCGCCGGTCGCGACCGCACCGCGCATGGCGGCCGCTTCGACGACGGCATCGGTCAGCGGCACGCTCGCACCCGACGGCAACCCGGTGGACGTCGAGTCGCAGACGCCGGGGCAAGAGATCACCGTGCCGTTCACGATCTCGCAAACCGGCGACTACGGCCTGGGCGTCAGCGAGCTGAACTTGAGCGCAGGCACAGCGGCGACCGTGAAAGTCACCCGCAGCGGCAGCACCGTGGTCAGCACCAACTGCACGGCTCAATACGCGGGATGCGCGCTCAACCTGGCCAAACTCAGCACCGGCAGCTATGTATTGAGCGCGCGGCCGACGTCGGGTACCGCAACGATCAAGTTCAAGGCCACGCTGAGTCGCGACGCGGGAACGCTGCTTCAGCCCGGCATCGCCTATCCGCTGAGCCTGAGCTATCGCGGCCAGAACGGCCGTCCGGTGTTCAACGGCAACGCGAATCAGCAAGTCAGCCTGCGCATCGCCGGGCAAGCCACGCTGCCGGCGGGTCGCGACATCGGCTACGTCGTCTACAACCCGGCCGGCGCGGCCATCAAGACCAGCGTGATTTCCGCGGCGACCGCCTCGATCAACCTCGTGCTGCCGAGCACCGGACGCTACACCGTCCTGGTCGACCCGCTCTATGGCGAAACCGCGAACGTCCAGCTCACCCTGACCCAGGGCTTCAGCGACGTGCTGGTCGCCGACGGCGATTCGATGGACCTGGCCTCGCCGACCGAAGGCAAATCGGCGGCGGTCGATTTCTACGTCACCGCGGGCACCAAGCTGGGCTTGGGCTTCAGCAACCTGGCCCTTACCGGTGCGCCAGCGGGCGACCCGGCGATCGCAGTTCTGACCAAGCCCGATGGCAGCCAAAGCACGCTTGGCAACTGTTTCGTCGCCAACGGCGGTTGCGACTTCAATCTCAGCGGCCTGGCGGCCGGCATGCACAACATCCGACTCGGCTCGTATTCGGCCACGGCCCGGATATCGGCCACCGCGACCTTGAGCAACGACAAAACAGGTCCCGTGCCTTCGACCCCGACGCCGTTTGCGTTGGATCGTCGTGGCCAGAATGCGCGCCTGTGGTTCGATGCCAGCGCCGGGCAAACCGTGGCACTGGCGTATTCGCAGTTGCTCAGTGCCCCGGCCAACCGGGCGGTCGCGATCACCGTGTACCGGCCCGACGGAACCACTTTGAAAACCAGCAGCTCGCGCTCGCCGGCAGCCACCCTCAATCTGCCCAGCCTGTCGGCGACCGGACGTTATTCGGTGCTGATCGACACCGAACTCGGCGCCACCGTGTCGATGGACCTGTGGCTGGCGAATGGCGTCGATGAAAGCCTTGCGCTCGACGGCAGCAGCATCGACGCCGCGGCACAGAACGCCGGACAGAATTTCTACTTCCGCATGTCGAACCCGCAGACCGGCAATATCGGCCTCGGCTTCAGCGAACTGTCGGCCCCGGACCTCGGCAACGGCCGCGTCAAGGTCAGCGTTCTGTCCAGCGGCGACGCCAGCGTGCATACGGAAGAGTGCAGCCTCTCGCTGGGCGGTTGCGACCTCAACCTGACGAATCTCGCCAGCGGCAACTACAGCATCGTCGTCGAACCGCTGGGCCAGCAGAAACTGAGCCTGCGTGCGACCGCCAGTACCCAGCTCACCGGGTCGCTGCTCGGGGAAACTCCATTCGCCCTTGCCATTACCCGCCCCGGCCAGGATGCCCTGCTCGGCTTCAACCTGCCCCAGGCACAGGACGTGGCCTTGGGCGTCTACCAACACGCGACCCAGCCGGTCGGCCGCAGCGTCGCCTACAGCGTCTACAAGCCCGATGGCAGCCTGATCCTGCACCGTTCGGTCGATGCCGACCAATCGCTCTTTCTGCCAGGTCTCGCCGCAGGCGCCTATACGATCAGAATCGACCCCACCGAAGGCGAAACCGCCAGCGCGCAACTGATCCTGCACACACCCAAGACCGGTGTATTGACGGTCGACGGCGATTCCGTGCCGCTGTCGACCCAGGCCGCGGGCCAGGAAATCCACCTGAGTTTCGAAGCGCAACAGGGCGCCAACCTGGGCCTCGGCATTTCGGAATTGAGCGGCTCGATATCGCGTGCGGCCTTGCTCAATGCTTACCGGCCGGATGGTACTCAACTGCATTCGCAGTCGTGCGCACCGCCGGGCTGCAGCATGAACTTCAAGAACCTGGATGCGGGTATCTACACGGTCCGGATTTCCGATAGCGCTCCACCGCCGCCGGCCCGCTCGCTGCTCGCGACACTGAGCTCAGACCTGGAAGGCAGCGTGGGCGCGAACGCCCCGACCACGATCTCCTTGAACCGCCCGGGCCTCAATGGCCGCTACCGTTTCAATGCGGTGGCCGGACAGAACCTGGCACTGACGATCTCCAATGTCGCGACCGTGCCGGCGTTTGGGGATGTCGATTACACCCTGTATCTGCCCGATGGCAGTCAGCGCACCGGCAGGTCGCAAAAGGGTTACACCTTCAACCTGGACGCGCTTGCGCTGACCGGCGAATACATGCTGTTCGTCGATCCATCCAAGGCGATGCAGTTGAGCGGCAAGATCGGACTCGTGCTCGGAGAAAGCGGCCATATCGTCGCCGACGGCGATCCGGTCAACTTCGCCACTCAGCTTCACGGTCAGTCGCTGTATTTCACCTTCGATGCGGCGCAGGGCGAATACCTCGACCTGGGCTTGAGCGAGTTCCAGCTCGACGGCGCTTCGGGCGACTACAAGATCTTCGTGGTTCCGCTGGCCGACGGCCCCACGCGCGAGGGTTACTGCGTCATGCAAGGTCCCTGCAGCATGCGTCTGAAGGACCTCGCGGCCGGCCGTTATCTGGTCGCCCTGGAGCCGTACTGGCAGGACCCCGACCGCTACAGCCCCTTCAGCACCACCGCGACCCTCAGCCGCGAACTCTCCGGAACCTTGAGCCTCGACCAGCCGCAGACCGTGACGATTCCACGCCACGGCCAAGTCATGCGAATGACCCTGCCTGTGGTCGCGGGACAAAAGCTGCTGCTGAAAGTCGCCGGCCAATCGACCGCTCCCACGGGAAGCGTCGTCGGCTATGGCGTCCAGACGCCGACCGGCGGACCGGTGGTGTCGAGCGGCAACGCCAACGAGGCCGCGACCTTCAGCCTGAACTACCTGACCGCCAGCGGCGACTACCTGGTGACGATCACCAATGGGCACGCGACGAGTGCGCAGATGCAGGTGGTGGTCGAGCAGGCACCGCAGTAAGGCGAGCGGTGCATTCGTAAGGGACCGCACAAAGCCCCGCTCCGGCGGGGCTTTGTTTTGGCGACCGTCGAACGATTCCATTGCACGATTCGCGAGTCCTCAACGCTAGGCGATATAGCGCTTGACCTGATCCCGGGGGATGCGCAGAAAACGCGCGATGGCATCGAGGTGCTCGTTGTTCTCGCGCAGACGCGATTCCTTCGGTGCGACCACCACCGGCTCGAATTGGTTGATCTTCTTGGAGTTCTGTACCACGTGATAACCCCACACCATGCCCTGGTCGAACACCTTGCCGCTGGGCATGTCGACCACGTAATTGGCGAACTTGGTGGTGGTGTCGCCCTCGAAGCGGCCATTGACGAAGCGGTTGTTGAACTCGCGCGGCGTATCGATCAGCCAGCATTCGGTCGGCGACAGATGGCGGGTCGGCTGACCCGCGTAGTACTGCGAATGCGCGCCTATGAAGACGCCCGGCTCGCTGTACAAGCAATTGCGCATCGGTTGCTGCCCCACAGTGGGGTCGCGCTTGTCGACGTTCCACTGACGGATCTGGGTATGCGGGAACACCGCCGTCTGCGGGAAGATCAGTTGGATCAACCCGATCTCGCTGTTCTGAGGCGCAGCGCGTGCGAAACGCGTCTTGAAGTCGCCGCCGTACTGCAAGGCAGCGTCCGGCGCGAACACGTTCTCGGGCGCAGCCAGATAGGGATGCAACTGCAGGTGAAACTTACCCGCATCGAAATTCTGCTCGGGCCAGTAATTGCTCATGACGGTATTCCTCGTGTCGGAACGGCGAAATCTCCCCGCTCCGTCGTCGCCCTGCGGTCCGCCCGCCAACGCCGCGCCGGCCGGGGGCCATCGTTACGAACGCGGCGATCCCGCGCCCGTGAAGGCTTAACCTTGGCGCCGCGGCCTTCAGGCCCGGTTTTGGCCGGCGCCGAGACCGTCCCGGCCCGGTCGATTGACCGCGCCGACCGTCGCCGCCTAGAATTGCCCTCTTCGCCGGAATAGCTCAGTTGGTAGAGCGGCGCATTCGTAATGCGTAGGTCGTAGGTTCGATTCCTATTTCCGGCACCAAGTAACCCCGAGGGCAAGCCAACCGCTCGGCCAACGATCCAACGGCCGGTAGCCTTCCGGAAATACTTCAAAGCCCCGCCGAAAGCGGGGCTTTTTTTGTAACTCACGCTGCCAAATCAGGAAGTCGGTGCGCATTCCAGTCCTCTTCGACAGCATCCGATGGCCCCCAAAGCAGGCTCTCCATTGCTTGTAAGGGAAGGGAAGGCAAGCCAACCGCCCGGCCAACGATCCAACGGCCGGCAATCCGGAAATACTTCAAAGCCCCCGTCGAAAGCGGGACTCTTTGTGAAACAGGCGTGCCAAATCAGGAACTCGCCCCCCTCCCGGCGATCTTTCCGTCAGCCCCAACACGTCCAAAAAGCGTGGTCTTCCGCTGCTTGTATCGCCTGCTTTCGCACGAGCCGATTGCGCTGTCGGTATGAAGCCGGAAGCCGCACATTCCGCGACGCCGTTATCATCCGCGCCATGCAACCCATCCTCGCCGCGCTCGTCGATTCGTCGATCTTCATCCTGTTGTCCTGGGGCATCTGGCGCCTGTTGGGCCGCTCGATACCGCTGGCGGTAGTGCCGATCGCGATCGGCCTCGGGCTGGCGGCGATGGGCGGCCTGCCGGCGCAGGTCGGCGTGCCCTCGGCCATCGGCGACCGGTTCGGCTGGGTCGGGGTGCTGGCGCTGGCCTTCACCGCCGGCCTGGAGACCCGCCACGGCGGAGATCCGGCCGCGCCCTCGCCGGCGGCTGCGCGTGCGCTCGGCTCGTCCCTGCCCCGTTTCGTGCTCAGTGCTGCGCTGGCGCTGGCGCTGCCGTTCCTGGTCGGCACGGTCGCCGCCCACGCTTATTTCACCGGCCTGCCCGGCTGGGCGGCGCCACGGGGCCAGGACTGGCTCGGCGCGGTCGCGATCGGGCTTTGCGTCGCGGTCAGCGCCTTGCCGGTCCTGATCGGCATCGTGCGCGAACTCAAGGCCGAGCACCGCGCCTTGACCCAGGTAGCGGTCGGCATCGCGGTCGTCGACGACGCGGTGCTGTGGGTCGGCCTGGCGGCGTTACTGTTGATCGCCGACGGCGGCGCCGGTTTCGCCGGCTGGTCGGGGCTGGATGCGCTCGCGGTCGTGGTGCCGCTGGTTCTCGCCGCGGCCGCCGCGGTGGCCGAACGCAAGGCCTGGATGCCGCCGAAAATCGCGATCTGGCTGGCCATGCCGCTGTACCTCGGCGCCTGCTCATGGGCCAGTTCGCAACTGGGGCTGCACGCGCTGCTAGGCGCCTACTTCGGCGGCGCGATCATGGCGCCGAGCTGGATCCGGCGCTTGCCGGTCGAACGGATCGGCCAGTTCGCCCTGGTCGGCCTGGCGCCGCTGTTCTTCGGCCACAGCGGCCTGCGCATCGACGGCGACGCGCTCGGTTGGAGTTCGCTGCAGGCCACGGTGGCCCTGTTGGCCCTGTCGGTCGCGGCGAAGCTGGCCGCCTTGCTGATCTGCCCGCCGTCGGCACGGTTCTCGCGCCGGGATGCGCTGGCGATCGGCGCGCTGCTGCAATGCAAGGGGCTGATGGAGATCGTCGCGGCGACCGTGCTGCGCGACAAGGGACTGTTGTCGGAACCGGCCTACGCCGCGCTGGTCATGCTGGCGGTGCTGTCGACCGTGCTGACCGGCCCGCTGTTCCGTTCGATCGTGGGGCGTCGCAGCGCCGCCCCGGATGCCGATCGCGAATACGTCTGAGCGAGCGGCCGAAGCAACCGCTCGAGCGACCGGGCCGAGCCCTCAACCGACCAATTGCAGGCGCAGCTCCTTGGGCAGGGCGAAGACCATGTTCTCGGGCTCGCCTTCCAGTTCGTTGACGCGCTCGGCGCCGAGCTCGCGCAGGCGCTCGATCACCCCGCGCACCAGCACTTCGGGCGCGGACGCGCCGGCGGTGATGCCGATGTGCTTGCGGCCGCGCACCCAGTTCGGGTCGATCTCGATCGCGCCGTCGATCAGGTGGGCCTCGACGCCCTCGCGCTCGGACAGCTCGCGCAGGCGATTGGAGTTGGAGCTGTTCGGCGAACCGACCACCAGCACCAGGTCGCAACGCGCGGCCAGCGCGCGCACGGCGTCCTGGCGGTTCTGGGTGGCGTAGCAGATGTCGTCGTGGCGCGGGCCCTGGATCGCCGGGTACTTCGCGCGCATGGCCTCGATCACCGCGCGGGTGTCGTCGACCGACAAGGTGGTCTGGGTGGTGTAGGCCAGGTTTTCGGGTTGGTCGACTTCGAGCGCGGCGACGTCGTCGATGTCCTCGACCAGATAGATCCGGCCGGAACCGGCTTCGCGCCGCCACTGGCCCATCGTGCCTTCGACTTCCGGATGGCCTTCGTGGCCGATCAGGATCACGTCGCGGCCGGCGCGGCAGTGGCGCGAGACTTCGAGGTGGACCTTGGTCACCAGCGGGCAGGTCGCATCGAAGACCTTCAGGCCGCGACGGTCGGCTTCCTCGCGCACGGCCTTGGACACGCCGTGGGCGCTGAAGATCACCGTCGCGCCGTCGGGCACTTCGTCGAGTTCTTCGACGAAGACCGCGCCGCGGTGTTTGAGGTCGTCGACGACGAAGCGGTTGTGTACGACTTCGTGACGCACGTAGATCGGCGCGCCGAGCGTCTCGATGGCGCGCTTGACGATCTCGATCGCGCGGTCGACACCGGCGCAGAAGCCACGGGGGTTGGCGAGGATGACGTCCATGGGGGCATTGTACTCCTGGCTGAGGAGCTGAGGAGTGAGCTAGGAGGAGTGAGGAGTGAGCAAAAAGCGCTCCCGCTCACCTCTCGTTCCCGGATTCGCTGAACGAGTCGCAGGGACCGCGATCCCGATGGCGCCGGCAACGATGGCCGAGTCCGCGATGTTGAACGAGGGCCAGTGACAGTCGCGCCAGAACGACGGGATGAACTGAGTGGAAGAAATCAAGAGCCAAGGCTTCAACTCACTCCTCACTCCTCTCCGCTCACTTCTCGCTCTCGGGCTTGCTGAACAAGCCATAGACCGCGATCCCGATCGCGCCGGCGACGATGGCCGAGTCGGCAATGTTGAACGAGGGCCAGTGATAGTCGCGCCAGTACCACTGGATGAAGTCGACGACGTGGCCGTGCAGCATACGGTCGATCACGTTGCCGATCGCCCCGCCGATCACCAGGGCGTACGGCAGCGCGGTTTTCCAGTCGCCGCGCGCGGCGCGCGACAGCCAGTAGGCGAGCAGGCCGCTGATGCCGACGGCGAGAATCGCGAAGAAATACTTCTGCCAGCCGCCGGCGTCGCTGAGGAAGCTGAAGGCCGCACCGGTGTTGTAGCTGCGGTACCAGTTCCAGAAGCCGTCGATGACCGGCACCGCGGTGTACTCGGGCAAGGAACTCAGCACCCAGGCCTTGCTGAGCTGGTCGAGCACGATCACGACCATCGAGACGATCAGCCAGGGCAATGCGTTCTTGCGGGGGGTATCGGTCATAAGCCTTCGGTTCTACGGATTGGTGCGAAACCGGTGGATTGAAGCGGCCGCGCGCGATGCCTCGCCGCGCGCGGCCGTGTTGCGGTCAGAACCAGTGCCGATCCTCGCCCTCGCCCGCCACGTTGTCGACGCAGCGGCCACAGAGCTCGGGATGCTCGGCGACGGCGCCGACATCGGCGCGGTAATGCCAGCAGCGCACGCACTTGCTCTTGGCGGTCGGTACGGCGAGCACCGCGATGTCCTTGATGCCGTCGTCGGCGACCACTTCGACATCGCCGCTGATGAACAGGAAGCGCAGCTCCTCGGCCAGCGGCGCCAGCCAGTTCTGGTCGGACACGCCGCAGCGCAGCGAGATCTCGGCCTCGAGCGCGGCGCCGATCTGGCCGGCGGCACGCATCGGCTCCAGGGTCTTGGCGACGCTGTCGCGCAGCGCGAGCAAGCGCTCGAACTCTTCGTTCGACAAGGCGGCGTCGGCCGGCAACAGGGCCAGGCCGTCGTACCAGGTGGTGAACAGGACGTTGTCTTCGCGCGCGTCGCGTTCGGTCTGCGCCGGCAGATGACGCCACATCTCGTCGGCGGTGAACGCCAGGATCGGCGCGATCCAGCGCACGAAGGCTTCGGAGATGCGGTACATCGCGCTCTGCGCCGAACGGCGGCCGCGCGAATCCTCCTGCATCGTGTACAGGCGGTCCTTGGTCACGTCGAGGTACAGCGAGCCCAGGTCGACGCTGCAGAAGTTCGACAGCAGTTGCACGATCTCGGCGAAGTCGTAACGGTCGTAGGCCGAGGCGATGCGGTCCTGCAGTTCGGCGGCGCGATGCACGATCCAGCGGTCCAGCGCGACCATGTCGGCCAACCCGACCAGATGCTGACCGGGGTCGAAGCCGGCCAGGTTGCCGAGCAGGAAGCGCGCGGTGTTGCGGATGCGCCGGTAGACGTCGCCGTTCTGCTTGAGGATGGCGTCGGACACCGTCATCTCATTGCGGAAATCGGTCGAGGCCACCCACAGCCGCAGCACGTCGGCGCCCATCGCGTCGGTGACTTTCTCCGGCGCGAGCGCGTTCTGCATCGACTTCGACATCTTCTTGCCTTCGGCGTCGACGGTGAAACCGTGCGTCAACACCTGCCGGTACGGCGCCGCCGCGTCCATCGCCACGCCGCTGAGCAGCGCGCTGTGGAACCAGCCGCGGTGCTGGTCGGAACCTTCCAGATACAGATCGGCCGGCTTGCGCAGCCCGTCTTGCGGACGCTGTGCAAGCACGCATTCGTGGCTGGTGCCGGAGTCGAACCAGACGTCGAGAATGTCGTTGACCTTCTCGTAGCCCTCGGCCTCGTCGCCGAGCAGTTCTTCGGCGGTCATCGAATACCAGGCGTCGACGCCTTCGCGCTCGACCCGGTCGGCGACCTGATGCATCACCTCGACCGTACGCGGATGCGGCTCGCCGGTTTCGCGGCTGAAGAACAGCGCGATCGGCACGCCCCAATAACGCTGGCGCGAGATGGTCCAGTCCGGACGCGCCTCGATCATGTTGTAGATGCGCGCCTCGCCCCAGCCCGGCACCCAGGACACGCCGCCGATCGCAGCCAACGCATCGCGGCGCAGGCCGGCCTGCTCCATCGAGATGAACCACTGCGGCGTGGCGCGGAACACCACCGGCGTCTTGTGACGCCAGCAATGCGGATAGCTGTGCTTGAGACGGCCGGTCGCGAGCAAGGCGCCGCGCTCGCGCAACACCTCCAGCAGGAGCGCGTCGATCTTGAAGATGTGCTGCCCGGCCAGTTCGTGCGCGCCCGCCGGCGGCGTCGACGGCAGGTAACGGCCGCGCGCATCGACCGGATTGATCTGCGCGGCGCTGTAGCGCTCGATCAGGCCGTACTTCAGCGAAACCGCGTAGTCCTCCTGGCCGTGACCGGGCGCGGTGTGCACCGCACCGGTACCGGCCTCGACGGTGACGTGGTCGCCGAGCAACACCGGGATTTCGCGGTCGTTATAGAACGGGTGCTGCAAGCGCAGGCCCTCGAAGGCCTCGCCCTTGTGCGAGGACCAGTCGCGGCTTTCCACGCTATGCCCTTGCTTGAGCGCATCGGCGGCGGTGATCGCGGCGAGCACGCCGCCGATCAGTTCGCTGGCGACCAGCAGGTATTCCGGGCGCTGGCCCGGCTCCTTGAACAGCGATTCTTCGCTGGGCTCGATCCGCACCAGCGAATACTCGACCTGCGGCCCCATCGACACCGCCAGGCTGGCCGGCAGCGTCCACGGCGTGGTCGTCCAGATCGGCACCGACAACGGCGCGCCGTCGTCCTCGATGCCGAAGGTGTCGAACACCTTCTTGCGCTCGATCACCGGATAACGCACGTAGATCTGGGTCGATTCCTTGTCCTGGTACTCGATCTCGGCCTCGGCCAGGGCCGAGCCGCAGTCGAAGCACCAATGCACCGGCTTGGAGCCGCGCACCAGATGACCGCGCTCGACGATCTTGGCGAGCGAACGGATGATGTCCGCCTCGTAGCGGAAATCCATGGTGCGATAGGGGTTGTCCCAATCGCCGATCACGCCCAGGCGCTTGAAGCCGCGGCGTTGCAGATCGATCTGGGTGGCGGCGTATTCGCGGCACTTGGCGCGGAATTCGGCGGCGTCGAGCTTGTCGCCGACCTTGCCGAATTCCTTCTCGACCTTATGCTCGATCGGCAGGCCGTGGCAATCCCAGCCCGGCACGTAGGGCGCGTCGAAGCCGGACAGCAGCTTGGACTTCACCACCACGTCCTTGAGCACCTTGTTGACCGCGTGACCGATGTGGATCTCGCCGTTCGCATAGGGCGGGCCGTCGTGCAGCACGAAGCTGCGTTCGCGGTCCTTCACCTTCTCGCGAATTCGTCCATACAAGCCTTCGCTTTCCCAGCGCGCCAGGGTTTCCGGTTCGCGCTTGGGCAGGTCGCCGCGCATCGGGAAATCGGTCGCCGGCAGCAACAAGGTGCTCTTGTAGGGATTGGCGGGAGCGGATTGGCTCGGGTCTTTGGCGGTCACAGCAGCTCTCATGCAGGTGTTTGGGTCGCTGCCGCAAGCGGAGCCGGCAACGGCGCGGCGGCGCGTTGCGAGTCCAGTCGCAGCAGACCGCGCGCCTGTTCGGCATCGCGGTGCATTTGCTCGGTCAGCGCCGGCAAGTCGGGGAATTTCAATTCGGGACGCAGGTGGGCGACGAATTCGACCTCGATGCGTCGACCGTACAGGTCGCCGTCGAAGTCGAACAGATGCGCTTCGAGCAAGGGCTCGACCCCGGCGACGGTCGGCCGCGTACCCAGGCTGGACACCGATGGCCAGGGACGCTCGCCGATGCCGTGGACCCAGGTCGCATAGATCCCCGACAAAGCCGGGGTCTTGCCGCCGAAGCGCAGGTTGGCGGTCGGAAAGCCGAGCGTGCGGCCGAGTTGCTGGCCGCGCACGACGTGGCCGCCGATCGCATAGCGGCGCCCGAGCCAGCGCGCGGCGGCGGCGAAATCGCCGGCCAACAGCGCCTCGCGGATGCGCGTGCTGGAGACGCGCTCGCCGTCCAGCAATACCGGTTCGATCTCGTGCGCGCTGAAGCCCTGGTCCTCGGCCCTGCCCTCTTCGCCCATGCGCCGCAGCAGGGCGATGTCGCCGCCGCGGGCCTTGCCGAAACGGAACTCCGGGCCGACCCAGACCTCGCGTGCGGACAGGCGCTGGACCAGCACGCGGCGCACGAACTCCTCGGCGCCCAAGGCGCTGAGACGGCCGTTGAAACGCAGCAGGCCGACCTGGTCGGCCTCCAGCGCCAGCAAGCCTTCGGCCTTGGCGCGCGGCAACAACAGACGCGGCGGCGGCGCGGCCGGAGCGAAGAACTCGCGTGGCAGCGGCTCGAAACTCAGCGCGACCGCCTCTACGCCCAGGGCGCGCGCACGCGAAACCGTGTGGCGCACCAACGCCCGATGCCCGAGGTGCAGGCCATCGAAGGCGCCGATGCAGACCACACTGCCGTGCGGGCACCGCGGCCCGCCCTCGACGTCACGAAACAGCCTGCTCATTAGTGTCCGGCGTGGGGACCCGGACGAACCGGGACATTGCGTGAAGGATGAATCAGGAAGTATAGCCGCCGCCCGCCGCTCTCAACGGTGCCGCTGAACACGGCCGCCAATCTCAACGGGGCCGCGGCGGCGGGCGATTCACGATGCCGGCCCTGGCGAAGCGCGTTCAATGGCCGCGCAGATCGCGCATGCGGATGCCCTGCAGCCACAGCGCGGCGCCGTAGAACGCCCCGCCCGCACCGACCACGACCGCGAGCTTCCAGGCGCGCTCCCACCACGGCCAACCGGTCCAGCCGGTCCAGAACCACAACAGCCCCAGCACCACGACCGTCATGGCCACGCTGGCCACCGCGATCTGGCGCAGGAAACGGCCCCAGCCCGGCTGGCGCGCATAGACCTTCGAACGGCGCAGGTACCAGGCCAGTTGCAGGGCGTTGACCCAGCCGGCGATGGCGATCGCCAGGGCCAGGCAGGCATGCGCGCCGGGCACTTCGCCGAGCGCCCGGCGCAGGTCGCCGCCGCTGCTGTGCAGGGCGGCGCGGCCGGCTTCGGTCAGGTACAGCACCGCCAGCAACAGGCCCGCGGTCGAGACCAGGTTGACGATCACCGACACCACCGCCGACTTGACCGGGGTCTTGGTGTCCTGGCGCGAATAGAACGCCGGCGCCAGCACCTTCACCAGCAGGAAGGCCGGCACCGCGATCGACTGCGCCATCAGGCTCAGGCGGATCATCGCGGTGTCGTGGGCGGTCAGGCGACCGTACTGGAACAGCGACGCGACCAGGGGCTCGGCGCACAGCACCAGCCCGAGGCAGGCCGGCACGCCGATCAGCAGGCACAGGCGGAAGCCCCAATCCAGACCCTTCGAGAAGCCCTGCGGGTCGGTCGCGGCATGACGCTTGGACAAATGCGGCAGGATCACCGTGCCGATGGCGACACCGAACATGCCCAGCGGGAATTCGAGCAGGCGGTCGGTCAGGTACAGCCAGGTCACGCTGCCGGCGATCAGGAACGAGGCCATCGCGGTGTTCAGCAACAGGTTGACCTGGGCCACCGACGAGCCGAACAGGGTCGGCACCATCAGCCGCATGATCTTGCGCACGCCCTCGTGCGCCCCGCCCCAGCGCGGCCGCGGCAGCAGCCCCAGCTTGGCCAGCGCCGGCAACTGGAAGCCCAGCTGCAGCACGCCGGCGAGCAGGACGCCCCAGGCCAAGGCCAGCACCGGGTTCAGGCCCATCGGGCTGAACACCCGTTCGGCGCAGACCGCCGCGGCGATCATCGACAGGTTCAGCAACACCGGCGACAGCGCCGGGATGGCGAACTTCTCGTAGCTGTTCAGCACCCCGCCGACCAACGAGGCCAGGGAGATGAACAAGGCGTACGGGAAGGTGATCTGCAGCATCTGGGTCGCCATCCGGTACTGCTCGCTGCCGGGCTCGAAACCCGGGGCGAACAGCGCCATGACCCAGGGCGCGGCGAAGATCACCACCGCGGTCAGGACCAGCAGGAAGGCGCTGAGGGTGCCGCTGACCCGGTCGATCAGCTCCTTGACCGCGGCCTGGTCGTGTTTTTGCTTGTACTCGGCCAGGACCGGCACGAAGGCCATCGAAAACGAGCCCTCGGCCGACAGCCGGCGCATGAAATTGGGGATCCGGAAGGCCACGAAGAACGCGTCCATGGCCGGGCTGGCCCCGAACACCACCGCATAGACCTGGTCCCGGATCAGGCCGGAAACCCGCGAAATGAAGGTCATCGCGCTGAAAATGGCCGAAGAACGCAGCAAGCCGCTACCCTTGCTCATCGCCCCGCCCTCTTCCAGTTGACGCAACCCACTGAATCGCCCATACTTTTGGGTCTGATTTTCCGTAACTGCATTTCACCGCCCAGTTTCATTAACGCTTTTCACCAAATATTCCAGGAATCCACTCGTGGCAAACATCAAGTCCGCCAAGAAGCGCGCCAAGCAGACTGTCGTGCGTAACGCCCGTAACGCCAGCCAGCGTTCGATGCTGCGTACCGCCGTCAAGAAGGTGCTGAAGGCCCTCGGCGAGAACGACGCCGCCAGTGCCAAGTCCGCGTTCGACGTCGCTCAGCCGATCCTCGACCGTTTCAGTGCCCGTGGCCTGATTCACAAGAACAAAGCTGCCCGTCACAAGAGCCGCCTGTCGGCCCGCATCAAGGCACTGGCAGCCGCCTGATACGTCGCTCGCGACGTGACGCAAAAGCCCGGCTTCGGCCGGGCTTTTTCGTTTTGCGGCCGATGCCGCGACGGACATGTCGGCGGAGTTCTTCGCGCTGTGCACCGCACGCATCATCGGCGCCATCGGTGAAGCGAATTTGAAGTCGAGCAGGCCCACGGCAACGCCCGCGCTCGAACGCGCCGGACTCAGTACCTGTGCAACAGCGAACGCGTCGCCCACGGCAAGGCCGCGACGCATCGCGCGCCGCAGCCTGGATTGATTCGGGTTCCGGCGAGCCTGCGGCTCAGGGAACATGGTCGCCGGCAGCGCTCGCGGCTTCGAGGGCATCGGCGCGCTGACGGTCGAAGAACGCCATCACGTCGCGCATGATCGGCCAGGTGCCTTCGCGGCCGATGGCCGAGACCAGATACCAACGGTCCTTCCAGCCCAGCTCGTCGATGACCGCCTGCGCCGCCGCCTGCTGCTCTTCTTCGAGCAACAGGTCGGCCTTGTTGAGCACCAGCCAACGCGGCTTCTCGAGCAATTCGGGATCGTGCTTGCGCAACTCGTTCTCGATCGCGCGCACCTGCTCGGCCGGAGTCACGCCCTCGACACCGCCCTCCATCGGCGCGACATCGACCAGGTGCAGCAACAGGCGCGTGCGCTGCAGATGACGCAGGAACTGCGCACCCAGGCCGGCGCCGTCGGCCGCACCTTCGATCAGGCCCGGGATGTCGGCGATCACGAAGCTGCGGTGCGCTTCGACGCTGACCACGCCGAGATTCGGATACAGCGTGGTGAACGGATAGTCCGCGACCTTCGGCGTCGCCGCCGACACCGCGCGGATCAGGGTGCTCTTGCCGGCATTCGGGAAGCCGAGCAGGCCGACGTCGGCCAGCAGCTTCAGCTCCAGCTTGAGCTCGCGCTCCTCACCCGGCAGACCCGGCAGGGCCTTGCGCGGCGTGCGGTTGATCGAGCTCTTGAAATGCATGTTGCCCAGGCCGCCCTTGCCGCCGTGCGCCACCAGCAGACGATCGCCGTGCGCGACCAGGTCGCCGATGATCTCGTCGGTTTCGACATTGGTGACCACGGTGCCGACCGGCACCACGATGACCAGATCGTCGCCGCCCTTGCCGTAGGCCTGCCGCCCCATGCCGTTCTCGCCGCGCTGGGCGCGGAACTGCTTCTGGTGACGGAAATCGACCAGCGTATTGACGTTCTCGTTCGCCACCAGCCACACGCTGCCGCCGGCGCCGCCGTCGCCACCGTCCGGCCCGCCGAGCGGAATGAACTTCTCGCGACGGAAGCCGATGCAGCCGTTGCCGCCGTTGCCGGCGATGACTTTGATTTCTGCTTCGTCTACGAGTTTCATAAGAGCCGGGAATGGGGAATGGGGATTCGGAAATCGTAAAAACAACAGCAAGGATTGTAGCGGCAGTGGAAGCTCCGGGTTTTCGCCTCTGCGAATCCCGAATCCCCACTCCCAAATCCCGGCTTACAAACGAAAAACCCCGCCGAAGCGGGGCTCCTCGCAGTACGTCGCGCCAGAATTACTCGGCGGCGACGACACTGACGGTGCGGCGCTTCTTCAGGCCCTTGGTCGAAAACTCGACCTTGCCGTCGACCAGCGCGAACAGCGTGTGGTCGCGACCGAGGCCGACGCCGGCGCCCGGATGGAACTGGGTGCCGCGCTGACGCACGATGATGTTGCCGGCTTCGATGGCCTGACCGCCGTAGATCTTCACGCCCAAGTACTTCGGGTTGGAGTCGCGGCCGTTGCGGGTGGAACCTACGCCCTTTTTATGTGCCATGGCGGCTTCTCCTTACTTGTTGTCGCCACCGGCAATGCCGGTGATCTCGATTTCGGTGTAGTGCTGACGGTGGCCCATCTGCTTGCGATGGTGCTTACGACGGCGGAACTTGACGATGCGCACCTTGTCGGCGCGGCCGTGGCCGACGACCTTGGCGGTGACGCTGGCGCCCTTGAGCGCGTCGCCGAGCGTGACGCCTTCGCCGTTGCCGAGCATCAGCACGGTGTCGAACTTGATTTCGCTGCCGGCTTCGACGTCGAGCAATTCGACGCGGAGCTTTTCGCCTTGCATCACGCGGTATTGCTTACCGCCGGTGACGAGAACTGCGTACATGACCAGGATTCCTCTGTAGTTATTTTGGTCGCTGCCGCGCCCAAGCGGGCGGACAGAAGCGGAATTGTAGCGGTGCCAAGGGCTTAGGGTCAAATCGCCCCAGCTTTGGTCCGCCGCCGCCCCAGCCGCGCCGGGCGGCCCCGGCCTGTCGCCCACTCGAATGTGCCTTCTAGTGTGCTTTCAATGTGCTTTCTTGACCACTTGTGCCCGTTCGTGGCCGTACGGACGCCGTCCGTCCGCCGGGTCGCGTCCGTGCGCAAAAAAAGCCGGTTCGACTGTGCAAATCCTGGCGGGAACATGATAAATCGGCGGTGCGCGTCCATTTTTCGTGATGCGCATCACACAATCATGGAAAGCACTATGCGCATCGACCTGTTAGACAACCTCATCAGCGACGTCTCCGGCCGCTTCGGCCTGACTAACGACAAGGCCCGCCAATTGGTCGGCGTCCTGATCGCCCTGATCTTCGACGAGAAACGCGGCGGCTTCGCCGGCTTCGTCCGCTTGTTCGAGCAGAAGGGCCTGGGGCGTCTGATCCAGTCCTGGGTCGGCACCGGCCCGAACGAATCGATCAGCGCCGCCCAGGTCGACCACATCTTCGGCGCGCCGCTGATCGGCGCGATCGCCGGCAAGCTCGGCGCCCCGGTCTCGGCCACCGCCGGCGCCATCGGCGGCCTGCTGCCGAACCTGATCAACGAGCTGACCGAGGGCGGCAAGGAGCCGACCGGCATCCCCGAAACCCTGAAGTCCTGGGTCGCGGGCATCGCCGACTGGCTGGGCGACCTCGGCCGCTTCGGTTGGGGCGCACTGGCGGCCAGCGCCGCCGCGGTGGGCGGTGCCGTCGCCGGCGGCGCGCGTGCGGTCGGCCACGCCGCCGACGCCACCGTCGACGCCGCGGCCTATGCCGCCAAAAAGACCGGCAGCGGCCTCGGCAAGATCCTGCCCTGGCTGTTGCTTGGCGCCTTGCTGATCGCCGCCTTCCTGCTGTTCAAGGGCTGCAAGAAGGACGAGGCCGTCGTCGCCGCGCCCGGCACCGACAGCTCGGTCTCCTCGACCGCGCCGATCGCGGCGCCGGCCGCTCAGGCCAACCCGCGCTTCAGTTTCGAGAACGTCGACGGCAAGGCGAGCGTCAGCGGCCAGGTCGCCAGCGACGCCGAGAAGACCAAGCTGCTCGATGCGATCAAGGCCACCTTCGGCGCGGACAACGTCAACGGCGACATCAGCGTCGACGCTGCGACCGCTCCGGCCGGCTGGATGGACAAGCTGATCGCCCTGCTGCCGGACCTGAAGGCCAGCGGCGTCAAGCTCGGCTTCGACGGCGACAAGATCGCCATCGACACCTCGGCGCTGCCGGAAGCGGAGCGTTTCGCGCTGTCGCAGAAGCTGCGCAGCGGTTTCGGCGGCTTCGAGATCAGCGGCCTGTGGGACAAGGCGATGGCGGCGTTGTCCTCGCTCAAGGCCGGCTTCAGCGCCGACGACCTGATCAAGGCGCTGAACCTGTCGGGCATCAACTTCGACACCGGTTCGGCCACGATCACCCGCGACAGCTACGAGACGCTCGCCAAAGCGGCCGAGGCCATCAAGGCCGCTCCGGCCGGCACCCGCATCGAAGTCGGCGGCCACACCGACAACACCGGCGACGCCGCGGCAAACTTGCAGCTCTCGTTGGATCGCGCCAACGCCGTCACCGCGAAACTGGTCGAACTCGGCGTGCCGGGCGAACAACTGCTCGGCAAGGGCTATGGTCAGGACAAGCCGGTAGCCGACAACGCCAGCGAAGAAGGCAAGGCGCAGAACCGTCGCATGGAATTCACCGTGCTCAAGTAAGCGGCGAGCGATCATGGATCGGAACAAAGGGCGCCTCGGCGCCCTTTGTTTTGCGATTGCGCCTCCGGCGCCCTTTGTTTTGCCGATGCGTCTCGGCGCCGTTCTTTCCTGGCGACTGCGCCTCGGTGCGGACCGTTGTTACGGCCGATCGGCGATGCGCGATGTTGCGCGCCTGCAACATCGCAACACTCGATATCGAACGTCGCGTTCGCAGCGTGCATTCACATCGCCTCTTCGCAGCGGAGCTTCGCAGCGCGCCTTCGCCCGTTGTCGCACGCCGCTTGAAGAACCGCGCATCCGATCAAGAAAAAACACGGCATCGCGACGCAAAGAGACCGACACAGTTCACAGTTCCGAAAGAAATTTTGCTCGAAGCGAAAATGCGCGCGAGCGCGCGCCCGCATCCGTTCGACGCAAAAAAACCCTTGATTTCCCGCATGGACGGATCGCCCTCACGATCGCGCCGTGCACGCGCATCGGCGCCGTCTGTGAGCCCAGTCGCATTCATGCGGTCATGACGGCGTAAACGACACTTGCACGCACCCACCGGCCTCAATTAGCTTCGATCCCGAGCGACAGCTTGGGGTCGCGCGACAAGGAACAGCACTTCGTAGCGCAGCCTCTGCGACGCAGACGCGCCACGATGATGCCGTCGCGTTGAATTCCAGTATCCCGTGCATGCCGTTCGCAGTCGTCCGCCATACCGGTTTCCAGCGCTGGGGCTTCGCTCCTGCGCAACAGACGCATTCTCCCACCCACTCACGCCGCCTTGCGCGCGTGCAGGCAGACGAATGCGTCTTCGTCAGCAATCCCGCAGCCCGACCCGCTCCTGGATGGACGCCGGCCGGCTGCCCAAGGAAGTACCTCGGAGGTTTTCGGCACCGCCTCCGCGGACCAAGGCCCGACGCTCGACAGGGGATGCGAAGGGGATCATGCGCAACGAAAGGATCAAGGATGTTTGTCATGAATCGTAAAGAACGTTCATTGAAATGGACCGCACTGGCTATCGCGACCGCCGTACTCGTCGCTCCGGCTGCCTACTCGGGCAGCAAGCTGCAGACGTTCTCGAAGTTGCAGGGACCGAAAGCGACGACCTCGGCCAAGGCAGTGAAGAAGGCCGCCGCCCAGACCTACGACCGCTTCATCGTCACCCGCGCGCCCGGCGCGAACGCCAAGCTCAGCGCTGCCGCGGTCAATAAGCAGTACGCCAACGCCGCCGGCAAGCTCGGCATCGGTATCGCCCCGATGCGTACCCTGGCCACCGGCGCCAGCCTGATCCGCACCGACACCAAGCTCAATACCGCTGCCATGAAGGAGCTGGCGATCGAGCTGATGAAGGACCCGAGCGTGATCGCGGTCGAACCCGATCTGCTCAAGCAAAAGACGATGGTCCCGAGCGATCCGGGCTACGCGCAGCAGTGGCACTACAAGAACGGCCCGGGCGGCATCAACCTCGAACCGGCCTGGGACATCACCGACGGCGACGGCATCGTGGTCGCGGTGCTCGACACCGGCATCACCCCGCACACCGATCTCGACGCCAACATCCTGCCGGGCTACGACTTCATCATCGACCAGGAAGTCAGCGTCGACGGCGACGGCCGCGACGCCAACCCGAACGATCCGGGCGACTGGCACGCCGGCGAATGCAACATCTTCGGCATCCCGGAAGACAGCAGCTGGCACGGCACCCACGTCGCCGGCACCATCGCCGCGGCCACCAACAACGCCAGCGGCGTCGCCGGCGTGGCGCATGGCGCCAAGGTCCAGCCGGTGCGCGTGCTCGGCAAGTGCGGCGGCTACACCTCCGACATCATCGATGCCGTGACCTGGGCCTCGGGCGGCACCGTCGCCGGCGTGCCGGACAACGCGACCCCGGCCGAAGTCATCAACCTCAGCCTCGGCGGCAGCGGCGCCTGCAGCGTGGCCGAACAGACCGCGTTCGACGCAGCGCGCGCGCGCGGCACCACCGTCGTCATCGCCGCCGGCAACTCGGGCGGCGACGTGGCCAACTTCTCGCCCGCCAACTGCGACAACGTCATCGCCGTGTCCGCAGTCGGCCCGACCGGCACCCTGGCCAGCTACTCCAACTTCGGCCCGAAGATCGACGTCGCCGCACCGGGCGGTTCCGGCGCGCAGCCGGCGGCCGACAACATCCTGTCGACGCTGAACCTCGGCCTGCAGGGCCAGGAAGGCCCGGGCTATGCCTGGATGGCCGGCACCTCGATGGCGGCGCCGCACGTCGCCGGCGTGGTCGCGCTGATGCAGTCCGCGGCGACCACGCCGAAGACCCCGGCCGAGATCGAGAAGATCCTGGTCAACACCGCTCATGTCGGCGGCCTGCCGGGCGGCTGCAGCTGGGCCAACCCCTGCGGTTCGGGCGTCGTCGACGCGCGTCACGCGGTCGCCGTGGCCAACGGCAGCGAGCCGCTGCCGCCGGATCCGCAGGCGCCGGAACCCGAGCCGCCGATCGAGCTGGAGAACGGCATTACCGTGACCAACATCGAAGTCGCGGCCAACGGCGTGATCAAGTACCAGTTGCTGGTGCCGAACGGCGCGTCGAACCTGTTGTTCGCCATGTACGGCGGCACCGGCGATTCGGACATCTACGTCAAGTACGGCGCAGAACCGACCAACACGTCCTACGACTGCCGTCCGTTCACCGCGAGCAACAACGAGACCTGCTTCTTCCCGACCCCGAAGGGCGGCGTGTGGTACGTCAACGTCAAGGGCTATCGCGCATCGGCGGGCATGTCGCTGTACCCGAGCTTCGTCGACGCCAATTGGCCGCGTCGGGTCGATGCCAAGGCCAGTGCGCTGCCGAACCACCGCACCTCGGTCAACCTGTCGTGGGAGAAGGGCAAGAAGAACATCGACATCTACCGCAACGGCGCGATCCTCAAGACCGTGCGCAACACCGGCGCCAACACCGATACCTTCCGCATCATCGGCAGCGGCACCATGAGCTACAAGCTGTGCAACAACCAGACGCAGGAATGCGCGGATCCGGTGGAGATCCAGTACAACTCCAGCAAGTGATCGCAGCGTAGGCAATCGCGAAGGGCCCGGATCGCTGGGCCCTTCGTTTTTTCCGGGGATGGATCGGCCCCGTTCGATCGACGGTCGTGGCCGCCGTCGCAGCGTTGCGGCGCAGCGAACGCCCGCGCCAGACGACTTCGGATGGACTAAGGCACTCCATCCCCATCCCGGTCGACGCGGCCTGCGGTCGCTCATCGTCCGGCCACATTCGGCACGCTTCGGCCATCGCACAAGCGCTCCATACTCACGAATCCCGGTTCCAGAACAGCGGAGACTTCATGCGCCATCCTTCATCCGCCCCACGCCGCCCCGCCCTCGCTCGCAGCGGCCTGTTATTGGCCGTACTGATCGCCGGCGTGGCCGGCTGCGACAAGCATTCCCCTCCGGCCGACGAGAGCGCGACGGCGGCCACGCCGGCGCCGGTCACCGCGCCGGTCGTGCGTTTCGACGCCAAGCTCAGCCTGGTCAACAACAACGGCGCGATCCGCTACGACGGCACCGTCGACAGCGAAACCACGCGCAAGGCGCTGAGCACCGCCCTGACCCAGGCCTACATGGGCCAGATCAGCGGCAGCCTCAACGTCGACAAGGCCGCCAAACCGGCCCCGTGGCAGGACAAACTGCCGCAATTCGCCGCGGCGCTGACCATGCCCGGCGCCGCGGTGAGCTTCCAGGGCACCACCATCGAGCTCAGCGGCCAGGCCTCCGACGCCGACCGCGTGACCCTGCTCGAGAAAGCCAAGGCCTTGTTCCCCGGCTACAACTACGCCGGCCTGTTCGAGGGCGTCGGCGGCGCGGCCGCCTCCTCGGACGCAGCCGCGCAGGCCCTGGCCGCGCTCGAACCCGGCAAGGCCGGCAGCGCCGAGATCGCCAAGGCGCTGAACCTGATGAACCTGCGCTTCGACGAGGGCAGCGCGCGCATCGCGCCGGCCAGCCTCGACATCCTCAGCCGCGCCGCCAAGGCCCTGCAGGCCGGCCCCAAGGACGCGCGCTTCGAGATCGTCGGGCCCGGCGGCGGCGCCGGCCAACCGGCCGACAACGAAGCCCTGTCGCGCCAACGCGCCGAGGCGGTCAAGGTCCAACTGATCGTCGCCGGCGCCAACCCGGGCGCGCTCGACACCCGCGGCGAACCCGGCGCGGCGACCACGCCGCTGCGTTTCAACCCGGTCGAATGATCCACCGGCCGCGGCCACCCGGCCCCGGTCTTGCAAGCTGAACCTGTCAGACGGGGGCCGACGGCCCCCGTCGTCTTTGCGCACTCGGCCGGCGTGCACGCCGGTGCGCGCCGGCCGGCGCCGCGGCCGCCATCGGTGAACCCCAGGCCCCACGGGCCTCGCGCGGCGGGTCCCAAGGCTTCCGTTTTCCGGATTTGCCCCCACCTAGCCCACTCGATACGCTCCTCTGTTCGCCGTCGCGTTTCGCGCCGGCAGCCCTCCCCCCTTGCAGGCACCCGATGGCGCTGGACTACATCCGCATCCGCGGCGCGCGGACGCACAACCTCAAGAACATCGATCTCGATCTGCCGCGCGACAAGCTGATCGTGATCACCGGCTTGTCCGGTTCCGGTAAATCCTCGCTGGCCTTCGACACGATCTACGCCGAAGGCCAGCGACGCTACGTCGAATCGCTGTCGGCCTACGCCCGACAGTTCCTTTCGGTGATGGAAAAGCCCGATGTCGACCACATCGAAGGCCTGTCGCCGGCGATCTCGATCGAGCAGAAATCGACCTCGCACAACCCGCGTTCGACCGTCGGCACGATCACCGAGGTCTACGACTACCTGCGTCTGCTGTACGCAAGAGTCGGCGCGCCGCGTTGCCCCGACCACCACTACCCGCTCGAAGCGCAGACCGTCAGCCAGATGGTCGACCAGGCGCTGGCGCTGGACCCGGAGCAACGCTACATGCTGCTGGCACCGGTGATCCGCGAGCGCAAGGGCGAGCACGCCCAGGTGTTCGAACAACTGCGCGCGCAGGGCTTCGTGCGCGTGCGCGTCGACGGCGAGCTGTACGAGATCGACGCGGTGCCGCCGCTGGCGCTGCGGGTCAAGCACACCATCGAAGCGGTGGTCGACCGTTTCCGTCCGCGCGATGACATCAAGCAACGCCTGGCCGAGTCGTTCGAGACCGCGCTCAAGCTCGGCGACGGCATGGCCCAGGTGTATTCGCTGGACAAGGCAGACGCCGCACCCCTGCTGTTCTCCTCGAAATACAGCTGCCCGGTCTGCGACTACTCGCTGCCCGAGCTGGAACCGCGTTTGTTCTCGTTCAACTCGCCGGTCGGCGCCTGCCCGACCTGCGACGGCCTCGGCGTGGCCGAGTTCTTCGATCCGGCGCGCGTGGTCGTGCACCCGGAGCTGTCGCTCTCGGCCGGCGCGGTGCGCGGCTGGGACCGCCGCAACGCCTATTACTTCCAGTTGATCCAGTCGCTGGCCAAGCACTACAAATTCAACGTCGATGCGCCCTGGCAGTCGCTGTCGGCGACGGTGCAGAAGGCAGTGCTGTACGGCAGCGGCGATGAGCTGATCAGCTTCACCTACCTCACCGAGAACGGCGGCCGTAGCCAGCGCAAGCATCGCTTCGAAGGCATCGTGCCTAACCTCGAACGCCGTTACCGCGAAACCGAGTCGGCGGCGGTGCGCGAGGAACTGGCCAAGTACATCAGCCAGCGTCCCTGCCCCGACTGCGGCGGTGCGCGCCTCAACCGCGCCGCGCGCAACGTGTTCGTCGCCGAACGCCCCTTGCCGGAACTGGTGGTGCTGCCGGTCGACGAAGCCTTGCAGTTCTTCAAGGCCCTGGAACTGCCGGGCTGGCGCGGCGAGATCGCGGTCAAGATCGTCAAGGAGATCGTCGACCGCCTGCGCTTCCTGGTCGACGTGGGCCTGGATTACCTGACCCTCGAACGCAAGGCCGATTCGCTGTCGGGCGGCGAGGCCCAGCGCATCCGCCTGGCCAGCCAGATCGGCGCCGGCCTGGTCGGCGTGATGTACGTGCTCGATGAGCCCTCTATCGGCCTGCACCAGCGCGACAACGAGCGCCTGCTCGGCACCCTGACCCGGCTGCGCGATCTCGGCAACACCGTGATCGTGGTCGAACACGACGAAGACGCGATCCGCCTGGCCGACTACATCGTCGACATCGGTCCCGGCGCCGGCGTGCACGGCGGCGAAGTCGTGGCCCAGGGCCAGTTCGCCGACGTGCTGAAGGCGCCGCGTTCGCTGACCGGCCAGTACCTCAGCGGCAAGCGCAAGATCGAGATCCCCAAGAACCGCCACAAGCCGAATCCGAAGGCGATGCTGCATCTGCGCGGCGCCACCGGCAACAACCTCAAGGATGTCGATCTCGACATCCCCTCGGGCCTGTTGACCTGCGTCACCGGCGTATCCGGCTCGGGCAAGTCGACCCTGATCAACGACACCTTGTACGTGCTCGCCGCCAACGAACTCAATGGCGCTTCGCAGACGCCGGCGCCGTATCGTTCGATCGAGAACATGGAGTTGTTCGACAAGGTCGTCGACATCGACCAGTCGCCGATCGGCCGCACGCCGCGTTCGAACCCGGCCACCTACACCGGCCTGTTCACGCCGCTGCGCGAGTTGTTCGCACAGGTGCCGGAAGCGCGCGCGCGCGGCTACTCGCCGGGCCGCTTCAGCTTCAACGTGCGCGGCGGACGCTGCGAGGCCTGCCAAGGCGACGGCCTGATCAAGGTCGAGATGCATTTTCTGCCCGATGTCTACGTGCCTTGCGACGTCTGCCACGGCAAGCGCTACAACCGCGAAACCCTGGAAGTCCTGTACAAGGGCTACAACATCAACGACGTGCTGTCGATGACGGTCGAAGCGGCGTTGAACCTGTTCGAGGCGGTGCCGACCATCGCGCGCAAACTCGAAACGCTGATGGACGTCGGCTTGAGCTACATCAAGCTCGGCCAGAGCGCGACCACCTTGTCGGGCGGCGAAGCGCAGCGCGTCAAGTTGTCGAAGGAACTGTCGCGGCGCGATACCGGCCGCACCCTGTACATCCTCGACGAGCCGACCACCGGCCTGCACTTCCACGACATCGAGCATCTGCTGGTGGTCCTGCACCGCCTGCGCGACGATGGCAACACCGTGGTGGTGATCGAACACAACCTCGACGTGATCAAGACCGCGGACTGGGTCATCGACCTGGGACCGGAAGGCGGCCATCGCGGCGGCACCATCCTCGCCACCGGCACGCCGGAGCAGATCGCCGCGCTGCCGCATTCGCACACCGGCCACTTCCTCGCCCCCCTGCTCGGCACGCCGAAAGCGGATGCGGCGAAGAAGAAGCCGGCGGCGAAAAAGCCCGTCTCCACCGCGACCGCATCGCGCGCCAAGAAGAAATCCGCCGCATGACCGATACCCAGCAGCCGCCTTCGGGTGGCAAGAAAGCGGCGCCGCGCAAGCGTGCGCCGCGCAGCCGCAAGGCCGCTGCGGCTCCGGCCACGGACCTTGCGACCGTTTCCAGCAATACCGCCGAGGCTGCCGCAGCGCAGGTCGCGGTGACCGTGCCGGCAACGCCGCCGGCACTGATCCGGGTACCCCTGTCGGTGCGCTGGCGCGACCTGGACGCCTTCAACCACGTCAACAACTCGAAGTTCCTCAGCTACCTCGAGGAAGCGCGCCTGCGTTGGATGGTGACCCTGCCCGGCCACGGCATGGACGAACACGTCGCCCCGGTGGTCGCGGCGGCGCATCTCAACTATCGCCGCCCGATCGAATGGCCGAACGAACTCGACATCGAACTGTTCGTCGAGCGCCTCGGCAACACCAGCCTCAGCATCGGCCACCGCATCGTCGGCGCGACCGACACCTCGGCGGTGTATTGCGACGGCAACGTCGTGCTGGTGTGGATCCACCGCGAAACCGGCCAACCGGCCGCGTTGCCGGAGCCGGTGCGCGCGGCCTGCACGGCTTGACGATTATCTGATCGTCGTTCGAAGCGACGCCATTACGTCGTCGCATTCGGATCCTGCATGGGCCGTTGCTTCAGGGTAGGAGCGGCGCAAGCCGCGACATCGTCCTGGCGGCGCCGACGCAAGCGCGGTTTCGCGCTCGCGGCTTACGCCACTCCTGCAGGGAAAGGACCGGAAGGATTCAGGGCGCGGCCTTGCGCACCTCGAACTCGCCGAACAGCGAGCCGCCGCCCTTGAGCGCGAACTCGACCGCGACGCGACTGCCTTCCTTGAGCGGCTTGTGCGGCTGCATCAACATCAAATGCAGGCCGCCCGGCTTGAGCTGGGCCGAACCGTCCGGGGCGATGCGCAGTTCGGGCACCGCGCGCATCTTGCTGACGCCGTCGACGATACGGGTCTCGTGCAGGGACACATCGGCGAACGCCGCGCTCTTGGCCGAGACGATGGTCACCGGCACCGAGCAGCGATTCTCGATGCGGCCGAAGCCGGCCATCATCGGCATCTGCATCGGCGGCATCCGCACCCAACCGTCGCGCACCTGCGCAGCGCAGGCCTTGCCCGCGGGTGCCTTGGCTTGTTGCACGGCGCGGCCTTGCGCGCCGGCCTGAAATACCGACGCCGCGGCCAGCATGGCGGCGAGCGTCAACCCCGTTCGGATGCCAGATACGTTCATCGGCCTATGATACCTCCCGCCTGTGGAGGAGTTGACCATGAAGGAGTTGACGATGAAGCATCCGCTCAGCCTGCTCGCCCTGGCCTGTTCATTGGCCGCCTGTTCCGGCGCACCGACCGGCGACGCCGACAAACCTTCGGCCGGCCCCGCCGCAGGGTCCGAGGCTCCTGCCGAAGCCCCCGCCAGCGATGCGCCCGGCGGCGAAAGCCGGCTCACCGTCTACAGCGGCGACTACGAGGCGCTGGCCAACGCGCGCGCCCCCAATGTCGGCATGCCCGGCTATGCGCTGGTCGAACGCCCTCTGCGCTACGCGCTAAAGAGCGGCCGCAATGCGCTGTCCAGCAAGTCCCTGCCCCCGTCGATGGACACCGAGGCCGCGGTGCTGCAGCCGCGCAGCAACGGCATCGCAATCGTCGGACAGCGCTACATCGCCCCGGTCTCGGGTGCGCAGAACGTGGTCGGCGTGGCGATCGGCCGCAAGGTCACGGTCGAACACACCGCCGGCGGCGCCAAGCAGACCGACAGCGGCCTGCTGTTGTCGGCCGGCGACGGCCTGACCCTCGCGCTCGACGACGGCCGCATCAAGGTGATCCGCAGCTACGACAGCTTCAGTCTGGTCGACAACGACAACCTGCTGCCGCGCCAATCGGCCTTGCAGTGGACGGTCAACGCCGACAAGGCCGGCGACGCCGACTTCGTGCTGTCGTATCCGATGGGCGGCATGGCCTGGCGCGCCGAGTACCTCGCCACCTTGACCCCGGGCCAGGGCTGCAAGCTCGCGCTCGACGGCGCCGCGCTGGTCGCCAATCGTTCCGGCTCGGGCTTCAACCAGACCCGATTGAGTCTGGTCGCCGGCGAGCCCAATCGCACCCGTCGCGAGGAAATCGGCGTCATGGGCGGCCACGCCGAACGCTTCGCGGCCGCGCCGATCGCCCAGGCCGCCGATGCGGCGATGCCGGTCGAGCGCGCCGCCGGCGAGTACCACGCCTACGATCTGCCGCAGCCGGTCACCCTCGGCAGCGGCAGCACCGAACGCATCGCCCTGTTCCCGCGCAACGGCGCGGTCGCCTGCGAACGCATCTACGCGATCGAGGCCGGCGACAACGACTGGCGCCCGCCGACGCCGTTGATCGATCCGAACTTCCAGGGCCAGACCGGCGACGTGCCGGTGATGTCCAAGGTCGAGTTCAAGAACGACAAGGCCTCCGGCCTCGGCCTGCCGCTGCCGGCCGGACGCGTGCGCGCCTTCGACGGCAAGGATTTCCTCGGCGAATCGCAACTCGCGCACACGCCGCAGGGCGCCGAGATCCGCCTGCAACTCGGCAAGGTCTTCGACCTCAGCAGCACCCGCGAAGCGAGCGGTTTCCAGCTCGACCGTACCGGACGCACCATCACCGAATCGTTCGCGGTGACGATCAAGAACGCAAAGAAGCACGAGGCCACGGTTCGGGTGATCGAACCCTTGCCGCGCTGGACCGATTGGGAGATCGTGTCGTCCAGCCTGCCGTCGAAGAAGAAGGACGCGCGCCACGCCCAGTTCGAAGTGGCCGTGCCCGCCGGCGGCGAAACCAAGCTGACCTACACCGTGCGCTATCGCTGGCCCCAGGACGTCAAACCATGAGCTTCGTAGAAACCCAGACCCACGGCGACATCGTCGAAATCCGCCTGGCGCGCGCGCCGGTCAACGCCCTCAACCCGCAGTTGTGCAACGAAACGCGCGAAGCCATCGAACAGGCCGTGCACCACGGCGCCCACGGCATCGTCCTCAGCGGCGGGCCGAAGGTATTCTCGGCCGGCCTCGACGTGCCGTATCTGCTCTCGCTCGGCGACCAGCGCGATCACCTGCTGCTGGCGTGGCAGGCCTTCTTCGGCCTCGCCCGCACGCTCGCCGCGGCGCCGCTGCCGGTGGTCGCGGCCTTGGGCGGCCATGCGCCGGCCGGCGGCTGCGTGCTCGCGCTGTGCTGCGACTACCGCATCATGGCCTCGGGCCCGTACCGCATCGGCCTCAACGAAACCCAGGTGGGCCTGGTCGCACCCGAAGGCATCCAGCGTCTGATGCGGCGCGTGGTCGGCGCTTATCGCGCCGAACGCCTGCTGGTCGGCGGCGAGATGGTCGATGCCGACACCGCCCTGCAGATCGGCCTGGTCGATGAATTGGTCGAGATCGAAAACGTCGCCCAGCGCGGCCGGGTTTGGCTGGAGCAGCTGCTGAGCCTGCCGCGCAGCGCGATGCTGCACACCCGCCAGCTCGCCCGCGCCGATCTGGTCGAAGCCCTGCGTCCGGAGCATATCGAGCTCGACCGTTTCGTCGATGCCTGGTATTCGCCGGACACGCAGAGCGCGCTCAAGGCGCTGGTGGCGAAGCTGGGCAAGTAAAACGAGTAGAGAGTAAGTAGTAGTGAGGAACGAGCAGGAGCCAAAGCCGGCTTCGCTCTTACTCACTACTCGCTCCTAGTAACTCACTGCTGCTCAGAGCAGCCATACCTCGACCCGCTCGTTGCGATAGCGCGAACCGGCATCGCGGGCGGTCGGGTTGCGCGCACTGCCCGGCTGCGCAGCCGCCAGAGGCAGGGCCGTGCCCATGCCGCGCGCCTGCTCGACCCGCAGGCCGCGCGACATCAACTCCTGGGCGACCAGGTCGGCGCGGTCGTTGCTCATCATCATCGCCGCCATCGTCGAACCGGCGCTGGCATCGGCGAATCCGACCACCAGCAATCGCCGGCCGCGATTCGGCGGCAGCGCCATGAAGCTGCGCAGGCGATCCAGATCGCGCACCGCGCGGCTGTCGAACACGTTCGCGGCGACGCCGCTTTCGCCGGGCCCACCGAAGTTGAAACGCAGGCTCAGCGGCAGACGCACCGCACGGCCGACCAGTTCGCGATACTCCGCCGGGCCGGCCGACACCGGCCGCTCGCGTCCCGGCACCAGGGTCACCGCGAGATGGCCGCTGCGCGCGACCGCGCGCTGACCGGCGCGGGTCATCGCATACAAGGCGAAGCTGCGGCTCAACGCGCCCATCATCTGGCCGCCGTAGAGATACAAGCGCCGGCTCAAGGGATAGTCCTCGCTCAGCACCTCGGTGCGGGTCGGCGCGATCGCGCGCCCGCCATCGGCGATCGCCACCGGCTTGGTGCCGGCGCCGTAGTGCTCGCCGATCGGGATCAGGCCGATCGCCAAGGGATCGGCCGCGACCGCCGCGATCAATTCGCGTGCGTTGCGATGGCGCTGCGCTTCGCCGAACGCCGTACCGAACATGACCCGGTCGTTCATCAGGTCGCGCACCGCACCGGCACCGGGATCGAGATGCAGTCGCACCTCGCCCGGGCTGCCGCCGAACTCGCGCCATTGCCGCGACTGCCCGGAAAACAGCCGGCGCAACTGGGCGAAATCCAGGCGCACGACCGGATTGCGGCGATTGACCACGACCGCGACGCCGTCGAGCGCGACCACGAACTCCTGGTCCTGCGAACCGAGGTCGCCGAGCTGCCAACCGGCCTCGAGTTCGGCTGCGTTCGGCCGTCGCGCCATCATCGCGATCTGCGCCTGCCCTTCGACCAGATCGGTGAAGCCCTGCGCCGAATCGCTGCCGGCGATCTCGACGATCAGCGGCTGGCCGTCGCGACTGGCGTGGATTTCGGTCAAAGCCGGGCGCGGCCGGCGGGTGCGAATGCCGGAGTAGCCGATGTCGCGCAGCCAGGCCTCGGCCAGGCTCGGCACCAGCGCGTGACCGAGCGTTTGAGAACCGTGGATACGGACGCGTTCGGCGTCCTGGGCACGGGCGGGAAACGCAATCGCGGACAACGATGCGGACAAGAACAACACGAACGGCAACACAACGGCACGCGACATGGCGCGCACTCCCCCTGTACGAACTGCGCGCAGGATGGGTGCGGCCTGTGACGCTGCGATTACGCGACGGCAAGCACAGTAATGACGAAGTGGAATGCCCTTATTTCGTCAAGCTGCAACAAGCGTGCGGCAAGCAGCCGCGAGTCGCAGAAGCGGGGCAATATCCGCGATGCGCGCAGGCGCTTGCGGATCGCGACGCAACCGGTAGCTACGCAGTCGCGGCTTGTGCCGCAGGAAATCCAGTCGGACGCCGCCCCCTAAAGCCGCTGCGCGCCGTTGTCGTTGTCATTGTCGTTGTTGTGAAGATTTTGCTGTTGTTGTTGCTGTGCGACGTGTCGCACTAGCGAAGGCAATCGAAGACCCGGAGGGCGGCGCGCAAGGATGCGCGCCGTTTTTCATCGGGACAGGGATGTCCCGTATGAAAAATCCCTGCGGAGGCACCGGTCGTGCGGGCTTGTGATTCAAAGCAAAAGCACTTTTCTTTGGTGACTTTCTTTTGTTGCTTTAGACAAAAGAAAGTTACCCGCCGCTTTAGTGGCGGAAGCTCTTGTCGTTTGACCTTGCTTGTATGAAAGCTATAAGCAAGTGCAGAGCTTCCGCCCGCTACGCGGCCGGGTTACTTTCTTTTGCTAAGCCCAAAAGAAAAGTAACCAAAGAAAAGGGCTCTCCTTGCAAGGGCACAGGCCACGAGTGCGATGCCCGCGCCGGGATTTTTCGATAAGACATCCTTGTCCTATCGAGACATTCCATTTAGGGGCTGGGCGCACGTCCTGTGCGCCGCCCTCCGGGTCTACGGTCGACCGGCAAAGCGGCAAAGCGGCAAAGCGGCAAAGCACAGCAAGGGCTAAGTGCAAGTGCAAGACCAATTGTGCAGAGCGAACTTGAAGCATCACGGTCGCGGCTTGCGCCGCTCCTACCCCTCAAGCCGCTACGCGCCATGGCCAGAAAGATTTTGCTGTTGCCGTGCGCCGATTCGTACTAGCGAAGGCAATCGAAGACCCGGAGGGCGGCGCGCAAGGATGCGCGCCGTTTTTCATCGGGACAGGGATGTCCCGTATGAAAAATCCCTGCGTATGCACCGCTCGTGCGGGCCTGTGATTCAAAGAGAAAGCGTTTTTCTTTGGTTACTTTCTTTTGTCGCTTTTGACAAAAGAAAGTAACCCGCCGCTTTAGTGGCGGAAGCTTTTGGCGTTTGATCTTGATCTTGCTTGAGCGAAACGCCGCAAAGCCGTTGCAGCGCGGTCGCGGCTCGCGCCGCTCCTACCCCTGCGGAAGCACGCCGCTTCGATGCGTGGCATCGGCGCAGTTGCTTCTGCGCGTCCCGCGGTCGCGGCTCACGCCGCTCCTACAGGAGAGCACCTACGGCGGTTCGTGGCTTCGATTGATGGCTGTGACGACTGCGCGTCCCTCGCCTCACTCGTCCCCGATCGCCACCGGCCGCTGCGGATCCTCGATCCAACCGCTCCAGGAACCGGTATACAACGCCGCCCCGTCGAAACCGGCATGCGCCATCGCCAGCAGATGGTGGCAGGCGGTCACGCCAGAGCCGCACATCACCGCGGTCTGCGCCGGCGCGCGGCCCGCGAGCAAGGGCGCGAATTCGCCGGCGAGCGTTTCGCTCGACTTGAAGCGGCCATCGGCGAGGTTGTTCGCATACGGGCGGTTGCGCGCACCGGGCACGTGGCCGGCGACGCGGTCGAGCGGTTCGACTTCGCCGCGGAAGCGCTCGCCGGCGCGCGCGTCGATCAGCAGGCCGCCGGAATCGAGCAAGGAACGCACGTCCTGCGCATCCAGCACACGACGCGCGTCATAGCTGGCTTCGTAGCGGGTCGCTGCCGGCGCCGGCACGAGGTCGTCGCTCGGCAGGCCGAGCGCGGTCCAACGCTGCCAGCCGCCGTCGAGCACGGCGACGCGCTGGTGGCCGAGCACGCGCAGCAGGAACCACAGGCGCGCCGCGGCCAGGGCGCCGTCGCCGTTGTCGTAGACCACGACCTGGTGCTGCGGGGTGATGCCCCAGCGCCCGAGCGCGGCGGTGAAATCGTCGGCCTCGGGCCAGGGATGACGGCCGCCGCCCGATTTGCGGTGATCGGACAGGTCGCGGTCGAGATGCGCGTAACGCGCGCCTGGCACATGCGCCTGGCGATAAGCGGCTTCGCCCGCGGCCTTGTCGTTGAGAGCGAAGCGCGCGTCGACGACGATCAGATCGTCGCGGCCCAATGCCGCAGCGAGGTCCTCGGCCGATACCAGGGTGGTCCAGTCGCTCATCGGGTCGTCTCCAATCGCTGCCGCAGGTTCAACAGCATCGATGCGGTCGCGCCCCAGATGCGTTGGCTCGGATAGCGGTATTCGAGCACGTGGCGGGCGCGGCCCTTGTACTCGAGGGTGCGCGTGGTGAGGTTGTCGGGGTCGAGCAGGAAGGCCAGCGGCACTTCGAACACCTCGGCGACTTCGTTCGGGTCGGGCCGCGCGACGTAGGCCGGGTCGATCACCGCGACCAGCGGCAACACGCGAAAGCCGGTAATCGTCACCAGCGGGTCGAGGAAACCGAGCGGCGCGATCAACGCGGCCGGCACGCCGATTTCCTCTTCGGTCTCGCGCAAGGCGGCCGCGACCGCATCGGCATCGCCGGGTTCGATGCGGCCGCCGGGAAAGCTCACCTGACCGCCGTGCTGGCGCAGGCCATCGGTGCGGCGCGTGAGCAGCACTTGTACGCCGTCGGCGCGCGGCACCAGGCCGACCAACACCGCCGCCTGCGCATGCGAGGCGTCGTCGGGCAGCAGCCCGGTCAGATCGTCGAGGTTCCAGCCGTCGCTCTCCGGCGCGGCATCGAGCGGATGCAGCGCCGCCAGCAGACGGGTGCGTTCGCGCGAATCGCCGTCGAGGAAGTCGGCGCCCATGAAGGCCGGTGTTGGCGCAGGCGCGGTCACCGCAGCTTCGACTCGCGCTGTGGCAACACTACTTCCATCAGGCGCAGGCGCTCATCGTCGTTCATCTGCGACCAACGGGCGATTTCGGCCGTGGTGCGGTGGCAGCCCGAACACAGGCCGTCGTCGCCGAGTTGGCAGACACCGATGCACGGACTCAGCACCGCGCGGAATGTCGTCATATCGTCCACCGAGGCCATGCCGCCATTGTGCCTGGCGGGGCGACCTCGTAAAGCCCGACCGAGCGATCGGCAGGCCGTGCGAAACATCGGGCACCGCGCATCGAGTCCTGATATCGCTCGACCCGCCGCCCCGCTCCAGAAACGACTTGCGCCGGGCTAGCCGGCGCAAGTCTGTGACGCTTGTCTGATCTTACTTGACGCTGACCAGCTTGATTTCGAACTGCACGGCGACGTTCGGCGGGTACGGCGTGCGCGGGTCGGCGCCGTAGGCCTTGTCGGCCGGCAGGGTCACTTCCCACTTCGAACCGCTCGGCATCTGCAGCAGCACTTCGCGCATCGCCGCCATTTCGATTTCGCTGACCTTGATCGACGGAATCGAGTTGGCCGGACGCGCCTGCTCGGGACGCTGGCCCCACGGGAACGGACCGGCGACTTCCAGGGCGACGGTGCTGGCCTGGGTCGGCTTGGCGCCGGTACCGGTGTCGATGATGCGGTACTGCACGCCGCTCGGCAGCGTCTTCACGCCGGCCTTGGCCTTGTTGCCGTTGATGAAGGTGTCGCTCTTGCCCTTGTTTTCGGCAGCGGCCTTGTCCCACTCGGCCTTGGCCTTGTCCTGCTGGCGCTTCTGCATGTTCTGCACGGCAGTGCGCAGCTGGTCGACCGGCACCGACGGCTGCTTCTTGGCATAGCCGTCCTGCAGACCCTTGACGATCGTGTTGACATCGACCTGCTCACCGCTTTCGACGGCATTGCGGCCGAGGTCGTAACCGAGCGCATAGCTCAGCTTGCCCTTCTCGGAAGAAGTGTCCTGCGCGACGGCGTTGCCGGCGGTCAGTGCCAGGGCCGCAACGGCGGCAGCAATCAAACGCAACTTCATTCGGTGGAATCTCCGGTAATGGCACGGGGCGACTGCGTCGCCCCGATCGGCTAGGGGCATAGTCCAATCATGCCCCGATGTAGAAGCCCTGGGTCGGTCGTAAGTGCCCGACAGGACGAGTTAGGATACCGGCGGCAGCGCTTAACCGCCACTGACGACCGGGGATCTGACCGCGACGCAGGGCCGGAGTTCCCTGCCTGCCGCTCCCCATCCCCCCGGAATCCAACGGCCATCACATGACCGAATCGCCCCTGCTGATCGCCGATCGCGGCGCCGTGCGCCAGATCACCGTCAACCGTCCCGACAAGCTGAACGCGCTCAATGCCGCGACCCTGGACGCCCTGCTGGCCGCCTTCGAAGCCGCCGCCGCCGACCCCGCCGTGCGCGCCGTGGTCCTGACCGGCGCCGGCCCCAAGGCCTTCGTCGCCGGCGCCGACATCTCGGAAATGAACACCCTGACCCCGGTCCAGGGCCGCGACTTCTCCCAGCGCGGGCAGAAACTGATGCGCCGGATCGAGAAGATGCCCAAGCCCGTCATCGGCATGATCAACGGCTTTGCCCTCGGCGGCGGCCTGGAACTGGCGATGGGCTGCCACCTGCGCATCGCCTCCGACAACGCCAAGATCGGCCAGCCCGAGATCAACCTCGGCCTGATCCCGGGCTTCGGCGGCACCCAGCGCCTGCTGCGCCTGGCCGGCCGCGCCGCCACCCTGGAGCTGTGCCTGGTCGGCGCCCCGATCGACGCCGCGCGTGCGCGCGAGCTGGGCATCGTCAATCGCGTGGTGCCGGCGGCCGAACTCGAGGCCGAGACCTTCAAGCTCGCCGAACAGCTCGCCGCGGCCGCGCCGCTGGCGCTGCGCGGCGTGCTCGACTGCATCGCGGTCGGCGGCGAATGCGGGATCGAAGAAGGTTTGGAATACGAAACCGCGCAGTTCGGCCTGATGTTCGCGACCGACGACATGCGCGAAGGCACCACCGCCTTCCTCGAACGGCGCAAGCCCGCTTTCGCCGGAACGTGAGCGAGCGCACGTCCGCGCCCTGCCGCTGCGGCTGCGCCGATGCGCGCGGCGCGACGGCGCACGCGATCGTCGCGGCGCTGGCGCAGGACGATCTGGATGCCGCGATCGCGCTCGGCTTGTTGAGCGCGAACTTCGACGACGGCGACGGCATCGTCTGTCGCCAGTGCACCGGCGCCTGCACCCAGGCGCTGCGCAGCGCGCGCGAGGCGCGCCTGCGCGCCCTGGCGGCGCGCGAACGTTACCGCGCACGCAACCTTCGCCTGCAGCGACGCGCCGACGAGCGCGCCGCACAACGCGCGGCGACGCCTGCGCCCACGAGCGCAGCCGATAATTCAGTTGGCGACACCATTGCCGACACCTCTCCCCCCGCCACGCAGCGCCCGGCCCTGCCTTCGGCCGCCGCGGCCGCCTTGGCCCGCGCCAAGGCCAAGGCCGCGCAGCGCGGACCGACCTGAGACCGACCCTCCGCATGGCCAAGACCTCCCCGCCCGCCGCCAAGCCCGCCAGGAACGCCGCCAGCAAGACGCTCAAGCAGGCGACCAAAAAAGTCGCCAAGAAAGCCGTCGCAAAACCTGCTGCGAAACTCCCGGCCAAGCGCGCTGCAAGCAAACCCGCTACGACCAAGCCGGCGGCAAAAAAGACCGCGAAACCGGCCGGAAAACGCGTCGCCCGTCTCGCTCCGGCCGAGATCGAGGAGATGTTCTCGCGCCTGCAGGCGTTGAACCCGAAGCCGACCACCGAACTCGAATACAGCACGTCGTTCGAGTTGCTGGTCGCCGTGGTGCTGTCCGCGCAGGCCACCGACGTCGGCGTCAACAAGGCCATGCGCAAGTTGTTTCCGGTCGCCAACACGCCGCAGGCGATCGCCGCGCTCGGCGTCGACGGGCTCAAGCCCTACATCGCCACGATCGGCCTGTTCAACACCAAGGCCGCGAACGTGATCGCCTTGTCGCAACAGCTCATCGACCTGCATGGCGGCGAGGTGCCGCACGACCGCGCCGCGCTCGAAGCCCTGCCCGGGGTCGGCCGCAAGACCGCCAACGTCGTGCTCAACACGGCCTTCGGCGAACCGACCATGGCGGTGGACACCCATATCTTCCGCGTCTCCAACCGCACCGGCCTGGCGCCCGGCAAGGACGTGCGCGCGGTCGAGGACGGCCTGCTCAAGGCGGTGCCCGCGCACTATCTGCAGGACGCGCATCACTGGTTGATCCTGCACGGACGTTACGTTTGCAAGGCACGCAAGCCCGATTGCCCGCACTGCGCGATCCGTGATCTGTGCCGCTTCACAGACAAAACGCCCGGCGAACCCGAGCCCATAGCGGCTTGATTTAAAAAGAAAATCCAACCGGTGCGCCGTGCTTGCGCGAGCGTCATCGCAGCGTCATGCCTGCGAAATAAGTCAGATCTGTCACATTTACGCAACTTTCACACTCTAGCCTGCGCGCCATCACTCCACGCCTCAGGGCTAGACCATGAAACTCTCCCGCAACACCCTTGCCGTCGCGTTGTTCGCCGCTCTCGCAGCGCCCGCCGCGCACGCCGAAATCGCACTCGACGTCATCGGCGACTCGGAAGTCACCTTCGAAGGTCTGCTGCAGGCGGATTACAACGATTTCAACAGCGACGTCCTCAACCTCAACGCCGACGTGCCGGACGGCAAGGACAACGACAACGAACTGCGCCGCGCCGAGCTGGTGCTGAAGGGCAAGGGCCCGGGCAACATCGAGTGGGTCGCCGGTTACGACGCCAAGGCCGACAAGTTCCTCGACGTCAATCTGAAGTACAAGCTCGGCGGCAACGCCAACCACTACATCCAGGTCGGCCAGTACAAGCAGCCGAACAGCCTAGAAGAGCTGTCCTCGACCAAGAACAACGACTTCATCTCCAAGGCGATGGTGACCAACACCTTCGGCGTGGCGCGCCGTCTCGGCGCCGCCTACAGCTACGGCACCAACGACTGGAGCCTGACCGCGAGCTACTTCGGCCGCGAGCTGACCCGTAACCTCGCCCACGGATCGGGCTACGGCCTGCGCGGCACCTTCGCGCCGATCAACGAGAAGGGCAACATCCTCCACTTCGGCCTGTCCTACGTCGACCTCGACACCGACGCCGACACCGTGCGCATCCGCACCCGTCCGCAGGTCGACCTCGCGGCCGGCCGCCTGGTCGACACCGGTAACCTGCTCAACGTCGACCGCCAGAACACCATCGGCGCCGAGGCGATGTGGGTGCACGGCCCGGTCAAGGTCCAGGCCGAGTACATGCGTTCGGAATTCGACCGCTACGCCACCCGCTCCATCGCCCAGCCGGGCAAGAAGTTCAGCGGCGACAGCTTCTACGTCAGCGGCGTGTGGAACATCACCGGCGAGACCTGGGGCTACAAGGGCGGCGTGCCGACCACCCCGCTGCCCGACGAGCCCGCCAGCGGCATGTGGCAGGTCGGCCTGCGCTACGACAAGATCGACCTCAACGACGGCTCGCTGCGCCCGGGCGCGACCCCGACCGCCGCTCCGATCGTCGACGGCGTGCTCGGCGGCGAAATGGACGCCTGGACGGTCGGCGTGAACTGGTACTGGCGCTCGAACTTCAAGTTCATGCTCGACTACTCGATCGTCGACAGCTCGCGCTACATCGGCAAGACCAGCGCCACCTACTCGCAGACCGCGGCCTACAACAACCGTACCTTCAACCGCGTCGTCGACGACAGCCCGAACGTGATCTCGGCGCGCGTGCAGTTCTACTGGTAAGCCGCGGCTTACCGCTCCGATCGGACATCTCTCCCCCTCGATCGGCAACGATCGTTACGGGCGCGGCCTAGGCCGCGCCCTTCTTTTGCGCGCACCGTGCGTCGGAAAGAAAGGGATGTCACGTCTCTGTCATGTTTTCGCCTCGTGACTGTCATCGAACCGTTATGAAATTCGCCGCAACGGATTCGTGCCAGCCGTCTCTCTTCAGGAGCTCACCGTGTTCAAGTCTCTGTCCTTCCGCCTGACCGCACTCGCCTTCGCGACCGCGTTCGCCGTCAACGCCCAGGCCGCCGACGTCACCGGCGCGGGCGCGTCGTTCGTGTATCCCGTGATGTCGAAGTGGTCGGCCGACTACGCCAAGTCGACCAGCAAGAAAGTGAACTACCAGTCGATCGGCTCCGGCGGCGGCATCGCCCAGATCAAGGCCGCGACGGTCGACTTCGGTTCCTCCGACGCCCCGCTCAAGCCCGAAGAGCTCGCCAAGTTCGGCCTGGCCCAGTTCCCGTCGGTGATCGGCGGCGTGGTGCCGGTGATCAACGTGCCGGGCGTGGCCTCGGGCGCGATGAAGCTCGACGGCGCGACCTTGGCCGGCATCTTCCTCGGCAAGATCAGCATGTGGAACGACCCGGCGATCGTCGCCCTCAACGGCGGCCTGAAGCTGCCGGCGAAGAAGATCACCGTCGTCCACCGTTCCGACGGTTCGGGCACGACCTTCAACTTCGTCAACTACCTGTCCAAGGTCAGCGGCGATTGGAAGAGCTCGGTCGGCGAAGGCACCGCGGTCAAGTGGCCGACCGGCATCGGCGGCAAGGGCAACGAAGGCGTGGCCGCCTACGTCAAGCAGATCCAGGGCGGCATCGGCTATGTCGAGCTGTCGTACGCGCTGCAGAACAAGATGGCGTACTCGCGCCTGAAGAACGCCGACGGCAATTTCGTGCTGCCGACCGACGAGACCTTCTCGGCCGCCGCCGCCAGCGCCAACTGGGCCGACGCCAAGGACTTCTACCTGGTCATGACCAATGCGCCGGGCGAGAACTCTTGGCCGATCACCGCGACCAACTTCATCCTGATGTACAAGCAGCCCAAGAACGCCGCCGGCGCCAAGAACGCCAAGGAATTCTTCCGTTGGGTCTACGCCAACGGCGACCAGCAGGCCAAGACGCTCGACTACGTGCCGCTGCCGGACGCGCTGGTCAAGCAGATCGAGACCTACTGGACGGCGAACATGAACTACTGATCCGACCGATCGTCGGATCCGGGGGGATCCTTCAGATTGGGGAGATCGGACGAAACGGGCCTTCGGGCCCGTTTTGTTTTGGGCGCGGGATCGGGAATCGGGAATCGGGAATCGGGAGTCGGGAGTCGGGAGTCGGGATTGGGAGACTTCAACATCCGGTCTGGATGAAGCCCTGGGTTCCCGCCTCCGCGGGAACGACGAGAGGTAGATGGAGCCCCACCACTTTCCAGCCGTCATCCCCGCGGAGGCGGGGATCCAGAGACTTCAGAGCCATGCCTCGGTGAAGCCTTGGGTTCCTGCCTCCACGGGAACGACGGCAGGAAAGAACGCGACGTCTCTTCCAGACGGGGTGGGTTTGGTCGGGAAGACTTCAGCGCCGTTCCTGAATTGGCCCCGGATATTTAGGTCCGCCGAGCGGGCCGAGCCCGCCTGCGCGGATTGATGGCCGGCCGCCCACGTCACCCCGGCCCGGGCCCCAAATCGCCCGTGCCGCAGTCGAATCGGAAACCGTGCCTGGGGCGGTTTGTTACCGCCAAACAGCAGCTCCAGCCCCGCAAACCGCGACTTTCAACACCCCTCCCGCCCTTTCGCTACAGATTCATTACGAATCCATGTCATAGCCGTGTAACAAAAAGATCATCAAATGGCGCCATCCGAGCCGGCGCCCTCGCCGGCCTTCTTTCATGGAGCTGTACATGAAATCGTCGCCGGCCCGCATCGCCGTCCTCTCTATCGCCATTACCCTGGCCGCCGCCGCGTGCTCGGGCAGCCAGACGCCGGCCCCGGCCGCCGACGGCAAGACCGAGGCCGCTACGCCCGCGGGCGACCAGGTCGCCGCGCAGATCACCGGCGCCGGCGCGACCTTCATCTTCCCGCTGCTGTCGAAGTGGTCGGACGACTACAACAAGGCCACCGGCGCCAAGGTCAACTACCAGTCGATCGGTTCCGGCGGCGGCATCGCCCAGATCAAGGCCGGCACGGTCGATTTCGGCTCCTCCGACAAGCCGCTGCCGAGCGAAGAGCTCGCCGCCGCCGGCCTCGGCCAGTTCCCCTCGGCGATCGGCGGTGTGGTGCCGGTGGTCAACGTCGAAGGCATCGAAGCCGGCAAGCTGCGCCTGACCGGCCCGCTGCTCGCCGACATCTTCCTCGGCAACGTCGGCAAGTGGAACGACGCGGCGATCGCCGCGGTCAACCCGGGCGTCGCCCTGCCCGACCTGAAGATCAACATCGTCCACCGCTCCGACGGTTCGGGCACCACCTTCAACTTCTCCAACTACCTGTCCAAGGTCAGCCCGGCCTGGCAGAGCAAGGTCGGCGAAGGCACCTCGGTGCAGTGGCCCGGCGGCGTGGGCGGCAAGGGCAACGAAGGCGTGGCTTCGTACGTGAAGCAGATCAAGGGTTCGATCGGCTACGTCGAACTGGCCTATGCGCTGCAGAACAAGATGGCGCACACGCAGTTGCAGAACGCCGCGGGCAACTTCGTCCAGCCGAGCGCCGAGGCCTTCCAGGCCGCGGCCTCGACCGCCGACTGGGCCAGCGCGAAAGACTTCAACCTGGTCATCACCAATGCCGGCGGCGCGCAATCCTGGCCGATCACCGCGACCAATTTCATCCTGATGTACAAGCAGCCCAAGGACGCCAAGCGCAGCGCCGACACCCGCGCGTTCTTCAAGTGGGCCTTCGAGAACGGCCAGTCGCAGGCGCAGGGCCTGGACTACGTGCCGCTGCCGCCGGAACTGGTCAAGCAGATCGAAGCCTACTGGGCTGCCGAGTTCAAGTGACGAATCGGCCCGCGCGCGCAAGCGCGTGGCTTTGCCGATTCGTCATCTCCGCGCAGACGGAGATCCACCGGACTTTCGTGCGAGAACGACTGAAGTCTTTAGATCCCCGCCTACGCGGGGACAACGAGCAGGAAAGTTTTTAGCAACCCATCGCCGAAACTTCATCGGCAACTCAGTAACACCGCCTCGAATCAGCACCCCGCATCCGCCACAGCCCCGCACGCTCCCGATGCAACGCACTGCCACGACGGACCTCCCTTCGCAATGAACGCGACCGCCCTACCCGCCCGATCCGGTATTTCCAGCCGCGATGGCAAAGATGCGCGCAACGACCGTCTGTTTCGTTATGTGCTCACCGCCACCGTCATCTTCGTTCTGTTCGCTCTCGCCAGCGCCGCCTTGTCGATGCTCTGGGGCGGCCGCCACGTGCTGGCCAAGGAAGGTCTCGATTTCTTCATCACCGCCGAATGGAACCCGGTCGAGGACCAATACGGCGCGCTCGTTCCGATCTACGGCACCATCGTCACCGCGCTGATCGCGATGGTGATCGCCGTGCCGGTGAGCTTCGGCATCGCTTTCTTTCTGACCGAAGTCGCGCCGCGCTGGGCGCGCGGCCCGATCGGCACCGCCATCGAGCTGCTCGCCGGCATTCCCTCGATCATCTACGGCATGTGGGGCCTGTTCGTGTTGGTGCCGGTGATGACCGAACACGTCACGCCCTGGCTCAACGACAACGTCGGCACCTGGCCGGTGATCGGCAAGCTGTTCCAGGGCCCACCGCTCGGCATCGGCATGCTCACCGCCGGCATCGTCCTGGCGATCATGGTGATCCCGTTCATTTCCTCGGTGATGCGCGAAGTGTTCCTGACCGTGCCGACCCGTCTCAAGGAGTCGGCCTACGCGCTGGGCTCGACCAAGTGGGAAGTCAGCTGGGACATCGTCCTGCCCTACACCCGCTCGGCGGTGATCGGCGGCGTCTTCCTCGGCCTCGGCCGCGCCCTCGGCGAAACCATGGCGGTCGCCTTCGTGATCGGCAACTCGGTCAACTTCTCGGCTTCGTTGCTCGAACCCGGCACGACCATCGCCGCGCTGATCGCCAACGACTTCGGCGAAGCCACCGAGACCTATCGCTCGGCCCTGCTGCTGCTCGGCTTCGTGCTGTTCATCGTGACCTTCTTCGTCCTCGCCGCCGCACGGCTGATGCTGATGCAACTCTCGCGCAAGGAGGGCAACTGATGAACGCGACTCCCGCTCCCATCGACGCCGAACTGCAGCGCCGCCACCGCGTCGCCGATTCGCTGTACGGCCGGCGCCGCGTGTTCAACGCGATCGCCGTGATCATGGCCTGCGCGGCCGCCGCGTTCGGCCTGTTCTTCCTCGGCTGGATTCTCTACACCCTGCTCGCCAAGGGCCTGGGCGGCATCAACCTCGCGCTGTTCACCCAGAACACGCCGCCGCCGATGCAGGAAGGCGGCCTGCTTAACGCGTTCTTCGGCAGCGCGGTGATGTGCCTGATCGCGATCGTGCTCGGCACGCCGCTCGGCATTGCCGCCGGCACCTGGCTGGCCGAGTACGGCGCCGGCCGCAAGATCGGCACCGTGGTGCGCTTCGTCAACGACATTCTGTTGTCGGCGCCGTCGATCGTGCTCGGCCTGTTCGTCTACACCTTGGTGGTGATGCAGAGCGGCGGCAATTTCTCGGCCTTGGCCGGTGCGATCTCGCTGGCCTTCATCGTGCTGCCGGTGGTGGTGCGCACCACCGACGAAATGCTGCGCCTGGTGCCTTCGCAGATGCGCGAGGCCGCGCTGTCGCTCGGCGTGCCGCAGTGGAAGGTGATCGTGCAAGTGCTGTACCGCAGCGCCTCGGCCGGCATCGTCACCGGCGTCCTGCTCGCCCTGGCGCGTATTTCCGGCGAGACCGCGCCGCTCCTGTTCACCGCTTTCGGCAACCAGTACTGGAGCCACAACGTGCTGCAGCCGATGGCCAGCGTGCCGGTGGTGATGAACCAGTTCGCCGGCAGCCCCTACGAAACCTGGCAGACCCTCGCCTGGGCCGGCGCCCTGGTGCTCACCTTCTTCGTCCTGGTCGTCAGCCTGCTCGCCCGCGCCCTCGTGTTGCGCAATCGGATCTCCAATGACTGATCTCTCGAACCAACCCGTTGCCCGGACCCCGGCCATGAACGATGCACGCCTTTCCGTCGCCACCCCGGACCGCGCCGCTGCCGTGGTCGGCGCCTCGCCGGTCAAGCTCGCCGCGCGCGGCCTGGACTTCTACTACGACAAGTTCCACGCGCTGAAGTCGATCCACCTGGAGATCCCCGAGAAGCAGGTCACCGCGCTGATCGGCCCCTCGGGTTGCGGCAAGTCGACCCTGCTGCGCATCTTCAACCGCATCTACGCGCTGTACCCGAAGCTGGAAGCGCGCGGCGAAGTGCTGCTCGACGGCGAGAACATCCTCGACCCGAAGTACCCGATGAACCGCCTGCGCAGCAAGGTCGGCATGGTGTTCCAGAAGCCGGTGCCGTTCCCGATGACGATCTTCGAGAACGTGGCCTACGGCATCCGCCACCACGAGAAGTTGTCGAAGTCGGAAATGAACGACCGCGTCGAGCAGGCCCTGCGCCAGGGCGCGCTGTGGGACGAGGTCAAGGACAAGCTGGGCCAGAGCGCCCTGGGCCTGTCCGGCGGCCAGCAGCAGCGCCTGTGCATCGCCCGCGCGGTGGCGTTGAAGCCGTCGGTGCTGCTGCTTGACGAACCGACCTCGGCGCTCGACCCGATCTCGACCAGCCGCATCGAGCAGCTCGTCGAAGAGCTCAAGAAGGACTACACGATCGCGATCGTGACCCACAACATGCAGCAGGCCGCGCGCGTGTCCGATTTCACCGCCTTCATGTACCTGGGCGACCTGATCGAGCACGGCCCGACCGAACAGATTTTCTCCAAGCCGACGAAGCAGCAGACCGAGGATTACATCACGGGCCGCTTTGGGTAAGGCGCCGCGCTCAGCCTGTGCCCTATCGGCACAGGCTGCGGCACCGAACGCCCGGCCATGGATGGCCGGGCCGGACCGTCCGGAGATGCGCTGTCCCGCCAGGGATGGCATCGTCGGCCCAGCAACAACACGAGCGAGACTCGGACACACCTAAATGAGCACCCAAATGCACGACCACATCGTCAAGAGCTACGACGACGAGCAGCGCCGCCTGCTCGACGAAACCCTGCGCATGGGCGAGATGGCCGCGTCCCAGCTCGAAGCCGCGCTCGACGTGGTCCAGCGCCGCGACGACAAGGCCGCCGAGCGGATCATCGCCAACGACGAGGCGATCGACGCGCTCGAACAGGAAATCAGCCACGACGTCATGAAGCTGGCCCTGCGCGGGCCGATGGCGCGCGACCTGCGCGAAATCCTGGCGGCGATCCGCATCGCCTCGGACATCGAGCGCGTCGGCGACTACGCCGCCAACGTCGCCAAGCGTTCGACCGCGCTGAATCTGTCGCCGCCGCTGCCGCACGTGGCCGGCCTGCACGCGCTGGGCACCCTCGCGGTCAAGCAACTGCGCGACGTGCTGTCGGCCTATCGCGACAACGACATCGAACTGGCGCAGAGCGTGCGCGCCCGCGACGCCGAGGTCGACACCGCCTACACCGGCCTGTTCCGCGAGCTGCTGACCTACATGATGGAAGACGCGCGCAGCATCACCGCCTGCACCCATTTGCTGTTCATGGCCAAGAACATCGAGCGTATCGGCGACCACGCCACCAACATCGCCGAGAACGTCTGGTTCCTGGTCAAGGGCGAAGAGCAGTTGCCGCCGCGCGAGAAGCGCGACGACACCAACACCACCGGCGCGGTCTGACCCGGCCCCACCCGCTCCGGCAGGCTCCGGAGCGGGGTTCGCGCAGACGCGTCGCGCTGCGTTGCAGCAAAACCGCGGCCGCCGCCATCGGCCGATGAGCGGCCCCACGCACCGCCCCGCTGCCACTGTCGCGGTCCGCATTCGGAATGCCCGCATCCGCGCGGCTCCTGCAAACGGTTACAGCCGTTCCAGACTGAATCCGCTCTAAACGAATCCGCCAACGGCGTCGCAATCGCGAACCGATCGGCCCCTCTCCAAACTCTTGGTACATGCCCGCAGCGCCCTGCCGCGGTGTATTTTGCGTACCTCGGAGGAGACCCGGGCATGACCTTGCTGATAGCGAACGGGGATTTGGCGGCCGCCCGATCGGGCGACCGCGCCGCGCTGGAGCGCGTGCTGACGCACTCGCGCCAGGATCTGCGCCGCTACGCCGAGTACCACTGCGTCATCAACGACATCGAGGATGCGGTCCAGGAAAGCCTGATCACCGTCTCGCGCAAGTTGCGCGACCTGCGCGTGCTCGAATGCTTCGTTTCTTGGACCTTCCGCATCGTCAAGCGCGAGTGCAACCGTCTCAAGCGCGGTCGGCGTATGCTCAGCGGCGACGTCATCACCGATGAAATCCTGCCGGTGGTCACTCCCGAGCCCTGCGAATGGCGCCACGATGTCGCCGCCGCACTCGAATCCCTGCCTGCGCACTACCGCGAAATCGTCCTGTTGCGCGACCTGGAGGGCCTGACCATTGCCGAGATCGGCGATCAGCTCGGGCTCAGCCGCGAAGCGGTGAAATCGCGCCTGCATCGGGCTCGCGTCCTGGCCCGTGAGTATCTCGCTCCGTGACGCATCCCTGCCTCGCTTCCACCCGTATCGCCAAGCCGCCCCCGGATTCGTAACCGCTCACTTCGATACCGTTGCACATCGCATCCAGACGGAACCCGGCACACTGGGCCGTTCATCCCGCCGGCGGGCCTCCCGCCGTCATCGCCACGTAGGAGTCATCCATGTCCAAGCAAATCAAGAAGCCCATCGCCCTCGCTATCGGCGCCACCCTGCTCGGCGGCCTGAGCCTGTCGGCTTCCGCGTTCGCCATGAGCGATCTCTCCCAGGGCTATCTGCTCGGCGCCCAGCAGGCTCCGCCGGCCGCCGAGAAGGCCGCCGACGCCAAGGCCGCCGCCGACACGACCAAGCACGCCGAAGGCACCTGCGGCGCCGACAAGAAGGCGAAGGAAGGCAGCTGCGGCGGCGACAAGAAGCACGCCGAAGGCAAGTGTGGCGAAGGCAAGTGCGGTGCCGACAAGAAGAAGGCCGGCGAAGGCAAGTGCGGTGAAGGCAAGTGCGGCGCCGACAAGAAGAAGGCCGGTGAGGGCAAGTGCGGCGAAGGCAAGTGCGGTGGCGACAGCAAGGCCGCCGCTGCGCCCGCTACCGGCACGGCCGCTCCTGCCGCGACCAAGGCCAAGAAGGCCGCCGAGGGCAAGTGCGGCGAAGGCAAGTGCGGCGGTTCGATCTGATCGCTGCGCATCGATGACGATGGACGGCTCGCGTCCCCTGAAACCGGATGCCGTCGGCCTCGGCCTGCGGCGGGCCCTGCTGGGCCCGCTGCAGTCCGCCGCGGCCGGTGATTTCGATTTCCTCGAATGCGCGCCCGAGAACTGGATCGGCATCGGCGGCCGCTACGGCGAAGCGCTGCGCGAGTTGAGTTCGCGCCACGCGCTGGTCTGCCACGGCTTGTCGCTGTCGCTGGGCGGCACCGAGCCGCTCGACGAAACCTTCCTGATCCGCGTCCGCCGTTTTCTCGACGAACACCGCGTCGCCTGCTACAGCGAGCACCTGAGCTATTGCAGCGACGACGGCCATCTCTACGACCTGCTGCCGATCCCGTTCACCGAGGAAGCCGTGCACCACGTCGCCGCACGCATCCGCCGCACCCAGGACATCGTCGGCCGCCGCATCGCGGTTGAGAACGCCTCCTACTACGCCGCGCCGCACCAGGAAATGAGCGAGATCGAGTTCACCCGCGCGGTGCTCGCCGAAGCCGATTGCGAGCTGCTGCTCGACGTCAACAACATCTACGTCAATTCGATCAACCATCGCTACGACGCGCGCGAATTCCTCGCCGCGATGCCGGGCGAACGCATCGCCTACCTGCACGTCGCCGGCCATTACGACGAGGCCGAAGACCTCAAGGTCGACACCCACGGCGCCCCGGTCAAGCATGAGGTCTGGTCGCTGCTCGGCGACGCCTACCGTTTGTTCGGCGCGCGCCCGACCCTGCTCGAACGCGACTTCAATTTCCCGCCGTACGAGGAACTCGTCGGCGAGCTCGACATCGTCCGCCAGGTGCTGCGCGAAACCGCGCCGCAAACCGCCGCGCCCGGTGCACGCGCCCAAGCTGCACGATGAGCGACGACGCAAGCATGAGCGACGCCCCTTCGCGACTGCGCGCGCAGCAGTTCGAGCTGACCCGCCACCTACGCGACCCGGCAACCAGCCCGGCACCCGCCGGCATCGAAGACCGCCGCCTCGGGATCTATCGCGACCTGCTGTTCAACAACATCGAAGGCCTGTTGGCGAGCAATTTCCCGGTCATCCGCAAGCTGCTCGGCGAGCGACGCTGGACCGCGCTGGTGCGCGATTTCTACCGCGACCATCGCTGCCACACCCCGCTGTTCGCCGAGATCGCCCGCGAATTCCTGCGCTACCTGCCCGAACGCGACGACGGCGATCCGCCCTTCCTGGCGGAGCTGGCGCATTACGAATGGGTCGAACTCGCGCTGCAGCTCAGCGAAGCGCAGGCACCGCAGGACGACGCCGGCATCGGCGACGCCGACCTGCTCGAACACGCGCCGCAGTTGTCGCCGCTGGCCTGGCCGCTGGCCTACGCCTGGCCGGTGCACCGCCTCGGCCCGGACCATCAGCCCGAACAGCCGCCGCCGGCCCCGACCCTGTTGCTGCTGCGCCGCGAGGCCGACGGCGAGGTGCGTTTCTCCGAGTTGAGCCCGCTCGCCTTCCGCCTGATCGAACGCATCGGCGAAGCGCCGGAACTCAGCGCGCGCGAACAATTGCGGGCGCTGGCGCAGGAAGCCGGCAGCGACGACCTCGCCGCCTTTCTCGAATCGGGCCAGGGACTGTTGCGGCAGATGCGCGCCAGCGGCGTGATCTTTTTTACCGCGGCGGCGAATCCTTCCGCCTGAGCGCCGCCTCTTTAGTGGAAAGCGCCGGCCGATCGGCGCAGGTCCCCACTGGAGCAGCTCATGGCCCGTCCCCGTATCGCAACCTGCCTCGCCCTGCGCGATCGTCTCACCGGCGTGAGCGCCTGGCTCTCGCCGCTCGGCCTGCGCCTGGTGCTGGCCTGGGAGTTCTACGAATCCGGGCGCGAAAAGCTGCACGGCGAAAACTGGTTCGGCGCGGTCATGGCGAATTTCCCGTTTCCGTTCGACCGTGTGCCCGCGGACCTGAGTTGGGGCATGGCGACCTGGTTCGAGCTGCTCGGCGGTGTGGCCCTGTTGCTCGGCCTGGGCACGCGCCTGGTCGCCGCCTCGCTGTTCGTGCTGACCGTGGTCGCCATCGCCGCCGTGCATTGGCCGCAGGACTGGATGGGCCTGTCCCAGCTCGTCCAGGGCTATGCCATCACCGATAACGGCGCCGGCAACTACAAACTGCCGTTGCTGTTCCTGGTGATGCTGTGGCCGCTGATCCTCGGCGGCGCCGGCCGCCTCAGCATCGACGCCCTGCTCGCGCGCGTGGCCGCCCTGTGCCCACCGACGCCGCGCGACGACCCGACCGGCTGGGGCCTGGTCCTGCTGCCGGTCGGCCTGGTCGTGGCGATGCTGCTGCCGACGCCGGGCCTGGCTCTGGCCGGGCTCGGTGCGGCTCTGCTGCTGTTTGCGGCGGCCCGTTCGCGCCGCATCGAAGGATAGGTGCGGCGTCGCACAGGGATTTCCTTCGGTCACAAGCCGCGACCGCGACATCGCAACGACGCCGCTCCTGCCCAAGGCAGGTTCTGCGTCCCCGGAACGACCGATTCGCGACAACCTGCTAGGCTTTCGCGATGATCGAAACCGGCCCCACTCCGTCCACCGCCCCCGCGGCCCCCACCCTCGCCAACCGTTTCCGTGGCTACTTGCCGGTCGTCGTCGATGTCGAAACCGGCGGCTTCGATTGGAACAAGCACGCCCTGCTCGAGATCGCGGTACAGCCGCTCGAACTCGATGCCGACGGCCGCCTGGTCCCGGGCCCGATGAGCAGCGCCCATGTCGTGCCCGCGCCCGGCACCTTGATCGACCCCAAGTCGCTCGAAGTGACCGGCATCGACATCGACCACCCGTTCCGCGACGCCAAACCCGAGCGCCAGGCTCTGGAGAGCGTGTTCGCGCCGGTGCGCGAAGCGCTCAAACGCCAAGGCTGCCAGCGCGCGATCCTGGTCGGCCACAACGCCCACTTCGATCTGAACTTCCTCAACGCCGCGGTCGCCCGCAGCGGCCACAAACGCAATCCCTTCCACCCCTTCAGCGTGTTCGACACCGTCACCCTCGCCGGCGTCGCCTACGGCCAGACCGTGCTCGCGCGCGCGCTGCAGGCCGCCGAGCTGGAATGGAACGCCCAGGACGCGCATTCGGCCGTCTACGACACCGAACGCACCGCGCAATTGTTCTGCAAGATCGTCAACGCCTGGCCGCAGCGCGGCATTGCCACGCCCTAGCGGTTCGAGCCCGAACCGCTGCGCATCGATACCGTCTGAGTCCCTGCCGTTCCGTCTATCCCGACCTGCGGCTTAGCGACACTCGCGTTCGACGATTTTTCGTTTCCGCAACGAAACATCCGCGTTTGGCCGCCCGGCGCCGAACGCCGCGTTGAATGGACTGCGAGCGGCATGGCGCCGCCACGACCGGCAGGACGCGCGGCCGCTTTCGCGCGCACATGCCGTTGCGCATGCAGGGAGGACAGGATGTTCGCTTTCGACGACGAGCAGTTTCTAGACGGTTACCGCCGGCGCTTCGGGCCGCTGCGCGACGAACTCGCGCAGGCCGTGCGTTTCCTGATCGGACGCATCGAACAGGACGCCAGCTTCAACCAGAACCCGGTGCATCGCCACCAGATCGCCTATTGCCTGGCGACGTTCAAGTGGGAAACCGCGCATACCTTGCGCCCCATCGACGAGTTCGGCGACGACGCGCGTTTCGAACGCCTGTACGGGCCGGGTACGCGTATAGGCAAGATGCTCGGCAATACCCGCGCCGGCGACGGCGCGCGCTACCACGGCCGCGGTTACGTGCAACTCACCGGCCGCGCCAACTACGAGCGCGCCGGCAAGATCCTCGGCATCGATCTGATCAAGCATCCCGACGAGGCCAAGAAGCCCGAAGTCGCCTATGCGATCGCGATGGAAGGCATGAAGAAGGGCTGGTTCACCGGCAAGAAGCTCGACAACTACTTCAAGCCCGGACAGCTGCCGAACTACGAGGACGCGCGACGGATCATCAACGGCCAGGACAAGGCGCAGACGATCGCCGACATCGCACGCCGGTTCGACGAATTGCTGGTCAATTCGCTGCACTGATCGCTATGCGGCGTGGGTGCGCGCAGCGACGTACACCGGCGCGACAGGACGTCGCGCCGGTGTACGGGCGATACTGCGGTGCGGACGCTGCGGTGCGGAACTCAGGCCAGCTTCAAGCCGACCAGGCCGGCGACGATCAACAGCACGCTGGCGACGCGCATCGTGTTGAGCGGCTCGTTGAACAACACGATGCCGAGAATGACCGTGCCGACCGCGCCGACGCCGACCCAGACCGCATAAGCGGTGCCGACCGGCAGCGACTTCATCGCCACGCCCAGCAGGCCGAGACTGATCGCCATCGCGGCGATGGTGCCGACCGACGGCCACAAACGGGTGAAACCTTCGGTGTATTTGAGGCCGATGGCCCAGCCGACTTCGAACAGGCCGGCGAAGAACAGCAGAATCCAAGGCATGACGATGCTCCCATGATGATGGGGCCGTCCCCGGATGAAGTAATGCGAACGGGGTCGTCCCCGTTCGCGAGCCATTATAACGGGCCCGATTCGTCGGGGCCGGCCGCTGCGTATGCGGGGTCAGCGGGGGGTTACAAAGCGCTCGCGCGCTGCCGCTCATGGGGCTTTCGCTATGCCTGCAGTACCCGCGAGCCGGCTAACGACGACGCTGCGGCGATGCCGCGCGCAGGACGGTGGACGCGCTCTGCTCCCTCGGGGACGAGCGCGTCCTGCGCGCATCAACCGCGCTGACGCACCGCCTCGAACAAGGTCACGCCGGCGGCGACCGAAACGTTGAGGCTTTCGACGCCGCCCGCGGCGTCGCCGCCCGGCATCGGAATCTTGACCAGCTGATCGCAGGTATCGCGGGTGAGACGACGCAGGCCATCGGCTTCGCCGCCCAGCACCAAGGCGACGTTGCCTCGCAGATCGATCGAGTACAGCGAGGCGTCGGCCTCGCCGGCCAGGCCATAGATCCACACGCCGAGCTGCTGCAGATCGCGCAGCGCGCGCGCCAGGTTGGTCACCGGGATCACCGCCACGCTGTCGGCGGCACCAGCCGAGGTCTTGCGCACGGTCGCGTTGACTTGCACCGACTTGTCCTTCGGGATGATCACCGCGGTCACGCCGGCCGCCGCGGCGCTGCGCAGGCAGGCGCCGAGGTTGTGCGGGTCCTGCACGCCGTCGAGCACCAACACCAGCGCACGGCCTTCGGCGGCCTGGATCAGGCCTTCGAGTTCGTTTTCGTTCCAGGTTTTGGCCGCTGCATAACGCGCGACCACGCCCTGGTGGCGCAGATTGCCGACCACGCCGTCGAGCGCCTGGGTCGCGACCCGGCGCACGTCGATGTCGGCGCGGCGGGCGGCGGTCTCGATCTCGGTCAGGCGCGGGTTCTTGGCGCCGGCCTCGATGAGGACTTCACGCACGTTCTGCGCGTCGTGTTCGATCGAGGCGGAGACGGCGTTGATGCCGGCGATCCATTGTTTCTGGCTCATGGGGATTCCGTGGGGCTGGGGCGCCGCGCGGCGGCCTTGGCGGCGGCGCGGTCGGGGGCGGACGGCAATTCTAAGCTACCGGGCCCGGGGTGGCCGGCGCCGGGCCGATCCAGTGGCTCGCCGCCTGCTTGCCGGAGCCTGTTCGATGCATGGGAGGCCTCCTTTCACCCCCTCGAGGGCATTCCCCCCTTTCCATAGGAGGCCAGGGAGGATTTCGCTTTGGCTTTGGCCTCGACGGCTTCGCCCGGCCGAAAGCAAATCCCCCGCGCTGAAGCGCGATGAGAAACGAACCAGCGCCGGGCGCTCGCCCCCTTCGTCGAAGGGGGCTATGAGCGGACGCCGTGAAAATCCGGTCCGGTCTGGAGGGCAGCCCCTCCTGCGCTCAATACTTCTGCTTGGTCCGCTTCGCCGGCTGTCCGCGCGGCGGCAGCGGTTTGGCGCCGCGCTCCTCGACCAGGCGGAAGTCGATCTTGCGGTCTTCGACGCTGGCCTTGAGCACGACGATACTGACCCGGTCGCCGAGGCGGAACTCGCGCGCGGTGCGTTCGCCCTTCAGCGTTTTGCGGATCGGGTCGAAGTGGTAGTAGTCGTGCGGCAGCTGGGTCACGTGGACCAGGCCGTTGACCTTGGATTCGTCGAGTTCGATGAACAAGCCGAAGCTGGTCACGCCGCTGATCGTGCCCTCGAACTCGCCGCCGACGTGCTGCTCCATCCACGCGGCGCGATAACGCTCGTCGACCTCGCGCTCGGCCTCGTCGGCACGGCGCTCGCGTTCGGAGCATTGCAGCGCCAGCGCGGTCATCTGCCGCGGCGAATACACGAAGGTCGCCGGCTGCGCGCCGCCGAGCGCGTGCTTGATCGCGCGATGCACCAGCAGGTCCGGATAACGGCGGATCGGCGAGGTGAAGTGGGCATAGGCCGTCAAGGCCAGGCCGAAGTGACCGACGTTCTCCGGCGCGTACACCGCCAGGCTCTGGCTGCGCAGCAACACCGATTCGATCAGGGCCGCATCGGGGCGTTCGCGGATCTTCTTCAGCAACTGGGTGAAATCGCGCGGCTCGACCTGCTTCCAGGCCGGCATGCGCAGCGCGAATTCCTTGAGGAACTCCTGCAGGTCGGCGTACTTCTGTTCCGGCGGGCGGTCGTGGATGCGGAACGGCGCCGGCACCTGCTGCGCGATCAGGAACTTCGCTGCCTCGACGTTGGCGGCGATCATGCATTCCTCGATCAGCTTGTGCGCGTCGTTGCGCTGAAGCATGCCGGCCTGCACCACTTCGCCGCTCTTGCCGAGGACGAAACGCACTTCGCTGGATTCGAACTCGATCGCGCCGCGCTTCTGCCGCGCTTTCAGCAATACCTGGAACAATTGGTGCAGGCGCTCGATATGCGGCAGCAGCGAGCCGATCTGCTCGCGCGCTTCGTTCTGCGCTTCCTCGGGGACGTCGCCGACCGCATTCCAGACCTGGGTATAGGTCAGGCGCGCATGCGAGTTCATCACCGCTTCGTAGAACTTCGACTGGGTCACTTCGCCGTCGCGGCCGATCTGCATGTCGCAGACGAAACACAGACGATCGACCTTCGGGTTGAGCGAGCAGATGCCGTTCGACAAGGTCTCCGGCAGCATCGGCACGACGAAGCCGGGGAAATACACCGAGGTCGCGCGCTTCTGCGCTTCGTCGTCGAGCGGCGTGCCGGGACGCACGTAATGCGAGACGTCGGCGATGGCGACCACAAGGCGGAAGCCGTCGCGATTGCTTTCGCAATACACCGCGTCGTCGAAGTCCTTGGCGTCCTCGCCGTCGATGGTGACCAGCGGCATCGCGCGCAGGTCGACGCGCTGCGCGGCGACGGAGGCCTCGACGGTCAGCGGTACCGCCGCGGCTTCGTCGAGGGTTTCCTGCGGGAACACATCGGGAATCTCGTGGCCGTGGATCGCCGCCTGCACCGCCAGCGAGGCGGTGAGCTTGTCGCCGAGCACCGCGAGCACGCGGCCGATCGGCGGGCGCTTCGGGTCCGGCGCCTGCAGCAGTTCGCAGACCACGAGTTGGCCGTTCTGCGCCTCCATGCGCGCGTCCGGCGGAATCTGCACGTTGCGCTGGATGCGGCGGTCGTCGGGCACGACGTAGCTGATGCCCGACTCGACGGTGAAGCGTCCGATCAGGCGGTTGATGCGGCGTTCGAGCACTTCGACGATAGCGCCTTCGCGGCGGCCGCGACGGTCGACGCCGGTGACGCTGACCAGCACGCGGTCGCCGTGCATGGCCTTGCGCATCTCGAACGGCGGCAGGAACAGGTCGTCGCCGCCGGCCTCCGGGCGCAGGAAGCCGAAGCCGTCGGGATTGGCGATCACCACGCCGGGAATCAGGTCCATCTGCGCCGCCGGGGCGAACTCGCCCTTGCGGTTCTGTATCAGCTGGCCGTCGCGCAGCATCGCGCCCAGGCGTTTGCCGAGCGCATCCACGCGGTCGGGCTCGGTCAGTTGCAGGCGCTCGGCCAGTGCTTCGGCGCGCATCGGCCCGTCGGCGGCGACCAAGGTCTGCAGGATCAATTCGCGGCTCGCGATCGGCTGCGCGTAACGCGAGGCTTCGCGGTCGGCGTAGGGATCGTGATAGGCGGGAACACGGGCCGGACCGGAAGCGGGCTTGGCGTGCGGGCCTTTGGGCGGGCCGTGCTGGAGATTCTCGGGCAGCCAGGCCGGGCGTGGCGCGGCGCTCTTGCGGCTGCGGGGGCCGGCGCTCTGGGCGGCGCCGCCAGGGGTCTTGCGGGAGGGGGTTTTGCCACCGGTCGGACCGGTCTTGTTGCTTTTCGTCTTTTTTGTCATGCCAGTATGGTCTCACATCGCCATGAACGGGGCGTCTGCCGCGCCCGGGAGGCAGCGGGCTCCCGACGTGCGGTCGCTCGCTTCCCGCCCGCTCGCAGGCTGCCGCGCGACGCAGGCAGGCCTGCGCTACGCGCCGCATGCACGAGCGTCGGGGCGGCGAAGCTCGGCTGCGGCGCGCGCCGCACGCGCCGCAGCTGAACGAGAAAACCGCTGTTTTCATGCTGCTTCGCACACCGACACGGGCCCGCGTCACGTTCCGGCTAGCGTCGAGTTGCAACGCAGCGCACAAATAATCCGCGCGTTCGCAAAGCCCGCGCCTTGTACTTCAAGCGCTTCGGCGAAGCCGGAAAGACCGCACAAAACCGCATTCCGGGCAGCCGTAGGGTCCGGGCGTCCCCGCTGCGGCGGCGGACCGGCGACACCGCCGTCCCCTCCCTATGGCACTCAAGGAATCGCACGATGATCCGCAAGAACGCGCTTTGCCTGGCGCTCGTCGCCGGGCTGTCCAGTTTCTCGATGCATGCCGCTACCGGTTCCAATACCGCCGAGATGGATTCGGCGCCGGTCACCGAAGCGCCGTCGGCCGGCGCGATGGGCGCGGCCGAGTTCGCCGTCGCCGCCAAGGCTTCGACGCCGCGCTTGTTCAGCCTGGGCCGCCCGACCAGCCTGGATGTTTCGGCGCTGAAAGACCGCCGCGTCCGTCAGGACAAGAACGGCGAACCGCTCGAAATAGGTTTTGCCCGCAACATCGCCCGCAGCACGGTCGATCTGAACACCCTCGCCTGGCAGCCGCTCGCCGACGGCTCGCGCGCCGCGCGCTTCGAGGTGTCCTCCAACGGCGCGGTCGCATTGCGTGCCGGACTGTCGCTGCGCGGCGCCGGTGCGGCCTCGGCGACCCTGCATTTCGCCGGCAACGACGGCCGCGTATTCGAGCAGCGCGGCGCCGATTTCGCCGGCAACGCACTGGGTTGGTCGCCGGTGGTCGCCGGCGACACCCTCGTGGTCGAACTGGTCCTGCCCAAGGGCGTGCGCACGAAGGCGCTGAGCCTGAAGATCCCGCAGCTCTCGCACCTGGACGTCAGCCCGGTCGCGAGCGAGCGCGAGTTCCAGGCCAAGATCGGCGAAAGCGACTACTGCGAGAAGGACATCGTCTGCCGCACCAGCCCGCCGTCGGGCTTCCTCTCCGCCACCAAGTCGGTCGCGCGCATGACCTTCACCAGCGGCGGCGGCACGTATCTGTGCACCGGCACCCTGCTCAACAACAACCACTCGCCGAAAAAGCGCCTGTTCTGGACCGCGGCGCATTGCATCGGCAGCCAGACCGTCGCCAATTCGCTGCAGACCTATTGGTTCTACAACGTCACTACCTGCAACGGTTCGACCGTCAACCCGGCCTACACCACGCTCAGCGGCGGCGCTTACCTGCGCCATGCCAACAACACCCGCGACACCGCCCTGCTCGAACTCAAGACCGCGCCGCCGTCGGGCGCGGTGTACGCGGGCTGGTCGAGTGCGGCGATCGGCGCCACCGGCACCGCGATCGAAGGCATCCACCACCCGGCCGGCGACGTCAAGAAGTACTCGCTGGGTTCGGTGACCGGCCTGTCGACCTCGATCGACGGCAAGTCGCCGCTGTATCGCGTGGTCTGGAACACCGGCGTCACCGAAGGCGGTTCGTCGGGCTCGGGCCTGTTCACCGTGACCGGCACCGGCGGCTACCAGCTGCGCGGCGGCCTGTACGGCGGTTATTCCTACTGCAGCGCACCGCGCGACCCGGATTATTACTCGCGTTTCTCGGACATCTATTCGAGCGTGTCGAGCTATTTCAATCCCTGAGTGCGGTAACGATCGCGATCCGGAATTCCTGATCGCATCGCAAACAAACGGCCGCTGCGTGGGCAGCGGCCGTTTTTGTGTTCGCGAGGCGCTCTGGCTCCTGGGCAGGAGCGACGTCCCACAAGGATTTCCTTCGGTCACGAGTCGCGACCGCGCAGCTTCGGGCGAGGACGTGGTCGCGGCTTGCGCCGCTCCTACCCTTAAAGCTAAGCGGACGATTCGAGAACGGCGCCTTGGCTTCTGGGTAGGAGCGACGTCCCACAGGGATTTTCTACGGTCACGAGTCGCGACCGCGCAGCTTCGGGCGAGGACGTGGTCGCGGCTTGCGCCGCTCCTACCCTTAAAGCTGAGCGGACGATCCGAGAACGGCGCCTTGGCTTCTGGGTAGGAGCGACGTGAGTCGCGACCGCGCAGCTTCGGGCTAGGACGTGGTCGCGGCTTGTGACCGCAGGAAATCCCTGTGGGACGCCGCTCCTACCCTCAAAGCCGAAGCCGGCGCATCGCTCGGCAAGGCAACGCAATCAATGCCAAGGCATCTCGCCCTTGGCGACCTTCGCGCTGATCTCCAACGACAGGTCGCCGCCCAGGTCGGGATAGCGCTTTTTCATCGCCGCGATCAAGGCCTTCGAGTCGGCCGCCTTCGCGGCTTCTTCGTCGAAGGCGCGGATGTAGCCGGCGCTGAAACGCACCGCTTCGAGGTTCTGCGCCGCAGCTTCGGCAAAATGCCCCGGAATCACCACATCGGGCTTGAGGTCCTCGATGCTCTTGAGCGTGGCCAGCCAGGCCTGGTGCGATTGCGGGGTCTGGGTGTCGGCCATGAACAGGTGTTCGCCTGCCACCACCGGCACGCCGCCGGCGACGGTGCGGATCGACGGAATCCAGACGTAACTGCGGTCCGGCGTAGCGCCGTCGAGACCGACGATCTGCAGCGACTGGCCCTCCAGTTCGATGCGATCGCCTGCGAGCGGCTGCGGCACGACGATGCGCTTGGGCGCGTTCGCGCCGAGCTTCGGGCCCCAGTAGGCGAACTTGCCTTCCTGGGTGCCGCGGATGTGTTCGACCGTCTGCGGCGTGGCGAGGATCTTGGCCTCGGGGAACGCGTCCTGCAGCGTGTCCAGGCCGAAATAGAAATCCGGATCGCCGTGGCTGATGTAGATCGTGGTCAGGCGCTTGCCCGAGGCCTTGACCAGATCGACGAGCTTGCGCGCGTCGGCGGCGGCGAACTGGGCGTCGATCAGCACCACATCGCGCTCGCCGCTCACCAACACCGAGCTGACTTCGAAGATGCCCTGCTTGCCCGGGTTGTAGACCTCGGTCTTGAGCGGTGCCGCGGCCGGCTCGGCCGGCGTCGCCGCAGCGGCCGGCGCTGCGCTCGGTTCGGCCGGGGTGGATTCATGGCGGCCGCAGGCGGCCAGCGCCAGGCTCAGGCAAGCCGCCGAGATGGCCAGGAACAGGCGGTGGTTGTAGACGGGGTGCTTGGACATGGAGGCTTCCTCAAGGGGAGATCTGAACGACGACGGCGACGGATTCCGGCCCGGCGGCCAGGGTGCGGCGCACCGGGCGCAGAGCGTGTGATGGCTCGACCAGGCGGCCCAGGCCGCACCAGCGCGATAGCGACAGAATAGTTGCCTGAAACAGCGCGAAAAACCGCGTATAAGTCGACTGTCTTTTGCATATTCCGAGCTAATCGAATGGACCGGATGACCGCCATCGCTGTCTTCGTCGAGATCGCCGAACGCGGCAGCCTGACCGCCGCGGCCGAGGCCCTGGACATGTCGAGGGCCATGGTCACGCGCTATCTGGCCGAGCTGGAACGCTGGCTGGGCGTGCGCGTGTTGCACCGGACCACGCGGCGGATCGGCCTGACCGGCGCCGGCGAGACCGCCCTCGCCCGCTTCCGGCAGATGCTCGAGATCGGCGACGACCTGCGCCTCGCCCTGGCCGCCGACGACACCGAACCGCACGGGCAGATCCGCATCACCGCCTCGATGTCGTTCGGCGCGAGTCATCTCGCTGCCGCGGTCGCCGACTACGTCGCGCGCCATCCGCAGACGCGCATCGACATGGTGCTGGGCGAGCGCGCGGTCAATCTGGTCGAGGAGCGCATCGACCTGGCGATCCGCATCGCGCGCGAACTCGACCCCAACCTGATCGCACGCCGGCTCAGCGTCTGCCGCTCGGTGCTGTGCGCCGCGCCGGCCTATCTGGCGCAACGCGGGCGGCCGCAACGCATCGAAGACTTGAGCGCGCACAACTGCCTGACCCATCACCACGTCGGCCGCAGCCTGTGGGAGTTCCGTCATCGCGGCGAGCCGTGCAGCGTCGCAGTCGGCGGCACCATCAGCGCCAACGAAGCCACGGTGCTGGTCGCCGCGGCCCGCGCCGGCGCCGGCATCGCGCCGCTGCCGACCTATCAGGCCCTGGAATGGGTGCGTACGGGCGAGCTCGAGATCGTCCTGCCGGACTACGAGCTGCCGCCGATGGGCATCCACGGCGTCTATGCCTCGCGTCGGCAGATGCCGGCGCTGGTGCGCAGCTTCCTGGACTTCCTGGTCGAACGCTTCGGCGACGAGCCCTATTGGGATCGCGCCTGAGCCGCTCGTCAGAACCTTTCAAATCAATATTGAAGGTTAGACGGAATCGGCCTAGTCTCGTGGCGAACCGCAAGGACCCCGCATGCGCCTCGAACACCACGCCTTCCAGCCCGCCGATCTGGTCGGCGGCGACCCCGCACTCGACCTGGTCAATACCGTCACCGCGCGCGACAGCGAGCCGCGCGATTGGCTCGACGATTACGCTGCGTTGCTGCGTTGGGCGCGGCAGACCTTGTGCTTCTCGCGCGCCGATCTCAATGCGCTCGAAGCACTGGAACGCGAAGCGCCGACCAAGGCCGCGACCGCGTTGGCGCGCTGCAAGGCCTTGCGCGAAGCCTTGTGCAACGCGCTGTACGCCCTGGCCGACGGCAAGGCGCCCGGCAGCGCCGACCTCGACGTCATCGACCAAGCCCGCCTGGCCGCATCGAAAGCCGCGCGCCTGGTGTCGCGGCGCTCGCGCCTGCAAACCGAATGGTCGCCGGAGCGCTCCGGGCTCGACCTGATCGCGCACGTGATCACCGCCTATGCCATCGAACTGCTCAAGGACGCCCGCCTCGACCGCCTGCGCGTCTGCGACGGCCACGATTGCGGCTGGGTGTTCGTCGATACCTCCAAGAACGGCCGCCGCCGCTGGTGCGACATGGCCACCTGCGGCAACGTCGCCAAGGCACGGCGCTTTCAGCAGCGCGTCCGCGACGGCGATTGAGCGCAAACCGAACCCGACCGCCCACCGCGCGAGCACAGCCATGGCCATGCACCGAGCGTCGTCCGTTCCGCCCCTGTTGCGTTCGCTCGCGCCCTGCTTGCTGTCGATCGCCGGCTGCGCCGATGCGGGCGCGCCGAACCCGACCGGCGCGGCATTGCGCTGGACGCCGCCGGCCATCGCCAGCGATCAATACGAATCCTCGCCGACCTTCTCGCCCGACGGCGGCGAGCTGTATTTCATGCGCAGCGATCGCCAGTTCGGCAACTGGCGGATCCTGCATTCGCGTTGCGGCCGCGACGGTTGGTCGACGCCGCAGGCGCCGTCATTCGCCGCCGCGTCCGGCGCCGATGCCGATCCCTTCCTGAGCACCGACGGCCGACGCCTGTATTTCGTCTCGACCCGCCACGACCCCACTGGCGAGGATCTCGACATCTATTACGTCGAGCGCGGCGCCGACGGTGCCTGGGGCGCGGCGCAGCGCCTGCCCGAGCCGGTCAACTCCAAGGCCTCGGAACTGCTGCCGCGTGCGACTGCCGACGGCCGGCTGTACTTCGGCTCCAGCCGCGACGGCGGGCACGGCAAGAACGACCTCTACCTCGCCACGCCGCAGGCCGACGGCAGTTGGCGCGTGCACAACCTCGGCGCGCCGCTGAGCACGGCCGCCGACGAGTACGAAGCCGACGTCGCCCGCGACGGCCGCAGCCTGGTCGCGGTGATCGATCGCGGCGACCGCTCGCATCTGTACCGATTCGAGCGGGGCGAAGACGGTTGGCGCGAAAGCGGGCGTATTCCAGCCCGCGCCGACGCATTCCAGGTCGGCCCCTTGTTATCGCCGCGCGGCGACCGGCTGTTGTTCGCGCAGGCCGATGGCGAGCGCTCGGGCGAGTTGTTCTTGATCGATCTCGTCGCCAAGCCCGACCTGAGTTGGCCGCCGCGGTGTCCGTGAGCGGTTGGAGCTAGCTCTTAAGTTACTGGGAACTGGGAATCAGTAAGAGGCGAGAAGTGAGAAGTGAGAAGTGAGGTCAGCAGGACGCTTACGCGCTGCTGGCACTGTCTTCGACCGCCGGCTCGACGGTTTTCGCGCCAGTACGCGGCTTCGGCGTGACCAACGGGGTCTGCTGCATGTTGCCGTACAGCAGCGATACTCCCGCGCCGACGCCGCCGACCAGTTCCAGCTCGAAGCGCTCGGCGTCGCGATGGCGGATCTCGGCCACGACTTCGGCCGCTTCGTCCTGCGGCACGCCGAGTTCGACCAGGGCCGCTTCGCCGAAGCGCATCGCCGACTCGAAGGTCTCGCGCACCTGCAGATCGACGCCGGCATGCACCAGCTCCAATGCGTGTTCGCGGTCGAAGCTGCGCGCCAGCAGCCGCGCCTGCGGGAACTCGTGACGGATCAATTGGGCGGTGACCGTGGCCGCGGCGCGGTCGTCGATGCAGATCGCGATCAACTGGGCGGTGTCCGCGCCCGAGGCGTGCAGCACGTCGAGGCGTGTGCCGTCGCCGTAATACACTTTGAAACCGAAAGTCTGCGCACTCTGGATCATCTCCACGTCGGTATCGATGATCGACACCTCGACGCCGCGCGCGAGCAAGGATTGGCAGACCACCTGGCCGAAGCGGCCGAAGCCGATCAACAACACGCTGCCGCCCAGACCGTTGGGCTCGTCGATGCCTTCCAGCGACAGCGCGGTCTTCGGCGCCAGCCGGCGCAAGGCGATGATGGCGATCGGCGTCAGCGCCATCGACAGCACCACGATCGCGGTCAGGTTGGCGCCGACCGTGGCGTCGATCAGGCCGGCGCTGGCCGCGGCGGAGAACAGCACGAAGGCGAATTCGCCGCCCTGCGCCATCAGCACCGCGCGGTCCAGGGCTTCGGTGTGGCAGGCCTTGAGCAGCCGCGCGACGATGTAGATGCACACCGCCTTGACGATCATCAGCGCGACCACGCCGCCGACGATCAGCGGCCAGTTCGCCGCGACCACGATCAGGTCCAGCGACATGCCGACGCTGAGGAAGAACAGGCCCAGCAGGATGCCGCGGAAAGGCTCGACATCGGCTTCGAGCTGATGGCGGAAGGTCGATTCCGACAACAGTACGCCGGCCAGGAACGCGCCCATCGCCATCGACAGGCCGCCGACCTGCATCAGCAGCGCCGCGCCCAGCACGACCAACAAGGCCGCCGCGGTCATGACCTCGCGCGCCTTGGCCGCGGCGAGCACGCGGAACAGCGGGTTCAACAACCAGATGCCGGCCGCCAGCAGCGCCGCCAGCGACGCCAGGGCGATGCCGATGTCGAGCCAGCGCGAACGCGCGGCGCCGTCGGCGGCCAGATCGGCCGGCGCCATCAAGGCGACCAAGGCCAGCAGCGGCACGATCAGCAGATCCTCGAACAACAGGATCGAGACGATGCGCTGCCCGCGCGGCAAGGCCAGGTCGCCGCGTTCGCCGAGGATCTGCATGACGATCGCGGTCGAGGTCAGCACGAAGCCCATCGCGCCGATGAAGGCGACCACCGGCGGGAAGCCGAACAACAGGCCGACCCCGGTCATCGCCGCCGAACACAGCAGGATCTGCGCGGTGCCCAGGCCGAAGATCTCGCGGCGCAGGCTCCACAGATGCGAAGGCCGCATCTCCAGGCCGATCAGGAACAGGAACATGACCACGCCGAGTTCGGCGACGTGCAGGATCGCCTGCGAGTCGGCGAAGAAGCCGAGCCCGAACGGACCGATCGCGAGGCCCGCGGCCAGATAGCCGAGCACCGAGCCCAGGCCGATGCGCTTGAAGATCGGCACCGCGATCACGCCCGCTGCCAGCAGCACCACCACCTTGACCAGTTCGCTGCCCTGCGCTTCGGCTGCCATCGCGCGTCTCCCCTTCTCGACTCACTTCGTATTCGGATGCACGGCCGCCGCTTCGGGCCGGCTTGGGCACAGCCTAGCAGGCGCGCCGCGCGTGGCTTGCGGGCAGGCGCCCGCGGCGTTGCTATCATCGCGCCTCGCAACTCCCTTCTAAGGACCGGACCATGCTTCGCCGTGCGGCTGCGCTCGCCCTAGTTCTTTGCTGCAGCATGCTCTGCGGCGGCACGGCCCAGGCATTGAGCCCGGGTACGGGTACGGGCACGACCAATCTCGACGGCCTACGCATCGTGTTGAGCTGGAACGCGGCCGAGGCCGACCTCGACTCGCACCTCAGCTATCCGGACCATCACGTCTATTTCGAGCGCAAGACCAGCGACGGCGCGCGCCTGGACGTAGACGACGGCGCCCGCAAGAGCCCGGAAACCATGACCCTGCTGCGCAAGCAGGCCGGTTACGGCTACACCTATGCGGTGCACGATTTCGGCAACCGCAGCCGCCCCGAGGCCAGCGCGCTCTCGCGCAGCGGCGCCCGGGTCTCGCTGTATCTGGGCGAGCAATTGCTGCGCAGCTACGCAGTGCCGCAGAACCGTCCCGGCAACCTGTGGCGGGTGTTCCGCATCGACGGCGAAGGCCGCTTCCAGGACATCGACCGGATCGATGCCAGCACCGCGCAGGCCGAACGCATAGACACCGAGCTCGACCGGCTCGACGGCGCTGGCGACGATGCCGGCGGCGACGAGATCGAGGCCGGCCTGGCCGGCCCGGCCGCCCATGCCAACCAACGCGGCGAAGCGGCGTACCGCGCCGGCAATCTCGAAGGCGCGGTCGCGCTGTACCAGCAGTCGATCGAGCTCGACCCCGATTACGCCCTGGCCTACAGCAATCTGGGCCTGGCCTACGTCAAACTCGGCCGCAGCGCCGAGGCGATCTGGGCCTCGCGCAAGGCCATCGCCCTGGCCCGCGGCGCCAACGCCGCCACGATCCGTGCCGGCGCCTACTACAACATCGGCAAACTGTTCGAGGAAGCCGGCCGCTACGACGAAGCCATGTCGAACTATCTCTCGGCCAAGCGCGAGCAGGCCCACCCGACCTACGACAAGGCGATCGAACGGGTACGCGGGCTTTGATGCGCTCCCTCGCCACCACGAGCCAGCCGATGAAGTCCCCGCTTAAATCGCCGCTTCGATCACTATTGGTCTGGATCTTATTGGCTTGGAGCGCGCTGTGTATCGCACCGATGGCCCAGGCGGCCGGACCGTCCGCGGTCGCCAGCGCCGATCGCGCCACCTGGCCGCAGGCCTTGAACACACCAGCCGCGTTCGACCGCGCCTCGCGCGCCGAGATCCTCGCCTTCGCCCATGAGCTGGCGGCCAGCGAAACTCTCGACGAGGCCGCCCTGCTCGCCCGCCTCAAGCTCAAGCAGATCGATCGCGCCTCGCTCGACAAGATCCGTGCGCGCTTCTGGCAGCGGCTGAGCGCGAACTATCGGCTGGCCTCGCGCTCGTGCACGCCGCGCGAAGCGTTCTGTGCCGCAGCCGACGACGCCGCGGCCTTGCGCCGCCTCGCCGAGGCCTTCGACGCCGCGCCCGACCGCAGCTACGCGGCATGGCGCGCCGATGCCGCACGCTTCCATCGCATCTACCTCGACGAGACCCTGCGCCTGGCGGCCTTGTTTCCGCGGGTCAGCAGCGAGATCGACACCTATTCCGCGGCCGAACTCGATGGCAACGAGTTGCGCGACCGCCAGTTCCTGCTGAGCTTCGACGACGGCCCGACCGCGGCCGGCGGCAACACCGACCGTCTGTTGGCGACCTTGCGCCAGGCCGGGCTCGACGCGACCTTCTTCGTCGTCGGCGAATCGCTGCAACGGCGGCTGGGCGCCGCCCGGGCGCGACCGACCGATCTGTACGCCGGCATGTGCGTCGCCTCGCACGGCTGGGAACACCAGTCGCATGCGCGTTGGCCGCAGTGGCAGGACTCGGTGATCCGCAGCGATGCCTTGGTGCGGGCCGCGGCCGGTTCGGCCTACGTGCCGCTGTTCCGGCCGCCGTACGGCCAACGCCGCGCCGACAGCGGACCGTTCTTCGCCCAGCAAGGCCTGCGCGTGGCCTTGTGGAGCATCGACTCGCAGGACTGGAACGCCAAGGTCTCGGCCATGGAGGTGCAAGGCCGCTTGCTCAGCCTGATGCTGCTGTGGCGCCACGGCACGATCCTGTTCCACGACGTCCACGACAAGGCGCGCGTCGCTCTGCCCGGGCTGCTGCAACAGACCCGCGGCGCCGGCCTGCATTGGCTCGACTGCAAGGACTATCCGGGCCGCGGCTGAGTCCGGCGCGCGCTTCGTCCGCGCCCGACGGGGTTTCGTCGGGCCGTGGCGGCCTTCGTCGCAAATCCGTCCACGGCCGGTTAACGCCGCAAACCGCCTGTGCCACATTCTCGCCCCGGCGCCGCCCGTCGCGGCGCCGTCCGCACAGTCTCGGCCTGCGCGCGGCGCATGTTCTCGGGGAACATGTTCCCGGAGAACAGGTCCGTGCAGAGCCGGCTGGCGGGCTCTTACTCAACGTCATCCAAGGAAGATTCGACAATGTTCAAGACTCATCGGATTCCGGCGCTCGCCGCCGGCATGCTCTCGCTCGTCCTGCCTTTGGCCGCGCTCGCGTCCGAACCGCCGAGCATCTCGGAAAACCAGTCCGCCTGCGCCGGCAAATACTCGGCCAAGCTCAAGCTGGTGTTCGACCACAGCGGCAGCGCCGCCAGCGCGCACGCCGAAGCCAGCCTGGTGCGTAATCCCTTCGCCCACGGCTCGGTGCCCTATCCGAACTATTTCGGCGCCCAGAGCGTGGTGATGAGCCGCAATTCGGCCAACCCCAACTGGGTCAGCGACGTGCAGGACACCGAGATCACCGGCGCTTACTCCACCACGCCGGTGACCAGCGGCACCACCGTGTTCAAGGCCCCGGGCTGTGAACTGGTCGCGGCCGCGACGGTCAACGTGCAATGCCCGAACGGCACCTGGGAATACAAAAACCTCGAACGCCGTTGGCCGGGTTGCGGGCAGTAACACAGTCGCAGTCGCCGAAGCCGATCGCCAGGAGTGGCGATCGTCTTGATCGCAAGCGATGAACTCCTGCCGGGCCTCATCACGCGAGGCCCGGCACCGCCGGCGGTTCGATCGCCCCCCCGGCCGACCTCGCTCAGCCGGCGCCGCTCAGACCAACGCCGCCTGATGCACGCCGGCCACCGCGCGACCCGACGGATCGGCCGCGTTCGCGAACGAAGCGTCCCAGGCGATCGCCGCCGGCGACGAACAGGCGATCGACTTGCCGCCCGGCACGGTCTCGGCGCAGGCCGCGCCCGGGAAATGACGCTCGAACAGGCCGCGATAGAAATACGCCTCCTTGGTCTGCGGGGTGTTGATCGGGAAACGCCCCACCGCCGTGGCCATGTCGCGGTCGCTGACCTGCGCTTCGGCGTGGGCCTTGAGACCGTCGATCCAACCGTAGCCGACGCCGTCGCTGAACTGCTCCTTCTGCCGCCACAGGATCGAATCGGGCAGATAACCCTCGAAGGCCTCGCGCAGCACCGCCTTCTCGATGCCGCGCTTGCCGCCCGCGGCCTTGTCGACCATCTTCGCCTGCGCGTCCATGCGCATCGCCACGTCGAGGAACTCGACGTCGAGGAAGGGCACGCGCGGCTCCACGCCCCAGGCCATCATCGACTTGTTCGCACGCAGGCAATCGAAGCTGTGCAGCGCATCGAGTTTGCGCACCAATTCCTCGTGGAATTCGCGCGCGTTCGGCGCCTTGTGAAAATACAGATAGCCGCCGAAGATTTCGTCCGAGCCTTCGCCCGACAACACCATCTTCACGCCCATCGCCTTGATCCGTCGCGCCAGCAGGAACATCGGCGTCGACGCGCGGATCGTGGTCACGTCGTAGGTCTCGATGTGCTGGATCACGTCGGGCAATACGTCCAACCCTTCCTCGAAGGTGTAGGTGAAGCCGTGATGCACGGTGCCGAGCGCCTGCGCGGCGATCTCGGCCGCGGCCAGGTCGGGCGAGCCCTCCAGGCCGATCGCGAACGAATGCAGGCGCGGCCACCAGGCCTCGGCCTGATCGTCCTCCTCGACACGGCGGCGGGCGAAACGCGCCGCGCAGGCCGCAACCAGCGACGAGTCCAATCCGCCCGAGAGCAGCACGCCGTAGGGCACGTCGCTCATCATCTGCCGGTGCACGGCGCGCTCGAAGGCCTCGCGCAGTTCCTGCTTGGACACTTCGACGCCTTGGGTGGCGTCGTAGTCGCGCCACGGCCGCTGGTAGTACTTCACCGGCGCACCGACCTCGCTGTCGTAGTAGTGCCCGGCCGGGAACGGGCTGACGTCGTCGCACAAGCGCGCCAGCGCCTTCATCTCCGAAGCCACCCACAAGCGGCCGTCTGCATCGTGGCCCCAGTACAGCGGGCATACGCCGATAGGATCGCGCGCGATCACGTAGCGGCCGCGCGCCGCATCCCACAAGGCGAAGGCGAAGATGCCGTTGAGGCGGTTGAGCAGGTCGCCGAGGTCGCCGCCTTCGTGGTACAGGGCGTTGATGACTTCGCAGTCGGACTTGGTCTGGAACTCGTAGGGCTGGACGAGTTGCTGTTCGAGTTCGCGGTGGTTGTAGATCTCGCCGTTGACCGCCAGCGCGAGTTCGCCGTCGCTGGAACGCAGCGGCTGCGAGCCGCCGGTCGGGTCGACGATGGCGAGCCGCTCATGCACCAGGATCGCGCGCGGCTCGACGCTGACGCCGGACCAGTCGGGGCCGCGATGGCGCTGGCGCGCGGACAGGGACAGGGCCAGCGGCCGCAGCGGGCGCAGGTCGGCGCCGGGGCGCAGGTCGAACAGACCGAGGATCGAGCACATCTGAGCATCTCCTGGAGGGTTTGCAGCGGTTCGGGACGGAAGGGGCGGAAGGGACGGCGGAAGAGCCAGGGGCCCAAAACGCAGAAAGCCCGCACTTCGCAGTGCGGGCTTCCTGAGCGATTGAGCGTGTGTTGCGCGCGCTAATCGCCGGCCCGCGGGAGGCTGGCGTTATTGCGATTATTGTTGTTGACCCGCACGTCGGCCGCGGCCGGGCGCGCACGGCCGCGGAGGGCGGCGTGGCTGCGGCTGGCGGTGGCGAAGACGGCGGTCATGACCCGATCCTGCTTGAGGATCGCGCCGGATGCAAGCGCCGGATTCGCAACACGGGCACCGGGCGCGACCGCGGTCGCGATTCGAGCGTCCCGGCCTCTGGCGAGACCGGGCCGGCGCCGGCACAAGCCGATGCGATACGGCCGCAGCGCGGTCGCGGACTTCGGCTAAGCTCGGCGGTGGAGGAAATCATGGCCAAATGGATCAAGCGCGGCCTGCTCGCGCTGCTTTGCCTGTCGTTGCTCGGCGCCGTCGCGGCCTGGTGGCTGTTGCGCGGCAGCCTGCCCCGCCTGGACGGCGAACTCGCCCTGCCCGGCCTGTCGGCCCCGGTGACGATCCAGCGCGACGCGCTCGGCGTGGTCACCGTCGATGCCGCCAACCAGACCGATGCGATGCGCGCACTGGGCTACGTCCACGGCCAGGAACGCTATTTCGAGATGGACCTGCTGCGACGCACGGCCGCCGGCGAACTGTCGGCGCTGTTCGGCGCTCGCGCCCTCGATTACGACCGCCGTCACCGCGTGCACCGCCTGCGCGGCCGGGTCGAAGCGCAACTCGCGTCGTTCGCCGGCGACAAGACCGCCTTGCTGCAGGCCTATGCCGACGGTATCAACGCCGGCCTCGGCGGCTTGTCGCGCAAGCCCTGGCCCTATCTGTTGCTCCGCGCCGAACCCGAACCGTGGAAGTTGTCGGATTCGGCCCTGGTCGGTTATGCCATGTACTTCGACCTGCAGGACGCGAGCAACGCCCGCGATCTCGCCTATTGGCGCATGCGTCCGCACCTGCCGCCGGCCTTGTACGCCTTGATCACTCACAACGGCAGCCGTTGGGATGCGCCGTTGTTCGGGGCGCCGTTCGGCGATGCCGAACTGCCGAGCGCCGACCAGGTCGATCTGCGCAAGCTGCCGACGCCCGCGTCCGGTGGCGTGATGCAACTGCCGTTCCCGGACGAGATCGGCAGCAACAACTTCGCCGTCGCCGGCAGCGTGACCGCCGACCGTCGTGCAATCGTCGCCGACGACATGCACCTGGGCCTGCGTGCGCCCAACCTGTGGTTCCGTGCGCGCCTGCGCTACGCCGACCCGCGCGTGCCCGGCGGCCGCATCGACGCCAGCGGCTTCACCCTGCCCGGCCTGCCGGCGCTGGTGGTCGGCAGCAACGGCCATGTCGCCTGGGCCTTCACCAATAGCTACGGCGACTGGGCCGACTGGTCGCGCGAACCCGGCTGCGCCGGCGACGCCAAGGCCGCGACCTGCGCGGGCCTGCGCATCCACGAGGAACTCATCGCGGTCAAAGGCGCGCCGTCGAGCAAACTGACGGTGCGCGAGACCGCCTGGGGCCCGCTGCTGCACGACAACGGCGACGGCAGTGCCCTCGCCCTGCGCTGGGCCGCACACCTGCCGGGTTCGCTCAACATGGGCTTGGCCGACCTGAGCCGTGCGCAATCGGTCGACGAAGCGATGCAACTCGCCCGCGGCGTCGCCATGCCGGTGCAGAACCTGGTGCTCGGCGACCGCCGGGGCAAGATCGCCTGGCGTCTGCTCGGGCCGATTCCGGAACGCGACGAAGAATGCTCCACCGCGACCCTGGTCGAGAACGACCTCGTCGACGGCAAGCAACGCAGCGTCACCGACTGCCCACCCTGGAGCCTGCAAACGCAGGACGCGCCGCAGCTGGTCGCGCCGCCGTCGGGCCGCTTGTGGACCGCCAACACGCGCACGCTCGACGGCCTCGAATACGAGCGCATCGGCGACGGCAACTACGTGCTCGGCGCGCGCGCCGGACAGATCCGCGACGGCCTGTTCGCCAAGCAGCGCTTCAACGAACGCGACTTGCTCGCTATCCAGCTCGACGACCGCGCGTTGTTCCTGCAGCGCTGGTGGAAGCTGTTGCAGGACCAGGCCGCCCGCGTCGACAAAGCCGGCAATGCCAGCCCCGCGCTGGCGACCCTGGCCGAAGCGGCACGTCGTTGGGAAGGCCGCGCCGTGCCCGATTCGGCGAGTTACCGCATCGTCCGCAACTGGCGCCGCGCCGTGCACACGCGCGTCGCCAACGGCCTGACCGCGCCGGTGCGCGCCGCGCTCGGCGAACGCTTCGAAATGCCCGAGCTGAAACAACTCGAAGGCGTGGTCTGGCCGCTGCTGGCGCAACGGCCGGATCATCTGCTGCCGCGCAGCGAACGTTCCTGGGACGAGTTGCTGGAGCACTCGGCCGACGACGTGCTCAAGGAGTTCGCGGTAACGCCCCGCCCGGACGCAGCGGCGCGATTGGCCCAGCAGCGCTGGGGCGAGCACAACACCGCCTCGATCTGCCACCCGCTCGCCTCGGCCCTGCCCGGCTTCGCCAAGCGCGCCCTGTGCATGCCCTTCGACGAACTGCCCGGCGATTCGGCCATGCCGCGCGTGCAGCGCCCGGATTTCGGCGCCTCCGAACGCATGGTGGTGTCGCCCGGCCACGAGGCCGACGGCATCATCCACATGCCCGGCGGCCAGAGCGGCCACCCGCTGTCGCCGTTCTGGGGCGCGGGCCACGACGATTGGGTGCATGGACGGCCGACGCCGTTCCTGCCGGGGCCGGCGCGGCATACCTTGACGATGAAGCCGTTGCGGTGATTGCCGGGGGCGCGGCGATCTGACGTCACGCGGTCGCGGCTCGCGCCGCTCCTACCCAGGAGCGACGTTGCAAAGGGTAGGAGCGGCGCAAGCCGCGACCGCGAACCGCAACGGCGTGGCAACAGCCGTTAGCCGACGACGCACGCAAGCGCCGCGGCTTCGTGCCCGGTCAGACCAACAAGCGCTCGATCAACGCCCGATACAGATCCGGCAGCGCCTCCAGGTCGGCGACCAGGACGTTCTCGTCGACCTTGTGGATGCTGGCATTGACCGGGCCGATCTCGATGCACTGCGCGCCCAGCGGCGCGATGAAACGCGCATCCGAGGTGCCGCCGCCCGTGCTTTCCTCGGGCACGGCGCCGGAGAACTGCGCCAGCACTTCGCGCGCCGCCGCGCGCAGCGGGCCTTCCGGGGTGTAGAACGGTTCGCCGCCGCGGAACCAGCGCAATTCGTATTCCAAGCCATGCGCGCGCAGCACTGCTTCGCACTGCTGCTCCAGGCGTTCGGCATTCCAGCTCGGGTTGTAGCGCAGGTTGAACAACACCTGCAGTTCGCCCGGGATCACGTTGTTGGCGCCGGTGCCGGCGTGGATATTGCTGATCTGCAGCGAGGTCGGCGGGAAGGTTTCGTAACCCTCGTCCCAGCGCCGCGCAGCGAGTTCGGACAAGGCCGGCATGGCCTGGTGGATCGGGTTGCGCGCCTTGTCCGGATAGGCGACATGGCCCTGCACGCCGATCACCTTCAAAGTCGCCGACAAGGTGCCGCGACGGCCGACGCGCAACAGATCGCCGAGCTTGGCGGTCGACGAGGGCTCGCCGGTCACGCACCAGTCGATGCGCTCGCCGCGCTCGCGGAAGGTCTCGGCGACGCGGCGCACGCCGTCGATCGCATCGCCTTCTTCGTCCGAGGTCAGCAACAGGGCGACACGCCCGCGATGCTGCGGATGCGCGGCGACGAAGTCCTCCAGCGCGACCACGAACGCGGCCACGCTGCCCTTCATGTCGGCGGCGCCGCGGCCGTACAACACACCGTTGCGGATCTCCGGCAGATAGGGATCGCTGGACCAGGCATCGACCGGGCCCGAAGGCACCACGTCGGTATGGCCGAGCAGGACCAGGGTCGGGCCTTCGCCGTCGCCATGCACCGCCCAGAGATTGTCGACCTCGCCGTAGCGCAGGTGCTCGCAGACGAAACCGGCGCGGCGCAGGCGTTCGGCGATCAGCGCCTGGCAACCGAGATCGTCGGGCGTGACCGAGGGCCGTGCGATCAGCGCCAGAGTCAGATCGAGCACGGCACTCGAGGAGGCCCCGCTCGAAGAGGCCGTGCTCACGACCCGACCCCGAAGCGCTGCTTGAAGCCGTTGTCGCTGAAGCCCTGGCTGACCTTGCCGTCGTCGGTCACCACCAACGGGCGACGGATCAGCTGCGGGTATTCCTTCAGCAGCAGCTTCCACTCCGCATCCGAGGCCGGTTCCTTGCGGTTCGGCGCCAAGGTGCGCCAGGTGGTCGAAGACTTGTTAATCAGCGACTCCCAGCCGCCGACCTGGTTCTTCCACTCGACCAACGTCTCCGGCGCCTGCCGGTTATCGCGATAGTCGACGAAAGTGTGGGCGACGCCGAAGCGGTCCAGCCACTTACGGGCCTTCTTGCAGGTGTCGCAGTTGTTGAGTCCGTAAAGCGTGGTCATGCAGTGAACCTCGATTCGATGTCGGATCAATTCGTACGAAGACGCTTGACGCGCTCGGCCAGTTCGGCGCCCAGCGGGTGCTTGAAGAAAGGCACCAGCACCAGGCCTTTCGGAATGAAGACGATCTCCTTGCCCAGCTTCCCGGGCACGCGCAGTTTCAGGGTGAGGCGCGGAGGATTGTCGTTGCGGGTGATATGGACATCATCGATGTCTTCCAGGGCGATGCGTTGTTTCACCAGGCCTCTCCTGACCAGCAAGAAGCTTCCGCCGTCGAGCACTTTGTCGGCCAAGGTGGAGACATAGCGCTTCATCAGGAGATAGCCGCCCAACAGCATCAGCGTGGGCGCCAGCACCGCCAGGGGCTCGGTCTTCCAAGACTCGGCCGCGAGCGCTCTGGCGATGATGTAACCCAGCGCTCCGTACCAGATGACCGGAAAAATTTTCTTGAGGAAGAAGGTCTGTCCCGACGAAATCTCTCTCATGGCCATCGTTCTCAGGTCTCGTTCCGTGACAGATTGACTCGACGCTCGAGGTCGAACGCCACTTCGTTGCGTCCAAGAGAATTGGGCCGGGGCATGAATACAATCCGCTGTCCCAACGGCCCCGAAGACTTCAGATGCAAGGTCACGCGGCGAGGCTTGAGGTTGTGACTGTCTTCGACGTAGGCGATGTCGGCGAACTTGAGTTGCAGCTCCAATTTTCGACGCCGTACCAGCAGGTAGTCGCCGTAATCGGCGACACAATCGGCGAAGGAGCTCGTCACCACGCAATAAGCGGCGAGTGCCGCGACCAATGCCAACCAGATCGCGACGTGCTCGGCAGAGACGCCGGTCCGACCGCCGAACAAGTACGTCGCAGGAGCAAGCAAGACGACGCCCAACAATAGCCGCGACCATAGTTTGCGCACCACAGTAGTCGGCGACGCGAGCTGATCCCCTTCTATCATTGGGCAAACCCTATCGATGCACGATCCCATGCAGCGGGCCCTGGATGCTGATCCTTAACCGAGCGGAACCGTATCGTCATCGCTTCGACGGCCGCGCGGTGGGAGCTGCACCCACGCGCCTCTCAAGATCGGCCAGGATCGCGTTCTTGCCCGAATCCAACCAGGGATTGGCCTGCGGCAGGAAAACGATATGCCGGCCCAAGGCGCTCGGCTCGCGCAGCTCCAGCATGAGCTGGCCGCGCTGCAGCCAGCCGGCCGGGCGCACTTCCTGCACCTCCGCCAGCGCTACCCGGGCCTCGACGCTGCCGCGCCGCACACGCAACACGTCTCCGGCCTGCTCGACCTCATCGGCCAAGCCCCAGTTGAGCGGCAGGAACGCCGCCGATACGGCCGCGTAGGTGCCGAATACCGCGACCGCCCACATCACTGGAAACCCCACGCCGTAGGTCGCCGCGCATGCGACCGGCAGGCACAGCAGCGGCAGCAACGGGCCCCACTTGTGCCATGCCGTCCAGCGCGACGAGATCCGGCGCATCCGCGCTGCCTCAGTCGGCCAGGCCGCGCAGCAAATCGTTGATGCTGGTCTTCGAACGCGTCTTGGCGTCGACCTGCTTGACGATGACCGCGCAGTACAACGAATGCGATCCGTCCTTGGCCGGCAACTGGCCCGACACGACCACGCTGTACGGCGGCACGTGGCCGTAGCTGATCTCGCCGGTGGCGCGGTTGTAGACGCGGGTGCTCTGGCCGAGGAACACGCCCATGCCGATCACGCTGTGGTGGCCGACGACGAAGCCCTCGACCACTTCCGAACGCGCGCCGATGAAGCAGTGGTCTTCGATGATGGTCGGCGAGGCCTGCAGCGGTTCGAGCACGCCGCCGATGCCGGCGCCGCCGGACAGGTGGCAGTGCTTGCCGATCTGGGCGCAGGAACCGACCGTGGCCCAGGTGTCGACCATGGTGCCTTCGCCGACGTGCGCGCCGATGTTGACGAAGCTCGGCATCAACACCACGTCCTTGCCGATGTAGGCGCCGCGGCGGGCGATCGCGCCGGGCACGACGCGCGCGCCGAGCTTGCGGAAATCGGCTTCGCCGTAGCCTTCGAAGCGCGCCGGCACCTTGTCCCAGAACGGCGCCGGGTCGGCTTCGACGACCTGCATGTCGTTGACGCGGAAGTACAGCAGCACCGCCTTCTTCAGCCACTCATTGACGGTCCAGCCGCCCTTGCCGTCGGGTTCGGCGACGCGGAACTCGCCCTGCTCCAGACCGGCGATGACGCGCTCGACGGTGGGCCGGGTCGAGCCTTCGATCTCGTCGGGCGTGAGCATGCTGCGGCGCTCGAAAGCGCTGTCGATCATGAACTTCAGCTCGTCGATGCCCGGCACTTCGTTGCTCTTCTTGCGTGCGGTCTTCTTGGCGGTCTTCTTGGCGGGGCTCATCGACTGTCTCCTTCGAGGCAGGCCAGCAGCGCGTCGCGCAGGGCCTGCTGTTGCGTTTCGTCGAGCGCGCGATCGCGCCCGTCGGTGATCTGGAATACGTCCTCGGCGCGTTCGCCGAAGGTGGCGATGCGCGCGTCGTACACGCGCAGCCGCTGTTTTCGCAAAGTCTGGGCGACGTCGGCCAGCAGGCCGGGGCGGTCGGTGCAGACCAGGCTCAAGGTGGTGCGCGCGCTCGCCGCTTCGTCCTTGTTGAACGAGGCGAACACGATCTGCGGCACGATGCGGAAATGGCGCAGATGCCGCGGTTGCGCCCGGCGTGCCGGCTTGATGCGTTCGAGCGGGCCGGCCAGGGTCGACTCCAGGCGCCGTTCGACATCTTCGGCGCTCGGCGGCTGGCGCGGATCGGTCGGCACTACTTCGAAGGTGTCGAAAATCGCGCCTTGCGGGCCGTCGAGCACACGCGCCTGCTGGATCGCCAGGCCGAGCCGGTCGAGCGTGGCGACGATCGCAGCGAACAGGCCGTCGCGGTCCGGCGAATGCACGAACACTTCGAGCGCGCCGGCATGGGCGCCGCCGTGGGCGCTGACCGGCCGCGCACGCACGCGGGTGTCGCCGAGCGCGATGCCGCGCAGCGAGGCCGCCTGCCAGGCGATCTGGTCCGGGCGGCCGCGCTGGAAGGCGATCTCGGGCATGCGCGCGAACAAGGCGGCGATCTCGTCGTCGCGCGCGCCGAACGCGGCCAGCATGGCCTGCGCGGCTTCGCGGGTTTCGGCGGCGCGCTCGGCGCCCGCGACCGGATGTTCGAGCCCACGCCGCAAGGCCAGGCGGGTGGCGGTGTAAAGGTCGGCGAGCAGCCGGTCTTTCCACGCGTTCCACAGCTTCGGCGAGGTGCCGGCGATGTCGGCGCAGGTCAACAGATACAGATGATCGAGGTGCTCGCGATCGGCCACCTTGGTGGCGAAGCGATGGATCACGTCGGGGTCGGCGATGTCCTGCTTCTGCGCAGTCACCGACATCAACAGATGTTGGCGCACCAGCCATTCGACCAGTGCGGTGTCGGCCTCGCTCAGGCCCATGGTCGAGCAGAACACACGCGCGTCGTCGCCGCCGAGTTCGGAGTGGTCGCCGCCGCGGCCCTTGGCGATGTCGTGGAACAGGCCGGCAAGCAGCAACAGCTCCGGCTTGCGCAGGCGCGGCCAGACTTCGTGGGCGATGCTGAAGCGTTCGTCGGCTACGCCGGAGGCGAAGCGGGCGAGATTGCGCAGCACCGCCAGGGTGTGCTGGTCGACCGTGTAGACGTGGAACAGGTCGAACTGCATGCGCCCGGAGACTTTCGAGAACGCCGGAATCCAGCGCCCCAGCACGCCCAGGCGCGCCATGCGTTCGAGCGCGTGCACCGGATGCGGGCCGCGCAGGATCTTGATGAAGCGTTCGCGCAACGCCGGCTCGGCCTGGACGAAGCTCGGCACCTGCGACAACGCCTCGGCCAGCGCGCGCGCAGTCTGCGAATGCAGGCCGCGGATCTCGTCGTGCGCGGCCCAGGCTGCGAACAGGGCGAACACCTCGGAGGCGTCGCGCGGCCACTCGGCGTCGCGGGCGGCACCCGCTGTCCGAGCAGCGATGTAGTCGCGGCGCAACTCGAAGGCCTCGAACACGCCGTCCAGCGGCACCGGCACGGCCTCGCCTTCGATCTGCTCCTCGAAGCGCTGCAGCAGGCGCTCGCCGATGCGCAGCACCAGGGCGGCGCTGCGATAGAAGCCCTGCATCATCTGCTCGACCGCGAGGTTGTCGGCGTTGTCGACATGCCCCAGGCGTTCGGCGAGCAGTTTCTGGTAATCGAAACGCAGCCGCTCTTCGCGTTTGCGCGCGACCAGATGCAGCCCGAAACGCAAGCGCGACAAGGTGCGGCGCTCGCGCTCCAGCGTGGTCAGTTCGTCCGGCCCCAGTTGGCCGATCGACACCAGCGATTCCAGATCGGAGGTACCGATGATGCGCAGCGCCATCCAGTGCAGGGTCTGCACGTCGCGCATGCCGCCCGGCCCTTCCTTGAGATTGGGCTCGAGGTTGTCGGCGGTGTCGCCGTAGCGGGCATGGCGCAGGCGCAGCTCTTCGCGCTTGGCGATGAAGAATTCGCGCGCCGGCCACACCTGCGACGGCGAGATCGCCGCCTGCAGCGCCATCTGCGCGACCGCGCCAGCGGCGAGCGGGCGCGCTTCCAGCATCGCGGTCAGCACGCTCAGGTCGGCCGCGGCTTCGGTGCATTGCTCGGCCGAACGCACCGCGTGGCCGACCGGCAGGCCGGCGTCCCACAGCGAGGCGAAAAAACAGCCGAGTTGTTCGGCCTGGGCGGTCTGCGCTTCGGAGTCGGCGAGCACCAGCAAGTCGATATCCGACTGCGGGAACAACTCGCCGCGGCCGTAGCCGCCGACCGCGAACAGGGCCAGTGGCGCGGCCTCGTCGATGCAGGCCTGCCAGGCCGCACGCACCTGCGCATCGACCGCGTCGGTGCGCGCGCGCAGCAGGCGGTCGATGTCGGCATTGGGGTCGCTGTCGAAGCGCTGCGCGAGCGCGGCGTCGACCGCGCTCAAGGCCGCGCGGATCGCCGCCGGGCTGCCGGCGGCGGGCGTCGCCACATCGGGCGCCGCCGACCGATCGGCCAATCGTTCGTCAGGCCGATCGCCGGCGACGGGGCCGGTCATAGGTCGTTGTCGTCGCCCGGCACGCGGGTCAGGATTTCGACGCCGTCCTCGGTCACCGCGACGGTGTGCTCCCACTGCGCCGACAACTTGCGGTCCTTGGTCACCACGGTCCAGCCGTCCGGCAGGGTCTTATGGCGGTAGGTGCCTTCGTTGATCATCGGCTCGATGGTGAAGGTCATGCCGGGCACGAGCTTGACGCCTTCGCCGGGACGGCCGTGGTGCAGCACCTGCGGGTCTTCGTGATACACGCGGCCGATGCCGTGGCCGCAGTAGTCGCGCACCACGCTGAAGCGCTCGGCTTCGGCATAGGTCTGGATGGCATGGCCGATGTCGCCGAGGGTGATGCCGGGCTTGACCAGGCGGATGCCGCGGAACATGGCTTCGCGGGTCACGTCGACCAGGCGCTTGGCCATGACCGAGGGCGTGCCGACGTAATACATACGGCTGGTGTCGCCGTGCCAGCCGTCCTTGATCACGGTGACGTCGATGTTGACGATGTCGCCGTCCTTGAGGATCTTGCTGTCGCTCGGGATGCCGTGGCAGATCACGTTGTTGACCGAAGTACACACGGTCTTCGGAAAGCCCTTGTAGCCGACGTTGGCCGGAATCGCTTTCTGCACGTTAACGATGTGCTCGTTGCAGATGCGGTCCAGCTCGCCGGTGCTGACGCCCGGCTTCACGTACGGAGCGACGATCTGCAGCACCTCGGCGGCCAGGCGGCCGGCGACGCGCATCTTCTCGATGTCTTCGGGTGTCTTGATGGAAATAGCCATGTCGGCATTATCGCTTAATCGGGGCCGCCCTTCACGCGTCGCAGGCCTCGTCGACGCGACGCTGCGTGCCATCGCCGGCGCGGTCGGTGCGCACGTCCCGAAGGTGGACCGCGCGGCACAGGGCGGCCGGCGAACGCTGGAGCTGCCACCGCGTGCAGGGCGCGAAGGCCAGGCGCCCGCGCAAGCCGAATCGCCGCCCGGGCAGCCGCTCAATCGGCCCGGCCGGCCCCTGGCGGGTGGATTTCTCAGCCCGAGCTGAGATGGTGAACCTCAAGGGCGGAAGCCAGGCAATTCGGGCGGCTCCAGGGCGCCCTGGGTGCCTCCTGGCCGCCCCGCCCCTCGTCCGACCCGGCTTCCAGCCCCCTCAACTTGCCCCAAGCCCCCGTCCCCGTTACACTTCCGCGGCTCTGCGACCGGACCGACCTGCTTCACCGGACCGAATCGCGCCGCCCACGTCGGGCGTCACCGACGAATACACACCTGCCGCCACAGCCCGTGCCGGGGTGCCTGAGGGACCGATCGCAAGCTCGGCTCCGCAGGTTCGGACACGGAAGCGACAGGGAGGCCCAACCCCGGAACCCTTCGCCACGGACCTGCGTCCGCGGCGAGCCGCCATCACTCAACCGGCGGTCGGTTCCCTTGCCTTCGGAGTTATCGCAATGCCTCAGATCACCATGCGTCAGATGCTGGAAGCCGGCGTCCATTTCGGCCACCAGACGCGCTACTGGAATCCCAAGATGGGCCCGTACATCTTCGGCGCCCGCGGCAAGATCCACATCATCAACCTCGAGAAGACCGTTCCGCTGTTCAACGACGCGATGAACTTCATCTCGGGCATCGCCCAGAAGCGCGGCACCATCCTGTTCATCGGCACCAAGCGTTCGGCGCGCGATTCGATCAAGGAAGAAGCCCAGCGCTGCAACATGCCGTACATGACCCAGCGCTGGCTGGGCGGCACGCTGACCAACTTCCGCACCGTCAAGCAGTCGGTCTCGCGCCTGAAGGAACTGGAAGCCGGCGAAACCGACGGCACCTTCCAGAAGATGGTCAAGCACGAAGTGCTGGGCCTGCGCCGCGAGCGCGACAAGCTGGAAGCCTCGCTGGGCGGCATCAAGGACATGAACCGTCTGCCCGACGCTCTGTTCGTGATCGACATCGGCCATGAAGACATCGCGATCAAGGAAGCCAAGAAGCTCGGCATCCCGGTCATCGCCGTTGTCGACACCAACTACGACCCGGCCCTGGTCGACTACGCGATCCCGGGCAACGACGACGCCATCCGCGCCGTGCAGCTGTATGCCCGCGCCGCCGCCGACGCCGTGCTCGAAGGCAAGGCCGCCGCTCCGCAGGTCGGCAGCGTCCGCGAGGAAGAGTTCGCCGAAGCCGCCGAAGACGGCGCCGCCAAGGACGACCGCAAGTCCGCTCCGCGCGGCCGCGCACCGGCCAAGAAGGGCCCGGCTCCGGCTGCCGCCCCGGCCGCCAAGAAGGCCGACGGCGAAGCTCCGGCTGCCGAGTAAGCGTCATGTAATGCAGCCGCGCGACACTGCGCGGCTGCACTTGCCCGTATCCGCTCCGGGTAGCAGCGGCGTAAGCCGCGATGCATCGCCGTACCGAGCGATGAAACGCGGCTTACGCCGCTCCTGCCCGGACTTTATCGAACACCCGAGGTAACCCCATGGCTGAAATTTCCGCTTCCCTGGTCAAGGAACTCCGCGAGCGCACCGGCGCCGGCATGATGGAGTGCAAGAAGGCGCTCGTCGAAAACAACGGCGACATCGACGCCGCTGCCGAATGGCTGCGCAAGTCGGGCCTGGCCAAGGCCGACAAGAAGGCCGGCCGCGTCGCTGCCGAAGGCCGCATCGCGGTCGCCCAGGACGGCGGCAAGGCCGTGCTGGTCGAGATCAACTCCGAGACCGACTTCGTCGCCAAGGACGCCAACTTCCTGTCCTTCACCGAGACCGTGGCCCAGGCCGCGCTGAGCTCGGGCGCCGTCGACGCCGAGGCGCTGAAGGCCGTCAAGCTGGCTTCCGGCGAAACCGTCGAGGAAACCCGCGCCGCGGTCATCGCCAAGGTCGGCGAGAACCTGCAGGTGCGTCGCCTGATCCAGATCGACAGCGCCAACAACGTCGCGGCCTACGTCCACGGCGGCCGCATCGGCGTGCTGATCGAGCTCAAGGGCGGCGATGCCGACCTGGCCCGCGGCCTGGCCATGCACGTTGCCGCGATGAACCCGCCGCACATCAAGGCCAGCGACGTCCCGGCCGAGTTCGTGGCGAAGGAAAAGGAAATCGAACTGGCCAAGATGTCCGACAAGGACAAGTCCAAGCCGGCCGACATCCTGGAGAAGATCATCGGCGGCAAGATCGCCAAGATCGTCAACGAAGTCACCCTGTACGGCCAGCCCTACGTGCTGAACACCGATCAGACCGTCGAGCAGGTGGTCAAGGCCGCCGGCGCCGACGTGGTCAGCATGCAGCGCATCGCCGTCGGCGAAGGCATCGAGAAGCAGGTCGACGACTTCGCTGCCGAAGTCATGAAGCAGGCCGGCCTGGCGTAAGCCACCGTCGCTTCGAGGCAGTACGAGAAAGGCCGCGGATTCCGCGGCCTTTTTCTTTGTTCGGGATTCGGGATTCGGGATTCGGGATTCGGGATTCGGGAATCGGGAATCGGGAATCGGGAATCGGGAACAGCGTAATCATCACCCGTCGTTCCCGCGAAGGCGGGAACCCAGGGCTTTCGGGCGAGAACGCTTGAAGTCGCTGGGTGTTCGGCTTCGCCGAAGTGAAGCGTGCCCCACCTTCGCGGCAACGACGGGGATGGTTACGCTGTTCGATTCCCGATTCCCCGCCTCACTCGATCGGCGGGCAGGACTCGGCGTAGTGCGAACTCTGCGAGATCACCACCCACTGACCGCCGGTGTAGCGGTACTTGGTCAGCACGATCTCGTAGGCCCAGCCCTGGTATTCGCAGGTGGTCTCCGTGCGGAACGAGCCCTCGGCCGGATCGGCCTGGGCCACCGGCAGGAACAGCAACAGGCCCGACAGGCCCAACGCGCACACGGTATTCCGAAACGTCATGGCAACCCCTCCTGGGTTAGGCGAACCGATTCGCCGAACCGATCATAGTCCGGCCGCGTCCGCGTCCCTGCGACACCTGTCAGATTCCCCCACCCCGACGCAACACGGCCGCGATCTCTCGCGGCCGTGCGCTTGCGGACCAGATCATGGCGGTCGCGGCAGCGGGAACGCTGCCGCGGCGGCTCAGCCGGCCTGCTGGAAATACACCTCTTCGTACGGCTGCACGACGACCCAGCCGGTGCCGGCGAACTTGAGCTGCACGCTCTCGCCCGAGCCGCGCCCGAACAGGGTGCCCAGGGAGATGTCGGTGACGATGTCGGGGCTGAGGCCGCCGGACCAGGCGACGGTCGCGTTCGGGTCGGTGAACACCGGCTGGTCCGGGGTCACCGCCAGGGTCAGCGGTTCGTAATGCGAGGTGATCGCGACCACGCCGCTGCCGCTGAGTTTGATGTTGAACAGGCCGCCGGACATCATGCCCGAGACCTTGCGCATCATCTTGATGTCGGCCGAAATGCCGTCCTCGTAGGCCAGCACGTCGTTGCCGTTGACGAAGATGGACTCGCCGCCCAGGCGCAGCAGGGTGATCTTCTTGCCGGCATCGGCGATGTAGACCCGGCCCTTGCCTTCCATCTTCATCAGCTGCGTGCCTTCGCCGCTGATCGCCTTCTTCAGCAGGTTGCTCAGGCCCTGCTCGAGCACGCCCTGGCGCACGAACTTGACGCCGCCGCGGTACGCCACCATCGAGCCGGCCTTGGCCCAGACCCGGCCGTCGAGCTTGACTTCGAGCAGGTGCGAGCTTTCCAGCTCGAACACGTCCTGGCTGAGGTCCTTCTGCTTCGAGGCTTCGACGAATTCGTTGAGGTTCTTGATCGACACTTCCATCTCCTTGGGTGGTGCGCGGCGCGTGCCGGGACGGCACGGGCGCGATACGGCGGTTCCAATCTGGACCGGCGGCGGGATCATAAGGGATCGCCGTGCCGGAACGAGGGCGGCGGCACCGACAATCGCAGCCGCGGACACGGCCGACATGGCCTTCGCGGCCGCCGGAGGCCCGTTTGCGCACGACCCGGGGTGGGCGCTTGAGCTACAATTCGGCCGCTGCCCGCCTCCCCGAGAATGCCCCATGTCCCAGCTCGCCTATCGCCGTGTCCTGTTGAAACTTTCCGGCGAGGCGTTGATGGGGGACGAGGACTACGGCATCGATCCCAAGGTGATCGGCCGCCTCGCCCGCGAAGTCATCGAAGTCCAGCAGGCCGGCGCGGAAATCGCGCTGGTGATCGGCGGCGGCAACATCTTCCGCGGCGCCGGCCTCGCCGCCAGCGGCATGGACCGGGTCACCGGCGACCAGATGGGCATGCTCGCCACCGTCATCAACGCCCTGGCGATGCAGGATTCGCTCGAGAAGCTCGGCGCCAAGGTGCGGGTGATGAGCGCGATCAAGATCAACGACGTCTGCGAGGACTACATCCGCCGTCGCGCGATTCGTCATTTGGAAAAAGGCCGCCTGGCGATCTTCGCCGCCGGCGTCGGCAGCCCGTTCTTCACCACCGACTCGGGCGCCGCCCTGCGCGCGATCGAGATCGGCGCCGACCTGTTGCTGAAGGCGACCAAGGTCGACGGCGTGTACGACAAGGACCCGAAGAAGCACAGCGACGCGGTGCGCTTCGACAAGCTCACCTACGACGACGTCATCACCCGCGACCTGCAGGTCATGGACACCGCGGCGTTCGCGCTGTGCCGCGACAGCGAACTGCCGCTGCGCATCTTCGACATGGGCCAGCCCGGCGTGCTGCTGAAGATCCTGCGCGGCGAGAACATCGGCACCCTGGTCAAGGGCCGCAACTGAGCCTGCGACTCAGGCGACCCGCTCGACGGCGGATGTCGTTTTGGGCCATCCGCTCCGGCCGCCCAGGCGCTGGAGCGTGATTCCCGGCAAGGCCGCCGAGCCCTGCCGCATCGATCGTTCCTCGTGAAGAAACGCCTCCCGCTCCGATGCCCGGAGCGCGATCGAGCATGCCCGATCAGGCGTCGGTCGCCGACTGCCCACCGTCGCTGATCCAGCGCACATACTCGGCCGCATCGCGCGCAGCCTGTTCGGCATCGCGGATAGCCTGCTGCACATCCCGGCGTGCCTGCTCGACATCGCGCATATGTTGTTCGGCATCGCGCCGGGCCTGTTCGGCATCGCGCGCCACCTGATCCCGATCCAACGCAGCCTGCCGCGCATCGTTTGCGCCTTGCGCCGCATCGAGACGAGCCTGCTCGCCGTCGCGCCGCGCCTGCTGGGCCACGCGTTCGGCCTCGCGACCGGCACGCTCGGCGTCCTGGGCCGAACGCAGGGCTTCGCGCTCGGCGATCTTGGCGTCGCGCTCGGCCTGGCGGGCATCGATCTCGGCCGCCTTCATGTCGCGCATGTGCTGCTGCAAACGCGCGAGAGTCGCGGCATCGCGCACTTCTTCGTAGCGCTCGTCGGCGTCGACGCGATAGAACTTGCCGCCCTTGGCCGCCCAGACCGAAGGCGCCTGCCCCTGGTGCCGCTCGAAGATGCGGGTTTCGCCGGCCTTGCCGCCGCTGCGGTCGGATTGGACCGAGATCGTCCGCGACGAGGCCTTTGCCGATGCGTCCGCAGCAGCGGTGATCCGGTACGGCACCAGGCCGAGCAGGACCACGGCGAAGGTCAACGCCAAGGTACCGGCGTGCGAGGTCGAAGCTGCGTTCTGCAACATGGTCAATCTCCTCTTGAGAGCGGTATAGGTGGGTGAAGCGCTGGCGACGCCGGCGCCGGGCCGCGGCGCGACGCCGAGGCGCAGGAGCAATCGCCCGTAGTCCTGGGGCGTGTAGCGGCGGCTGTCGAGCACCGCCGCATCGCAGGCGGCCTCCCGCGCAAGCGAGTACTCGCGTGCGACCAGATGAGCGAGCGGATGGAAGAAGAACAGCTGCTGGGCCAGGGCCGGCACCCAGCCCCACCACAGATCGCGACGGCGCAGATGGACCAACTCGTGGTGCAGGGCCATGTCGAGTTCGCCGGCACTCATCGAGGCGATGCGGTGTTGCGGCAACAGCACCACCGCAGGCCACGGGCCGAGCAGTTGCGGCGATTCGATCTCCGCCGACAGGCGCAGCTCCGGCAAACGCCGCAGGCCGAGGCTGTCGCCGAGCCGGCGATAGGCCTGCGCCACCGGCAGCGGCACCTCCGCCGAGGAACGCGCGATGCGACGGCGCGTGTCGAGGAAAGCGCGCAGGTTCGCGGTCAGCACGGCACTGAAAGCCAACAGCCAGATCCCGGCCAGTAACGAAGTCCACGACGGCCAGACGCTGCCGATCGCAGCATCGGCCAGCGATGCCGTGGGGGCGTCGCCGCCGGCCATCACGAACGGTAGGCGTGCCGACAACGGCATCGCCGTGGCCGACGGCGCGTCGGCGATCAGGATGCCGAAGGATTCCGGCAACAGCGGCAGCATCAGCGGCGTCGGCCACAACAGGCCAACCAACAACTGCAACGCCGCCAGCCACCACAGCCAGCAGCGCGCCGAAGCGCTCAGGCGCGGCAAGTAGCGGCACAGCGCCCACACCGCGGCGACCAGCAGCAAGGATTGCAGGCTGGCCGCGGCCAGGCGCGGCAGCAGCGTGTCGGCGACGAAGGACAGATCCATCGAGGGCAGACTCATCTCAGCTCTCCTTGCGGCGCGACTGCAGATCGGCGACGAGCCCTTCGAGTTCGGCCAGTTCCTCGTCGCTGACTTCGGTGCGCTGCGACATCCAGGCCACGAACGGCGACAGCGATCCCTGCAGGGTGTTGGCGACGAACTTGCCGACCGCCGAGCGCATCACGTCGTCGGGCGCGGTCGCACTGGCATAGCGGTACACGCCGCCGAGCTTGCGCCGGCGCAGATACGACTTCGCGCGCAGGCGTTCCATCATCGTCAGCACGGTCGAACGCGCGAGGCCGCGCGGCTCGCCGTAGGCGGAGGCGACTTCGCCGACCGAGGCGTCGCCGTTCTCGTCGATGTATTGCAGTAGCGCCAGTTCCTGGTCGCCTATGGATTTGCGGTTCATGACGCTCCTGCTGATCGCCTGACCGGGTCGTGGCCGGCCATGACTACATGTGTAGGCATAGTTGTCGTGACTACAGACGTAGTCAAGGGTGTCGGAAGTCATGACGGGCCGGCGCACGGCACGCGCAAGACCAGAGCGGATAGGGCTTCTGCGACGGCCATCGAGCTTCCGCCCGCACCCGGCCGGGGCTGTAATAGTGTTCACGGCGCGGGCCGTGACAGCATTCGTCCATGCACTCGCACAGCCATCACCACGGCCCCAGCGGCACCCGCGCCTTCGCCGCGGTGACCCTGATCAACCTGGCCTACACGATTCTCGAAGCCGGCTATGGCTTCATGACCAATTCGCTGGCCCTGCTGTCGGACGCCCTGCACAACCTGGGCGACGTGCTCGGGCTGGGCCTGGCCTGGGGCGCGGCAGTGCTGGCGCGGCGCGCGCCGACCGCGCGCCACACCTACGGCTGGCGACGCGCGACCCTGCTCTCGCCGTTGGCCAATGCCCTGCTGCTGGTCGGTTTTTCCGGCGCCCTGGGCTGGGAGGCGATCCGCCGCTTCAACGCGCCGCCGGAGATCCCGGCCCTGCCGGTGATGCTGGTGGCGGCACTCGGCATCGCGGTCAATCTCGGCGCGGCCTGGCTGGTACGCGACGGCCACGACCACGACCTCAACCGCCGCGGCGCCTTCCTGCATCTGATGGCCGACGCGGCCGTGTCGCTGGCCGCAGTCCTGGCCGGCGCCGGCATGTGGTTCACCGGTTGGGCCTGGCTCGACCCGGCCATCGCCCTGCTGATCGGCGCGGTGGTCGCGATCGGCGCCTTCGGTCTGCTGCGCGAGAGCTTCAACGCGGCGATGGACGCGGTGCCGCGCGGCGTCGACCGCGCCGAAGTCGAGAGCCTGCTGCGCGCGCAACCCGGGGTGGAAGCGATCCACCATCTGCACATCTGGTCGCTCGGCGCCGGCGAAATCGCCATGACCGCGCATATCGTGCGCCCCGACGACCGCGACCACGACGTCTTCATCGACCGCCTCAACCGCGAGCTCGACCAACGCTTCGGCATCAACCACCCGACCCTGCAGGTCGAGCACGGCCGGGCCTGCGAGCACGACCGCCACGACCGCGCGCCGCACGGCGCCGGCGGCCATGATCATGACCACGACCATGACGATCATCACGGCCACGAGCACGAACACAGGCACGGCCGCGAACAAGGCGACGAGGACCATCGGCATACGCACGGCCACTCGCACAGCCATTGAGGGTTCATGCTGCATTGCAGCGAAAACCGCGGCCGGCGCGGCCGGCGGCGCAGGATAACGAAAACTTCGCGTTTGCCCCGGCCTGAAACCGTGACGCAATCCGGTACACGGCCGCACATCGGCGCGCGCCATACCCGTGCAAAACAGCCTAAACCGCGCTGACCTCAGCCCATCCGCGTGGCCGCCACGGCGGCGTTCGGTCCGCAAAACCCGCCCGAGCCCATATAATCCCGCGATTACCGCCACAGGACCGGAGCCGGCGAATGCTCAATGAAATCAAGAAAGACGCACAGAACCGCATGGCCAAGAGCGTCGAAGCCTTTCGCCACGACCTGACCAAGGTCCGCACCGGGCGCGCTTCGGCTGCGCTGGTCGATCACCTGAAGGTGAACTACCACGGTTCCGAGATGCCGCTGAACCAGGTCGCCAGCGTCGCGGTCTCCGATGCGCGCACCCTGACCATCACCCCGTGGGAAAAGCAGATCGTCGGCGCGGTCGAGAAGGCCATCCTCGCCTCCGACCTGGGCCTGACCCCGAACACCGCCGGCACCGTCATCCGCATCAACCTGCCGGCGCTGACCGAAGAACGCCGCAAGGAACTGACCAAGGTCGTGCACAGCGAGAGCGAGAACGCGAAGGTCGCGATCCGCAACATCCGCCGCGACGCCAACACCCAGGCCAAGGAACTGCTGAAGGACAAGAAGATCACCGAGGACGAGCTGCGCCGCTACGAGGACGACATCCAGAAGGTCACCGACAGCGCGATCAAGGACGTCGACGGCGTGGTCAAGGCGAAGGAACAGGAATTGATGGCGGTCTGACCGGTCGCCGCAGTCCCTGGGCGGCGGTCCGAATCGATCGCCGCAGTTCCTGGACGATCGCGCACTGAACTTTCTGCCGATCGCACGGGTCAGCACTGGGTCCCGGACGGGATCCATCGTCGCCGGAACCCCGCTTCCGGATGCCCCTCCCGCTTCCAAGGTCAACATCATCGGCGCCATGCCCAACGAGCCCGCACCCACCGCGCCCGCACGCATCCCGCGCCACCTGGCCGTCATCATGGACGGCAACGGGCGCTGGGCCGAGCGCCGCCGCCGGCCGCGCATCATCGGCCACCGCGCCGGCGCGCGCACGGTCAACATCTGCATCGACTTCTGCATCGCCCGCGGCATCGAGGCGCTGACCCTGTTCGCGTTCTCGAGCGAAAACTGGGGCCGCCCCGAAGACGAAGTCGGCGCGCTCATGAAGCTGTTCCTCAACGCGCTCGAGCGCGAGGTCGAGGAACTTCACCGTCGCGGCGTGCGCGTGCGCTTCATCGGCGAGCGCGAGCGCTTCTCGGAAAAAATCCGCGAACGCATGGCTGCGGCCGAGCATCAAACCCGCAACAACGGCACCCTGCACCTGACCGTGGCCGCGAGCTACGGCGGGCGCTGGGACATCGCCCAGGCCGCACGGTCGCTGGCCGCCGACGTCGCCGCCGGACGCCTGGCGCCGGACGAGATCGACGAGGTGCTGATCGCCTCGCGCCTGTCGCTGGCCGACCTGCCGGCGCCGGATTTGTTCATCCGCACCGGCGGCGATACCCGCATCAGCAATTTCCTGCTGTGGCAGCTGGCCTATACCGAATTGTGGTTCACCGAGTTGTTGTGGCCGGAACTGGACGCGACGACCCTGCAACGCGCCCTCGACGATTACGGCAACCGCGAACGCCGTTTCGGCCTGACCGGGTCGCAAGTCGCCGCCGCCCTGTCCAACGAGACCGTTGAATGACCCGAACCCGCTTGCTCGCCGCGCTGGTGATGGCGCCTGTCGCGATTGCGGCGATCCTGCTGCTGCCGACGCCGTGGATGATCGCGGTGGCCGCCGTCCTGTTCCTCGCCGGGCTGTGGGAATGGTTCGATCTGGCCGAGATCGAAGACACCTTGTCGCGCACCGTGCTGCTGGTCGCGCACCTGGCGCTGATGGTCACCATCGTCTGGGCGTCGCGCTCGGGCGGTTTCGGCGGCGCCCAGGCGCCGTCGATGGTGCTGTTCAAACTGGCCTCGCTGATCGGCGTGATCTGGTGGCTGCTGGCCCTGCTGTGGCTGCAGCGCTTCGACTTCGCCAGCGACCACCGCACCTATGCGCGGATGTTCAAGCTCGCCGCCGCGGCGCTCAGCGTGATTCCGGCCTGGTGCGCGCTGGCCTGGATCCATGCCGAAGGCAGCAACGGCCACTGGTGGCTGCTGACCGCGCTGGCCGTGGTCTGGGCCGCCGACACCGGCGCCTACTTCGCCGGGCGCAAGTTCGGCATGCTCAAGCTCGCCCCGCGGGTCAGCCCCAACAAGACCGTCGAAGGCCTGATCGGCGGCGCCTTCGCCGGCGTCGCCGCCGGCGTCGGTTTCTCGCTGCTGGCCGGCGCGACCACGGCGCAATTGCCGTGGGTCGCGGTCGTCTCGCTCGCGGCGGTGCTGTTCTCGGTGGTCGGCGACCTGTTCGAGAGCCTGCTCAAGCGCCACGCCGGAGTGAAAGATTCGGGTCACCTGATTCCAGGCCACGGCGGCATCCTCGACCGCATCGACGGCGTGCTCGCCGCGCTGCCGGTGTTCGCCCTCGGCAAGGCGATCTTCGGGTTCTGATGATGAGTGCGCGGGTCTGCCGGGTAGAAGCGAATCCCCCCTCCCTCCCTTTTGCAAAGGGGGGGACAGCACGGGTTTGCACGGGGCTCACACTGAAATCGGGCGCCTGCGTGCTTGAAGCGCCTGCAGCATCCACCGCAGAGCCCGCCGGCCGTCCCTTTTCGAAACGACCCGCCCGCCTTCTCCCTTTGCAAAAGGGGGACCGAGGGGGATTTGCTTGTCCCCCGGCGCACCATGCGACCGCACCACGCAGCCCCTTCCACGCGAGCGCCCGCGCATGACGTCCCTCTCCCGCAAGGTCGCCGTGCTCGGCGCCACCGGTTCGATCGGCACTTCGGCATTGGACGTGATCGCGCGCCATCCCGAGGCGTTGCGCGCCAGCGTGCTCGCCGCCGGCGGCAAGGTCGACGCCCTGCTGGCCCTGTGCGAACAGCATCGCCCCGAGCACGCGGTGATCGCCGACCCGGCCGGCTATGCCGCCCTGCGCGACGGCCTGCGCGAGCGCGGTCTGTCGGCACAGGCCCATTGCGGCGACGAAGCCCTGGTCGAGCTGGTCTCGTCGGACGTCTGCGACACCGTGGTCGCGGCGATCGTCGGCGCCGCCGGCTTGTCCTCGACCCTGGCCGCGGCCCGCGCCGGCAAGCGCCTGCTGCTGGCCAACAAGGAATCGCTGGTCCTCGCCGGCGAGCTGCTGATGCACGCCGCGCACGAGGCCGGCGCCTGCATCGTGCCGATCGACAGCGAGCACAACGCCATCTTCCAGTGTCTGCCGCCGACCGCGCCGGCGCAGTCCGGCGGTCTGCCCTACGCCCGCGCCCATGCCGGTCTCAAGCGCATCCTGCTGACCGCCTCGGGCGGGCCGTTCCGTGGCCGTACACGTTCCGAACTGACCCAGGTCACCCCGGAACAGGCCGTGGCGCACCCGAAATGGTCGATGGGGCCGAAGATCTCGGTCGACTCGGCCACGCTGATGAACAAGGGCCTGGAAGTCATCGAGGCCCACCATCTGTTCGGGATCGAGGGCGAACGCATCGAGGTGCTGGTGCACCCGCAGAGCCTGGTCCATTCGCTGGTCGAATTCGTCGACGGCTCGACCCTGGCCCAACTGGGTTTGCCGGACATGCGCACCGCCCTCGCGGTCGGTTTCGGCTGGCCGGAGCGGATCGACTCGGGCGTGGCCGGGCTCGACCTGCTGGCCCACGGCCGCCTCGATTTCGAACGCCCCGACCTGGACGCCTTCCCCTGCCTGCGCCTGGCCTTCGAAGCCCTGGCCGCGGGCGGTACCGCCCCGGCGGTGCTGAACGCCGCCAACGAAGTGGCCGTTTCAGCCTTTCTTCAGCGGCGAATCGGTTTCCTAGCGATACCCGCGCTGGTCGAAGACACACTCGCCGCGCTCCCGACCATCCCGGCCAGTTCCTTGGCGGTGCTGCGCGAGGCCGATGCTCTGGCCCGTCGCCATGCCGAACAAGCGATCGGCCACAGGGCCTGAATCATGGCGACCACGGCAGGACAGCGATGCGGAGGCGGCCATGAGTGAAGTCCTGGGTTCGTTGTGGTGGCTGATCATCAGCCTCGGCGTGCTGGTCACGATCCATGAATTCGGCCATTTCTGGGTCGCGCGGCGCTGCGGCGTCAAGGTGCTGCGCTTCTCGATCGGTTTCGGCAAACCGCTGTGGCTGCGCAAGGGCCGCGACGGCACCGAGTACGTCATTGCGCGCATCCCGCTCGGCGGCTACGTCAAGATGCTCGACGAGCGCGAATACGAGGTCAGCGAAGCGCTCGCCCCGCAGGCCTTCAACCGCAAGCCGGTCTGGCAGCGCATCGCCATCGTCGTGGCCGGCCCGGCCGCAAACCTGATCCTGTGCGTGATGCTGCTGTGGGGCATGTTCGTGATCGGGCGCCCCGACTTCGCCCCGGTGGTCGGCAACGCCACCGGCATCGCCGCCGAAGCCGGCCTGCGCCGCGGCGATACCGTGCTGCAGATCGGCGACCGGCAGACGCCGACCTGGAGCGAAGTGCACATGGCACTGATCCCCTACGCACTCGACCACCAGGACGTGGCGGTGCGGGTGCGTGCGGAGAACGGCGCCCCGGCGACCCGCGAACTGCGCCTGTCGCGCCTGCCGGCCAAGTTCGACGAACGCCGCTCGATCGAAGTCATCGGCCTGAGCGGACGCCACGAGCTGCGTCCGGCCCTGATCGGCCGCATCGCGCCCGACTCCCCGGCCTGGGGCGTGCTCGCCGAGGGCGACCGCGTCACCGCGCTCGACGGCGACCCGGTCGGCGATTGGGAAGACATGGCCGCGGCGGTGACCCGCCTGGGCAAGCGCGGCGGCAGCGCCATGATCGAAGTGGCCCGCAACGGCGACCGCCTCGCCCTGGAGATCACCCCGGCCCGCCTGAAGAAGCCCGACGGCGAGGAATACTGGGGCCTGGGCCTGACCTCGGCCGCGACCGCGCCGCCCAAGCGCGACGCCGTGCTGCGCTACGGCCCGATCGACGCGGTGCCCGCGGCGCTGCGCGAAGGCGTGCACCAGGCCGAGCAATTGTTCGCGATGATTGGGCGCGCGTTCACCGGCCGGGTGTCGATCCAGAACACCGTCGCCGGCCCGGTGACCATCGGCCGCGCCGCCAACGCCTACGCCAGCAACGGTCCGGCCTGGTACCTGCAGTTGCTGGCGATGCTGTCGCTGAGCCTGGGAATCCTGAACCTGCTGCCGATCCCGATCTTGGACGGCGGACACCTGCTGTATTACCTTATCGAGCTGGTCAAAGGCAGTCCGGTCAGCGAACGCGTCATGGCGGCCGGGCATTTCGTGGGCCTGGCGTTGATCGCGAGCCTGATGGGCCTGGCGTTCTACAACGACATCTTGAACAACCTGGTGCGCTGATGCCGGCCTGACGCTCGAACGAACGCTTTGCCCTCACCCTGCCGCACTTTCGACCGATGCCCGCGATCGCCGGCATCCAATGCCCCAAACGGACGTAATGATGACGCGAACTCCTAATCGCCGCCTGCTCGCCCTCGCCCTTGCCACGGCAATGACCTCGGCCCCGGTGATTCCCGCGTTGGCGCAGTCGGCCGATCCGTTCGCCCTCGGCGGCAGCACGCCGAACACCCCGGCCCCGGGTTCGTTCACCGTCAGCGACATCCGCATCGACGGCCTGCAACGCATCTCCGCCGGTACCGTCTTCACCTACCTGCCGGTCGAGCGCGGCGACACGATGGACTCGGCCAAGGCCGGCGACGCCATCCGCGCCCTGTACAAGACCGGCTTCTTCGAGGACGTGCACCTGGACCGCCAGGGCAACATTCTCGTGGTCACCGTGACCGAGCGTCCGGCGATCAACAAGCTGACCCTGACCGGCAACAAGGACATCAAGAGCGAAGACCTGCTCAAGGGTCTGAAGGAAATCGGCCTGGCCGAAGGCGAGACCTTCGACCGCCTCGCCCTCGACAAGGTCACCCAGGATCTCAGCCGCCAGTACAACAACCGCGGCAAGTACAACGTCGAGATCACCCCGACGGTGGCGCGCCTGGACCGCAACCGCGTCGACCTGACGATCACCGTCAAGGAAGGCAAGGCCGCGAAGATCCGTCACATCAACCTGGTCGGCAACGACAAGTTCGAGCAGAAGGACATCCTCGACGGCTGGGAATCGCGCGAACACAACTGGCTCAGCTGGTACCGCCGCGACGACCAGTACTCGCGCGAGAAGCTGTCGGGCGATCTGGAAAAGCTCAACTCCTATTACCTCGACCGCGGCTACGTCGATTTCAGCATCGACTCGACCCAGGTCGCGATCAGCCCGGACCGCCAGGACATGTTCCTGACCGCCGGCCTCACCGAGGGCGACCAGTACAAGGTCTCCAGCGTGCAGGTCACCGGCGACACGATCCTGCCGAAGGAGCAGGTCGAGAAGCTGATCATCGTCAAGCCCGAGCAGATCTTCTCGCGCCGCCTGCTCGAGGTGAGCTCGGAAGCGATCACCGCCTCGCTCGGCAACGTCGGCTACGCCTTCGCCCAGGTCAATCCGATACCGGACGTCAACCGCGAAAACAAGACCGTCGGCATCAACATGCAGGTGGTGCCGGGCCCGCGCGTCAACGTGCGTCGGGTGATCTTCCAGGGCAACACCCGCACCGGCGACGAAGTGTTGCGCCGCGAAATGCGCCAGTTCGAAGGCGCGTGGTATTCGCAGGCCGCGATCGACCGTTCCAAGATCCGTCTGCAGGGCCTGGGTTATTTCGAGAACGTCGACGTCGAGAGCAAGCCGGTGCCGGGCACCAACGACCAGGTCGACGTGGTCTACAACCTCAAGGAAACCACCTCGGGCAGCTTCGTGTTCGGCCTGGGCTATTCCCAGCTCGGCAAGCTGACCACCCAGGTGCAGCTGTCGCAGAACAACTTCCTCGGCAGCGGCAACCGCGTGTCGGTGCAGGCGCAGCGCAGCTACTACCAAGAGCGCTACGACTTCTCCTACACCAACCCCTACTTCACCGACGACGGCGTCTCGCTGGGCTACAACGTGTCCTGGCGCGAGTTGGACTACTCCGACTTCAACACCGCCCAGTATTCGACCACCAGCGGCATCGGCCAGGTCGTGCTCGGCATTCCGCTGACCGAGACCGACTCGATCACCGGCATGCTCGGCATCGACAGCAACGAGATCCTGATCGGCCGCAGGGTCACGCCGCCGAGCATCGTCGACTATCTCGACGCGCTCGGCCGCCGTACCTTCCACGCCTGGCGCGCCCAGGTCGGCTGGGGCCGCAACAGCCTCAACCATGCGCTGACGCCGACCGCCGGCACCCAGCAGCGCGTGTGGATCGAAGCGACCCTGCCGGGCTCGACGGTCGAGTACTACAAGATCAACTACAACTTCTCCAAGTTCTGGCCGCTGTCGCGCCACCTGGTGCTCAACACCCGCACCGAGCTCGGTTACGGCGACAGCTACGGCAAGGACGTCAGCCGGGTCATCGACCGCGACGGTCCGGACGGCCCGCTGCCGCCGGAAACCATCACCGCGACCGGCCTGCCGTTCTTCGAGAATTTCTACGCCGGCGGCGTGCGCTCGGTGCGCGGCTTCACCGACAACACCCTCGGCCCGCGTCAGGCCTCGCTCTCCGGCGGCAGCTACGCCCAGCCGCTCGGCGGCGCGTTCAAGACCACCGGTTCGCTGGAAATGTATTTCCCGACCCTGCTCGATACGCCGGCGGCGCGCATCTCGGCCTTCGTCGACTTCGGCAGCGTCTACAAGAGCTACGACGACTTCGACGCCGGCGAACTGCGCGCATCGGCCGGTGTGGCGATGATGTGGCGCTCGCCGATGGGCCCGATCTCGATCAGCTACGCCTTCCCGTTCAAGAAGCAGGGCCCGACCTACAGCGCCGACGGCAAGACTCAGCTCGACCGCGGCGACGAACTGGAACGCCTGCAGTTCACCTTCGGCGGCACGTTCTGATCGCAGCTGCGACGACGGCCGCCCGCACCGTGGACAGCACCCGCTACACAGCCCAGGCCCTGGCCGAGCGTTACGCGCTCGGCCTGCACGGCGACGGCGCCGCCGAAGTCGGCGGTGTCGGCACCCTGGCCAAGGCCGGCCCGGACCAGCTCGCCTTTCTCGCCAACCCGAAATACCGCGCGCAACTGGCTGCCAGCCAGGCCGGCATCGTGGTCATGCGCGAGGACGATGCCGTCGGCTACGCCGGCACTGCGCTGATCGCGCGCGATCCCTATTCCGCCTTCGCCAAGATCTCGGCCCTGTTCGAGCCGCGCCCGCTGCGCGAGCCCGGCATCCATGCCTCCGCGGCGATCGATGCCAGCGCCGAGGTCTCCGCCGAGGCCCACATCGGCCCCTTCGTCAGCATCGGCGCGCGCAGCCGCGTCGAGGCCGGCGCCATCGTCGGCCCGGGCTGCGTGATCGGCGACGACTGCGTGGTCGGCGCCGGCAGCGAACTGGTCGCGCGGGTGACCCTGGTGACCCGCGTGCGCCTCGGCCAACGCGTGCTGATCCATCCCGGCGCGGTGCTCGGCGCCGACGGCTTCGGCCTGGCGATGGAAGCCGGCCGCTGGCTCAAGGTGCCCCAGCTCGGCGGCGTGTCGATCGGCGACGATTGCGAGATCGGCGCCAACACCACCATCGACCGCGGCGCCATCGAAGACACCGTGCTCGAGGAAGACGTACGCCTCGACAACCAGATCCAGATCGGCCACAACGTGCATATCGGCGCCCACAGCGCGATGGCCGGCTGCTCGGCCGCGGCCGGCAGCGCCAAGATCGGCCGCTACTGCCTGATCGGCGGCGGCGCCGGCGTGCTCGGCCACCTGGAGGTCTGCGACAAGGTCGTGATCACCGCGATGAGCCTGGTCACCAGTTCGATCCGCGAACCCGGCGAGTACTCCTCCGGGACGCCGCTGATGGACAACCGCAGCTGGCGCAAGAACGCCGCGCGCTTCAAGCAGCTCGACGCGATCGCCCGGCGCACCCCGCGCGGCCGCGAGGACGGCTGAGCCGGCGCGCTTCGATTCGGTTCGCTTAGGCGCGGGGCACCATACGGCGCCGCTCCACCGCGGGCGGAAACTGCGGGACAATGGCACGGCTGTCGCGGTTCGCCAGCGACCAGCCGATCCAAGCCAATCAACGATGGGGCCGCACAGGAAAGGCGGATTCAACGCGCAGGACGCGCATAACGGACGAACCAAGAAGATGAGCCAGACCCTGCAACTCCCGCTCGACGTGACGGCGATCCAGAAGCTGCTGCCGCACCGATACCCGTTCCTGCTGGTCGACCGCGTGGTCGAGTTCGAGGCGCACAAACGCGTGCTCGCCTACAAGAACGTGAGTTGCAACGAGCCCTTCTTCAACGGTCACTTCCCCAACAACCCGGTCATGCCGGGCGTGCTCGTGATCGAAGCCCTGGCCCAGGTCGGCGGCATTCTCACTCAGCTCTCGCATGGCGGCGAAGCCGAAGGCCGACTGTTCTACCTGGTCAAGATCGACGGTGCGCGTTTCTCGCGCATGGTCTCGCCGGGCGACAAGCTCGAGCTCGAGGTCACCCTCAAGCGCACCATCCGCAACATGGCGATGTACACCGGTATCGCCCGCGTCGACGGCCAGCAGGCCGCGTGCGCGGAGATCCTTTGCGCCGAGGTCAAGGAGTGACGCGATGAGCGCCACGACCCACACGATCCACCCCACCGCCTTCGTCGAGGCCGGCGCCGTTCTCGGCGACGGCGTCGTGGTCGGCCCGTTCTGCTATATCGGCGCCGAGGTCGAAGTCGGCGACGGCACCGTGTTCGGCCCGCACTGCGTGGTCCACGGCCCGACCCGGATCGGCCGCGGCAACCGCTTCTACGCCCAGTGCGCGATCGGCGGCGACCCGCAGGACAAGAAGTTCGCCGGCGAGCGCACCGAGCTGGTCATCGGCGACGACAACGTCTTCCGCGAGTTCGTCACCGTCAACCGCGGCACCGGCAACGGCGGCGGCATCACCCGCATCGGCGACGGCAACTGGCTGCTGGCTTATACCCACGTCGCCCACGACTGCCATATCGGCAACCAGTGCGTGTTCTCCAACAACTCGACCCTGGCCGGCCACGTCACCGTCGAAGACCAGGTGATCATGAGCGGCTTCGCCGGCGTGCATCAGTTCTGCCGGATCGGCGCGCACGCCTTCATCGGCATGGGCGCCCTGGTCAACGGCGACGTGCCGCCGTTCGTCATGGTTGCCCAGGACGGCTACGGCCGCCCGCGCGGCATCAACAGCGAAGGCCTCAAGCGCCGCGGCTTCGACGCCGAGCGCATCGGCGCGATCAAGCGCGCCTACCGCGCCCTGTACGTGTCCGGCGCCTCGCTCGAGGAAGCGCGCGGCAAGCTCGACGAGATCGCCGAGAGCAGCGCCGACGTGCGCGCCCTGCTCGACTTCATCGGCAACGGCGACCGCCCGCTGCTGCGCTGAGACGCCGGAATGGCCGCGACGATCCAGCGCCTGCGCATCGGCCGGACCGTCGTCGCCTGCGACATCGACGGTGCGCTGCGCCAGGCCGAAGTCGCCGAACTCTTCATCGACGAGCGTCCGCTCGCGCACTGGCTCGGCCTGCCGCGCGATCTCAGCAACAGCGATACCGACCTGGATCCCGCCTTGCCGCCGGCGCTGGCCGAACGCGGCCGCGCCGCGTTCCTCGCCCTGCAACCGGCGCACAACCAGCTCGGCTCGGGCCGGCTGGTGCTCTATCGCTGCCACTGCGGCAGCGACTACTGCGGGGTGATCTCTTGCGTCCTGGAATTTGATGGCGATCACGTCGTTTGGCAGCAAGTGACCCGGGAGGACGATGATGGCCCCATGTGCGGGCCGGATTCGGGCGAGAATGTTCAGGAAGAGAATGCGGCGCCGCCCTCGTTCTCTCCCGCCGCTCCGCTGCGGTTCGTGTTCGATCGAACCCAGTACCGGCTCGAACTGGAGCGTCACTTCCAGGAACGTCACTCCTAAGAGCGCCCTTTCCCCCGATGAATGCCGCCGCGCCCGCCCCCGCTCCGATCGACGAAATCTTCCCCGCCCCGCCCCCGCCGCCGCTGCGTTTCGCCCTGATCGCCGGCGAAGCCTCCGGCGACCTGCTCGGCGCCGGCCTGATCGAGGAACTCAAGCGCCGCCATCCGGGCGCCGAGTTCGTCGGCATCGGCGGCGAGCAGATGCGCGCGGCCGGCATGGACACCTGGTTCGACGCCAACGAACTGGCGGTGATGGGCCTGTCGGAAGTGCTCAAACACCTGCCGCGCCTGCTGCGCCTGCGCCGCGACGTGCGCCAGCGCATCCTCGATTGGAAGCCCGACGCCTTCATCGGCATCGACGCGCCCGACTTCAACCTCGGCGTCGAGCGTTGGCTCAAGCAGCGCGGCGTGCGCACCGTGCACTACGTCAGCCCCTCGGTCTGGGCCTGGCGCGAGAAGCGCGCCGAGAAGATCGGCCGCAGCGCCGACCGGGTGCTGTGCCTGTTCCCGATGGAACCGCCGATCTACGCCAGGCACGAGGTCGATGCACGCTTCGTCGGCCATCCGCTCGCCGACGAAATGCCGATCCACCCCGATCGCGACGAAGCGCGCATGAACCTCGGTCTCGACGACGAGGCGCCGGTGCTGGCGATGCTGCCGGGTTCGCGGGTCGGCGAGATCGAACGCCTGGCCGGCGATTTCCTCGGCGCCGCCGCGCTGGTGCTGGCCGCCGAGCCGCGCCTGAGCATCGTCGCGCCGATGGCCAACGCGCCCTCGCGCGCGGCGTTCGAGCGCATCCTCGCCGCCCATCCCGACGGCGAACGCCTGCGCCGCGCCCTGCGCATCGTCGACCGCGGCGCGCGCACGGTGATGGTCGCCAGCGACGCGGTGCTGCTCGCCTCCGGCACCGCCACCCTCGAAGCCATGCTGGCCAAGCGGCCGATGGTGGTCGGCTACAAGGTCGCGCCGCTGACCTATGCCGTGGTCAAGCGCCTGGGCATGCTCAAGGTCGACCACTACGCCTTGCCGAACGTGCTCGCCGGCGAAGCGGTCGTGCCCGAACTGATGCAGCACGACTGCACCCCGGAAAACCTCGCCGGCGCCTGCCTGCGCTGGCTGCGCGACCCGCAGGCCGCGGCCGCGCTGCTGCCGAAGTTCCAGCGCATCCATCTCGAACTCAAGCGCGACGCCTCGGCGCGCGCGGCCGATGCCGTGCTCGAGCTGATCGGCGAGAATGCTCCTGCATGAGTCCCTCGCCGTGACCACCGAATCGCTCGACCTCGCCGACACCGCCGTCGTCGCGAGCGAACCGCTGCGCGCGCGGGCCAAGCCGCGGCTGATCGCCGGCGTCGACGAAGCCGGGCGCGGCCCCCTGGCCGGGCCGGTCTCGGTGGCCGCGGTGATCCTCAACCCGCGCCGCCGCATCGACGGCCTGGACGATTCCAAGAAGCTCAGCGAGGCCCGTCGCGAGGCCTTGTATCCGCTGATCCTGGAGCGCGCCCTGGCTTGGCGGATCGAGTTCGTCGAGGTCGAGGAAATCGACCGGATCAACATCTTCCAGGCCACCATGACCGGCATGCGCCGGGCGGTGATCGGCCTGGCGCCGGTCGCCGACCTGGTGCGCGTGGACGGCAACCACCTGCCCCAGGGCTTGCCCTGTCGCGGCGAAGCGCTGATCGGCGGCGACGCCACCGAACCGGCGATCATGGCCGCCTCGATCCTGGCCAAGGTCGCGCGCGACCGCATGATGCGCAGCCTGCACGAGCGCTACCCGCAATACGGTTTCGACCAACACAAGGGTTACTCGACCGCCGCGCACCTGGCGGCATTGAGCGCGCACGGCCCCTGCCCGCATCACCGCCGCAGCTTCGCGCCGGTGCGCACGGCCTACGAAAACCTGTCGCTGTTTTGAGTGTCCCCAGCGCAAGCGCGAACCCCGCGGCGCCCCCGGTATTCGCGCGTCTGCTCGACGACGACGCCCGTGCCGGCCTGGCCCCGGCGGTGCGCGACTTCCATCAACGCGGCCCGGCCCATTACCGCGGCGAAGCCCTGGTACGCGGCGCCGGCCATCCCCTCGCACGCCTGGTGCGCTGGTGGTTCGGCTTCCCGGTGCCGGGCGAACAGGTGCGCGTGTCCTTGCGCATCGAAGAACGCAACGGCCGCGAACACTGGCACCGCCGCTTCGGCGAACGCGACTTTTCTTCGTCGTTCGCCCCGAGCCGCGACGGCCGCTTCCTGGCCGAGCAATTCGGCGCATTCCGCTTTCGTTTCGCCTTGCGTTCCGAAGCCGGCAGATTGCACTGGGACTTCGCCGGCTGGGCTTTCGGCCCCCTGCCGATGCCGCGCGCGCTCGGGCCGCGCATCGTGTCCTGGGAAGCGCAGGACGACGACGGCCGCCTGCGGTTTTTCTCGCAGGCCGATTTCCCGCTGCTGGGGCAGTTGATCTATTACGACGGTCGTGTGGAGCCTGTGTTGGCGGATTGATGTCGCTGGCGGACACGCTTTGACGTAATGACGTGGCAGTGGATCTTCAGCGGCCGGATGATACGAGCCGGCACCCAAACGACGACGCAAACGTAGTTTCGTGTCGCGGCTTGCGCCGCTCCTACCCAAGAGCAACGACGACCTACCCCGGCCGTTGCCGTTGCCGTTGCCGTTGCCGTTGCCGTGAAAGCTTGGCGCAGTACCGAGCTCGCGAGAACACCTGGAGACCCGGAGGGCGGCGCACAGGACGTGCGCCCAGCCCTTAAAAAGGGATGACTCGATAGGACAAGGATGTCCTATCGAAAAATCCCGGCACTAGCATCGCACTCGTGGCCTGTGCCCTTGCAAGGAGAGCCCTTTTCTTTGGTTACTTTTCTTTTGGGCTTAGCAAAAGAAAGTAACCCGGCCGCGTAGCGGGCGGAAGCTCTGCTCTTGCTTGAAGGGTGCCCCGGCAGCCGGCAGGATGTGGTCGCGACTCACGTCGTTCCTACAGGGGCAAGCTTCGCGCTTGCCTGTCGCTTTGCAGAAACAAGATCAAACGCCAAAAGCTTCCGCCACTAAAGCGGCGGGTAACTTTCTTTTGTCTAAAGCAACAAAAGTCCGTCTGGATTCCCTTCGGTCAAAGGTAACCAAAGAAAAATGCTTTTCTTTGAATCACAGGCCCGCACGAGCGGTGCTTCCGCGGGGATTTTTCATACGGGACATCCCTGTCCCGATGAAAAACGGCGCGCATCCCTGCGCGCCGCCCTCCGGGCCTTCGATTGCCTTCGCGAGTGCGAAACGACGCACAGCAACGGCAACAGCCCGGCGATAGCTACGCTCCTCCAGGGTAGGAGCGGCGCAAGCCGCGACCGCGCAACCACACGCCGCACCGCAACCTCATGCAATGTGAGAAACACCGCGCATCGTGAAAAACAACGACGCCGAGACGTTCCCGCATCTCCGAGAACAACGCCGCAACCGTTAAAAATGCGGTCGCGGCTCCCGCCGCTCCTACCCCTAAAGCAACGGCCCCGCCGAAAAACCGACGGCCCGCCGAAGTTCCCGCCACCGCGACCGCCCATCGGCTGAATACGCATCCCGTGCCAGTGGTCACAACGACTTCATACCGGCGCGCCCACACTGCCGTCAGGCGCAGAGTGAATTCGCAAGCTCTCCAGGTTCGCGTCGCCTCCGGCCCGCGGCGCGCATCCCGCCCTTCTTATCCGGCCGGACGCGAGGTGTTTCATGCGCATGCCTCATCCCACTCCGACTTCCGAGCCGCTGCCGTTCGAGCGCGATAGCGCCCTGCCGCACAACCGCGTCGGCTACGAGCCGGCCATGGCGATCACCCCCGCCGCGATCGCCGCTTTCGATGCCCTGGTGCACGAGTTGCACCCCGATGCCGCGCGCGTCGACGCCGCGCGCCTGCAGCGCCTGGCCGGCTGGCTGGCGGCGCTGCCGGCCAGCGAAGCCCGCCGCGTCGTCGACGAGCGCATGCAGAGCCTGCTGGACCTGCGCGCGATGGCCGCCGACCCGGCCTGGGACAGCGACGCGGCGATGCAGGCGCGCCTGGCCAAGCTGTTCGCCTACGTCGACAACGACCAGGACCTGATCCCGGACAAGGTGCCCCTGCTCGGCCTGCTCGACGATGTGCTGCTGATCGAGCTGACCTGGCCGGCGTTCGCCGCCGAGGCCGAGGACTACCGCGATTTCTGCATCTACCGGCGCATCGAGCACCCCAGCGGCGACGACGCCGAGCAACGCGCGGCCTGGGTCCGCGACCGCATCGCCGAGTTGTCGCTGCTGCAGCACAACGCCCGGGTCAACGACAGCCACTACGCGAACGGACGCTCGCCCGAACCGGTGTTCCGGATCGCCTGAGCGTCGGCCGGCCCGCCGGCGCGACGAATCGGCACCGATGCCCGCCATCGGCGCCCGGTTCGCCGGCGCCGCCACGGTGCCGAATAACGGCCGAGTAACGGGCCAGTCAACGGGCCCATGACCGGGCCCTTGAACAGCAGGCGATACCGTCCCTCCGCCGGCCGAATACGGCCTTGTCGCAACCCGGCGAGATCGACCTCTGGGCGGCCATCCAAGCCTGTCAAGGCTTGCCGCCGGCCACCGGGCTGATACCCTGCTGTTCGGCACGCAATCCGCTTGCCGTCCCACGGCTTGAATCCACCCGGTACGGCCGCAGAAACGGTACGCATGTCCGCTCCATTCGTTCATCTTCACCTGCACAGCGAATACTCGCTCGCCGATTCGACGATCCGCATCGGCGAACTGGTCAAACGCTGCGTCGCGCTCGGCCAACCGGCCGTCGCGCTGACCGACATCGACAACCTCTTCGCCACGGTCAAGTTCTACAAGGCCTGCGAAGGCGCCGGCATCAAGCCGATCATCGGCGCCGACGTCGGCCTGGCCGACGGCAACGAGACCGCTTCGCGCCTGACCCTGCTGTGCCGCGACCGCGGCGGCTACCTGACCCTGTCGCGCCTGCTCAGCCGCGCCTGGATGGAAGGCCACCGCACCGAAGGCGTGGTGCTGCGCCCGGAATGGCTGCGCGAAGACAACCAGGGCCTGTTCGCCCTCGCCGGCCGTCACAGCCTGGCCGGCCGTCTCGCCGCCAGCAACCGGGTCGAACTCGCCCATGCCTGGCTGGTCGACTGGCAAGGCGTGTTCGGCGACCGCCTGCACCTGGAACTGACCCGCAGCCAGCGCGACGGCGAAGAGGCCTTCAACGCCTTCGCCATGCAGGCCGCGAGCAAACGCGGCCTGCCGCTGATCGCCAGCAACGACGCCCGCTTCCTCGACCGCGAAGGCTACGAGGCGCACGAAGCGCGCGTGTGCATCGCCTCCGGCCGGGTGCTCGACGACCCCAAGCGCCCGCGCGACTACAGCGCCGAGCAGTACGTCAAGTCGACCGAGGAAATGCGCGAGCTGTTCGCCGACGTGCCCGACGCGGTCGACAACGCCCTGGCCTTGGCGACGCGCTGCAACGTCGAGCTCAAGCTCGGCGAGTACGCGCTGCCGGACTTCCCGGTGCCGGACGAGCACACCATCGAATCCTGGCTGCGCGCGCAATCGCGCGAAGGCCTGATCAAGCGCCTGGAAAAGAATCCGCTGGCGCCGGGCAAGACCCGCGAGGTCTACGACGAGCGTCTGGAAATCGAGCTGGACGTCATCATCAAGATGGGGTTCCCCGGCTACTTCCTGATCGTCGCAGACTTCATCAACTGGGCCAAGGATCATGAAATCCCGGTCGGCCCGGGCCGCGGTTCCGGTGCCGGTTCGCTGGTCGCCTGGGCGCTCGGCATCACCGATCTCGACCCGCTGCCCTACGACTTGCTGTTCGAGCGGTTCCTCAATCCCGAACGCGTGTCGATGCCCGACTTCGACATCGACTTCTGCATGGACCGGCGCGACGAGGTCATCGACTACGTCGCGCAGAAGTACGGCCGCGACCGCGTCAGCCAGATCATCACCTATGGCACCATGGCGGCGAAGGCGGTGGTGCGCGACGCCGGCCGCGTGCTCGGCCATCCCTACGGTTTCGTCGACGGCATCGCCAAGCTGATTCCCAACACGCTGGGCATCTCGCTCGACGACGCCCTGGGCGAGTCGGAAGCGGCGATCAAGAACCCGGAGCTAGCCTCCAGCGAACTGATCGCGCGCTACCGCAGCGAAGACGACGTGCGCGACCTGCTCGACCTGGCGCGCGAGCTCGAAGACCTGACCCGCAACGCCGGCAAGCACGCCGGCGGCGTGGTGATCGCGCCGAGCCCGCTGTCGGACTTCTGCCCGCTGTTCGCCGAACACGACGGCGAGGGCCGCGGCAAGAGCCCGGTGACCCAGTTCGACAAGGACGACGTCGAAGCCGTCGGCCTGGTCAAGTTCGACTTCCTCGGCCTGCGCACGCTGACGATCATCGATTGGGCGGTGCGCGCGATCAACAAGCGCCGCGCCCGCGAAGGCCAGGAACCGCTCGACATCACCGCGCTCGAGCTGACCGACCAGGCCACCTACGAGTTGTTCGCGCGCGGCGACACGGTCGCGGTGTTCCAGTTCGAATCGCGCGGCATGCGCGAGCTGCTCAAGCGCGCCAAGCCCGACACCTTCGAAGACATCATCGCGCTCGCCGCGTTGTTCCGTCCCGGCCCGCTGGGCTCGGGGATGGACAAGGACTGGGTCGACCGCAAACACGGCAACGCCGAGGTCACCTACCCGCACGACAGCCTGGAACCGGTGCTGGGGCCGACCTACGGCGTCATCGTCTACCAGGAACAGGTGATGCAGATCGCCCAGGTCCTGGCCGGCTATTCGCTGGGCGGCGCCGACATGCTGCGCCGCGCGATGGGCAAGAAAAAGCCCGAGGAAATGGCGAAGGAGCGCGCCAAGTTCGAGGCCGGCTGCGCCGAGCGCAACATCCCGGCCAAGCAGGCCAGCCCGATCTTCGACTTGATGGAGAAGTTCGCCGAGTACGGCTTCAACAAGTCGCACTCGGCCGCGTACGCGCTGGTCGCCTACCAGACCGGCTGGCTCAAGCGTCACTACCCCGCCGAATTCATGTCCGCGACCTGTTCGTCGGACATGGACAACACCGACAAGGTCGTCAACTTCCTCGACGAAGCGCGGGTCATGGGCCTGACCGTGCTGCCGCCGCACGTCAACGAATCGGACTACATGTTCGAGGCGATCGACGCCAATACGATCCGTTACGGCCTCGGCGCGGTGAAGGGCGTCGGCCGCGGCGTCTGCGAAGCGATCGTCGAAGCGCGCCGTGCCGGCCCGTTCGACGACCTGCTGGATTTCTGCAAGCGCGTCGACACCGGCAAGCTCAACCGCCGCGCGCTCGAAGCGCTGGCCCATGCCGGCGCGCTCGACGGCCTTGGCCGCAACCGCGCCACCTTGATGCTGCAGTTGCCGGAAGTGCTCAAGGCCACCGACCAACTGGCGAAGGAACGCGCCGCCGGCCAGGTCTCGCTGTTCGGCGGTTTCGAGGCGGCCGCACCGGCGCTGCATCTGGATCTGCCGCAAGCCGACGAATGGCCGCTCGCGCAGATCCTGCACGGCGAACGCGAAACCCTCGGCCATTACCTCAGCGGCCACCCCTTCGATCCGTACCGCGACGAGCTGCGCAGCCTGGTCGGCACCGACCTGGGCGAACTCGAAGGCATCTGGGAAAAACGCCCGGAAAGCGCGCGCAGCGGCTGGCGCCCGGAACTGGAAGTGATCGTCGCCGGCCAGGTGGTCGGCTTGCGCAAGAAAGGCGACAGCCAGATGTTCGTGCAGATCGAGGACGGCCGCGGCCGCCTGGAATGCGCGTTCTTCTCCGAGACCTACAGCGAGTTCGCCTCGATGCTGGCCCGCGACCGCCTGCTGGTGATCCAGGGCGGCCTGCGCGAGGACGCTTTCAGCGGCGGCTTCGCCTTGCGCGCGGCGCGCTGCTGGGACTACGCGCAGGTGTGTTCGCGCCACGCCCAGCGCCTGTCGATGCGGCTGGACCTGCGCGTGCCCGGCACCTGGCAGCGCGTCGACGCCCTGCTCGCCAAGCAGCGCCCCGGCCCGACCCCGATCCGCCTGGATCTGCTGCGCGACGGCGCCGCCGGCATGCTCGACCTCAACGGCACCCAGTCGGTGCGCGTCGATGCCGACCTGGTCGGCACCCTGCGCGCGCAGCCCGGCGTGAAGGCGGTCAAGCTGACCCTGTCGAAGCCCTGGGCTCAGAGCTAGAAATGAGCCGCGAGGAGTGAGGAGCGAGTAAAGACGGCTTCTCGCTCTCGCTTCTCGTCTCCGTCCTTTCCCATGCCTCTCGGTACGGTCCCCCGCCCTGGGCTAGACTGTGCCTCAACCCGGCCAACGGCCCGAGCATGAATCCGAATTACCTCGACTTCGAGCAGCCCATCGCCGACCTGGAAGCCAAGATCCAGGAACTGCGCCACGCCAGCAGCGGCCCGGCCGTCGACATCGACGCCGAAATCCACACCCTGCAGGACAAGCTGCGCCTGCGCACCGCGCAGATCTTCCGCGACCTGAGTTCGTGGCAGATCTCGCAGCTGGCCCGCCACCCGGCGCGTCCCTACACCCTCGATTACATCCGGGTGATGTGCGACGAGTTCCAGGAGCTGGCCGGCGACCGCGCCTTCGCCAACGACACCGCCATCGTCGGCGGCCTCGGCCGCATCGCCGGCCGCAGCGTGGTCATCATCGGCCACCAGAAAGGCCGCGACACCAAGAGCAAGATCAAGCGCAACTTCGGCATGCCGCGTCCGGAGGGCTATCGCAAGGCGCTGCGCCTGATGAAGCTGGCCGAGCGTTTCCATCTGCCGCTGCTGACCTTCATCGACACCGCCGGCGCCTGGCCCGGCATCGACGCCGAAGAGCGCGGCCAGTCCGAGGCGATCGCGCGCAACCTGCTGGAAATGGCCGAACTGAAGATCCCGGTGATCTGCACCGTGATCGGCGAAGGCGGCTCCGGCGGCGCGCTCGCGATCGGCGTGGGCGACCGCACCCTGATGCTCGAATACAGCACCTACTCGGTCATCACCCCGGAAGGCTGCGCCTCGATCCTGTGGAAGACCGCCGAGAAGGCCAAGGACGCGGCCGAACAGCTCGGCCTGACCGCCAAGCGCCTGTACGAGCTGGGCCTGATCGACAAGATCGTGCGCGAGCCGATCGGCGGCGCCCACCGCAATCCCAAACAGATGGCCACGCGCCTGAAGGCCGTGCTGCTCAACGAACTCGACGCGCTGGAACCGTTGCCGATCGAAGATCTGCTGCAGCGCCGTTATGAGCGCCTGCGCGGCTACGGCGCGTACGAAGCGGCCTGACCCAGCGAACCCGGAACTGCGGACATGGAAGTCCTGATCAAGTGGCTGCTCGGCGGCGCATTCGCCCTGGTCGCTGCGCTATGCCTGTTCCTGCAAGGCCTCTATTGGTACGGCGCGCGCGGTCTGCCCGGGCAACTGCCGGGCCCGAGCAAGCAATACCCTGACGCGACCCGGGCCCTGCTGTGGGATCAGCTCGGCGGGCACGGCGAAATCTCGGTACGTAAACTCAACGCGATCACCTACCCGGTCACCAGTCTGGCGTTCGGAGCGCGTTACTTGCTCAACCCGAGCGAGGATCTTCAAGATCCGGCCGACGTACGCTTGCTCGAAATTGCTTCCAATTACACAGGCGACCTGATCGAACGGCAGGCAAAGCCGCCATCGCAGCCTATCGTCCACGACAACAGCACGGGTTCGAACGCTGAGGCACTGCGGCAATACTCGTACGATTGGTACTTTAAGGACACCGCGTTGTTCATAAAGCTCAGCCGCGAATGGCCGGCGACGCGCATGCTCGACATGGTGCTCGAACACGCCGATTACGGGCGCGGCACCACGGGTCTCGACGAAGCAGCGCAAGCCTATTTCGACGCGCCTGCAGAAGGCCTGAGCCAGGCAGAGACCGTGGCGCTTTTGAGTCTCAATTTCTCCGAGGGTTATATCGATCCCTATTGCGATGCGGCCGACTTCCGCACGCGTTTCGTCGCCGCCCTCGCCAAGTCCGATCTCGCTGCGATCGACGGCGACCCGATGGGGCAATTGACGCGGCTCAAGCCCATCGCCTGCAAGCCGGCGCAATGAAGCCGGCTTGCGCGAGCTGCATCCGCGGGTTTCAGCAACTCGGATCTCAAAAACGCGGGCCTCACCAAGCCCGTTGATACTGCTCCGGCACGTGCGTCGTCGTACCGAGTTCGCGTGCGGCGCGATGCGGGAAATACGGGTCGCGCAACAACTGCCTGGCAAGCAGTACGACATCGGCCTCGCCGTCGGCGACGATGCGTTCGGCCTGCGCCGCTTCGGTGATCAGACCGACCGCACCGGTGGCGATGCCGGCTTCGCGGCGAATCCGCGCCGAGAACGGCACCTGATAGCCGGGTTCGTCGGGGATCCGCGCGTGCGGCACCAGTCCGCCGCTGGAGACGTCGATCAGATCGACGCCGAGCTCTTTGACGATGCGCGCCAACTCCACGCTCTGTTCGATGTCCCAGCCGCCGTCGGCCCAGTCGGTCGCGGAGATCCGCAGCCACAGCGGCAAGCGCTCGGGCCAGACCTCGCGCACCGCCGCCAGCACTTCGCGCAGCAGGCGCGTGCGGTTGTCGAAACTGCCGCCGTAACGGTCGTCGCGTCGGTTCGACAACGGCGACAGGAACTGATGCAGCAGATAACCGTGCGCGGCGTGAATCTCGACCAGTTGGAAACACGAATCCAGCGCGCGCTGCGCCGCCGCGGCGAAATCGTCGACCACGGTGCGGATCTCGATCGGCTGCAGTTCGCGCGGCTGGCTCGAATCGTCGCGGAACGGCAACGGCGATGGCGCCACCGGTGTCCATCCGCCCGCGTCGGCCGGCACCGCCTTGCCGCCTAGCCATGGCGCTTCGACGCTGGCCTTGCGCCCGGCATGGTTGAGTTGCGCGCCGACGACCGCCTCGCGCGAACGCAGGAAGCAGGTGATGCGATGCCAGGCTTCGGCCTGCGAGGCGTTCCACAGGCCGGTGTCGGCAGCGGAAATGCGACCTTCCGGCGACACCGCACAGGCCTCGGTCATGACCAGGCCGGCGCCGCCGACCGCACGGCTGCCCAGATGGACCAGATGCCAGTTGTTCGGCAACCCGTCGACGGCCGAGTACTGGCACATCGGCGACACGACGAGACGGTTGCGCAACTTCAGCGATCGTTGCGACAGCGGAGCGAAAAGCCGGGACACGGTGGTTTGCCTGCTATGAATGTGGAGAAACGACGTTAATCGCCTGCGCCGGCCGGCGCAGCATCATCGGTGGGTTGCTGCGTCCCGCCGCCATGGCACCATGCCGCGATGCCCCCGCCGACAGCCGACGCGATCACACAAGCCCTGGCCGCATTGCCGCCGACGCCGCTGTGCGTGGCTTACAGCGGCGGCCTCGATTCGAGCGTGCTGCTGCACGCTTTGGCCGCTTCGCCGCAGGCCCGGGCGCAGGGCCTGCGCGCCTGGCACGTGCATCACGGGCTGCATCCGCAGGCCGACGCCTGGGCCGCCCATTGCGCCGAAAACTGCGCCCGGCTCGGCCTGGAATTCAGCGTTTCGCGGGTATCGGTTGCCCTCGCCGGCGGCGACGGCCCGGAAGCCGCGGCCCGCCGCGCGCGCCACGCCGCCTTCGCGGCCGGCCTGGGCGAAGGCGAGACCCTGCTGCTCGCCCATCATCGCGACGACCAGGCCGAGACGGTGCTGCTGCGGCTGTTGCGCGGCTCGGGGCCGGACGGACTGGCGGCGATGCGCGCCTGGCGCGATTGCGGCCGCGGCAGGCTATGGCGGCCCCTGCTGAATCTGCCGCGCGCAGTCTTGCAGGCGTATGCGTCGGCGCAGCGGTTGCGATGGATCGACGACCCCAGCAACGACGAACACGGCTACGACCGCAATTTCCTGCGCCATCGCGTGTTGCCCGCGTTGCGCGAACGCTGGCCGCAGGCCGATGCCGCCTTCGCCACCTCCGCCCGCTTGAACGCGCAAGCCGCCGAATTGCTCGACAGCGAGGATGCGATCGCCTTGGCCCAAGTGCGCAGCCTCGATCCGCAGGCGCTATCGCGCTCGGGCCTGCGCGCGCTGCCGAGCGCGCGCCGCGCGCGCGTGCTGCGGCGTTGGGTCGCCACGCTCGGCTTGCCGCCGTTGCCGGCCGAAGGCGTGGCGCAGATCGAATCGCAGTTGCTCGACGCGCGCGCCGACGCCGAAGCCGAATTTGCCTGGCACGGTGCGGTCGTGCGCGCCTGGCGCGATCTGCTGCACGCCGAGCGCCAACGCCCGGCCCTGGCCGAGGACTGGAAGGTCGAATGGGACGGCCGCCATGCACTGCCACTGCCCGATGGCGGCGAGTGGCGCCTGTACGGCGCCGACCGCTTCCAGGCGCCCTGTCTCGCCCACGGCCGTCGCGGCGGCGAGCGCATCGCCCTGCCGGGGCGCAGCCATCGCCATGCACTCAAGCAGGTACTGCAGGACCTCGGGGTGCCGCCGTGGGAGCGGCGCCGCCTGCCTTTGCTGTCGAGCGCCGACGGCGAATTGCTGGCGGCCGGCGACTTGCTGCTGTCGGCGCGCATGGACGCCTGGCTGCGCGAACGCGGGGCGCGCCTGCTCTGGACTTGAAGCGCGGTGCGGCGGCCTGACCGCCTGGCGCTCTTGAATCGCGGCCTGGGCCGCTTTAGCGCTGCAACCTGCGACACCTGGGCGCAGTCGCGCATGCGCCGCCGCATTGACCCTGCCCCTCCCCCGCCGCACACTTCTCACATGGCCCGTAAACCCCCTACCGAAGCCTCGCCCGTCGCCGATTTCGAACAGTCGCTCGACGCCCTCGAGCAACTCGTCGACAAGATGGAACACGGCGAGATGAGCCTGGAAGATTCGCTGGCCGCGTACGAACGCGGCGTCGGCCTGTACCGGCGCTGCCAGACCGCGCTGGAACAGGCGGAACTGCGCGTGCGCCTGCTGACCGACCCGCAGGACCCGGCCGGCGCCGAACCGTTCGCTCAAGCCAATCACCCAGGCTACCCGGGCAACGACACCGATGCTTGACGGCAGCTTGCGCGATTGGCGCGCACGCGCCGACGCCGCGCTTGCGCGTGCGCTGCCCTCGCCCGACGACGAACCGCGTCTGCTGCACATGGCGATGCGGCACGCGGTGCTGCTCGGCGGCAAGCGCATGCGCCCGCTGTTGGTCCACGCCAGTGGCGCCCTGTTCGAAGTCGCGCCGTCGGTGCTCGATGCGCCGGCTACGGCGGTCGAACTGATCCACGCCTATTCGCTGGTGCACGACGACCTGCCGGCGATGGACGACGACGATCTGCGCCGCGGCCAGCCGACCGTGCACGTGGCCTTCGACGAAGCCACTGCGATTCTCGCCGGCGATGCGCTGCAATCCCTGGCCTTCGCCGTGCTCGCCGATACCGACAGCAACGACCGCATCCGCGTCGCCCTGCTGCGCACTCTCGCCGAAGCCGCCGGCGTCGCGGGCATGTGCGGCGGCCAGGCTCTCGACATCGACGCCACCGGCTCGGGCGTGCGTCTGGACGTGGCCGCATTGGAGCGCGTGCACGCACTCAAGACCGGCGCCCTGATCCGCGCCGCGGTGCGCATGGGCGCGTTGTGCGGCGACGCCGATCCGGCATCGCTGGACGCGCTGGACCGCTATGCGCGTGCGCTCGGCCTGGCCTTTCAGGTACGCGACGACATCCTCGATGTCGAAGGCGACAGCCAGACCCTCGGCAAGACCGCAGGCAAGGACGCCGCGCAGGACAAATCGACCTTCCCGGCGCTGATCGGGCTCGACGCTTCGCGCGCGCGCCTGGACGAACTCGCGCAGGCGATGAACGAAGCGCTGGAGCCGTTCGGCGATCGCGCCCACGCCCTGCGCGCGCTGGGACGGATGGCGATAGAACGCGATCGCTGATCCCTGCTCCCGCTGCGGCAGCGGCCGCACAACAAAGCGCCATCGCAAACATATCGCCCAAAACAAAGGCGGACCGAAGTCCGCCTTTGTCGTGCCTCGATGAAGCGCGCGGTCAGTTGACCAGGCGCAGCGTCATCGGATAGCGGTAGGACTCGCCCTTGTTCGCGGCCAGTGCGGCCATGATCGTCAGGACCAGCCAAGCCAGGCCGACGGCCAGCATCAGCAGGAAACCGATCAGCACGATGGTCAGGATCGCGCTGACGATGAAAGCGATCAACACGGTGATGTTGAAGTTCAGCGCTTCCTTGCCCTGTTCCGCCGCGAACGGCATGGTGTCCTTCTTGATCAACCAAACGACCAGCGGACCGAGGACGGAGCCGAAGGGAATAATCAAACCGACCAGCGTGCTCAGATGAGCCAGCATGCCCCAAGTCTTCTCGTCCTGACTGATATCGTTCATTACGCTTCCCCTACGTGATTGGATGGTGTCGATAGAAAAGTTCCGCGCCCACGGCTCGGCCCCCTAATGGTCATCATAAACCTTTCTTCGTCACAGTTAACCACGCCGATCCGCGCTATAGGCGCCGGCGAGGCAACGTCGGCCGGGACGATTTCCGGCCATCTCGCGAGGCCGCGAACGCGGACCTCGGCCCGCCGAGCGGGCACCGAACCCCGAACCCCGTCGTAGCCGCCGCTTAGCCCGCCCGCCAACCCGCCAGCGGCGAGATGCCGCGGCTGTCCGGAAACACGCGCTTTTCCAGCACGCCCTCGGCCAGCCCCAGGTGTTCGACGGCGATGCCCTTGAACAGACTGCGCAGGTCGCTGGTCGCGCGCAGGTCGCGGCCTTCGTTGAGTTGCGCCGGCCCCAGGCCGGGCCAATCGCCGCCGATGCGGCCGCCGCGCACCGCGCCGCCGCACAACAGGGCCATGCCGCCGGTGCCGTGGTCGGTGCCGCCGGTGCCGTTGATCGCCGCGGTGCGGCCGAACTCGGTCACCACCGCCACCACCGTGCGTGGCCATGCCGAGCCGAAGCCTTCGCGCGCAGCGGCCAGGCCGCGGTCGAGTTCGGCCAGTTTGCGCGCCAACTGCGGCGCCTGATTGCGATGGCTGTCCCAACCGGTGTCTTCGACGAAACCGATCCGCGGCCCGCCGGCCGCGCTCATGCGTTCGGCGGCGATGCGCATGGCCTCGGGCAGCGCGAACGCGCCCTTGCCTTCGCGGGCCAGCGCCGCCGAGCGGGTGGATTGCTCGAAGGTCTCGCTGAGCCGCGCATCGGCGGCGTACAGCGGCTGCAATTGCTGCAGCAGCAGCGGGTCGACGCCTTTCGGCAACGGCGGCCACCAATTGCTGGTGCGCTCGCTGCCGCGCAGCGCCAACGGCATCACCGCCGCGACCGCGAAACCGGCTTCGCCGGGCAGCGCCTGCACGCAGCGGCCGAGCCAGCCGTCGCGCGCGCCGTTCGGCCGCGCGGTGCCGTTCTCCAGGCAGTCCTGGGCATCGAAATGCGAACGCGCGCGATATGGCGGCGCGATCGCGACGATCGGCAGCAGTTGCTTGTCGCGGTACATCGCCGCGGCCTGCTGCATCGCCGGATGCAGGCCGAACATCGCGTCGATGCGGATCGGGTCGGCCACCGCACCGGCGCCGCGCAAGGCGGCATACACCGGATCGGCGTAAGGCGGCAGCAAATGCAGGCCGTCGAGCCCGCCGCGCAACAACACCAACAGGAAACGCGTATCCGTATCGTCGCCGGCGGCGCGCGACGCGTTCGGGAACAGGGTCAGCAGTGCGCTCGCGCCGAATGCAGCCAACAGACCTCGGCGTTGCGAATCCATCTCAGATCCTCCATTGGAAAGCGGGGCTGGCGAACAACAGCGCATAGCCGTCCCTCAGGGAACCGGCGCGACGCAGGCCGATGGCGAAATCGCCGTCGACCGCGGCGTTGCCGAGCACCGATACCGCGCATTGGTAAGGCGCCGACGCCTTCGGGTCGATGCGCGCGGCGAGCATTTGCGCGGCCTGGATGCGTTTCCATAGGCCGTCGGGGCTGCTCCAGTCGGCGGCGGTGTCGGGAAAGCCCGCCGGCGAACGCGGGGTGAACACCGGCTGGCCGAGGCTCGACAGCAGATTGATCAGGGCGCGCGCATCGTTGCCGACCGGCAACTCGCCGGCACGCAATGCCGAGACCACGAAATCGTTCGGCGTCTTGAACTTGCGCGCGTTGTCCGCCCACGACTCCTGGCTTTCGACCAAGGCGCGGTACAGCGCGCGCAGATCGCCGTCGTGACTCAGATAAGCCTGGGCCATGCGCTTGACCAGCGCCGGCGGCGGCTGGTCGGCGACGAAATGGCGCGCGAGCTTGAAACTCAGGTGATGGGCGGTGGACGGATGCTTGGCCAGGTCGGCCAGGACCGCCCGCCCCTGCTCGACCCCGCCTTCGGCGTAACGGCGGCCGAGTACCCGACGTTCGCCTGGCTCGTGCGAGGCCTTGCGAAAGGTGAAGGCGTGGTCGGGAATCCGATCGCCGGCGGCCTTGGCTTCGCGCGAATTGAAGGTGCTCCAGCCGGTGATCGCACGCGCCAGCTCGAGCACGTCGTCCTGGCGATAACCGCCGTCGACGCCGAGCGTATGCAGTTCGAGGATCTCGCGGGCCAGATTCTCGTTGAGCCCGCGCCGTTCGCGACGCATCAGTTCGGCGCGCTGCGCCGCCGCCGAGTCGTTGCCGATCGAAATCGAATTGTCGAGATAACGCAGCATCGCCGGATGGCTTTCGACCGCGAGCAGCATGTCCTCGAACCGGCCCAGCACGTGCGGACGGATCGCTTCGCGCTCCATCGCCGCGGCATACAAGCGCGTATCGCCCTTGTCGATCGAGACCGCGAAATGATTCGACCAGAACTGGGTCAGGCGTTCGACGAAGGGCCGGTCGGTGCGCGAGGCATGGCGATAACGCGCGGCGAATTCGTCGAGCTGGCGACGGCGCAGGTCGCGCCGCATCTGCTCGGCGCGTTCGCCGGCTTGGTCGACGTCGACGGCCTTGCCCTCAGGCCGAACCGACGCCATCGCATCCGCAGCGCTCATCGAGGAACCGGGCTGCATATCGCCCATCGCCGCGGGCGGCGCGGCCTTGACCCGGCCTGCGCGCGCGGCGCTGAGCTGTTCGTATTCGCGCGTCATCGTCACGGCGCTGCTCGGCAGGCCGTGAAATTCGTCGAGCGGGGGCGGCTCGCGCAGTTGCGCGAGCAGAATCTCGCGGCCGTCGCCGCTGCCTTCGAGTTCGCCCGGCTTGGCGCCGAGCCCGAAACGATTGGCGGCCGTCGCCTTGCTTGCACTCATGCGGCCTCCCAGGAGTGGAGTTCCAGGATGAACGCCCTGATGCCGCTTGCGTTGACAGGATCGGGCCGCTTTGGCGACGCGATCCCGATTCCGCTAACCCGATCTCACTCTCGCGACCTCATGTTCATGAGTTCATTCGCGGGTCATTCTTCGACCGATTCGCCGGCGACGGTCATGCGGCCGACCAGGATCGAACCGGTGCGCACGTGCGAGCGGTAATCGACGTCGCTGCCGACCGCTTCGACCGCGGCGAACATCTTGCGCAGATTGCCGGCGATGGTGATGCCGTCGACCGGATACTGGATCTGGCCGTTCTCGACCCAGAAACCGGCGGCGCCGCGCGAATAATCGCCGGTCACGGTGTTGACGCCCTGCCCCATCAATTCTGTGACCAGCAGGCCGCGCCCCATGTCGCGCAACATCGCAGGGAAATCGCCGGCATTCGCCGCGACCTGCAGGTTATGCACTCCGCCGGCGTTGGCCGTGGTCTGCAGGCCGAGCTTGCGCGCCGAATAGCTGCCGAGCACGTAGCGCTGCAGCACGCCGCCGCTGACGATGGCCGATTCGCGCGTGGCCACGCCCTCGGCGTCGAAGGACGTCGAACGCAGGCCGCGATGCAGGAACGGCTGCTCCTCGATCTGGAACCAGGACGGGAACAACTGCGCGCCGACGCTGTCGAGCAGGAAGCTGGCCTGGCGGTACAAGGCGCCGCCGCTGATCGCGCTGAGCAGATGACCGACCAGCGAGCGCGCGCTTTCGGCCGCGAACAGCACCGGGTAGTCGCCGGTGGCGATCTGCCGCGGCGCGAGCCGGGCGATGGTGCGCTCGCCGGCCTTGCGGCCGACGCTGGCGGCCGATTCCAGGTCGTCGGCGGCCAGGGCCGAGCTGTACCAGCCGTCGCGCTGCATGGCGTCGCCGCGGCCGGCGATCATCGCGCAGCCGAAACTGTGCTGGGTGCTGCGCTCGCGGCCGACGAAGCCGTGCGAGTTGGCGTACACGCCGAGGCTGGCGCCGGTGCCCACCGAGGCGCCGTCGGAGTTCTCGATCCGCGCGTCGTAGTCGCGGCCGGCGCTTTCGCAGGCCAGGGCCAGCTCGACGGCGTGGTCGGCGTCGATCGCCCAGGGGTGCCAGCTGTCGAAATCGCGCAGATCGCTCGCCATCAGGGCCGGATCGGCCAGGCCGGCGGCCTCGTCGTCCTCGGTGTAGCGGGCGATCGCGCAGGCCTGCTCGACCGTGGCTTCCAGGCTCTCGTCGCGCAGGTCGGCGGTGCTGGCGCTGCCCTTGCGCTGGCCGAAATAGACGGTGACGGCAATGCCGCGGTCGCGGGTGGCCTCGACCGTCTCGACCTCGCCCATGCGCACGTTCACGTTCAGCCCCGCCTCCTCCGAGCAGGACACCTCGGCCTGGCTGGCGCCGCGGGCCTTGGCGGCCGCCAGCAGGCGCTGGGACAGGTCGGCGAGCAGGTCCAGGCGCGCCTCGGGGTCGGCGAAAGTGTGGGCCGAAGCGGTCGGAATGAGGGCGACTGCGTTCAATGTCTTATCCTTGCGGTACGCGGCGCGTCGGCGGCGCGGGAATTCAGGTCAGTTTGACGGTACGAGAGGTGTTTTGCGATGCGCGGCAGAGACGAAGAAACCGGCGAGTTCCTCAGCCCCAGCCGGAGCCAGAACCGGCGCGAGGCGCTGGAGGTGCTGGCCCTGGGCGAGAAACTGGTGTCCTTGACCGAGGCCCAGCTGTCCAAGCTGCCGGTGCCCGAGTCCTTGCTGCCGCACATCCGCGATTGCAAGCGCATCACCGCCAACATCGCCCACAAGCGCCAGTTGGCGTTCCTGGCCAAGCAGATGCGGCGCGAGGACGACGAGGTGCTCGAAGCGATCCGCGATGCCCTCGACGAGGACGGCGAAGCGGCGCGGCGCGAGGTCGCGGCGATGCACCGCATCGAGAACTGGCGCGAACGCCTGCTCGCCGAAGGCGATACGGCGCTGGCCGCGTTGCTCGACGAATACCCGCAGGCCGATCGCCAGCGTCTGCGCCAACTCGCGCGCAACACGCTGGAAGAGCGCAAGCGCAACAAGCCGCCGCATTCGTTCCGCGAGCTGTATCGCGAACTGCGCGAGGTGATCCTCGGCGCGGGCGCCGCGGCCGATGCGGCCGACGAAACCATCGACGACGGCCATCCCGACGACTGACGCTCGTCGCCGGCGTTGAAGCCCGCTGCCCGAGCCATCCGGCTCGGGCTATCGTCGCGCACTGCGATCCGGCGCTCCGCGTCGCCTTCTCCTGCCTGCGGGAGAAGGCAACGATGGCTTGCCGCCGCGATCACGCGCTGGTGCCACCCACCGTCAGGCCTTCGATCAACAGCGAGGGCTGGCCGACGCCGACCGGCACGCTCTGCCCGTCCTTGCCGCACACGCCGACGCCTTCGTCGAGCGCGAGATCGTGGCCGATCATGCGCACCTTCTGCATCGTCTCCGGGCCGTTGCCGATCAGGGTCGCGCCCTTGACCGGCGCGGTGACCTTGCCGTCTTCGATCAGATAGGCCTCGGTCGCCGAGAACACGTACTTGCCGCTGGTGATGTCGACCTGGCCGCCGCCGAAGTTGACCGCGTACAGGCCCTTCTTGACCGAGCGGATCATCTCTTCGGGATCGTGCTGGCCGGCCAGCATGTAGGTGTTGGTCATGCGCGGCATCGGCAGATGGGCGAAAGACTCGCGACGGCCGTTGCCGGTCGGCGCCATGCCCATCAAGCGCGCATTGAGGGTGTCCTGCATGTAGCCGACCAGGACGCCGTCTTCGATCAAGGTGGTGCAGTTGGTCGGCGTGCCTTCGTCGTCGATGTTGAGCGAACCGCGGCGGCCGTCGAGGGTGCCGTCGTCGACGATGGTCACGCCGGGCGAGGCCACGCGCTGGCCCATGCGGCCGGCATAAGTCGAGGTGCCCTTACGGTTGAAATCGCCTTCCAGGCCGTGGCCGACCGCTTCGTGCAGCAACACGCCGGGCCAGCCCGGGCCGAGCACGACCGGCATGATCCCGGCCGGCGCATCGATCGCCTCCAGGTTCACCAGCGCCTGGCGCAGCGCTTCGCGCGCGAGCCGGTCGGGCTTGTCGCCGCCGAGCAGTTCGGCGTAACTGTAGCGGCCGCCGCCGCCGGCATAACCGCTTTCGCGGCGGCCATTGTGTTCGACGATGATCTGCACGTTGAGCCGCACCAGCGGGCGTACGTCGGCGGCGAGCACACCGTCGCTGCGCGCCACCAGGATCGTGTCGATGCCGCCGCTGAGGCTGACGATGACCTGCTTGACCCGCGGGTCGGCCGCGCGCAGCAGCTTGTCGATACGGCGCAGCGCCTCGACCTTGGTTTCGTTGCCGATCGAGTCGATCGGATCTTCGCTCGGGTACAGCGAACGCCCGCCGCCGCGCACCAGCGTCTTCGCCGATTGCGCATGACCGTCGCGGGCGATCGCGCGCGCAGACCTCGATGCCGCCAACAAGGCCTCGCTGTTGATCTCGTCGGAATAGGCGAAGCCGGTCTTCTCGCCGCTGATCGCGCGCACGCCGACGCCCTGCTCGATCGAATGCGAACCGTCCTTGACGATGCCGTCCTCGACGCTCCAGCTCTCGCGGCGCGAATGCTGGAAATACAGGTCTCCGAAATCGATGCCCGGCCCGAGCAAGGTGCCGAAGCTGCGCTCCAGGCCGCCGGCATCGAGCCCGGCGGGCAACAAGAGGCGGTTTTCGGCGATCTGCAGGGGAAGGGTCATATCGGAACCATGGGGACGTGGAAGGGTCATCTTAGGCGGCGCGGCGGCGGTTTGGCGCGGTCCGCGGCCACCCGGACGAGTGTGGACGGGTGCGGCGCGGGAAACCGTGTCGCAACCCCGTTGTCGAAACCGAAATGGTGGCGCCGGCCGGCGCAATCAACCGCCGCAAGCGGCTGCGGCCGGGGCTCGGCCGGTTTGGGCCGAACCGATTCGCCCCCCTCGCCCGCCATCGCCCGCTCTGGCGCGGTGGGCCGCAGCCGAACCGAGGCGGAGCTGGCGTGCGGGGTGAATCGCCGTTCAGCCCGGCGGTGGCGCGACGGGCGGCGCGACCGGCGGCGTCAAACGCGTCTGCTCGCGCGTCACCACCTCGACCTTCGGCTCTTTCCACGGCCCGGTGACCCGGTAGGTCTTCGAGGCCAGGCTGCCGAGCGGTTTCTGCAGCACCGCGTTCGCCGCCGCACCGATCGCCGCGCCGACCGGGCCGGCCGCGAGCGCGCCGAACGCGGTCAGCAGATTGGCCGCCTTGGGCCGCACTTCGATGGTCTGGTCGTAGCGCTGCGCGCGCAGATCCGCCGCACCGCGGATGGCGATCGCCGCGGCCGGACCGTCGATCACCAGATTGTCGCTGCGCGCGGTGCCGTTGCCGAAGCGCACAGTGCCGTCGATGCGATCGAAGGCGAAGCCTTTCGAGAACAGGTCGCGGAAGTCGAGGGTCAGGCGGCGCGGCAACTGGGCGATGCTGAGCAGGCCGAGCACGCGGCCGGCGCCGGGCTCGACCTCGATCAGGCGGCCGTTACGCGCCTCCAGGCTCAGGCTGCCTTCGAGCGAACCCAGCGCGAACGCCGCCGGGCTGCCCGGCCAACCCGCATCGAGCTTGGCCTTGGCCTTGCCGCCACCGATCTGGCCGGCGAAACCGAAACCGCCGAGCAACGCGCCGACGTCGCCGCTGTCGAGGGCGACGTTCAAATGGGTGCGCGCCGCCGCGCCGCGGCCGGTCCAGTCGCCGCTGATGTCGAGCGACTGTTTGTCGGCGCGCGTGCTCAGTTGTTCGATGCGCAGGCCGGCCGGTGTCGGCCGCGTGCGTATCATCGCCTTGCCGAGCGCGGCGTCGCCGACCCGCAGTTCGGTGATGTCGAGCGCGAGCGCGGGGATCTTCGCCGGGTCGATGGCGTTGGCGCCGCCGGCCGCCGCGTTCGCGGCCGCGCTCGCCGGCGCACTGCCGGCCGTGGCGGTCGCGTTGGTTGCGGCCGCACTCGCGGGCGCCGACGTCGATGGCGACGTGGTCGGCGTGCGCCAGTGCACGCGGGCGAAACGCCCGGCGATGGTGCCGCCCTCGCCGCCCGGAATCAGCAGCGCGCCTTCGAGCGCCGCGCCCTCGGCGCGCACCGCGGTCGCGCCGCGCGGCGCCGGCGCGACGATCACGCGCGTGTTGGGGAAACTGCCGCCGAGCAATTGCAGATGCTGCGCGGTGACGTCGATGCGCTGCAGCGCAAGGCCGTCGCCGCTGCCGCCGCCATGCGCGATCGCGATCCAGTCGATCGCCTCGAGCGTCGCGGCGCGGCCGGTGGCGATCAGGCCGCTGGCCGGCGGCGCTTCGTCGACGCGGTTCGCACCGAGCACGACGCGCACGCCGGTCTTGCCGGCGGCGCTGCGTGCGCGCAAGGCCAGGACGTTGCCGAGGCCGACGCGCACATCGCCGCTGCCGAGCGGCAACGGAGTTTCGATGGTCGCCGGCAGACTCGCCGCGGCGGCCTTGTCGAGCGGCGGCGGCAAAGTCAGCGCGGTACCGACCAAATTCGACTGCAAACGCAACAGAGTCGGCGTCGGCGCGGACACGCCGGGCCTCGGCGTCGTGCCGGCGGCATGAGCGGCATGAGCAGCCCTTGGAATCGAAATCCCGACCGTCCACAGCGAACGCCCGTCGAGATAGGACTTCAACCAGGCCAACTCGTCCGGACCGCGCCCGATCAACTCGTCGGCGCCGGACACGACATCGAGCCCGGCCTCGAACACGTTGCCGCGATCGCGCACGAACTCGTCGCCCGCGCGCAGCGACAGCTTGCCCGGCGCGCCTTCGTGCATCACCGCGAGATCCTCGGCGCGGAAACCGCCGCGGCCGTACTCGGCATGGCCGCGTACTTGTTCGAAGGCGATCTTCCAGCGCGGATCGGCGAGCTTGGCGTTGTCCAGGTCGACCGTGCCGGCGATGCGGGTGATGCTGTTCGGCTGCAAGGGCATCTGCATCTCGAACCCGACCCGCGCCGGGCCGCTGGCGCGCAGATTGTCGAGCGTGTCGGCGTGGTCCTTGCGCAGCGGGCTTTGCTTGAGCAGCGCCTGCAACTGCGCCGCATCCGCCGCGGCTTCGGCCTGCACGCGCAGATGGCCGTCCTTGTAGTGATCGATTCCGGCGCCGACCTTGCGCACGCCGACACCGGCGATGCGGCCGCTGCCTTCGACGCTGAAGCCGTCGGCGACGAAACGCACCTCGGCGTCCAGGCCTTCGACCGCCGGCCATTCCGGCTGGAACTTCACCACCGCATCGTCGAGACGGGCACTGGCTTCGAACAGGCCGTTATTGCGATTGAACGGCCAATCGTCGAGGTCGCCGGATATCACCGCGCGCGCATTGTTCAGGCGCCCGCCGACCAGGGCGGTGTCGAGCCAGTTCACCAACTTGGCCGACATGCGGTTGCGGATCCAGAAGCCCTTGGCGACCGGAACCTGGGTCGGGTCGATGTCGGCGGCGATATCGATCCACGGCCGCGTGCCGTCGCCCTGCCACCACAGACCGCCGCGCGCGCTGACACCGAAATCGTCGCCGCGTACGCGCAACGCGGTGGTGCCCACGCGCCAGCCCGCGCCTTCGCGCCAGCCGCCGACGCGGCCCTGTAGCTTGACCGTATGCGGCACGCCGAAACCGCGCGGCCAGTCGAAGCGCATCGGTGAGTTTTCGTCGAGGTCGAGGGTGAAACCATCGGCATCGCCCTCGAAACCGCCGGCCAGGCCCTGCAAACCCGGCGCATCGCCGACCGCGTCGAAGCCGAGCGCTTCGATTCTCGCGCTCGCGAACATCGGGCCGCCGCGGCGGCCGTTGAGCGCGATATTACGCAGCGACGCCCGCGGCTTGGCGGTTTCGAACCAGTTGCGCAAGCGTTCCGGCAAGGCGTCGCTGAGCGCGGCCACCGCGATCAACGGGCCGGCATCGATGCGTTCGGCGCGCAGCGCGTAATGCTCGCCGCCGGCGACTGCGAGGCCGTCGAGCTTCTGCACTTCCTCGCCGCTGCCGATGCGCAGCTTGGAAGCGTCGAAACGCCAACCGTGATCGGCCAGGCGCCAGTGCGACAAGGTTTCGACGTGTTCGAAATCGACGCGTGCCGCGGCCGCAGCCGTGTTCGTCCCTGGCTGTGCACGCTCGGCGCGCAGACCGACGCGGTCGAGCGCAGCCGACACCGTCACCGAAGCGACGCGGTGGTCGCGCAGTTCCGCCCAGGCCTCGGCCCGGCCCTGGCCCGACTCGACCCGGATGCCGGCGAGCTTGAGCAAGGGCGACCAGCCGGTCAGGTCGGCGCGGGTGGCGCCGGCATAGGCGCGGCCGTCGCCGCGCTCGCGATCGAAGTCCACCACCGCATCGAGCGGCGTCGACGGCGCACCGGCCACGCCGACCGTAGGCCAGGCGCGGACGCCGGCGCGCACGCGCTTGCCGTCGACGCGCAGACGCAGGTCGATCTTCGGCACCCGCGCATCGATGCCGAGCGAAGGCGCGATCACCGCAAGCCGGCCATCGATGACCTGCAGTTCGCCCAGGCCTTCGAGCGCCGACAGCGGATCGCGCTGGCGCGTGTCCTGCTGGCCGGGCAGACCGCGCACTTTCCAACGGCCGTCGTCGCTGCGCTCCAGGGTCAGGTCGAGGCCCTTGAGGCGCAGTTCCGAGAACGATTGCCCCGGCAGCAGCCCGGCGTACACCGAGACCAGCATTTCGGCATCGCCGATGGTGAAGGCCTGGCTGCCCTCGCCGATGCGTAATCCATCCAGGCGCAGCAAGGGGCCGCGCCGCGTCCACTGCGTCTCGACCTTGTCGAACGCCACCGGCCGCCCGGCGCGCTGGCTCAACCAGGCCGCGACGCGGTCCGGATGGCTTTCGGCCAAGGGCAGGACCTGGCTCGCCGCACCCAACAGCACCGCCACCAGCACGAGCACGATCGCGACGCCATAGAAGGCGCCACGACGGGCCATGCGCAAGCGGCGGCGCAGCGGGGTAGGCATCAGGCCCGCGCTCCGCGCGCGCCCGACGGGAATCGGGAATGGGGATTCGGGAATCGGAAAATCAAAAGCCGGGCTTCGCTGTTACGAATCCCGAATCCCGATTCCCGATTCCCGGCTTCAGAGCAAAACCACATCGAACTGCTCCTGCGCGTACTGGTCCTCGGCCTGGAAGCGGATCGACTTGCCGAGGAATTCCTCCAGCTCCGCCACCGCCGCCGATTCTTCGTCGGTGATCCGCGCGACCACCTTCGGCGATGCGATGACCAGCAAACGCGCGGCATCGAACTGGCGCACCTGGCGGACGATCTCGCGGAAGATCTCGTAGGTCACCGTCTCCGGCGTCTTCAAGGTGCCGCGGCCGCCGCATTCGTGGCAGGCCTCGCTGAGCTGGCGTTCCAGGCTCTCGGTGGTGCGCTTGCGGGTCATCTCCACCAGGCCCAGCGGCGAGAATTCGTAGACCGTGGTCTTGGCGTGATCGCGGGTCAGCGCCTTTTCCAACTGGCGCAGCACCTGGCGGCGATGCTCCAGGTCGGTCATGTCGATGAAGTCGATGATGATGATGCCGCCCAGGTTGCGCAGCCGCAGTTGCCGGGCGACCGACTGCGCCGCCTCGAGATTGGTCCGGTAAACGGTCTCCTCGAGATTGCGTTGACCCAGGAAGGAACCGGTGTTGACGTCGATCGTCGTCATCGCCTCGGTCTGGTCGATGACCAGATAGCCGCCGGACTTCAGCGGCACTTCCTTGTCGAGCGCGCGCTGGATCTCGTCCTCGACCCCGTACAGGTCGAAGATCGGCCGCGCGCCGGTGTAGTGCTCGATCTTCTCGGCCAGCCCCGGCATGTACTGCGCGGCGAAGCTGCGCAGGCGCTCGCAGGTCTCGCGCGAGTCGACCTTGACCTTCTCGACGTCGCGGCGGATCAGGTCGCGCACCGCGCGCAGCGGCAGGCTCAGGTCTTCGTAAACGCGTTCGCCGACTTTCGAGCTCTGCGATTTCTCGGCGATCAGGGCCCAGGCCCGGCTCAGATAGCCGATGTCCTCGGCCAGGGCTTCCTCGGGCTGGCTCTCGGCATTGGTGCGCACGATGTAGCCGTGGTTGTCGCCGGCCGGGGCCAGGGTCGTGACCAGCGACTTCAGCCGCGCACGCTCGCCCTCGTCCTCGATCCGCGCCGACACCCCGACCACGCGGGTGCGCGGCAGCAGCACCAGATAACGCGAGGGAATACTGAGCTGGGTGGTCAGGCGCGCGCCCTTGCTGCCGATCGGGTCCTTGACCACCTGGACGATGATTTCCTGGCCTTCGCGCAGCAACTCGGCGATCGGCCGGGTCGGCGTCGGCGGCAGCGGCGCTTCGTCGCCCTCGCCTTCGCCGACCGGGTTGTGCTTGACGATGTCGGCCGCGTGCAGGAACGCCGCGCGCTCCAGGCCGATCTCGACGAACGCCGCCTGCATGCCCGGCATCACCCGCTGGACCTTGCCCTTGTAGATGTTGCCGACCACGCCGCGGCGCCAGCCGCGCTCGATGTGCAGCTCCTGCAGCATGCCGTTCTCGACGACGGCGACGCGGGTTTCGCGCGGAGTGACGTTGACCAGGATTTCTTCAGTCATGAGGCAGGGTGGGTCCCAAGTCAGGCGAACGTCGGATGGAAAGAACGCGGTGCAGCGCGGTCGAACGTAAGCGCGGCGGCCTAGCCGCCGACGCCGAACTCCCGCAGCAGCCGCGCCGTCTCGTGCAGCGGCAACCCCATCACCCCCGAATAACTGCCGGCCAGATGCCGTACGAAGACCTCGGCGCCGCCCTGGATCGCATAGGCGCCGGCCTTGCCCTCGGGCTCGCCGCTGGCGACATAACGCGCGATCGTCGCCTCATCGAGCTCGGCGAAGCTGACCTGCGAGACCGACAGCGCCTGCGCCTCGCGCGAGCGCGAGACCAGCGACACCGCCGAAATCACCTGGTGGGTGCGCCCCGACAGCTTGCGCAGCATCGCCGCGGCATCGTCGGCATCGCGCGGCTTGCCGAACACCTCGTCGTCGAGCACGACCTCGGTGTCGGACCCCAGCACCAGCGCGGTCGGATTGCCGAGCACCTGCAACAGGCCGGCGCCGGCTTTCTCGCGGGCGACCCGGCGGACGTACTCCTGCGCCGGTTCGTTGGGCTGGCGGTGTTCGGGCACGTCGAGATCGAGTACGCCGAATTCCAGGCCGAGGCGGGTCAGCAATTCGCGTCGCCGCGGCGACTTGGAGGCAAGATAGAGCATACGGAAAGCATAACCCGCGCTGACTGAGCGCCAGCCGACGACGAGCCGCGCAAACCCCGTAACGAATCACGGTTCGTTCACCAGTTCAGCAAGACCCTACCCCTCGTCCTTCAAGGAGCACCACATGACCCGGTCGTCGCCACAGTCTTTCGCCCGCCTTTCGTTGCGCCCGCTGGCGCTCGCCGCTTTCCTCGCCTTCGGAGCCGCAACCGCCATGACCGCCCAAGCCCAGACCGCGCCCGCCTACGTCGCCAGCGACGGCACCCTGCTGTCGGTGTCGGCCCAGGCCGAGGCGCGCCGCACGCCGAACATCGCCACCTTGTCGACCGGCGTGGTCACCCAGGCCGCCGACGCCAATGCCGCGATGCGCGCCAACGCCGAGCAGATGAGCAAGGTCGTGGCCGCGATCAAGGCCGCCGGCATCGCCGACCGCGACGTCCAAACCGGCGGCATCAACCTCAACCCGCAGTACCGCTACGCCGAGAACCAGCCGCCGGTCATCACCGGCTACCAGGCCAACAACAACGTCAACATCGTCGTGCGCGACCTGTCCAAGCTCGGCAAGATCCTCGACGCCCTGGTCGCCACCGGCGCCAACCAGATCAACGGCCCCAGCTTCGATATCGACGACAAGGAAAAGGACGTCGCCTACGACGAAGCCCGCCGCAGCGCCATCGAGAAGGCCCAGGCCCGCGCCGAGATGTACGCCAAGACCCTGGGCATGAAGGTCCGCCGCATCGTCAGCGTCAGCGAGAGCGGGCGCTTCGGACCGCCGATGCCGATGCCGATGATGGCCATGGGCCGGATGGAAAAGGCGTCGGCCGACACGCCGATCGCGCCGGGCGAGAACGCCTTGTCGATGACCCTCGACGTCGTCTTCGAGCTGGGCAAGTAAGCATGGCCGGCCCGACCAAGACCGCGCCGCCGGCGCCGGATCCGAAGCCGGGCCGCTCCCCCGGCTACCCGGAACCGCAGCCGCGCAATCCCGACGACGCGCGCCAGCCGCATCCGCGCAAGCCGCCGAACCCAGACGAGGGCGGGCTGCAGCGCGAACCCGAGAGCGGCCCGGACCCGACCGACCGTTGAGCCGGGCTCCCGAGCCGTAGACACCAGGAAGGCCCGCGCAAGCGGGCCTTCTTGTTTCTTGCGCGCGGCGGCATCGACGAATGCAGGCCGGCAAGTGGCCAAGCGCATGCCCGCCACGGCGACGTTGCCGTCCATTCAGCATCCATCGTTCGCGGGTGGGCCGCGGGCCGGCGCGGCGAACGCTGCGCCGAAGCGAAAAAACCCGGCGATTTTTCAAGCACCGCCCTCGTCTGCGGGTGTCGCCGGTGGCCGTCGAGTGCGCCGCAGGCCGACCAAAGTCGCAAACGAGAAGCGCTTGCATCCGCAAATCGGCCGGCGCATTTTTGTGACGCGACATCGGTTTCAAGCTCAACCCCGCCGGCGGTATCCGAACGTTGTCAGTGATGTCAGACAAGCCAAGGAGGTAGCTCATGGTTCGCGCGATTCCCTCTCACTCCCACACGCCATTGGACGGCACCCGCATCGCCGCCAACGCCGGCGCCATCGCCTTCAACGCGGCGATGCTGATGTTGATGCTGGTCCCGCTGAGCGCGCCGCGTTTGCTGGTGTCGCCCGAAGAACCGGTGATCCCGGAATTCATTCCCAGGCCTACCCAGCGCGTCGAACCGCCGCCGCCGCCGAGACTGGTCGAGGTCGTCCGGAGGCCACAGCAGCAGCAACCCATCGTCCAGCCCCAGCCGCAGGTCCAGCCGGTCGAAGCCCCGCCGGTCGTGGTCGACAACCCCGACCCGCAGCCGCTCGACTTCGCCGGCGCCGAGACCGTCGCCCGGGCCACGCCGCAGATCGACCTGGGGCCGCAGACCCTGACCGGCGCGGTCCTGCAAAGCCTGAAGAACCCGCCGCCGAGCTATCCGCCGCAGGCGGTGCGCGAAGGCCTGACCGGGGTGGTCGAGCTGGAGATCCTGGTCGGCATCGACGGCAAGCCGATCGACGTCAGCATCGTGCGCAGCAGCGGCCATCGCCTGCTCGACCAGGCCGCGCGCAAGGTCGTGCTGAACCGCTGGACCTTCCAGCCGGCGATGAGCAACGGCCAACCGGTGCAGGCGCGCGGCCGCGTGCCGATCGAGTTCAAGCTGGATCAATAATTCTCGAACGACGCGCCGAACCGAAGCCCGGGCTCATCGCCCGGGCTTTTTTTGCGCGCAAGCTTTGTTGCGCGAGCCGTCGGTTGATCCGGGGCCAGGCGCGCCCTCGATGAAATGATCCGGCCGCAACGGCCCGCGATCGAACCCACCGCTCAGGCGCGGTGATAAGGATGGTTCGCCAACAGCGCGGCGGCCCGGTACAACTGCTCGGCGGCGACCAGCCGCACCAGCATATGCGGCAAGGTCAGCGGCCCCAGCGACCATTGTTCGTCGGCGCGCGCCAGCACCTCGGGCGCATGCCCTTCCGGGCCGCCGATCAGGAACGCCAGGTCGCGGCCCTGGCCGCGCCAATGCTCCAGCCGCTGCGCGAGTTGCTCCGAGGTCCACAGGCGCCCGCGCCCTTCCAATGCGACCACGCAGGCGTTCTTCGGCAGCGCGGCGATCACCCGCGCGCCTTCGTCCTGGGTCGCACGCACGGCATCGCGGCCCTTGCCGCGCAGGCCCGGCTCGATCTCGACCAAGTCCAGCGGCAACCAATGCGAAAGACGTTTCTGGTACTCGCCGAATCCTTCCGCGACCCAGCGCGGCGCTCGTTCGCCGACGGCGATCAGTCTGCTTTTCATGCGCGCATGGTAGCCAAGCGTGCGCGGCCCCGCCGGGGTCGCAGCGGCATTGTCATATTCCGGTTACCGCACCGGGCTAGCGTGCAGGGTTCCCCCGCCCCACCCCAGCCCCGCAGGAGTTTCTACGATGGATGCTTTCGATCCCTCCCGCCGCCAGGTCATCAAGAGCAGCGCCGCCGCCATGGCGATCGGCGCGATGGGCAGTCTGAGCGCGCTGTACACGCGTCAGGCCGCCGCTGCGACCGATCCGACCCGGCTTTCCCCCGTCCCGAGCCGCTACGGCGCGCTGGCGCCGGTCGCCGACCTCAGCACCGGCCTGCCCTTGCTGCAGTTGCCGCGCGGCTTCAGCTATCGCTCGTTCGCCTGGAGCGGCGACCGCATGGACGATGGCCAGGTCTGCCCGGACCGTCACGACGGCATGGCCGTGGTCGCCACGCATCGCGGCGGCCAGCATCCGCACGGCCGCGGCCACGGCCGCAGCGAACTGATCCTGATCCGCAACCACGAACGCGGCGCCGGCTCCACCCCGATCCGCGCGCCGGGCATGTACGACACCGGCACCGTCAGCGGCGGCCAGCCCGGCGGCGGCACCACCACCTTGCGCTATCGCTCCGGCGAAGGCCGCCACGGCGACGAATGGCGCGGCGTCGAACCGAGCCTCGGCGGCACCCTGGTCAATTGCGCCGGCGGCCCGACCCCGTGGGGCACCTGGCTGAGCTGCGAGGAGATCAAGAGCAACGCGGTCTCCAGCACCGGCCACAAGCACGGCTACGTGTTCGAGGTCGACCCGCGCAGCGAACGCACCAGCGGCCGCCCGATCGTCGAGATGGGCCGCTTCAGCCACGAGGCGGTGGCGATCGATCCGCGCACCGGCATCGTCTATCTGACCGAAGACGACCGCAACAAGTCCGGCTTCTATCGCTTCATTCCGAACCGCCGCGCCGGCTGCCACGGCTCGCTCGAACACGGCGGCCGCCTGCAGGCCGCGCGTGTGCGCGGCAAGCCCAACGCCGACCTCACCGCCGTCAGTATCGGCGCCGAATACCAACTCGAATGGGTCGACATCCCGGATCCGGATTTGGACTCGATCGCCGCACCGAGCGGTTTCCCCGACATCGGCGCCGGCGACACCCTCAGCGGCCCGTTCGCCCAGGCCTGGAGCGAAGGCGGCCTGCGCATGAGCCGCGGCGAAGGCATCTGGTACAGCTACGGCAAGTTGTTCATCGTCGACACCAGCAACGGCACCGACGCCCAGGGCCGCAAGGGACGCGGCAACGGCGCGGTGTGGGTGCTGGACCTGTTCACCCAGCGCATGCGCGCGCTGTTCGTCAGCAGCCACCAGCTCGCCGCGCACAATCCCGACAACATCACCGTCAACGCGCGCGGTGGCGTGGTGCTGTGCGAAGACCCGGATGCGGCGCCGGCCGGCAGCCCCGACGAGTACGGCCCGGGCACGCGCCTGGTCGGTCTGACCCGCGGCGGCGAATCGTTCTATCTGTGCAAGAACAACGCCGAGCTGACCTCGACCCAGATCGCCAACGCCGGCAAGCACGTCGCCGAAGGCGATTACCGCGACAGCGAATTCTGCGGCGCCTGCTGGGACCCGGCCGCGCGCACCTTGTTCGTCAACATGCAGTCGCCGGGCATCACCTTCGCGATCACCGGCCCCTGGGAACGCGGTCCCTTGTGAGCGTGGGCTAACAGCCCTGCGCGCATCGCGGCGCCGTGCACCGGCGTCGCGATGCGCGGCCCGGCGATAGCGAATCCGGTCGGTCGCAAACTCGGCCGCAAATAAAGAAGGCCCGGCAATGCCGGGCCTTCGAGTTTCCGCAGCGCCAAGGATCAGCGCAGGTTTTCTTCGATCACCTTGATCTGCACGCGCTTGCGCAGCGCCGTGGTCAGTTCGCGGCTTTCTTCGTAACCGCCCATCTGCGAGATCTGCGTGCGCAGCATGTCGAGCTGGGCGGCCGGGATTTCCGACTTGCTGCCCGGCTTGACCTTGTTGACCGCGAACAGGACCACGCGGCCGTCGGCGAGCGCCGACTTGCCGGCGGCGACCTTGCCTTCGGCCGGCGCCTTGAGGGCGAAGATCGCTTCGCTGACTTCCGGGGTCGGCAGCGGCATGCCGCGGGCGACGTCCGGGATCGTTTCCGGGGCCGTCAGCTGCTTGGAAGCGGCCACCGCGGCGATCGCTTCGCCGCCGTTGATGCGCGCGACCAGCGCATCGGCTTCCTTCTGCGCGGCCTTGATGCCGCGATCGGTGCGCACCGCGGCGATCACCTTGTCGCGGACCTGGGCCAGCGGCAGCGCGCGTTCCGGCGTATGCGAGACGACGCGGATCAGCACGCTGTGCTCCTGGCCGATCTCGATCGGATCGCTGACCGTGTTGTCCTGCAGGCGCGCATCCGAGAACGCGGCGCGGATCACCGCCGGGTGGGCGCCGATGCCCTGGCCGTTGGCCGCGGCATCGCGGGTGACCGGGCCGACCTTCTGCACCGGCAGGTTCATCGCCTTGGCCGGACCGTCGAGCGAGGTCGGGTTCTTGTAGACCAGGTCGACCAGCTTGGCCGAGAAGTCGTTGAAGTTGCGCTCGCGGCTGGTTTCGGTCTCTTCGCGCAGCAGCGCGTCGCGGACCAGCGCGAACGGCTGTTGCTCGCCGCTCTTGACCTCGCGCACCACGATCACGTGCCAGCCGCTGTCGTCCTTCACCGGCGCACTGATCTCGCCGACCTTGAGCTTGAACGCGGCGTCTTCGAACGCGCCCGGGATGTCGCCCTTGCTGACCCAGCCCAGCTCGCCGCCGGCGGCCTTGGAGCCGAGGTCGTCGCTGTTGGCGCGGGCGATCGCGGCGAAATCGGCGCCGGCGGCCTTGGCCTGCGTCGCGAGCTGCGCGGCCTTCTGCTCGGCGGCCTTCTGCGCCGCGGCATCGGAGCCGGAGGCGACGTTGACCTGGATGTGCGAGATCAGGCGCTGTTCCTGGGCGATGAAGCGGCTCTTCTCAGCCTCGTAACGGTCCTGCAGCGCCTTCTCGGTCGGCAGCGGCGGCGGCGGCAGGGTCGCGCCGTTGATCTCGACGTATTCGAGGTTGACGCTCTCGGGCGCGCGGAAATCCTTGGCGTGGCCGTCGTACCACTTCTGGATGTCGGCGGCGCTGACCTCGGCGGTGTCCGGGGTCGGCGGCGGCAGCATCACCAGGCTGACGTCGCGGCGTTCGCCCATGAGCTTGATCAGGCGGTCGATTTCGGCGTGGGTAAGGAAGTTGCTCTGGCCGATACCGCCGGTCAGCAGGGTTTCCATGAGGCGGGCGCGCACGAACTGCTCGAACTCGGTCGGCGTCTGCGCCGGCTGGCGCATCTGCAGGCCGAGCACGTAGCGCTCCTGGTTGAACTTGCCGGTGCTGTCCTGGAATTCCGGGACCGCCTGGATGGTCTTGATGACCAGCGCATCGCTGACCGCCAGGCCGTCGACTTCGGCGGCGAGCTTGCGCACGCGCTCGTCGATCAGCGTTTCCAGTATCGCGCGCTTGCTCTCGGGCTTCTCGAACTCGCGCGCATCGAAGGCTTCGCCTTCGGCGGCGCGGCGGCGATCGCGTTCTTGCTGGAAGCGCGTATTGAATTCCTGTGCGTCGATCGACTCGTGCTTCCACAGCATCGAGGCCGGCCACCACGACGGCGCCGAACGCCACCACGACGGGGCCATGTCGATCCGCGCGACCGAGCTGTCGACGCGCTGCACGAGGTATTGCTCGATGCCGACGAAGGCGAAGGGAATGATCAGCAAGCCGAGGATCACGGTGGCGATCCAGCCCGAGGTCTTGTCGCGAAGTGTCTGCAGCATGTCCGAGTCGCGTTCAGTCGTAAGCCGGACAGTTTAGCGCGGTTCCGGTCCCCAGGCGGATGGGGCGACGACGGTCCCATTCCGGGCGGACGGCCGGGGCCGGCGGACGGGCTGCGGACGGGCCGGGCCGGATGCTGCGGCGCGAAAAACGGCGGCTGCGCGAGCGGTTCCGCTGCAGGCGGGCCCCGCTGCGGGCCGACCTGCTGCAGGACGACGGCGGATGCCGGCCGTGGCCGTGGCTGTGGCGGCGAGGCCGGCGGGGGGGCGCGGCCGCAGGCTGCGCCCGAATCGCAGGCATAAAAAAAGGCGCCGTTTCCGGCGCCTTCGCAAAACTGGCGGAGTGGACGGGACTCGAACCCGCGACCTCCGGCGTGACAGGCCAGCATTCTAACCGACTGAACTACCACTCCGCGTTTTGAAACTTCCGCATCCGCCGCGCCGCGATCGCGCAAAAAACGAATGCTCTCACTTATATAAAACAAAGGCGCCGTTCCCGGCGCCTTTGGCAAAACTGGCGGAGTGGACGGGACTCGAACCCGCGACCTCCGGCGTGACAGGCCAGCATTCTAACCGACTGAACTACCACTCCGCGTTTTGAACTCTTTCAACCGAATCCTGACTCGTGTGTCTTGCCTGACTTCATCTTTCGGATGACGTCTTGGCAGAAAGACCAGCGAGACTGGTGGGTGCTGAGGGTTTCGAACCCCCGACCCTCTCCGTGTAAAGGAGACGCTCTACCGCTGAGCTAAGCACCCGAGTGCATCGGATTCTGCTTGGCGATGCCCCAGGCACCGCCGGCGAGCTGCTTAGTTTACAGCATCCTTCAGCGCCTTGCCAGCCTTGAAGGAAGGATTCTTCGACGCTGCGATCTTGATCGTTTCGCCGGTCTTCGGATTGCGACCCTGGCGGGCGGCGCGCGCGCGCACCTGGAAGGTACCGAAGCCTACGAGCGTAACAGTGTCGCCCTTCTTGAGCGCCTTGGTGACGACGTCGATCAATGCATCGACGGCGGCGGTAGCGTCGGTCTTCGACAGCTCGGCGGTTTCGGCAACTGCCCCTACGAGATCGGCCTTGTTCATTATTTTCTTGACTCCTGTGCGGATTGGACCGCGTGTTCTGAGAATCGGATCTACGCCAGCAGGCGTACGTCCCGATCAAGCGTGCCGCGCTGCAGAAGCAGGATTTCCTGCAGCGCGGTTGCGGTCGTTATACCAGCGGCATTTTGGGGGCGCAAGCGTGAAAGCTAGCAGCGACGCGGCTTTCAGCGCTTTTTTCGGGTTTCCGACCGACGGCCCGACTTAATGCTTGACGTCGGGCTGCGCAGCCGTCTTGCCGCCGTCGCGCACCGGCAGCTCGCCCTCGCCGGAGGGCGGCGTCGGTGCGATGGGACGTTCCAGCGCGAGGTCGAGCACCTCGTCGATCCAACGCGCCGGCACGATCTTGAGGCCCTGCATCACGCTCTTGGGCAGGTCGGAAAGATCCTTGCGGTTCTCCTCGGGAATGATCACGGTGCGGATGCCACCGCGCAGCGCCGCGAGCAGTTTTTCCTTGAGCCCGCCGATCGGCAGCACGCGTCCGCGCAAGGTGATTTCGCCGGTCATCGCGACGTCGGCCTTGACCGCGTTCTTGGTCAACATCGACACCAATGCGGTGGCGATGCCGATGCCCGCGCTCGGGCCGTCCTTCGGCGTCGCGCCTTCGGGCACGTGCACGTGCACGTCGTGTTTCTGCAGGAACTCGACATCGATGCCGAGCCGTTCGGCGCGCGAACGCACCACCGACAAAGCCGCCGATGCGGATTCCTTCATGACGTCGCCGAGCTGGCCGGTCAGGATCAACTGACCCTTGCCCGGCACCAGGGTCGCTTCGACCTGGAGCAGGTCGCCGCCGACTTCGGTCCAGGCCAGGCCGGTGACCAGGCCGATCTCGTTCTGCTCTTCGGCGCGGCCGAAATCGAAACGGCGCACGCCCAGGTATTTCTCGAGATTCTTCGAACCGACGCTCATCGCGCCGTCCTTGTCCTTCTTGAGCTTCGGACCGGCCAGGGCGATTTCCTTGACCACCTTGCGGCAGATCTTGGAGATCTCGCGCTCGAGGTTGCGCACGCCGGATTCGCGCGTGTAGTAACGCACGATGTCGCGCACCGCCGATTCGGCGATCTTGATTTCCTCGACCTTCAAACCATTGGCCTTGATCTGCTTGGGCAGCAGATAGCGCATGGCGATGTTGAGCTTCTCTTCCTCGGTGTAACCCGGGATCCGGATCACTTCCATGCGGTCCAGCAGCGGGCCGGGAATGTTGAGCGAGTTGGAGGTCGCCACGAACATCACTTCGCTGAGGTCGAGGTCGACTTCGAGGTAGTGATCGTTGAAGGAATTGTTCTGTTCCGGATCGAGCACTTCCAGCAATGCCGAAGACGGGTCGCCACGGAAATCCATCGACATCTTGTCGATTTCGTCGAGCACGAACAGCGGGTTCTTGCTGCCGACCTTGTTGAGGTTCTGGACGATGCGGCCCGGCATCGAACCGACGTAGGTGCGTCGGTGGCCGCGGATCTCGGCCTCGTCGCGCACGCCGCCGAGCGACATGCGCACGAACTTGCGGTTGGTGGCCTTGGCGATGCTCTGCCCCAGCGAGGTCTTGCCCACGCCCGGCGGACCGACCAGACACAGGATCGCGCCCTTCATGTTCTTCACCCGCGTCTGCACGGCGAGGTATTCGAGGATGCGCTCCTTGACCTTTTCCAGACCGAAGTGGTCGGCGTCGAGGACGTCCTGCGCGGCCTTGAGGTCCTTGCGGATCTTGCTGCGCTTCTTCCACGGCACGCCGAGCAGCCAGTCGAGATAGTTGCGCACGACCGCGGCCTCGGCCGACATCGGCGACATCTGCTTGAGCTTGTTGAGCTCGGCCTTGGCCTTGGTTTCCACCGGCTTGGGCATGCCGGCCTCGGCGATCTTGCGCGCGAGCTCGTCGACGTCGTTGGGCGCATCGTCGATCTCGCCGAGCTCCTTCTGGATCGCCTTCATCTGCTCGTTGAGGTAGTACTCGCGCTGGCTCTTCTCCATCTGCGACTTGACCCGGCCGCGGATGCGCTTCTCCAACTGCTGCACGTCGATTTCGCCGTCGACCAGGCCGACCAGCTGTTCCAGGCGCGCGCCGATGGCGTGGGTCTCGAGCAGCTTCTGCTTGTCGCCGATGCGCACGCCCAGGTGGGCGGCGACGGTGTCGGCGAGACGGCCGGGTTCGTCGATGCCGGCCAGGGTCTGCATCAGCTCCGGCGGCAGCTTGCGGTTGGTCTTGACGTACTGCTCGAACAAGCCCATCAGCGAGCGCGCGATCGCCTCGACTTCGCGCTCTTCGCGGTCGATCACCGGCTCGACCACGTCGGCCTGGCCGGACAGCGCGCCGTCGCGTTCGAGGACGTCGCCGACCTTGACCCGCGACACGCCTTCGACGAGGACCTTGATGGTGCCGTCGGGCAACTTGAGCAACTGCAGCACCTGCGCGAGCGTGCCGATCTCGTACAGATCCTCGGCGACCGGATCGTCGGTCTCGGCGGATTTCTGCGCGACCAGCAGGATGCGCTTATCGGATTCCATCGCCAGATCGAGGGCGCGGATCGACTTGTCGCGGCCGACGAACAGCGGGATCACCATGTGCGGAAACACGACCACGTCGCGCAGCGGCAGCACCGGCAGTTGCAGGATTTCGTGTTCGGTACGGTCGGACATGCGGACTCCAGATGTATGCGTTAGGCAGCCACTACGGCGGCCACGCCCGATTTATGGGGTTGGCGCCCGAACGATGCAAGCACGACATTGGTCCCAACGCCGCCAGCATGCGCCAAACCCTTGCCAATCAAGACATTGAGGCGATTACGGCACTCAATGTTCCAGCCAAGCGTTCAGTATCACAAGCCACTGACATTTGACTGGCACAGATGCACGGAACCGGGCGTCGCAGTCCGACCCGACGATGGCCGATCTCCCCTCCCCGGCCGCGACGATGCGGCGCCTTACCCGATCAGACGCCGCCCACGGCCCGGATCGGACAGGCGGGGCCCGGGAGCGGCCCTGAGGCCTGCCGGGAGCCAGCCGAAGCAGTCCCGGCCGGCGCATGGCGCAGGCCGGCCAGCGGCGTCCGCGGGGCCTCTCGGTCCGGCGCAGGAGAAACAGGGGCAAGCCGGCCGATGCGTTTGCGGGCGGCGGATGACAGGTCAATCAGCACCTCGCGCACCGAGCGCCCGGTCGGGATGCGCATCGCGGCAGCCGCCCTGCCGCTCCGGCCGGCCGTTGCCGGCCCCGGATAGCAAACGCCCCGGCAGGGCCGGGGCGTTCGGGGTTTACTCGGCCGCAGCGACCTTCGGCTGCGCCGGCGGCGTCTGATAGATCAGGTACGGCTCGGACTTGTGCTCGATCACCGACTCGTCGACGACCACCTTGCTGACGTTCTCCAGCGACGGCAGCTCGTACATCGTGTCCAGCAGGACCGATTCGACGATGGTGCGCAGGCCGCGCGCGCCGGTCTTGCGCTTGAGCGCGCGACGGGCGATCGCCGCGAGCGCGTCGGGACGGAATTCGAGCTCGACGCTCTCCATCTCGAACAGCTTGCGGAACTGCTTGGTGATCGCGTTCTTCGGCTCGGTGAGGATCGAAATCAACGCCGCTTCGTCGAGTTCCTCGAGCGTGGCGACCACCGGCAGGCGGCCGACGAACTCGGGGATCAGGCCGAACTTGATCAGGTCTTCCGGCTCGACCTCGGCCAGGATGCGGCCGATGTCGATCTTGCGCTCGCTGCTCTTGACCTTGGCGCCGAAACCGATGCCGCCGGCCTCGGTACTGCGCTGCTGGATGATCTTGTCCAGGCCGGCGAACGCGCCGCCCACCACGAACAGGATGTTGCGCGTGTCGACCTGCAGGAATTCCTGCTGCGGATGCTTGCGCCCGCCTTGCGGCGGCACGCTGGCGATGGTGCCTTCGATCAGCTTCAGCAGCGCCTGCTGCACGCCTTCGCCGGACACGTCGCGGGTGATCGACGGGTTGTCGCTCTTGCGCGAAATCTTGTCGATTTCGTCGATGTAGACGATGCCCTGCTGCGCTTTTTCGACGTCGTAGTCGCACTTCTGCAGCAGCTTCTGAATGATGTTCTCGACGTCTTCGCCCACGTAACCGGCTTCGGTCAGGGTGGTCGCGTCGGCGATCGTGAACGGCACGTTGAGCAGGCGCGCCAGCGTTTCGGCCAGCAGCGTCTTGCCCGAACCGGTCGGGCCGACCAGCAGGATGTTCGACTTCGACAATTCGACGTCGTCGTTCTTCTGCCGGCTCTCGATGCGCTTGTAATGGTTGTATACGGCCACCGCCAGGGTGCGCTTGGCGCGCTGCTGGCCGATCACGTATTGGTCGAGCACTTCGAGAATCTCGCGCGGCTTCGGCAGATGGCTGCGGGCCGACTGCGCCTTCTCCTCGAGCTCCTCGCGGATGATGTCGTTGCACAGCTCGACGCATTCATCGCAGATGAAGACGCTCGGGCCCGCAATCAGCTTGCGGACTTCATGCTGGCTTTTACCGCAGAACGAGCAATACAGGATCTTGTTGCTGTCGCCCGTGCTGCGTCCTTGTCGATCGTCGGTCATGCTTTGGCCCGTTGGTGCTCGAATCGTACTCATATTCCCGATTGGCCATCTCGGCAAGCGCCAAAATGGCCGTTCGGCTATCGCAGCCCGAGAATAACACACCCCCCGGCCCCGCCCTGCGGGCGGGACTGGCGGCGGTTACCCAGTGCGATCAAGGGTTTGCGCGTCTGGACGAACGGTCAGGCAGCCTGGACCGAGTCGTCGGGACGGCGCTCGAGGACCTGGTCGATCAGGCCGTATTCGCGCGCGGCTTCGGCGCTCTTGAAGTTATCGCGCTCGGTATCGCGCGCGATCGTCTCCAGCGCCTGGCCGGTGTGCTTGGACAGGATCTCGTTGAGGCGCTGACGCAGGGTCAGGATCTCGCGGGCGTGGATGTCGATATCGGTCGCCTGGCCCTGGAAGCCGCCGAGCGGCTGGTGGATCATCACGCGCGAGTTCGGCAGGGCGTAACGCTTGCCCTTGGCGCCCGCGGCGAGCAGCAGCGCGCCCATGCTGGCGGCCTGGCCGACGCAGATCGTGCTCACGTCCGGCTTGATGTACTGCATGGTGTCGTAGATCGCCATGCCGGCGGTGACCACGCCGCCCGGCGAGTTGATGTAGAGGCTGATGTCCTTTTCGGGATTCTCTGCCTCCAGGAACAGCATCTGGGCCACGATCACGTTGGCGACATGGTCGTCGACGCCGCCGACGAGGAAGATCACGCGCTCTTTGAGCAGGCGCGAATAGATGTCGTAGGCGCGTTCGCCGCGGCTGGTCTGTTCGACCACCATCGGCACCAGATTCAATGCTTTGGTTCGGTTGTCCATTTCAACGGCACCTATTGGCTGACGTGGAGTGCGCTTGTAATGCAAGCGCGGTCCGGCCAACTTGGGGCCGGCCGGACCGCAGCGCAAGAGGCGCGATTGCTAAAAGCGGCATTGCCGCCTAGCACGCCCGATCGGGAAAGCTCGAAACTGCCGATCAGGCCGGGCGGATCGCTTCGCTGAACGACAGCGGCTGCTCGGTGTGCTGGGCGCGCTCGGCGATCCAGTCGATCACCTGCTCTTCCATCACGCGGTTCTGCAAGCCGGCCATCAGCTGCTGGTCGTTGCGGTACAGGTCGATCACCTGCTGCGGCTCCTCATAGGTCGAGGCGATCAGGCGCAGGGTCTCGTTGACGCGCTTGGGCTCCAGGCGCAGCTCGTGGCGGCGGGCGATCTCGCCGACCAGCAGGCCGACCAGCACGCGCTTGCGCGCTGCGTCCATGTAGTTCAGGTGAGCGTCGGCCGGGGCTTCGATCTGGCGGCCCTGGCGGCGCGCCTGCTCGACGGTCTGCCAGACCATGTCGCGGGCTTCGTTCTCGACCAGCTTCGGCGGCATTTCGACCGACTCGTAGGCGGCGATCAGCTGCTCGCCCACTTCGCGGCGCAAGCGGGTCATCAACGCGCCCTTGAGCTCGCGCTCCAGGTTGGTGCGGATGTCGTTGCGGAACTGCTCGGCATCGCCGCTCTTCACGCCGAAGCTCTTGATGAACTCGGCGTCGACGTCCGGCAGGACCGGCTCGGAGACGTGGTTCAGCTTCAGGTGCACGCTGGCCTTCTGGCCGGCGAGCTGCGGGGCGCGCCATTCGGCCGGGAATTCGACTTCGGCGACCGTTTCTTCGCCGGCCTTGAGGCCGACCAGGGCGTCCTCGAGCGGCTTGAACATGGATTCCGAACCGATCACGGTGCTGCCGTGCTCGGCGCCTTCGGCCGGCAAACGCTCCTCGCCGACCTGGGTCCAGGTCTCCAGCTCGACCACGTCGCCCTGCTGGGCGGCGCGATCGACCGACTTCAGGGTGCGGCGCTGCAGGCGCAGGTTTTCGATCATCGCGTCGATGTCGGCGTCGGCGACTTCGGCGACGTGACGGACGATGTTGAGCTTGGCCACGTCGATGTCGCCGAAGTCCGGCACGACCTCGAAGGTCGCCACGTAGGACAGCGTCTCGCCGCTTTCGTTGGCCGGCTCGATGCGCGGGTTACCGGCGATCTGCAGCTTTTCCTCGCGGATGGCGTTGCCGAAGCTTTCGCGCAGCATGCCGTCGAGGATTTCGGCCCGCACCTGCGCGCCGAAACGCTGCTCGATGACCTTGGTCGGCACCTTGCCGGGGCGGAAGCCCTTGATCTTGGCGCCGCGCGCGATTTCGCGCAGGCGGCCGCCGACCTGGTTTTCCAGGTTCTCGGCCGGGAGGCTGAAGGTCAGTCGGCGTTCGAGCGAGCCCAGCGATTCGAGCGAAACTTGCATATCCACTCCTGCGACCACGGCACTCGCCGCAGCACGATGTTGATGATCTTGTCCGGCCGCCGTTATCGACGAGACCCTCGCCGGCCAGCGGAACTTGCTAGTTTGGCCGATTACGGGCCGGCCTGCCAGCGCCTGGGGGCGGAAAAGCCGTCCGGACGGGCTTACTGGGGCCGAAGCGGCGGAATTCGCGACCTGGGTCGCAGCCGAGGGCGGGTTTGGAGGCGGTCTGGCGCGCAGTGAAGCCGGCTGGACGGGAGTGGCTGGCACGGCGGCTGGCTGGGGCAACCCCTGAAGCCGGAGGCTGGCGCGGCCAGGCCGAGGGCCGGTCGGGTCATCCTGCCAATGGTGCATTCATGGCGGATGGGTGCCGACCCGCCTGCGTGGTGCGAAAGGCGGGACTCGAACCCGCACGGGGGTTACCCGCTGGAACCTAAATCCAGTGCGTCTACCAATTCCGCCACTTTCGCCCAGGGCCGGCATCGCGTGGATGCGGCCGACGCATTCTAGCCGTCGCGCCGAAAAAAAGCGCCTCGCGCCCAAGCCACCGCAACCTATCGGAGGATCACCCGGGCACGGGCAGCCGGCCCGACTTCGCATGCAGTTGGGAAGTCCTGCGCCTTGGCGGCGCGCTGTGGCGATGCGCACCGGCCACGACACGGACCTTGATCGCCTATTCGTGGATGCAAGGCAACCGCTGACCGCCGTCGTCCGCGTTCGCGCGCCGCTCGGCGGCGACGAATGCCGCGCGTTTATTGCAGGCGCTGCAGGCAAAAATCGCGGACAAAGAAAAAGGCAGCTGGATCGCTCCAGCTGCCTTTCGATTTTGGTGGGCTGTCAAGGATTCGAACCTTGGACCTATTGATTAAGAGTCAACTGCTCTACCAACTGAGCTAACAGCCCGGTGAAACTAGGTGCGGAACTATACAGAAAAAATCAGCACCGCACAACACTTTGGGGTGGAAGACGGGATTTGAACCCGCGACCCCCGGAATCACAATCCGGTGCTCTAACCAACTGAGCTACATCCACCATAAACCTGCTACTGCAACGCACGTTATTGAAACACGAACGCACGTTTACGAAAACTTTTTTGGCGCGCCCGGCGGGACTCGAACCCACAACCACCGGCTTAGAAGGCCGGTGCTCTATCCGGTTGAGCTACGGGCGCCAGATTACATCTTAACTGACGGCCGAGCTTGCTCGATGGATGGTCGGGGCAGAGGGATTCGAACCCACGACATCCAGCTCCCAAAGCTGGCGCTCTACCAGGCTGAGCTATACCCCGAGCCGGGACTCCCGCGACACGCCAAGACCGCGAAAGGCCGCATAGTGTGGGCGGCGCTTTGCTCCCTGTCAATCGTGCGTTACCGGCGCCGCACCGCCCTGCCCGAGCCGCCGCCGCTTGTGCGATGTATGCTTCGACCCTATCTAGTATTCATTCTCGAAACCGCGTTTTTCCAAGGAGCAAGACCATGCGCAGCGGCAATCCCGCATTGAAGGACTCGACCTTCCTCGACCTCGGCACCGGCTCGGTCGTGCGCGGCGGCGACCAGGTGATGACCCTGAACGGTACGGTCAACAAGACCGGCGTGTTGTTGCTGCTGACCGTCATCACCGCGTCCTTCGCCTGGAGCCAGGTCCAGATCACCGAGCTCGGCGCGATCGGCGCCGGCCCCTATGTCTGGGGTGGCGCGATCGGCGGCCTGATCCTGGCCCTGGTCACCACCTTCAAGAAGACCTGGGCGCCGGTCACCGCGCCGCTGTACGCGCTGGTCGAGGGCTTCTTCCTCGGCGCGATCTCGTCGATCTTCGAGGCCAAGTTCCCGGGCATCGTGATCCAGGCGGTCATGCTGACCTTCGGCACCCTGTTCGCGCTGCTGTTCGCGTATCGCTCGGGCCTGATCAAGGCGACCGAGAACTTCAAGCTCGGCGTGGCCGCGGCCACCGGCGGCATCTTCCTGATCTACCTGGCCACGATGGTGCTGGGCCTGTTCAACATCAACATCCCCTACATCCACGAATCGGGCCTGATCGGCATCGGCTTCAGCCTGTTCGTGGTGGTGGTCGCGGCGATGAACCTGGTGCTGGATTTCGACTTCATCGAGACCGGCGTCGAGCAAGGCGCGCCGAAGTACATGGAGTGGTACGGCGCGTTCGGCCTGATGGTGACCCTGGTGTGGCTGTACATCGAGTTCCTGCGCCTGCTGTCGAAGCTGCAGTCGCGCAACTGATACCCGCGGTTCGCGTTTTGCAAAGGGCGCCTTCGGGCGCCCTTTTCTTTGCCCAGGGTGGGCGCGTTCTGGCTCGGCCGCCGCTGCCTGTGGCTACGAAGCGCGAGGCATGCACCCGCAAACGACGACGGCGCCCTCGGGCGCCGTCGTTGCTTCGCTGCGAAACCTTCGGATCAGGCGCGGCCTTCTCAGAAGCGATCTTCGTCGTCGGTCTCGAACTTGCCTTCGTAGCCTTCCGGCGGCGGCGGCTGGTCGCCGACCGTCCACAGACGCTCGAGGGCGTAGAACTCGCGCACGCGCGGCAGCATGACGTGGACGACGACGTCGCCCAGATCGACCAGCACCCACTCGGCCTCGCGCTCGCCTTCGACGCCCAGCGGCATGACGTCGAGGTTCTTGGCGAACTTGACGACTTCGTTGGCGATGGATTTGACGTGACGGGTCGAGGTGCCGGAGGCGATCACCATGTAATCGGTGACGCTGCTCTTGCCGCGCACATCGATTTCGACGACATCCTTGGCCTTGAGTTCTTCGACCGCGGCGTGGACCGTCTTGAGCAACAACGCGATCGGCGGCGGCGGGTTCGGCAGCTGGGTCTTGATGACTTGGGCTTGGCTGGTCAAGGGGAAATCGGCTCTGCGTGACGGGGAGTGTGCCGGGATTATACCGAAGCGCCGCGTAGGGCTCGCACGCCATACAGACCATGACGTTCTATATAGCCGGCGACGGCCGCCGGAACGTATTCGCGCCAGGGCTGCCCGGCGCCGATCAGCGAACGTACCTGGCTGGCCGATTCGGCATGGAGCGGCTGGTTCAGGCGGAAAACCCGTCCGGCCGGGGCCTGCCTCAAGGCCTCGACCTGGGCTGTCTCGCGACCTGCTGCGAATGCGATGCGCTCGGCTTCGAGGGGGCTGCCGGGGCGCTCGGCGACGACGAAATGGGCCAGGCCGAACAAGGCCTGCCACTCTTTCCACTTCGGCAAATCGAGAAAACTGTCGGCGCCGACCAACAGCGCCAGCGGCTGCTCCAGGCCGACCTCGGCGCGGACTTCGCGCAGGGTCTCGACCGTGTAGGAGCGGCCCTCGCGGCGCAGTTCGCGCCGGTCGACCATGAGTTCGTCTTCGCCGGCCACGGCCAGGTCGAGCATGCGCGCGCGGTGCTCGGCGCTGGCGCCGGGCAAGGCGCGGTGCGGCGGGTCGGCAGCGGGCATCAGCCGCACCTGCGCGCGCAGCGTGTCGCGCGCGGCGCGGGCGATCGCCAGATGACCGTCGTGGATCGGATCGAAGGTGCCGCCGTAGAAGACCAGCAAGCCCATGGGCGGCGACTCAGGCGCCGGACACCGCGAGCAGGCGCAGCGCGCGCGGCTCGGCGACGGCCAGCAACAAACGCTCCAGCGCGACCCAGGCATCGCCGCTCTCGCGGCCCTTGGCCATGCGGTCGACGCGGCCGGCCTGGGCCAACAAGGCCTCCCAGCGGCGGGCGTCGTGACGCTGCAGGGCGCGGCGGTACATCGGCTGCTTCGAGTCCCAGATCCGCTGCGCCTTGAATTCGGCGTTGATGTTGCCGCCGCGCGCGTTGACCCGCGCCAATGCGGCGGTGCGCTGCAATTCCATCACCACCATGCCGAGCAAGGCCGGCACCGCCTCGCCTTCGGCGCGCAGGCCGGCAAGCATGCGCGAGACCTGCCCGCCCTGCCCGTTCATGGCCGCGTCGAGCACGCGGAACACGTCGAAGCGCGCGGCATCGGCGACCAGGGTCTGCATGCGTTCGAGGTCGATGGTCTCGCCGTCGGACAACAGGGCGAGCTTGTCGACTTCCTGCGCGGCCGCGAGCAGATTGCCCTCGACGCGCTCGGCCAAGCTCTGCACCGCATCGCGATCGGCGCGCAGGCCGCGCGCGCGCAGGCGGCGTTCGATCCATTCCGGCAGTTCGTGCGGCTTGATCGCCCAGGCCACGGCGATGTGGCCGACGCGGCCCACCGCTTCGCTCCACTTGCCGCCGTGCTGCTTGCTCCATTCGCCCGCGGTGATCAGCAGGTTGACGTCGTGCGGCGGGTCGGCGCAGAAATCGGAAATCACTTCGGCGCCTTCCTTGCCGGGCTTGCCGCTGGGCAGGCGCAGCTCGATCAGGCGCCGGCTGGCGAACAGGCTCGGCGCGCGGAAGGCGCCGGACAACGCGTTCCAGTCGGGTTCGCGTTGATTGCCTTCGGCCTCGTACACCTCGCGTTCGTCGATGCCCTGCTTGCGCGCGGCGGCGCGCACCGCGTCGGCGGCTTCGAGCACGCGCAAGGGCTCGGGCCCGGCGATCAGATAGACCGGCCGCAGGGCTTCGCTGTCGAGTTGGGCGAGCAGACGCTCGGGCGTCAGTTCCATGATCGCCGACGCAGGCCGTGAGCGAAGATCAACGCCGTTCGCTGACGGCGCCGACGCGGCGCAACACCGCGGCGCTCATCTCGCGACGCATTTCGCGCATCAGGATTTCGCGTTCGCCTTCGGTACCGATCGCGTTGACCGGGTTGGAGACGTAGTCGCGCGCCAGTTCGATGCTCTGGCGCGGCACCAGGGCGGTGCCGTCGGCCTTACGCAGTTCGAAGGCGACGGCGTAGCGCAGGCTGTATTCCTGCACGCGGCCGAGTTCGTCGAGCGCGGCCGGGGTGTCGCCCCAACGCTCGGACAACAGATCGAGCACCGCCACTTCGCTGGAATCGGCGGTCGCCGGCACCGCGCCGGCGCGGGTCAGCGCCTGGGCCAGGGATTCGGCGAGCGGGCTGTAGCGGTCGGCGGAGACCACCCGCACCGGACCGAGGTCCGGCGGCAGGGTCAGGGCCTGGCGCAACTGGAAACCGCAGGCCGACAAGGCCAGCACGAGGACCGCCAGCGAGGTGCGGGCGGTCGCGCGGAGAAAGGGGGTGCGAGGCGTCATGTGGCGAAGTCTGGACGAGGCGGCTTCGGGCATCAATAGGAAGCCTGAACCGCATTGGCGTCGAAGCGGTCGCAGCCGTGGCTGCGTCTGCGCCCGCGTTCGGGGCACGGGCGGCGCGCCGATCCGGCGACGCCGTCGGCGCTCAGTAACGGATCGCGTGCCCCGCGAACAGCGCCTGCGGCGTCTGCGCGCCCGGCAGGGCCATGAGCCGGTCGAGCCAGGCCTGCACCGCCGGCCAGCGCTCCGGCCAGTCGCGCATCGCGAAACCGGCGGCCTCGGCCCAGGGCTCGACGGTGAAGAACAGATAGCCGCTGCAGGCGACATCGGCGATGGTCGGCGCCTCGCCCGCCAGCCACGGCGTCCGGCTCAACTGCGCCTGCAGGCGATCGAGATCGGCGAGCGAGCGACGGTCGTACCAGGCCAACACCGCCGGATCGTAGTGGCCGAACTGACGGCCGTAGCGCGAATGCGCGACGTTGAGGCTGACCCGGTTGGCTTCCCACGACAGCCATTCGCGCACGTGCAGGCGTTGTTCGATGGTCTGGCCGTCGAGCGCGCCGGCGCGGGTCGCCAGGTAGTCGAGGATCACGTTCGACTGGCACAGCACCAGATCGTCGATGCGCAGCACCGGCACTTCGCCGTGCGCGGCGAGCTCGCGGAACTCCTGCGAACGCTGATCGCGCGGGCTGCGGATATCGACGTGGCGCTGCTCGAAGTCGATACCGAGCAGGCGCAGGGCCAAAGCGACCTTGTAGCTGAAACCGGAATCGGGGTGGCAATAGAGGATGGGAGTCATGGCAGGCTGGGTGGATTGGGTGAGGAGGCGATGCAATGACTTGCAGCGACACGAGACTTGCAGCGGGCCAAGAGCAAATCCCCCTACTCCCCTCAACAAAGGGGGGAAAGCAACAACGGCAGCTCAGCAACGGACGCAAACAGCAACACGACCATCTGGTGCCCCCCTGTTGAGGGGGCCAGGGGGATTTGCTGTTGCTGTGCCTTCGCCCTTACCGGCCCGACGCGACGACTCAGCTCGCGACGATGTTGACGATCTTGCCCGGCACCACGATCACCTTGCGCACGGTCAGGCCTTCCATGAACTTGACCACGTTCGGTTCGGCCAAGGCCAAACGCTCGGCGTCTTCCTTGGCGACGTTGACCGGCACTTCGATGGTGCCGCGCAGTTTGCCGTTGACTTGCACCGCCAAGGTCACCGCGTCGCGCGCCAGCGCCGAGGTGTCGACCGCCGGGAACGGCAGGTCTTCGAGCAGGGTTTCGTCGTGCCCCAGCACCTGCCACAGCGCGTGGCTGGCATGCGGGGTGATCGGGTTGAGCAGCAACACGATCGCCGCCAGCGCTTCCTGGCGCAGGGCGCGGCCGTTGCCGCTGGCATCGTCGAACTTGCCCAGGTGATTGAGCAGTTCCATGACCGCGGCGATCGCGGTGTTGAAGCTGTGGCGACGGCCGTAGTCGTCGCCGACCTTCTGGATGCACTCGTGCAACTGCCGGCGCAGGGTCTTCTGCGCGGCGTCCAGGCTGGCGATATCGAGCGCCGGCGCGGCGCCGTCGGCGGCGTGCTTGTGGACCATCGTCCACAGACGGCGCAGGAAGCGCGCCATGCCTTCGACACCGGCTTCGTTCCACTCCAGCGACTGGTCCGGCGGCGCGGCGAACATCGAGAACAGACGCACCGTGTCGGCGCCGAACTTGCCGACCATCAACTGCGGGTCGACGCCGTTGTTCTTCGACTTCGACATCTTCTCGGTGCCGCCGATCTGCACCGGCTGGCCGTCGGCCCTGAGCGCGGCGCCGGTGATGCGGCCGCGTTCGTCGCGCACGATCTCGACGTCGGCCGGATTGATCCAGTCCTTCGAGCCGTCGCCGTTGTCGCGATAGAAGGTGTCGGCGATGACCATGCCCTGGGTCAGCAGGTTGGTCGCCGGCTCATCGCTGTTCACCAGGCCCTGGTCGCGCAGCAGCTTGTGATAGAAGCGGAAATACATCAGGTGCAGGATCGCGTGCTCGATGCCGCCGATGTACTGGTCGACCGGCAGCCAGTAGTTGGCGCGGCCGTCGACCTGCTCGGAAGCGCCCGGCGAGGTGTAGCGCGCGTAGTACCAGCTCGACTCCATGAAGGTGTCGAAAGTATCGGTTTCGCGCTCGGCCGCGCCGCCGCACTGCGGGCAGGTGGTCTTGCGCCATTCCGGGTCGGCCTTGATCGGCGAGGTCACGCCGCTGAAGGCTACGTCTTCCGGCAGCACCACCGGCAACTGGTTCTCCGGCACCGGCACGTCGCCGCAGCTCGGGCACAGGATCACCGGGATCGGGCAGCCCCAATAGCGCTGGCGGCTCACGCCCCAGTCGCGCAGGCGGTAGTTGACCCGGCGCGCGCCGCGGCCTTCGGCCTCCAGCTTGGTCGCCAGGGCGTCGAGCGCCTGCTGGAAATCCAGGCCGTCGAAGTCGCCGGAATTGACCAGCCAGCCACGCTCGGTCCAGGCGCCCTGCTCGTCGATGCCGCTCTGGAATTCCTCGACCACCTGCACCGCGGCGGTGGTGCCGTAGACGTCGACCGAGGCCGCGCCGCCGAGGGCGCTGCGCATCGGGTCCTTGTGCTGGGTGGCGACGTCCTCGCCGATCTCGGCGAGCGCGTCGCGCACCGCGTCGGGCACGATCACGGTCTTGATCGGCAACTGGTAACGCTTGGCGAATTCCCAGTCGCGCTGATCGTGGCCGGGCACGGCCATGACCGCGCCGGTGCCGTAGTTCATCAGCACGAAATTGGCGACGAACACCGGCAGCGCTTCGCCGCTGATCGGATGAATCGCGCGCAGGCCGGTGTCGCGGCCGCGCTTTTCCTGGGTTTCCAGTTCGGCTTCGGACACGCCGCCGCGGCGCAGCTCGGCGATGAACTCGGCCAGGTCGCTGTCGCTTTGTGCGGCGAGCGCGGCCAGCGGATGCTCGGCGGCGATCGATACGAAGGTCACGCCCATCAAGGTGTCGGGGCGAGTGGTGAACACGTTCAAGGGTTCGACCGCGGCGCCGTTCTCGTCGACCACGTCGAAGCGGATCTCCAGGCCTTCGCTGCGGCCGATCCAGTTGCGCTGCATGGTCTTGACCGCTTCCGGCCAGCCCGGCAGCGTGTCCAGGCCGTCGAGCAGCTCCTGGGCGTAGTCGGTGATCTTGAGGAACCACTGCGGGATTTCGCGCTTCTCGACCAGCGCGCCGGTGCGCCAGCCGCGGCCGTCGATGACCTGCTCGTTGGCGAGCACGGTCTGGTCGACCGGGTCCCAGTTGACCACCGAATTCTTGCGGTAGGCCAGGCCCTGCTTCATCAGCCGCACGAACATGCGTTGCTCGTGGACGTAGTAGTCCGGCGTGCAGGTGGCGAACTCGCGCGACCAGTCGATGGCATAGCCCATGGTCTTGAGCTGCGCCTTCATGTGGGCGATGTTGGCGTAGGTCCACTTCGCCGGCGCGGTCTTGTTCTTGATCGCGGCGTTCTCGGCCGGCAGTCCGAACGCGTCCCAGCCCATCGGCTGCAGCACGTTGTGGCCGGTCATGCGCTTGTAGCGCGAGATCACGTCGCCGATGGTGTAGTTGCGCACATGGCCCATGTGCAGCGCGCCCGAGGGGTACGGCAGCATCGACAGGCAGTAGTACTTGGGCTTGTCCGACGTTTCGTCGACCTCGAACGCGCGGGTGGCGTCCCAATAGCCTTGGGCGGCGGTTTCGACGCTGCTCGGGTCGAAGGCCTTGGTTTCACTCTTGGGGTCGTGCGGGGCGTGGGGGACGTCGGTAGACACAGGCGGGCATGAGCGGAAGGACAGGACCGGCAAGCCTACCGCAGCGCACCAAGCCCCGCCATGCGCGGGCGGCCGCGGCTGCGGCCGCAAGACCCGCGACAGGTCGCCCTCCCCGCTCTGGCCGGCCCCACCCGGGCACCGGCGAAGAAGGCCGGCCCTCGCGGACCGGCCTTCGGTTTTCACGCCTGCGACCCGGGTGCAGCGCCCCGGCGCAGGCGCCGGCGTGCGCTCAAACGCACTCGAACGCGACGACCTGCCCCTTCTCGTTGTAGATCGGACGGACGGTTTTCCCCATCGGGCAGAACTTCGGCAGATTGCCGATGACTCCGCCCCGGGTGCGGTCGGGAGCCGGTGCGGTGCGGACATCGGTGGCCTGGACGGCCCCGGACAACAGGACGGCGGCGAGCAACAGCGACAGCTTGATCATGACGGTCGACTCGTTCTGGACGAACCGGATGGATGCCGACGAAGGGCCTGTACGGCCGATGCGGGCCTCCGGTCCGGCCGGCCCGCATCGGCCCCCAAGTTGCAGTCAAGCATGACCCTTGGCAACGGTGCGCGGCCGAATCGGCCGCTAAGATCGGCCAACTTCGTCCCGGAATCCGCACATGACCCGTCTCGCCGTCGCCGTCATCGCCGTCCTGTCCGCTGCCCCGGCCTATGCCGCCCCCACCGTCGCGGCCGAACCGATGGCACTGCAGTGCGGCCGATTGTTCGACGCGCGCAGCGGCAAACTGCTGGAATCGCGCACCGTGGTGGTGCGCGACGGCAAGGTCGAGCAGGTCCTCGACGGCCGCGCCGAGGCACCGGGCGCGCGCACGGTCGACCTGTCCGGCCACACCTGCACGCCAGGCTGGACCGACCTGCACGTGCACCTGGGCGACCAGTCCAGCCCGAAGAGCTACGAAGAAGACTTCCGCCTCGACCCGGTCGATTTCGCTTTCCGCTCGGTCGGTTATGCCAACAAGACCCTGATGGCCGGCTTCACCAGCGTGCGCGACCTCGGCGGCGAAGTCAGCCCGCACCTGCGCGATGCGATCAACCAGGGCCTGGTCGCCGGCCCGCGCATCTGGGCCGCGGGCAAGTCGATCGCCACCACCGGCGGCCATGCCGACCCGACCAACGGCTACAACGCCACCCTCTCGCATCTGCTCGGCCCGCCGGGCCCGACCGAGGGCGTGATCAACTCGGTCGACGAAGCACGCCAGGCGGTGCGCCAGCGTTACAAGGACGGCAGCGACGTGATCAAGATCACCGCCACCGGCGGCGTGCTGTCCTATGCCAAGTCCGGCGACGCGCCGCAGTTCACCGTCGACGAGGTCAAGGCCATCGTCGACGCCGCCAAGGACTACGGCTATCGCGTCGCCGCGCATGCGCACGGCACCGAAGGGATGAAGCGCGCGGTGCTCGGCGGGGTGACCTCGATCGAGCACGGCACCTACATGACCGACGAAGTGATGTCGCTGATGAAGCAGAAAGGCACCTGGTACGTACCGACCATCTATGCCGGCCGCTTCGTCGCCGACAAGGCCAAGATCGACGGCTACTTCCCGGAAGTGGTGCGTCCGAAGGCGGCGCGGATCGGCTCGCTGATCCAGCAGACCGCGGCCAAGGCCTACAAGAACGGCGTCAAGATCGCCTTCGGCACCGACATGGGCGTCGGCCCGCACGGCGACAACGCACGCGAATTCCTCTACATGGTCGAAGCCGGCATTCCCGCCGCGGTGGCCTTGCAGGCGGCGACGATCCGCGCCGCCGAAGTGCTCGGCGTCGACGACCAGGGCGTGATCGAAGCCGGCAAGCGCGCCGACATCGTCGCCGTGCCGGGCAACCCGCTCGAGGACATCAATGCGGTGATGAAGGTCGATTTCGTCATGAAGGACGGGCAGGTCTTCAAGCAGGCCTTGTAAGCGCCGCGCCGCATCGCTGCGGGCGCCGACGCGCGTGGGCGCGCGCCGGCATCGGCAGCCGCTTGCCGGCCCAGTTCCAGTTCACAGAAAAGCCGCCTGCGGCGGCAGCACCGCCGTGCCCGTGAACTGAGTCACGGCGGGCCCGTCGCGTGCGTGGCATAAGCACGGTGCCGGGTCAGCATCCGGCACAGGAGATTCAAACGCCGCAGTACATCGAGGCCGCTCGCGCCTCCCGGCCCACGCTTCACTGAAAGGGAGTTCGAATGAAACCGCCCTTGCTCGTCGCCGCCGTTTGTGCGGCCGCCCTCGGCAGCCTGCTTTCGATGACCCAGGCACTCGCGGCCCCGCCGTGCCCGGAATGTTTCTATCCCTACCGCGCCTGCATCCGCAGCGCCGTCACGCCGGAACAGCAACTGGCCTGCGAGCTCGAATACAACGACTGCCGCGCGAGCTATTGCGAAATCGCCGCCGCCGCGAGCGACGCGCTGGCGCCGCGCGAGCGCCACCAGGCCACACCGGTACGAGCCGCGCGCATCGTCGACACGCGGCAAAGCGCGCGCTGAGTCCATCGCCGCGCGGCCTCGGCCTCTCCGACGCCGCGCGCTCCAGGACCGCCGTCGCCGCAGCAAGGTCGGCCGCGGACGTCGCGTCCGCGGCAGGCGCCGAATACGATCGACCTTGCTGCGGCGTCGGCACCTGTCATCGAAGCGGATGCGCGACGCGCATCCGCGGTCGTCCGCGCCGCATCGGCGTTGCGCCGCTGCGCATCAGTCTCCGGGGCGTTCGCCGCGCGCCGTGGCCACATAAGCGATCAACCAGATCAGCAAGGCGAGCCGCTGGGCGACCGGCGCCGGCAACACGCCGATGTCGGCGCCGAGCACCGCGATCAGCACCAGCGCGCCGGACAACACTTCGACCGAGATCAGGCCGCGCCACGCCGGCAGGCCGCGCGCACCGATCGCGAGCAAGGCCGCGCCGGCCACGAAAGCCAGCCACCACAGCATCCAGGCGGCCGCATGCAGACGGCTGGCTTGCGCATCCAGGTCGGTCGGATCGAGCGACACCCCGCCTTGCGCCGCCCAGGCCAGGGCCGACAGGCACCACAGCCAGGCGCCGATGCGGGCCATCGCGCCGCCGCTGCGCAGGCGTTCGCGCAGCCGCCAGGCCACTGCCGCCAACAGCAGCCCCGGCACCACGAAGCCGAGCAGATTGAAGGCGGCCGCATGGGCGATGCCGTCGGCGCCGAGCAGGCCCGGCGGATGCAGGCGATGCGAATAGCCTTCGAGCGCCGCGCCGAAACCGAGCAAGGCGCCGAGGCAGCACAGCGCCGCCGCCAACGCGAGCGCCTGCATGCGGCCGCGGCCCCTGCCTGCGCTTGCGCCTGCACCGGTGTTGGCTGCGCCGACATCGGCCGCGGCCGCCGGGCCTGTGTTCGGGTTCCCGTTCCTCGATTTCGATGAGCGCCTCATCGCGTCATGCTAGCGTGCGCACCCGCGGCGCGCGCTTGCCTTGCGCACGATCGCCCCCACTTCGGGTTCCAACCCGCGCACCACGCAGACGAGCCAGACGATGACCGCAACCGCCAAGCCCCACGTCTTCGACGCCACCGCCGATCGCTTCCAGGAAGAGGTGCTGCAGAAATCCCTGCAGGTGCCGGTCCTGATCGATTTCTGGGCCGAATGGTGCCAGCCGTGCAAGACCTTGGGCCCGATCCTGGAAAAACTGGCGGCCGACTACAACGGCGCCTTCGAACTGGCCAAGGTCGACGTCGAGGCCGAACAGCAGCTCGGCGCCGCGTTCCAGATCCGCTCGATCCCGACCGTGTTCCTGGTCAAGGGCGGCCAGTTGGTCGACGGCTTCGCCGAAGCCCTGCCGGAAAGCGCGGTGCGCGAATTCCTCAAGCACCACGGCATCGAGCCGGCCGAGGCCGCGCCGGTCGAAGAGGCCGTCGCCGAACCCGCCGCGGTCGACCCGCACGGCGAAGTCGTGCGCCTGCGCCACGAAGTCGCCGAACAGCCCGACAAGGCCGAACTCAAGCTCGACCTGGCCCTGGCCCTGCTGGCCACCGGTGCGGCGCAGGAGTCGGAGCAGTTGCTCGACGCCCTGCCGGCCAACCTCGCCACCGACGACCGCAGCCTGCGCGCCCGCGCCCGCCTCGGCTTCCTGGCCGTGAGCAAGGACGCGCCGCCGGTGCAGACGCTGGAGGCCGCCATCGCCGCCCAGCCCGAAGACCTGCAGGCCCGCTACCTGCTCGGCGCGCGCCTGCTCGCCGCCGGCCACGACCAGGCCGCGCTTGAGCACTTCATCGAACTGCTGCGCCGCGACCGTAGCTTCCAGGACGGCCTGCCGCGCAAGGCCCTGATCGATGCCTTCAAGGTGGTCGAAGACCAGGACCTGGTCGGCCAGTACCGCCGCAAGATGGCCTCGCTGCTGTTCTGAACGGGCCGCCCTGGCGCCGGTGCGCGGCCGATCCGCCGCCGGCCTCGACGATCCCGACCCAGCGAAGGCTTGACTATACGCATCCGTATGGCAGGCTAGGCCGGCCTTCGCCACCCTTGCCCCCATGAAAGCCAGCACCCTGCGCCACGGCCTCAATCTGTGGCCGCCGTTCCTGTTTTCCGGCATCCACGTCGCCGCGATCGCCCGGGACTACCGCCAGGCCACGGTCGAACTGCGCATGCGCCCCTGGAACCGCAACTACGTCGGCACCCATTTCGGCGGCAGCCTGTTCTCGATGACCGACCCGTTCTGGATGCTGCTGGCGATGAACGCCCTCGGCCGCGAGTACATCGTCTGGGATCGCGCCGGTTCGATCGAGTTCGTCAAACCCGGGCGCGGCACCGTGCGCGCCGAATTCCGTCTCGACGACGAGGTGCTCGACGAACTGCGCAAGGCCACCGCCAACGGCGACAAATACCTGCACTGGTTCGACACCGACGTGGTCGACGCCAGCGGCGAAGTAGTCGCCAAGATCCGCAAACAGCTGTACGTGCGGCGCAAGCGCGACCAGCGCGACAAGCCCAATTTGGACAGCGCCCTAAGCGCTGGAAAGGCAAGCCACCGCTGATCGCCGCACCATTCCGCCTGCTGCGCGGAGGTATGGTGCGATCGCGACACCGCGATTGTTGACCGGTTGCTCATATCCAAGCGGATCGAACGCGGCGCCAGTGGACCAAGGTCCAGCGTCCGCTCTACTTGTCATGGCGGGCCGGCAAGAAGCACACTAGCCGCTTACGCGGGCACTGCGACAGCGTATGCTGTGCAGTCGCGACACGGGGCCGCGAATGTCGATCATCACAACGCAATCCGATGAACCCAGCGCACCGATGCCGGAGATTCCCGGCTATCGACTGCGCCAGATCATCAACCACGGCGGCTTGTCCACGGTCTACCTGGGCGAGCAAGTCGCGCTTGGCCGCGAAGTCGCCATCAAGATCATGCTGCCGCACGCGCTGGCCGACGAAGTCAGCCGCCGTCGCTTCGAGAACGAAGTCCGCACGATCGCGCGCCTGGAACATCCCCACGTCGTCGGTATCCACGAAGTCGGCCGCACCCGCGAGGGCCTGCCCTACTACGCCATGCCGTTCCTGCCGCGCGGCCACCTGGGCAAGCGCATCGAGCAGGGTTTCGCGCGCGGCGAAGCCGAGGTCATTTCCATCATCGAGCCGCTGCTGTCGGCGCTCGAGTACGCCCATTCGCGCGGCGTCGTGCATCGCGACGTCAAGGCCGAGAACGTCCTGTTCGACATCACCGAACGGCCGCTGCTGGCCGATTTCGGCATCGCCCTGCGCCGCGGTTTCGGCGCGCGCATGACCGCGACCGGCCTGGCCGTGGGCAGCACCGCCTACATGGCGCCGGAGCAGGCGCGCGGCGAAGAAGTCGACGGCCGCGCCGATCTCTACAGCCTTGGCGTGTTGTGCTGGGAAATGCTGACCGGCCGGCTGCCGTTCGAGGCGCAGGACGCGTTGTCGATGGCGGTCATGCACGCGCAGAACCCGATTCCGAAACTGCCGCCGCCGCTCAAGCACTGGCAGCGTTTCATGAACCGCGCCCTGGCCAAGCAACCCGACCAGCGTTTCAGCGACGCTGCCGAAATGGCCGAGGCGGTCAGCGAGATCAAGCACCGCGGCGAACTCTCGCGTTTCGGCCGGGTGGCCGCGCAACTGCGTCCGCTCAAGCGCTGGGTGACCCCGGCCTGGGCCGGCCTGGCGGTGGTCGCGGTCGCCGTGGTCAGCATCGCCTTCGCCCTCAACCGGGTCGAGAAGGACGGTTTCTTCCGCGCCGAATTGCCTGCCGCGAACAAGAGCGGTGCGACCCGGATCGACAACGACCCGACCCAGGCGATGATGGCGCCGCTGCCGCAAGCGCCGCTGCAGGAATCGCTGCAGAACGCACGCACCTACATCGCCCAGGGCCGCCTGGCCTCGCCGGCCGACGCCAACGCCTACAACAGCCTGCTCACCGCCTGGCATCTGGACAGCACCAGTCCGGAAGTGGGCGTGGTGGTCGGCGAACTCACCCAGGCCTTCGCCGACGAGATGGCGCGCGACCTGCGCGAAGGCCGCGACCAGCGTGCGCGCGAGCATCTGGTCAACGCCACCGCGCTCGGCCAGCAAACCGGCACCGCCGACTCGGCCGCGCAACGCAGCCTGCGCGAAAAAGCCGCGCAAGCCCTGGAAACCCGCCTGGAACAGGCCGCGCGCCGCGGCGATGGCGCCGACGCCGGGCGCGTGATCGCGCTGGCCGAGGAGTTCGGCCTGCCGCGCACCGTGTCCACCCGGTTGATCGCGCAGGCACGCGGCGTCGCCGGCGACGGCACGGTCGCGCGCGGCGTGGCCACGATCGGCGCGGCCGCGCCGGCCAGCAGCGTCGCGGTGAGTTTCAACCCGCGTCCGGTCAGCCGCGGCGAGTACGCGCGCTTCGTCAGCGCCAACCAGCGTGCGCCGGCGTTGTGCCGCGAACGCGCGTCGCTGCTGCGGGTAATCGCGCCGAAGGACTGGAAGGCGCCAGGCTTCGACCAGAACGAGACCGAACCGGTGGTCTGCGTGTCGACCTCCGATGCCGAGGCTTATGCGCGTTGGTACAGCCAGCAGACCGGCCGCCACTACCGCCTGCCGACGGCCGACGAGGCCCAGCGCATGTCCGGCGGCGGCGGTCGCGCGCTGTCGATCTGGTCCGGCGATTGCGGCCGCACCTGCCAGCAACGCCAGGTCGGCGGCAGTTCCTGGCGCAGCGGCTCGGCCCTGCGTCCGCTCAACGCCACCCGCGGCTACGACGACGTCGGCTTCCGCCTGGTGCGCGAACGCTGAGGCGCTGGGGGCTGAGGCGCAGCGATCGTCGCGACCTGAAGCGAAATCCCCCGCGCCAGCCAGCCTCACCCGACCTCGAACGGCGTCGGGCGCCGCCCCCTTTGCAAAGGGGGCGAACTTTCGAGGGGTTAATTTTCGAACGGGTGACTTTTCGGACGGACGAATCACCGGAGGCATACCGTCCCCCCTTTGCAAAAGGGGGGCTAGGGGGGATTTGCTTTTGAACCAGCGCTGGCAATGACGACCCGCGCAGCCAGCGTCGGCGCATGCCGCGTGTTCGCCGCCGCCGTCGCCTACAATCCGCGCCATGCGCATGTCCAACCTGCAACGCCTGTTTCTCACCGGCCTGTTGACCCTGCTGCCGATCTGGCTGACCTGGGTCGTGGTCAAGTTCGTGTTCGTACTGTTGTCGGACACCAGCCGTCCCTTGATCGGTCCACTGCTCAACAACCTCGCCCTCGGCTACCCGCACACGCTGGGCTGGTTGAACGACCCGTGGGTACAGACCGCGATCGGCCTGATCGCCACGCTCGGGGTGATCCTGCTGTCGGGGGTAATGACCCGACGCGTGATCGGCCAGACCGTGCTGCGCTGGTTCGAGTCGCTGATCAAGCGCATTCCGTTGGCCAGCACCATCTACGGCAGCGCGCGGCAGTTGCTCGACATCCTGCAGACCAAGCCCGACGGCACTCAGCGCGTGGTGCTGATCGACTTCCCGCACAACGAGATGAAGTCGATCGGCTTCGTCACCCGGGTCATGCGCGAACAAGGCACCGGCCGCGAACTGGCCGCGGTGTATGTGCCGACCACGCCGAACCCGACCTCGGGCTATCTGGAGATCGTGCCGGTGGAAAAAATCACCCCGACCGACTGGACCGTCGACCAGGCGATGAGCTTCATCATCTCCGGCGGCGCGGTCTCGCCGGAGTCGATTCCGTTCTCGGTGCCGTCGCCGGCCGCGCCGAACCCGCAGGAGCCGCAAGCATGAAGCCACGCCACTTGCTGCGCCTGGCCGCGGCCCTGCTCGCCTGCACCGGCCTCGCCAGCGCCGCCGTCGCCGCACCAGCGGCGTTGACGCCGCATCGCGTCGCGCTCGACGACGGCCGCAGTTTCACTCTCAACCTGCCGGCCGAGCTCGAGATCGTCCCGGCGGTGCAAGGCCTCAAGCGCGTGCGCTTCTTCGCCCGCAGCCCGGACGGACGCTTGTTCGTCACCGATATGCACGACCTCAGCGACAACCGCCGCGGGCGCGTCTACGCCCTCGACGATTGGGACGAGCAGCGCGCGCGGTTCGGCAAGGTCTCGGTGTATCTCGACAAGCAACGCAATCCCAACAGCGTCGCCTTCCACACCGATGCCCAGGGCCAGTCCTGGCTGTACCTCGCCAACACCGACAAGTTGCTGCGCTACCGCTACCGCAACGGCGACCTCAAGCCTTCCTCCGAACCCGAAACCCTGGCGACCTTCCCCGACTACGGCCTGAGCTACAAGTACGGCGGTTGGCACCTGACCCGCACCCTCGCCTTCGGCGACGGCAAGCTCTACGTCTCGGTCGGCAGCAGTTGCAATGCCTGCATCGAGAAAGAAGACGTGCGCGCCGCGGTGCTGCAGATGAACCCCGACGGCAGCGGCCGCCGCATCTACGCGCAGGGCCTGCGCAACGCGGTCGGGCTGCTGTTCCGCGACGGCCAGCTGTATGCGACCAACCAGGGCGCCGACCATCTCGGCGACCAGAAACCCGACGAGACGATGTTCGCGCTGCGCGACGGCGCCGACTACGGCTGGCCGTTCTGCTATCACAGCAAGGGCCGCGCCCACACCGATCCGAAGTTTCCGCGCAAACCCGGTTGCATGCAGGTGCCCAAGCCGTTCGCGTCCTTCCCTTCGCACGCCTCGGCGCTGGGCCTGACCTGGTTCCCGTCCGCCGACGGCGCCATGCTGCAGAACGAATACCTGGTCGCCCTGCACGGCGGCAGCAAGCTCAGCCTCGATCACGGCTACCGCATCGTCCGGGTCGGCGCCGACGGCCGCAGCGGCGGCGAGTTGATCAACGGTTTCCTCGCCAAGGGCAAGGTGCACGGGCGCCCCTGCGACGTGCTGCGCACGGGCCGCGACAGTTTCTTCTTCAGCGACGACAAGAGCGGCGTGATCTATTACGTGAGGCCCAAGCGATGAGCGTATCCGGGATAGAGACCGCCGCCGCGATCGCAAGCGCCGGCGGCGAAGGCACCCGCACCCTGCAGGACCGCGCGCTGCGTCTGTTCATCGTCCTGTCGGCGTTTTTCTGCGTCAACGCGGCGTTGGCCGAGTTCATCGGGGTCAAGATCTTCGCCCTCGAGGACACCCTCGGCATCGCCCCGCTGCAATGGAATCTGTTCGGCCAGACCGGCTCGCTGAACTTCACCGCCGGCACCCTGCTGTGGCCGGTGGTGTTCCTGATGACCGACGTCATCAACGAATTCTTCGGCCGCCGCGGCGTGCGCCTGATCTCCTGGCTCGCGGCCCTGTTGATCGCCTACGGCTTCGTGTTCGCCTTCGCCGCGATCGCGCTGGCGCCGGCGGCGTGGTGGGTGCAGGCGGCGCAGGCCCAGGGCGTGCCGGACTACCAGGCCGCGTTCGCGGCGATCTTCGGCCAGGGCCTGTGGAGCATCGGCGGCTCGCTGATCGCCTTCATGATCGGCCAGTTGATCGACGTCGGTGTGTTCCACCGCATCCGCAGCGTCACCGGCGAGAAACATATCTGGCTGCGCGCGACCGGCTCGACCGCGGTCTCGCAGTTGGTCGACAGCTTCGTCGTGCTGTATATCGCCTTCGTGCTCGGCCCGCAGCATTGGCCGATCCCGCAGTTCCTCGCCATCGGTTCAGTCAACTACGTCTACAAGATGCTGGCCGCGTTCGCGATGATCCCGCTGATCTATCTGCTGCGCATGTGGATTCACCGCTATCTCGGCGAGGCCCGCGCCCGCCAGTTGCGCGACGAGGCGGCGGCGGACTGATCGCCGCGGCACGGGTACGCATGGCTTAGCCCAGCCCCATGGCCTCGCGTATCCGCTCGCGATAGCTGGCGCCGCTGCCCAGACGCTGGCCGTTGACCAAGCGCAGCAGATAACGGCCGCCGTCGAGCTGTTCGATGTCGCGCACCGCCTGCAGATGGACGATGCGCGAACGATGGATGCGCACGAAGCGGCGCGGGTCCAGCCGCGCCTCGATGCCGTTCAAGGTCTCGCGCAACAGATAGGCCTGGCCGCCGGCGTGCAGCTCGACGTAGTTGCTCTGGGCGATCACGCATTCGACCTCTTCGACCGGCAGCAGGCGCAGACGCGCGCCCACCGGCACCGCCAGGCGCTGCGGATAGCCTTCGCGCGCGCCCTCGCCGCTCGCCGCCGCGCGCAACGGACGCTCCGCCTGCGCCTGCGCCTGCGCCGCGCGTGCGCGCCGCACCCGCGCCAGCGCCGCGCCGAGGCGTTCGGCCGAATAAGGTTTCAGCAGATAGTCGACCGCATCGGCATCGAAGGCGCGCAGGGCGTGCTCGGCATGCGCGGTCACGAACACCACCTGCGGCCGTCGCGCCGCCGGCAAGGCCTGCAGCACGCCGAAACCGTTGAGATCGGGCAGGCGGATGTCGAGAAACACCACGTCGGCCGGCAGCCGGCGCAAAGCCGCGACCGCGCTGTCGCCGTCGGCGCATTCGGCGATCACTTCCACATCCGCCTCCAGGCCCAGCAAGCGGCACAGGCGCGCGCGCGACATCGCCTCGTCGTCGACCACCACCGCGCGCAGCGGCGCCGGCGCGAGCAGGCTCATGCCGCGGCCTCCAGCGGCTGCCAGCGCCGATACGGCAATTGCAGGCGCACGCAGGTGCCGCCGTCGATGCGCGCGCCGATGTCGAAGCGGTGATCGTCGCCGTACAAGCCTTGCAGGCGCGCGCGGGTGTTGCGCAGGCCGATGCCGGCACCGTGCACCGCCTCGCCGGCGCCGCCGTCGTCGCTGACTTCGAGGATCAGGCGATCCTCGCGGCGCTCGGCGCGCACCGACACTTCGCCGGGCGTGGTCCGCATCGCCACCGCATGGTGGATCGCGTTTTCGACCAAGGGCTGCAACAGCAACTGCGGCACCTGCGCGTCGAGCAGGGCCGAGTCGATCGCCCAATGCACGCGCAGGCGTTCGCCGAGGCGGATCTTCTCGATGCCGATGTAGTGATCCAGCGCGACCAGTTCGTCGCGCAAGGCGATTTCCTGGCGATGCGAGCGGTCGAGGCTGTGGCGCAGCAGCGCGCCGAGGTCGACCAGCATGCGGTCGGCGCCGTCGGGATCGCGATGCACCATCTCGGCGATCGAATTGAGCGCATTGAACAGGAAATGCGGATTGAGCTGCGCCGACAGTGCATCGAGCCGCGCCCGCGCCAGCCGCGCTTCGAGCTCCATCGCCTGGCGTTCGCGGCGGCGCGCGCGTTCGGCATAGACCAGGGCATGCGCCACGCCGACGATCAGCCAACTCGTCAGCAGGTTGTTGAGCACGCTCGCGGCGAGCAACTCGCCCACCGACGGCAGGCGTTCGTACCAGCCGATCCAGCCGTTGAGCGCGGCCACCGCCGCGGCGCGCAGCAGGATCACCACGACGACCGCGAGGCCTTGCATCGCCAGCGCCGACATCGCCCGGCCGCGTTCGATCGGATGACGCCCGACCCAGGCGAACAGCCCCAGGGTGATCGGCACCCACAGCCAGGCGCTGGCGAGGTGCTGGCGCAGGGTGTTCGGCCAATCGGCCGGTTGCCCGGCGGCTTGGTGCATGGTCACGACCTGACCGACCCAGACGAAGCCGTTGAGGGTCCACCAGCCCAGCACCAGCAACACCAGCAGCGGCAGTCGATTGCGCATCGAAGACGATGCTGGACCCGCGCCGCGGCGCTTGCAATCGCCGGCGCGGGGTTCGTCCCGCGATCCGGCCGATTCGTCCCGGCCCGACTCCGAGCGCCGTCGCGCCCGCGCAGGCTGCAGCCACCTCCCAGAGTGAATCGCCGCCATGCGCCGTCTTTCGCGCCTTTCGATCGCCCTCGCCGCTCTCGCTGTTATCGCTCCGCCAGCCGCGGCCGGCGACGCCTGCCCGCCGGTACGCAAATTCGCCGACGGCGTCATCTCGACGCCGCAATGGGAATGGCGCCTGAGCTTTACTCCGAACCGCCTGCGCGCCTATTGGTCGACCAGCAAGGGCTGGTGGCCGGGCACGCGCGAGCGCGCGACCGTCATGACCTCGCAATGGCGGCCCTCGGGCTGGAGCGCGCCGCAGGTCGCCTCGTTTTCCGGCGTGCACAGCGACATGGACCCGGCGCTGTCGCCGGACGGGCGCTATCTGGTGTTCTCGTCGGAACGGCCGCGGCCCGACGGCGTGGCGGCGAAGATGGACCTGTGGATCGCCAAGCGCGGCCTGCGCGGCTGGGGCGAACCGCGCCATCTCGGCGCTGCGGTCAACAGCGCCGGCGACGAGCTGTACCCGAGCACCGACCGGCACGGCCACGTCTACTTCGCCAGCGATCGCGACGGCGAGTTCGACATCTACCGCAGCGAACGCCTGCGCAACGGCGACTACGCGCCGGCGCGCAAGGTCGAAGGCGGCGTCAACACCGCCGAGCGCTGGGAGTTCAATCCGGAGATCTCTCCCGACGGCCGCATCCTGTTGTTCACCCGCCTGGATTTCCCCAACGACCCGCTGCCCGACCTGGGTTATGGCTACGGCGACCTGCACGCGGCCCGTCTCAAGGACGGCCGCTTCGGCACCGCCAAGAACCTCGGCCCATGCGTCAACACGGTCTGGGACGAATTCCATCCGACCGTGCTGTGGGACCGCGGCCTGCTGTTCTATGCGCGCGACATCGGCCGCCCCAGCGATTTCTATTACACCCGCCTGCAATTGCCCTATCTGGAGGATTGAAAGCGCGGCGGCAACCGGCGGGGCGCAAGCCAGGCTGTGCGAGCGCCATCGCGCTCGCGCATGACCTTCGGCTCATGCCCCCGCCGGGCATGCGCGAGAGCCTGCGGGTCCGTCCGTCCGCATCGGCCAAGACATGACCCCGCTTCCGTTCCGCCGTCCGGGCCCGCGCCCGGTCCGCCTCGCTTTGTCCGTCGCGCTCGCCGCGGCGCTGTGCCTCGCCCTGCCGGTGGCCGCAGCAGCCGCAGCCACCGATCCGGCCGCATCCACGCCGCGCAAGGTCACCGTGCAGACCAAGGGCGAGAAACTCAACCGCCTGTACGAGCAGTACTGGGAAGAGAACCTCAAGCTCAACCCCCTGCGCGCCACCGCCCAGGGCGACCCGCGCTACAACGACCAACTGCCGAACTTCCTCAGCGCCGAGTTCCGCAAGCAGTCGCACGAATTCTCCGAACGCTGGCTCAAGACCATCGAATCGGTCGGCTCGCAGGGGCTGTCCGACCAGGACTTGCTGAGCTACGAGATCTTCGTGCGCGAAATGAAGATCAACCTGGAATCGGACCGGCATCCGTCCTGGCTGCAGCCGGTCAACCAGTTCTACAACTTCGCCGCCAGCATCGCCCAGCTCGGTTCCGGTACCGGCTCGCAACCGTTCAAGACCGCCGCCGACTACGACAACTGGCGCAAGCGCGCGGCGAAGGTGCCGGCGGTGTTCGACCAGCTCATCGCCAACAGCCGCGAAGGCGTCAAGCGCGGCGTGGTCCAGCCGAAGGCGCTGATGACGAAGGTGCTGCCGCAGTTGGATTCGCTGATCAAGGACGACCCCACCGCGACCTTGTTCTGGAAGCCGGTGACGGACTGGCCGGCCGGCATTTCCGAGGCCGACAAGACGCGCCTGAGCGCGGACTACCGGCAGATGATCCAGACCGAGCTGATGCCGGCCTACCGGCGCCTGCGCGAGTACATCGCCAACGATTACCTGCCGCATGCGCGCGACAGCGCCGGGCTCGGCGCCCTGCCCGGCGGCGAGGCCTGGTACGCGTTCAATGCGCGCCGTTCCACCACCACCACGATGACCCCCGCCGAAATCCATCAGATCGGCCTGGACGAAGTCGCGCGCATCCACGGCGAGATCGGCAAGATCCGCGGCGAGGTGAAGTTCCAGGGTTCGCTGCAGGACTTCTTCAAGTTCATGCAGACCGACCCGCGTTTCACCTTCAAGGACGAGCCGGCCCTGCTCGCCCACTACCGCGGCCTGGAAGCGCGCATCGACAAGAAGATTCCGCAGTTGTTCTCGCTGACGCCGAAGGCGCCGTTCGAAATCCGTCCGGTCGAGGCCTTCCGCGCCCAGTCCGCCGCCGGCGGTTCCTATATGCGTCCGAGCGAGGACGGCACGCGTCCAGGCATCTTCTACGTCAACACCTACGACCTGCCGACCCGCAAGACCTGGGACGCCGAAGACCTGTACCTGCACGAAGCCATCCCCGGCCATCACTTCCAGCTCGCCTTGCAGCAGGAACTGACCGGCCTGCCGAAGTTCCGCCGCTTCGGCGGCGAAACCGCCTTCAGCGAAGGCTGGGGCCTGTACGCCGAATCGCTCGGCAAGGAACTCGGCGTGTACGCCACGCCTTACGACTACTTCGGCTATCTGCAGAACGAGTTGTGGCGCGCGATCCGCCTGGTCGTCGACACCGGCCTGCACAGCAAGGGCTGGACCCGCGAGCAGGTGATCGCCTACATGCTCGACAACTCGGCCGAGAGCGAAACCCAGTCCACCGCCGAAGCCGAACGCTACATGGCCATTCCGGGCCAGGCCCTGGCCTACAAGATCGGCGAGCTCAAGATCATGGAGCTGCGCAAGCGCGCGCAAAGCCGGCTCGGCACGCGCTTCGATATCCGCGAGTTCCACGCCGAAGTGCTGAAGGACGGCTCGGTGCCGCTGGACGTGCTCGACCGCAAGATCGATCGCTGGATCCAATCGAAACAAGGTTGAACAAGCAAGGGCGAACGAAGCGGGTCCGGAGCTGCCGGACCCGCGGCCCGGCCTCCCGCCACGACGGGAGGCCGGCATCGCCGGCCACCTGAGTCACGCGGGCAACGACGCCGCCTCGCACTAATGTGCTTTCTGACTCACTGGGTTTCTGTTCATCTGCGCGGGCCATTGCCGGCTTCCCCCGTGGGCCGCCTTTCGGGCAGGATGAGGACCGGCCCACCTGGATCGCACTGCCTGCCGAACCCCTGTCCCGCCCTCATGAGCCGAGCCCCTGCGGGCTTCGCCCGCATGTCCTGCAGGCTTCGTCCAGGCCCCGAGCGGCCGGACGGAGGCACCGAAGCAGGGCGGCCCGGGCCGGCCCTCCGGTCGGACCGGAAGCGGCGGTCGAACCGGTCGACAGCAGAAAAAGTGTGACTGACACCGCATAATTAGCGGTTGTTGTGCCTCGCCGTCCACGGTGCCCGCTGTCCCACCCAGCCTCGGAATACGGATGTCCCACATTCCAGCGCCCCAATCCTTCGCCGCCGCGCGTGCCGCGTCGCGCAGCCTTGCCGCCTTGGCTTTCATCCGCCTTCGTTTCGCCGCGTTGTCGCTCGTGCTGCTGTTCGCCAGCACCGGCCTGGCCCAGGCGCAGGACTGGAGCTATCGCGTGCGTCCCGGCGACACCCTCTGGGACCTCGGCGCCAAACACCTCAAGAACGGCATCAACTGGCGCCGCCTGCAGGAACACAACCGCATCGCCGACCCCTATCACCTGCCGCCGGGCACGCGCATGTTGTTCCCGGTCGGCTGGCTGCGCATCGAACCGGCCAAGGCGCGCGTCATCGCCGTGCGCGGCGCGGTCAATCTGCTGACTTCCGAGAAGGCCGCCGCCGCACTGGTCGTCGAAGGCATGCGCATAGGCATCGGCAGCCGCGTCGAGACCGGCCCCGGCGCCAGCGCTACGCTCGAATTCGCCGACGGCTCGCGCCTGATGATCCAGGACAACAGCCGCATCTCCTTCGACGAGCTCAGCAGCTACGGCAGCACCGGCATGGTCGATACGCGCATGCGCCTGCAGCGCGGCCGCACCTCGAACCGGGTGATCCCGGCCAAGGGCCCGGCCTCGCGCTACATCATCGACACGCCCTCGGCGACCTCCAGCGTGCGCGGCACCCACTTCCGGGTCAGCGCCGGCGACGAGGGCGCGCCCGACGCGACCGAAGTGTTGGAAGGCAAGGTCGCGGTCGGCAGCCAGCGCACCGAAGTGATGGTGCGCCCGGGCTTCGGCACCGTCGCCGCCGCCGGCGCCGCGCCGTCGGCGCCGATACAGTTGCTGCCGGCGCCGGCCTTGAGCGCCGCGCCGCCCGAACAACTGCCCGCGACCATCGCCTGGTCGCCGGTCGAAGGCGCGGTCGCGTATCGTGTCGAAGTGGTGCGCGACGACGCCCCCGAAGTGCTGCTGTTCGAGGCCCGCACCAGCGAGACCCGCCAGCGCATCGACGATCTGCCGGCAGGCCGCCACCGCGTGCAGGTGCGCGCCGTCGCCGCCAACGGCCTCGGCGGCCGCGACAGCAGCCAGGTCTTCACCGTCAACGATCAGCCGGCGCCGCCGCTGACGATCAGCCCGCTCGACGGGCAGCGCCTCAACCTGCCGCGTCCGCGCTTCGAGTGGACCCGCGCCGAAGGCGCCGAGCGCACCCGTCTGCAGGTCGCCGCCGACGAGCAGTTCGGCCAGCCGCTGATCGACACCGAAGTCGCCGGCCAGCGTTTCCGCCCGTCCGAGTCGCTCGCGCCCGGCAAGTACTACTGGCGCGTGGCTTCGCGCGACGGCAAGGGTCATGCCGGCCGCTACGGCAACGTCTTGCCGTTTGAAATCAGCGATGCGCCGGTCGATCCCGGCCTGGAAGCGCCGCAGGCGGCGAAGGGTATGCTGACCCTGCGCTGGCAGAAGGGCGAACCGGGCCAGCGCTATCGTGTGCAGATCGCGCGCGAACAGGACTTCTCCAAGCTGCTGCTCGACGAGGTGGTGGACGTGCCGCAGATCGAACTCAAGCGTCCCGGCGGCGGCACCTGGCACGTCCGCGTGCAGACCATCGAGGACGACGGCTACGCCGCGCCGTACGGCCCGCCGCAGCAAATCCGCCTGCCCTGCCGCATCTGCTATGGCGCGGGCGCCGCCGGCGCCTTGTTGCTGTTGCTGACGTTATGACCCCAACGGCCCGGTCCAGGTTGTTACGAGGCGGCGCGGCCCTGCTCGCCGCCGGCCTGGCCGCGCTGTTGACCGTCACCGGCGCGGCCTCGCGCCTGGACGACGTGTTCTACGACCTGCACCTGTCGAACTGGGGCTATGCGCCCGACGACGACGTCGTCATCGTCGCCATCGACGATCGCAGCCTCAACGAACTCGGGCAGTGGCCGTGGCCGCGGGACATCCACGCGCAGATGCTCGACCGCCTCGGCTACGCCGGCGTGCGCGGCGTCGCCCTCGACCTGGTGCTGGCCGAACCCGACCGCACCGGCGACGGCCACGATGCCGCGCTGGCCGCCTCGATGCGCCGCGTCGGCCGCGTTGCCCTGCCGGTGACCACCGCGTCGCTGCGCCAGAACGGGCCGCTGGTGGAAGTGCTGCCGACCCCGTTGATCGCGACCGCGGCGACCACGCTCGGCCACACCGACATCGAGCTCGATTCCGAAGGCACCACGCGCGAGATGTATCTGCAGGCCGGCCTGGGCGAATCGCGCTGGTCGGCGCTCGGCCTGGCCCTGATCGGGTTGGAACCGAACGTCGTGCCGCATCCCCTGCCCGGGCTGCGCCGTCCCGCGTCCGAGCAGGGCTCGCCGTATCAGCAGACCCGCGATCACCGCGTGCGCATCCGCTTCGCCGGGCCGCCGGGCACCTTCGGCCAGGTCTCGTACTCGGACGTGCTCGACGGCGAAGTGCCGGCCGAACTGTTGCGCGGCCGCTGGGTCGTGGTCGGCGTAACCGCCAGCGGCCTCGCCCCGAGCTATCTCACGCCGATGTCCGACGTGGTGCGCATGGACGGCGCCGAGTACCAGGCCAACGTCATCGAGATGCTGCTGCACGATCGCACCATCGTGCCGATGCGGCCGCTCTGGCAAGCGTTGCTCGCCGCGGTCATGCTGTTCGCGGTGGTGCTGTTGATGCTGCACCCGCGCTTCCAGCGCCCGCTGCTGGTGACCGGCGCGGCCGCCTTGCTGACCGCGTTCGGCAGCGTCGCCCTGCTGCGCCTGGGCAATGTCTGGTTCGCGCCGGCGACCACCATCGCGATGATCGCGCTGGCCTATCTGCTGTGGATGATCGCCCACCTGCGCCACTGGCGCCGCGAGGCCAATCTCGACACCCTGACCCGTCTCGGCAACCGCCGCCGCTTCGATCATGTGCTGCTAAGCGAACTGGCCAGCGCCCGGCGCACCCGCGCGCCGCTGTCGCTGGCGCTGATCGACGTCGACTTCTTCAAGGCCTACAACGACTCCGAAGGCCACCGCGCCGGCGACAAACTGCTGCGCCAGATCGCCGAGCTGATCGCTTCGCACGCGCGCCGCCCGCGCGACCTGGCCGCGCGTTTCGGCGGCGACGAGTTCGCGGTGATCCTGCCCGACACCCACGTCGAAGGCGCCGCCCGCGTCGCCGATGGCATCCTGGAAGACATGCGCAAGCTCGACGCGCGTTACGGCGAAGGCCATGCCGACCAGCGCGTCAGCCTCAGCATCGGCCTGTACACCTGTGTGCCGGGCGTCCACACCCACGTGCGCACCTTGTTCGACGGCGCCGATTCGGCGTTGTACCGCGCCAAGGAAAACGGCCGCGACCGCCGCGAAGCGACCCGGTTCGGCGAAGTCTGAGCGACGCCGGATCCGAGCCGACGACGCCTGTCGTCATCGCAATGACAACACACACGACAACCCTCACGCCCCCTCTTTGGAAGGGGGCTGGGGAATTTGCTCCTGCCTTCCACACCCACCGACTTCGGCGAGCCGCCACTACATCGAAGTAAAGGTGTCGGCGCCCGCGAGGATATGGTCCCAGTCGAACTGCGAGTTCGGCCGCGACAGATGCCACAGCGTGCGCAAGCCGGCACCCGCGGCCGAATCGGTGCACGTGCCGGTCCACGCGGTGATGCTGCCGATCTGGCCCCAGCGCACGCTGAAGGCGATGGTGACCGCATTGTTCGCGCCCGGCGCCGGCGGCGCCGAATTGACCCAACCGACCAGCGGATAGAAACCGGGCGCGCCGCCGTTGGTGCGGTACTGGCCCTGGATCGCGCCGGTGCTCGGGTTGAACGAGGTGATCCTCATCTCCGAACCCATCTGGTTGCGCCACGAACCCACCGGGTTGCCGCAACGCACCGCTGCCGCCGCGTCGGCTGCTTCCTTCTGCGGTTTCTTCGCCGACACGCTGCCGCTGACCGCGAACAAGCCGAGAAGAACGAGAACTGCTCCTGCACGTTCCATGTTGCCTCCTGTCATAAGGCGGCGAGAGCGCCGCGATTTTCAAGCGATGTCGAATCGCATCGACGAATCCCGAGCCGATCTTCGAGTGCGATGGCGTCGAAGCGTTCGCGTATGCAATCGCGGCGCACTCAGGCGGCCGTTGCCGTGCGGAATGTTCGACGCGATGTCCGGCGAAGTGTCCGCTGCTTGAACCCGGCCGAACCAGACGGCCGGCGGACCACCGCGATCGCACGCCCGCTTCGCTCGCATCGAACGCGAACCACCGGCGGGCTGCTACTACGCTCGCTAACCCGCATACCGCTCAAACCGCGACTGCGCACACGCTTCGTCGCGGCGAGGCTGAACGACGAAACTCATCGCGCGTATCCACGCGCAAATCAGTCCGACAACGTGATGCGCGTCGCGGATCGACGGCGTGCGTATCGGTGCCGACGCACTGCGGCGAGGCTTCGCCATCGCCCATAACGAAAAGGGCCGGCAATGCCGGCCCTTTCGATTCATCGATGACGAACCCGCTAAGCGGATCGATCAACCGGCGTTGCGGTCGCGGCGCTGGCCCGGCTGCGCGCCTGCGCCGCCGCGATGCTGCTTCGGACCGGCATGCGCGTGACGCGGGGCCGGCTTGCCGTGCGGACGATGCGCCGGCTTGCGCGGTCCGTTGTTGCCGCGGTTGTTGCCGCCCGGGCTGCGCGCGCCCGGCGCATCCGAACCCATGCGGATCGGACGCGACGGCTCGTAGCCGGGCACCGTCACCATCTCGATGTCGTCCTTGAGGATGCGCTGGATCTGGCGCAGCAGGCCGCCTTCGTCCGGCGAAACCAACGACAGCGCTTCGCCCGTCGCGCCGTTGCGGCCGGTGCGGCCGATGCGGTGCACGTAGTCTTCGGCGACCATCGGCAGATCGAAGTTGATCACCAGCGGCAGGCTCGGGATGTCGAGACCGCGCGCGGCGACGTCGGTGGCGACCAGCACGCGGGCCTTGTTCGCCTTGAAGTCGCGCAGGGCTTTCTGGCGCTGGGCCTGGCTCTTGTTGCCGTGGATCGCGACCGACTTGAGGCCGGCTTCTTCCAACTGCTCGGCCAGGCGATTGCAACCGTGCTTGGTGCGGCCGAACACGATCACCTGATCGTTCGGACGCTTGGCCAGGATGTCGATCAGCAAATCGCGCTTGCGGCCGCCGTCGACCGGATGCACGCGATGGGTGATGGCTTCGGCGACCAGGCTGTTGGCGGCGATCTGCACCTGCTGCGGATTACGCATGAACTCCAGCGCAAGCTGCTTGATCTGGGTTTCGAACGTGGCCGAGAACAACAGCGTCTGGCGCGACTGCGGCAGGCGGCCGAGGATGCGCTTGATCGCCGGCAGGAAGCCCATGTCGAGCATGCGGTCGGCTTCGTCCATGATCAGCATCTCGACGCCGTCGAGCTTGGCGCTGCCGCGCTCGAGGTGGTCGATCAGGCGGCCCGGGGTGGCGACGAGCACGTCGACGCCGCGGCGCAGCGCATCGAGCTGCGGGCCCATGCCGGCGCCGCCGAAGATGGCGTGGATGTTGAGGCGCAGATACTTGGCGTAACCGCGCAGGCTGTCGCTGACCTGCAGCGCCAATTCGCGCGTCGGCGCGAGGATCAGCACGCGCGGCTTGCGCTGGGTGTTGCCCTGGGTGGTGGCGAGGCGGTGCAGCAGCGGCAGGCCGAAGGCCGCCGTCTTGCCGGTACCGGTCTGAGCGCCGCCGAGCAGGTCGTGGCCGGCCAGCGCGAGCGGAATCGCTTCGCTCTGGATCGGCGTCGGGGTGGTGTAGTTCTGTTCGGAAAGCGCGCGCAGCAACGCGGGCGCAAGCCCAAGCGATTCAAACGTCATGTTGGAACTCCAGTGGTTCGCGATGCGGCCTCGCCCGGCGCCCGTCGAAACGGGCGCACGATCGAGACGATCGCGTGATGACCCCAGCGTTCCCTTGAACCGCGCTGCGAGTATCTGATTTGACGGCGCCGGATGCTCCGGGCCGTGTCTGCGCTACGAAAGACGTGCGGGATAAAAAGTCGCGCCGGCGAATCCGAGAACTCGGTGCGGGGCGACAGGCAACCTGGGAAACGTACCCTTGCGGGGAGGCAGCCGTGCGCTGAACGGGGCGAACTCTACTCGAAAGCCCGTGAAACCGCCAGCTGGGTTCCACGGTGGGTGTCAGCGGGCGGTCATATGGTGGGGGGCGGAGGCCTTGTCCTGGGTGGGTTTGGGGTGGTCGGGGCGGTCGGGGTTGGGTCGGGGCTCGGCATGAGAAGGCCTGGGCCGTCTGCGGGGTTCGGGAGATTGGGGCCGTGGGCCGCGTCCATTTTGAGTTGCGTTCAGCCCGGATCGACACCTGAAGTTGCATTTTGGCGGCCGTTTCCTGGCTGAGCACCCCCAACCCCTATTCGGTGATCGAGGCGCCGCGAGGCCGCGGCAACGCGGTCGCGGCTTGCGCCGCTCCTACCCAAGAACACGACGCCCCTTGCCCCCGCCCCCGCCCCCGCCGTTGCCGTTGCCGTTGCCGTTGCCGTTGCCGTTGCCGTTGCCGTTGCCGTTGCCGTTGCCGTTGCCGTTGCCGAGATTTTGATCTGCTTTGTTGCTTTGCCGCTTTGCCGCTTTGTTGCTTTACCGGTGAAGTGGAGACCCGGAGGGCGGCGCACAGGACGTGCGCCGTTTTTCGATAGGACAAGGATGTCCTATCGGAAAATCCCGGCGACAGCATCGCACTCGTGGCCTGTGCCCTTGCAAGGAGAGCCCTTTTCTTTGGTTACCTTTCTTTTGGGCTTAGCAAAAGAAAGTAACCCGGCCGCGTAGCGGACGGAAGCTCTGCACTTGCTTGAAGGCTGCGCCGGAGGCCGCCAGGGCGTGGTCGCGACTTACGTCGCTCCTACAGGGGGCAGACTTCGCACTTGCCTGTCGCTTTGCAGAAGCAAGATCAAACGCTAAGAGCTTCCGCCACTAAAGCGGCGGGTAACTTTCTTTTGTCTAAAGCAACAAAAGAAAGTCACCAAAGAAAAATGCTTTTTCTTTGAATCACAGGCCCGCACGAGCGGTGCATCCGCAGGGATTTTTCATACGGGACATCCCTGTCCCGATGAAAAACGGCCCGCATACATGCGGGCCGCCCTCCGGGTCTTCTATTGCCTTCGCTAGTGCGAATCGGCGCACAGCAACAACTAGAGCAAGGGCAACTGCAACAACCGCGTCAACAACAACGGCCGTGGCCCTCGCCCATCGCCTACAACCGTTGGCGATTGTCAGCCGACACCCGGTCGATCAACTTGTTGTAAGGATCGAACCCCACCTCATACGGCGCCTCGCCGACCACCACCTTGATCGTCGATTCCCCCTCGGTGATCCGGCGACGCTCCAGCAGCAGCGGTTTCTCGTCGGCTTCCTCGCCCGAGGGCCCGCGCGCGAATACGCCGATCTCGATCCAGTCGTCGAGCCGCGCCGGGCTTTCCTTGCCCTTGCCGTCGACATAGACCTTGCCGGCGTGCAATTGCATGGTCACTTCGTACTTGCCGTCGGCACGCTTGTTCGTGTTCGCGCTCACCACCCGGTTGTCGTAGAAGGTGATCTTCTCGAACAGGTCGGTGATCAGCGCCTGCTGCTCGGGCTTGGCTTCGGCGCGCAGATAGTCCAACAATTCCGCCGAAGTGGTGTACGGCGGTTGCTGGAAGCCCTTGTCCTGCAGGAAACGTTTCAGGGCGCGGTTGACCGCCGCCTCGCCCAGGTCTTCGCGCAGGCGATAGAACACCAGCGAGCCTTTGCGGTAGTGCACATAGGGCTGGTTCTCGACCCGGTACAAGGGCAGTTCCTCGACCCGCTCGGCGCTGCGCTCGGACAGGTAGTTGTCCAGTTCGTACTTGAGGAAGCGGCGCATCTTGGCGCGGCCGTAAGCCTTCTCCATCACCATCAACGCCGAGTACTGCGACAAGGATTCCGACAGCATCGTCGAACCCTGCAGGTCGGCGCCGATCACCTGGTGCGCCCACCACTGGTGCGCGACTTCGTGCGCGGTCACGTAGAACACGTAGTCGATGGCGCTGGTGTCGCGCAGGTCGGCGATGAAGCCGATCGATTCGGAGAACGGAATCGTGTTGGCGAAGCTCTGGGCGAAACGGGCGTAGCCGGGGAACTCGATGATGCGCACCTGGCGATGCTGGTACGGGGTGAACTGGGCCTGGAAGTAGTCCAGCGATTGTTTGACGCCGTCGATCATGCGGTCGACGTTGTAGGCGTGTTTCGGATCGTAATAGACCTCGACCGGGATGCCGCCGTGTTCGGCGCGCTTGACCTGCCACTTCGCCGACAGATAGGCGTAGAACGGCAGCATCGGCTGGTCCATCGCATAGTCGAAGCAACGGCGCCCGTCGCGGCGGTATTCGCGTTTGAGATAACCCGGCGCCAGCGCGATCTGGTCGGGCGCGGTGCAGACCGTGGTCTTGAAGTCGATCCAGTCAGCATCGCCGCCGATGTAGTGGTTGCCGCGCGCCGCCTTATCTTCGAGCTTGGCCATGCGCTGCACCTCGGCGACGCCGCGCTTGCGACGCTCGTTGCGGTCGGCGAGCTGGCGGTTCTCGTTGTAGCCGAAGTGCGGGAAGGCCGCGGAGTTGAAGAAGCTGCCGTTGGCGACGATGGCCTTGTTGTCGGGCTCGTTGCCGAAACCCCGCTGCGCATACGACTGGGCGAAACGCAGTTCGCGCTGTTCGCCGGGCTGCATCGGCCGGTCGAGCTGGTAGATGCGATAACCCAGGCGCTCGTCGTCGTGGCTCAGCTTGGCGCCGCCGAACTCCAGGGCGGTGATGCGCTGCTCGGGATCGACGGTGATGTGGAACTCGCTGATCGGCTGCGCATGCGGGTTGGCGATGCGGTAGCGGCCCTTGCTGGACACGCTCAAGGTTTCCGGATGCAGGTCGACGTCGACCTCGACGGCGAGGATGCGCGGCTGGGCCAGGCCCTTGTACTTGCGGTACTCCTTCTCGTAACGCACCTGCTCGTCCATCGCCACGTCCGAGGGCACGTAGCGGTTGAGCAGGTTAGTGTTCCAGAAGATATAGCTGCCGGCGCCGACCCAGGCCACGGCGAACCCGGCCAGGACGAGGCCGGGCGCGCCGCGCAGGCGGTTGCGCGCCAGGGCGAGGCGATCGCGCAGGCTCGGCGACACGCCGCGCACCCAGAACGCCGCGGCGAGGGTCAGCAAGGCTGCGACGAACAAGCCCCAGTACGCCTGGAACCACAGGCGTGCGCCGAGGAACTGGCCGTAACCGTTCATGTCCGAATACGGCGCTTCGGAGGCGCGGCTGAAGTTGTACAGGTTGTGCTCGAAGTGCAGCAGACCGAAGACGGACTGCAGCACCACGACCAGGATCAGCGCGCCGTAGCCGATGAACTTGTTGTTGGTCAGGACCTGCAGCACCAGGGCCAGGCCGCCCATCAGCACGAAGGGAACCGAATCGAGCAACAAGGCCTTGGCGTACAGCAGCGGTTCGAGCTCGCGATAGCCCTTGGCGAGCTGGTAGCCGATCGCGCCGAGGCTGCCGATGCCCTGGAAGATCAGCACCACCAACACCAGGGTCGCGGCCTTGCTCAACAGTGGCACCCAGTTCGGCACCGGCATGGCATCGGTGACCTCGGCCAGCTTCACCCCGCGTTCCTTGAACACCAGGTCGCCGGCGTAGAACATCACGATGAACACGACCATGAAGCCGAAGGTGTCCTGCAGCGCGCCGATCATCACCGAGGTGGTCGGATAGGTTTCGGTGCCGAACAGGCTGCGCATGGCGCCGGCGCTGCCGAGCAGGTTCGCGACCGCGAACGCCAGCATGATCAGGAACGGCACGCTCTTGAGCACGCCGACGGTATCGAAGCGCAAAGCATGCAGGAACTGGGCGACGGCGGTGCCGGTACCGAAGGCGGGCTGCACCCGCGGCGCGACCACGGTCGACGGCGTCTTCGCCACCGGCGCGAAGCGCTTTTTGCGCCGGAACCAGCCCTTGCCGGTGGCGGTGCGCTGCGGTTTGAACAGGGCGAAGGCGGTCGCCGCCAGCGCCAGGCCGATGCTGCTCCAGACCAGCCGATTGGCCAGCAGGAAACGGTCGAGGCTCGGGATCGCGGTATTGAGTTCAGCCGAAGACCAGTAACGCAGGGTACGGCGCAACGCGGTGATCCCGAACGGATCCATCATCACCGCCAGCCACTCGTTGTCGAGGTCGGTGGCCAGGCCTCGGCCGAGGCGGTACAAGATGAAGAACGCGATCACCCCGAGGTAGACCACCAGCAGGTTGCGCGCGGTCACCGCGAGCAAGGCCAGCAGCGCGCCGATGAACAACAGGTTCGGCAGTACCACCACGCACAGGCCCCACAGATACGGCATCAGCGAGAACGGCCCGAGCCGCTCCGGGTCTATCCATGGCATCAGCGGCGCGATCATCAGGCCGGCGACGACCATCGCGAACACTAACAGGCAGGCGACCAGGGCGGCGGAGAAACGGCCGATCAGGAAGTCGCGCTTGCGCATCGGGCTGGAGAAAAACAGGTCGGCGGTGCCGAGCTCGAAGTCGCGCAGCAGCGCGGCGGCGATGAAGCTGGCGATGGCGAACAGGCCGAGCAGGCTGAAATAGCTCAGCGCCATGATCACGGTGGACGGCGCATTGCGGTTGACGTTGCCGATGGCACCGCCGATCTGCACCGCGTCGGAACTGGTCATCGCGAAGGCGAGCAGCCCGAACAACAGGGAAATAAGCCACAACAGCGGCGCGCGCAGCTGTTGGCGCAACTCGAAACGGAAGAATTCGGCGATCATCATGGCGCCCCGCTCAAGCCGCGACGCGCGCGTGCTGGCGCAGGCGCTGGAAATACACGTCTTCCAGGTCCGGCGCCACCGGCTCGAAGCCCTCCTCCGGGCGGTCCTTGCTGAACACGTGGATCACCGGCTGGCCGGCGACCAGGCGCGTCGACAACACCGTGTAACGGGTTTCGTAGCTGGCCAAGGTGGCCTTGGTGACCTGCTTGCGCCACACCTGGTTGGCCACGGCGGCGATCGCCGCGTTCGGCTCGCCGGTCAGCAAGACCTTGCCCTTGTTGACGATGGCCATGGTCGGGCAGAGGTCGGTCACATCCTCGACGATGTGGGTGGACAGGATCACCGCGACGTTCTCGCCGATCTCGGCCAACAGATTAAGGAAACGATTGCGTTCCTCGGGGTCGAGGCCGGCGGTGGGTTCGTCGACGATGACCAGGCGCGGGTCGCCGAGCAGGGCCTGGGCGATGCCGAAGCGCTGGCGCATGCCGCCGGAAAAGGTGCCGAGCTTCTGCTTGCGCGCGTTCCACAGGTTGACCTGATGCAGCAGGCCGTCGACCACCTCGCGCCGTTGTTTGCGCTGGGTCAGGCCCTTGAGCACGGCGAAATGTTCGAGCAGGTCCTCGGCGCTGACCTTCGGATAGACGCCGAAGTCCTGCGGCAGGTAGCCCAATTGCCGCCGCACCGTGTCCTTGTCGCGCAACACGTCGATCGGGCGGCCGTCGGCGCCCTCGAGCGTGGCGCTGCCGGCATCGGCCTCCTGCAGGGTCGCCAGGGTGCGCATCAGCGAGGACTTGCCGGCGCCGTTCGGGCCGAGCAGGCCGAACATGCCGCGCGGGATATCCAGCGAGATACCGTCCAGCGCACGCACGCCGTTGGCATAGGTCTTGGTGAGGTCGCGAATGGTGAGCATCGATGGGTCCCGTGCGGAGGGAGGACGGCGCGGCGCGGATCGCCGGGCCTTTCCTGACAGGATCGATGCTAGCGGCCGCGGCGCTTACACCCATGGGCGTTTCGTCGTCATGACCGATGGCAGGGGCGGCGAACTGTGGCGCGGCCCGCGGGCGCGCCGGCCTAGCGGGACTGCAGGCGATAGTCGCGCGGCGCCAGGCCGTAGCGCTTCTTGAACGCCATCGACAGATGGCTGTGGCTGGCGAAACCGGTCTCCAACGCGATGGTGGCGATGTCCTCGTCGCTGTCGCGCAGGCGCAGGCAGACCCGGCGCAGGCGTTCGCCGAGCACGTACTGGATCGGGGTCGCGCCGAAGGCGGCGCGGAACGCGACCAGCAGCCGGTGCACGCTGAGTCCGGCGATCGCCGCGAGTGCGGACAGCCGGATCGGCTGGTCCAACTGCGCCTGAATGTAGTCCTCGATCCGCTGCCGTTGCGCCGGTTGCAGGCGCGGCGCGGTCGCGGCCACTACGGCGGGCCTGCGGCCGTACTCGCGCAACAAATGCAGGCCCAAGGCCTGGCCCAAGGCTTCGCGCAGCATCGCCGCCAGGTCGTCGCCCTGGTCGCAGAGTGCGGCCAGGCGCGCGGCCAGGCCGTGCACGAAGGGATCGCGCTGCTTCATGCGCGCGGCGAGGTCGGCGGCGCCATCGCGGCAGGGACCGAAGCGGGCCGGATCGATCGTGAGCTCGGCGTAGGCGATCTCGCCGCCTAGCGCCTCGCCCTGATAGCGGCGGCCGGCCGGGATCAGCCACAGATCGCCGGCCGCGGGCGGCAGGCGCAAACGCCCGACGCCTTCGATCCGCGTGTCCAGGCGCCGCATCGAACCGTCGAGATGGACGATCAGGGTATGGCGGTCGTGCTGCAGGCGCCATTGCGTCGGCTCGGCGATGCTCTCCGAGGCGAAGGCGAATTCCAGGCCCGGCGCCAGGGTCAGCTCGCGATTGAACGAGAGCCGGCGCACGCCGAGCCAGTCGCGCACCGCGGCCGCGCCCAGCGCGGACTCGCCGCGAGCGGAGGCATCGGCCGCCACGGTCGGCGGAGAAATTGAAAGCGGCTCGGACATCGTGGAAGCGCAACGGACGTGGGGCGAGCTAAACATGATTCCGATCACATTCGCGTCAACGTCCGCGGCGGCCCCCGCCCCGCTCCTTCAGCCCAACGGAGTCCCTCCCCATGCCCGATCGTTCCCTCCACGGCAAGGCCGTCGTCATCGGCGGCGGCGCCAAGAACCTCGGCGGCCTGATCTCGCGCGAGCTCGCCCTGGGCGGCGCCGCCGGCATCGCCGTCCACTACAACAGCGACGCCACCCGCACCGCCGCCGAGGACACCGTCGCCGCCTTGCGCAGCGCCGGCGCCGACGCCTTCGCCCACCAGGGCGACCTGACCCGGCCCGACGAGGTCGAAAAGCTGTTCGACGCGGCCAAGGCGCGCTTCGGCAAGATCGACATCGCCGTCAATACCACCGGCATGGTCATCAAGAAGCCGCTGGTCGAGGTGAGCGAGACCGAGTACGACCGCATGTTCGCGGTCAATTCCAAGGCCGCGTTCTTCTTCATCCAGCAGGCCGGCAAGCAGCTCGCCGACGACGGCAACGTCTGCACCATCGTCAGCTCGCTGCTGGCCGCATACACGCCGTTCTACGCGGTGTACCCGGGCAGCAAGGCGCCGATCGAGCACTTCACCCGCGCCGCCTCCAAGGAGTTCGGCGAACGCGGCATCTCGGTCAACGCGATCGGCCCGGGACCGATGGACACGCCGTTCTTCTACCCGGCCGAGTCCAAGGAATCGGCGGCCTACCACGCCACCGCGGCGGCGCTGAGCAGCCGCACCCAAAGCGGCCTGACCGAGATCCGCGATATCGCCCCGCTGGTGAAATTCCTGGTCACCGACGGCTGGTGGATCACCGGCCAAACCATCTTCGCCAATGGCGGCTACACCACCCGCTGAGCGATGCGGCGACCGCCTGCACGTCGCCTGCACGCGCCGCCGCCAACCATGGGCCGACCACGCCCTGCCGGGCGCCTGCGCGGCGGCGGCGACAGGGGCGCGAACGGCGGCACTCACAAGGGAGACGCGATGCATACGGTGATGGTGATACTCGGCGGTCTGGTCCTGTTGGCGCTGTGCCTGCTGGCCGCGCGCTTGCTCGGCGGCCCGGGCCCCGGGCCGCTGCTGACCGCGTTGAAGCTGTTCCTGCCGCTGTGGTTCATCGGCGCGGCGATCAACCTGTGGATCGGCGTGGCGCGCGCGGGCTACAGCGTCGCCGAGGAGTTGCCGATCTTCCTGGCGGTGTTCGGCGGGCCGGCCGCGGTCGCGCTGTTGCTATGGTGGAGGCTGTCGCGCGGCTAAGCTGCACGGCCGAATCGCAGATGCCGCCATGACTCCCGCCCGCACCACCCTCCTGCGCATCCGCGAAGGCCACGCCAAGGTCGGCTTCAGCGAACTGTTCTTCGACCTGGTGTTCGTGTTCGCGATCACCCAGTTGTCCCACACTCTGCTCGAAAACCTCACCGCGGTCGGCGCGCTGCGCACCGGCCTGCTGTTCCTGGGGGTGTGGTGGCTGTGGATCTTCACCTCCTGGGTCACCAACTGGCTCGACCCGGACAAGGTGCCGGTGCGGCTGATGATCTTCGCCCTGATGTTCGGCGGCCTGCTGCTGTCGTCGTCGCTGCCGCAGGCCTTTGCCGAACGCGGTCTCGCTTACGGCATCGTGTTCGCGGCGATGCAGGTCGGGCGCACCGCGTTCATGCTGTGGGCGCTGCGCGGCGGGCGCAGCCCGGGCAATTTCCGCAATTTCGTGCGTATTTTGATCTGGTTGTCGCTGTCGGCGGTGTTCTGGGTGCTCGGCGGCCTGGCCGAACCGGAGTCGCGGATCGCCTGGTGGCTGGTCGCGGTGGCGATCGAATACCTCGGCCCCCTCGCCTACTTCCGCGTGCCCGGCCTGGGCCGTTCCTCGCTGTCGGACTGGGACGTCGAAGGCGCGCATCTGTCCGAGCGCTGCGGCTTGTTCATCATCATCGCCCTGGGCGAATCCATCCTGATTACCGGCGCCACCTTCGCCAAACTCGAATGGAACCCAACCGCGGTGGCCGCGTTCTGCATCGCCTTCCTCGGCAGCGTGGCGATGTGGTGGATCTACTTCGACAGCGGCGCCGAGCGCGCGACCCACCGCATGCTGCAGCAGACCGACCAGACCCGGCAGGCCCGCCAGGCGCGCAACGCCTACACCTACCTGCACCTGCTGATCGTCGGCGGGATCGTGGTGTGCGCGGTCGCCGACGAACTGGTGCTGGTCCATCCCGACCACGCCGACGGCGCCGGCATCGCCGCGATCATCGGCGGACCGGCGCTGTACCTGCTGGGTTGCGCCTTGTTCAAGTGGGTCACCAACACCCGTCGCTTCCCGCCGTTCTCGCATTGCGTCGGCCTGCTGATGCTGGCCGCCTTGGCCTTCGCGAGCGCGCCACTGCATCTGTCGCCGTTGACCCTGGGTGCGGCGACCAGCGCGGTGTTGATGATCGTCGCGGGCTGGGAAACCGTCGCCCTGCGGCGGGAGCCGCGGCCAGCGGCTCCGGCTATGCATTGATCGGGTGCGGCCTGTCGGCGCCTTGGTGCGCGTGATGGGCATGATGGCCGGGCGGAAGAATCCATCCCTTGTAGGAGCGGCGTGAGCCGCGACCACGGGACGCGCAGGACCAACAACGCCAAATGCCACACATCGAAGCGGCGTATTTTTGCGCGGGGTAGGAGCGGCGCGAGCCGCGACCGCGTCGTTTCGGTCTCGCGGCGCCTCGCTCAAGCAAGATCAGGATCAGGATCAGGATCAAACGATAAAAGCTTCCGCCACTAAAGCGGCGGGTAACTTTCTTTTGTCTAAAGCAACAAAAGTCCGTCTGGATTCCCTTCGGTCAAAAGTCATCAAAGAAGTTGCTTTTGCTTTGAATCACAGGCCCGCACGAGCGGTGCCTCCGCAGGAATTTTTCATACGGGACATCCCTGTCCCGATGAAAAACGGCGCGCATCCCTGCGCGCCGCCCTCCGGGTCTTCGATGGCCTTCGCGAGTATGAGATGGCGCACGGCAACCGTTGCCTGCAGCGACGACGGTTCAAAGGGTAGGAGCGGCCGCGACCACGCAGCCACGATCGCCGGCGCCGGTACCTGTAGATTCGCGGTCGCGGCTTGCGCCGCTTCTACCCTAAGAGCGCGGCAACCGTTGCCGTTGCCGTTGCCGTTGCCGTTGCCGTGGGAGCTTGGCTCAGTGCCGAACTTGCGATGCAACCGTAGACCCGGAGGGCGGCGCACAGGACGTGCGCCGTTTTTCGATAGGACAAGGATGTCCTATCGAAAAATCCCGGCGTAGGCATCGCACTCGTGGCCTGTGCCCTTGCAAGGAAAGCCCTTTTCTTTGGTTACCTTTTTTTTGGGCCAGCAAAAGAAAGTAACCCGGCCGCGTCAGCGGACGGAAGCTTTAGATGTTGGATGTTGCTTCACCGCTCTGCGGCGAGAAACGCAGCAACCGCCAGTTGCGCGGTCGCGGCTTGTGACCAAAGGAAATCCAGTAGGCCGCCGCTCCTACCCTCGCGAAAACACGCCGCGTCGATGCATGGCACCGGCGCGGTCGGTTCTGCGCGTCCCGTGGCCGCGGCTCACGCCGCTCCTACCGGGGCTCCGACCGGCAGCGCCGCGAGGTCGAGGCGCTGCGGTCGCCGCGCCCCATGCGGCCGCTCTACGCCAAACGTCCGCGATTCCGGCCACGCTCGCGCCATACGGATGTTTTGCGCAAAGACCGTACAAAAGCTTTGACTTCGTCGCCGCGTACGGATAATTTGCGCCGGCCAGTGTGACTTGAGTCACACATATGGCGAGAACCGGTCCCCGATCGACTCGGGTGCCGGTTCTTCAGCGATGACCATCCAGGGGACCGTATGCGAAGTCAGCAAAACACCGTGCCGCACCCGCGGCTCGGCGAGCACGCTTATGCCATCGTTTTCGCTGCCGGCCAGGATGGCGCGACCTTTTCTCCGCTCGGGCGCCCGGCTATCGACCCGCCGCGGCGCCTCTTCGTTCCACGTGCGCTGGCTTGGCTGCCGGCCCTGCTGGTCCTGGGCAGCGCCCTGCCGGTGTCGGCGTCGGAACAGAACGACGCCATCGACACCGGCTTGAACCGCGCGAGCTATGCCTCGCTGCTGACGGTGACCGCCGTCAGCAACGGCGGCACGCCGGGCACGACTTCGACCGGCATCGGCGCGGCCACGTTCGACGGCAATCCGCCTACCGCCTACGACCCGCGCATCAACCTCAGCTCGAACACCTTCAACTTCATGACGCCCTCGCCCTCGGGCACCACGGTCAACGTGGTGGGCGGCGGACAGGAAGCCGCTGGCACGCTGACCTTCAACTTCAGCCGTCCGGTGGTCAACCCGCGCTTCCACTTCGCCCGCCTCGGCGGCACCGGCGGCAGCGCGCTCAACAGCACGACCTTCCTCACCGCCACCGGCGGCGCGACCTGGACGGTGATCGGCGGGGCGTTGTCGACGACCCTGGGCAACACACGCCTGCGCGCTTCCTCGGCCGCGCCCTCGGTGGCCTGCACCGATCCGGCCTCGACCTCGGGCTGCGGCACCGCCCAGCTCAACGGCACCTTCACTTCGGCCGCACTCAACATCGGCCTCGGCAACCCGACGGCGCTCACCGGCACCGTGTCGCCGGACGCCTATGGCGTGAACATCACCGTCGACGAAGATTTCAGCGATGCGCCGACCAGCTACGGCATGGCCGGCCACGTCAATTCGGGCCTCACCCTCGGCGCCAGCCTGACGATCGACCCGACCCTGCCGTTGACGATTCCCAACGGCACCGCCTACATCGCCACGCCGCCGGCAACCAGCCCGCGCGCCAGCACCAACGCCGCCGGCGACACCGACAATGCCTTCGCCTCCTTGCCGATCGTCGGCGTCGGCACGTACAGCCTGTCGGTGCCGGTGGCCGGTTTTCAGACTGTCTCAGGCGCCTCGCCGCAGTTGTGCGGCTGGATCGACTTCAACCGCAACGGCACGTTCGAAACCGGCGAGCGCGCCTGCGCCGGCGTCACCGGCAACGGCAACGTGGCCTTGAACTGGACGATCCCGACCGGCGCGACCTATGTCGCCGGCGAAAGCTATGCGCGCCTGCGCCTGGGTTACACGACGTCGCAAGTTCAGAACGCGACCGGCCTGGCCGACAGCGGCGAGGTCGAGGATTACCCGATCACCCTGCTGCCGCGCGTGCGCCTGACCAAAGCCTTGGTACCGACTTCGGATCCGGGCCTGTTCAATCTCTCGGTGGCGCCGGCGTCGGCGACCGCGGTGCAGACCAACACCGGCGCCGTGTCCAACGTCGGCAACGGCGGCACCACCGACTGGGTGCCGGTGCCGTTCGGCACGCTCATCACCGTCAGCGAGACCGCCGGCACCGGTACCAGCCTCAGCAACTACACCTCCAGCATCGCCTGCACCGACCGCTCCGGCGCCGCCGTGACACTTGGCGCCGCCGGTACCACCCGCACCTTCTTCAGCCTGATCAGCGCACCGGTCGGGCCGCCGACCACGCCGAACAGCGCCAACGCCAATCTCAGCGAGATCAGTTGCACTGCGACCAATGCGCGGCTGCCCACCTTGCAGGTGGTCAAGGTCACCCAGAACGGCGTCGGCACGTTTTCGTTCAGCGGTACGAACGGCATCGCCAATCACGACATCACCACCGTCACCGCCGGCACCGGCGTGGCCGGCCCGGTGCAGTTGCTGACCGCCGCGAGCACCGTCACCACGGTGACCGAAGCGCCGCTGCCGGTCGGCTATCTGCTCGGCGGCATTTCCTGCAGCGGGCTCGGTGCAGGCGGTAACGCAACCGTCGACCTGCCGAACCGCAGCGTGAGCCTCGATGCCGCGGCGACTGCGGCCGGCAGCGCCATCGTCTGCACCTTCACCAATATCGCCCAGGTCGCGGATCTGGCCATCACCAAGACCAACACACCGCTGGCCGGCGACAGCGACCAAGCCAACGACACCTTGGTGCGCGGTGCGAGCACGCAATACAGCTTGCGCGTCATCAACAACGGGCCGGTGTCGGTGACCGGTGCGGTGGTGCGCGATACGCCCGGTGCGGGACTCAATTGCCCGAGCGGCAACGTGGTGAGCTGCAGCAGCGTGCCCGCCGGCGCCTGCCCGGGCCCGATCCTGATGAGCGACCTGACCGCGGGCGTACCGCTGGGCACGCTGTCGGTCGGCACGGTCGCGACCCTGACGTTTTCGTGCACCGTGCTATGACGGCGCGGCGGAACCACTTCCGCCCCGCCCGCTAGATTTCCCCGCTGGATTTGCGGTCGCAGGGCCAGCTCGCACGATCGGTTCGGCCCTGCGATCGTCGGCCACGGTGGTTCTGCCGGCTCCATCTTTCGCTATCGCTATCGCTATCGCTATCGCGCAGCGCTATCGCTGCGAACCTCATGACCGTACCTGACCGGACCCGCCGCGCGGTCCGGTCAGCGGTTTCGCGCACCGCCCGCTGCGCCGACCCGCTTACGGCACGGTGCACGAGAAGCTGAGCATCACCACTGCGCCCAGCGGCAGGGTGCCCAGCGCCACACCGGCGGTCAGATCGCTGATCAGAATCGGACTCGGAGCGGCCGGGCACGCGCCGGCGGTGGCACTGCTGCAGCTCACCACGTTGCCTGCCGGGCAGTTCAAGCCACTGACCGGCGTGTCCTGAACGATGGCACCCGTGACCGACACCGGCCCGTTGTTGATGACGCGCAGGGTGTATTGCGTGGTGGCGCCGCGCACCACGGTGTCGTTGGCCTGGTCGCTGTCGCCGGCCAAGGGCGTGTTGGTCTTGGTGATGGCCAGATCCGCGACCTGGGCGATGTTGGTGAAGGTGCAGACGATGGCGCTGCCGGCTACGGTCGCCGCGGCATCGAGGCTCACGCTGCGGTTCGGCAGGTCGACGGTTGCGTTGCCGCCTGCCCCGAGTCCGCTGCAGGAAATGCCGCCGAGCAGATAACCGGCCGGCAGCGGCGCTTCGCTGACCGTGGTCGCGGTGCTCGCGGCGGTCAGCAACTGCACCGGGCCGGCCACGCCGGTGCCGGCGGTGACGGTGGTGATGTCGTGATTGGCGATGCCGTTGCTGCCGCTGAACGAAAACGTGCCGACGCCGTTCTGGGTGACCTTGACCACCTGCAAGGTGGGCAGCCGCGCATTGGTCGCGGTGCAACTGATCTCGCTGAGGTTGGCGTTGGCGCTGTTCGGCGTGGTCGGCGGCCCGACCGGTGCGCTGACCATGCTGGAGAAGGTGCGGGTGGTCCCGGCGGCGCCGAGCGTGACCGCGGCGCCGGAGCGGTCGGTACAGGCGATGCTCGAGGTGTAGTTGCTCAGGCTGGTGCCGGTGCCGGCGGTTTCGCTGACGGTGATGAGCGTGCCGAGCGGCACCGGCACCCAGTCGGTGGTGCCGCCGTTGCCGACATTCGCGACCGTGCCGCTGTTGGTCTGCACCGCGGTCGCCGACGCCGGCGCCACCGAGAGGTTGAACAGGCCCGGATCCGAAGTCGGCACCAAGGCTTTGGTCAGGCGCACGCGCGGCAGCAGGGTGATCGGGTAATCCTCGACCTCGCCGCTGTCGGCCAGGCCGGTCGCGTTCTGAACTTGCGACGTCGTGTAACCCAGGCGCAGGCGCGCATAGCTTTCGCCGGCGACATAGGTCGCGCCGGTCGGGATCGTCCAGTTCAAGGCCACGTTGCCGTTGCCGGTGACGCCGGCGCAGGCGCGCTCGCCGGTTTCGAAGGTGCCGTTGCGGTTGAAATCGATCCAGCCGCACAACTGCGGCGAGGCCCCTGAGACAGTCTGGAAGCCGGCCACCGGCACCGACAGGCTGTACGTGCCGACGCCCACGATCGGCAAGGAGGCGAAGGCATTGTCGGTGTCGCCGGCGGCGTTGGTGCTGGCGCGCGGGCTGGTCGCGGGTGCCGGCGTGATATAGGCCGTGCCGTTCGGAATCGTCAACGGCAGGGTCGGGTCGATGGTCAGGCTGGCGCCGAGGGTAAGGCCCGAATTGACGTGGCCGGCCATGCCGTAGCTGGTCGGCGCATCGCTGAAATCTTCGTCCACGGTGATCGTAACCGTGTAGCCATCCGCGCCCAGATCGCCGGGCGTCGCCGCAGTGGGGTTGCCGATGCCGATCCCGAGCGGGATGGAAGTGAACGTGCCGTTGAGTTGCGCGGTGCCGCAACCCGAGGTGGTCGCCGGGTCGCCGCAAGCGACCGTGGGCGTATTGGACGAACCGCGCAAACGCGTATTGGCGAGCGTGGTGGTCAACAAACCGCCGATCACGGTCCAGGTCGACCCCGCGGGCGCGGTCATGAAGGTCGAGGAAAAACCAGCGCCGGCGCCGGTGCCGCCGAGGCGGGCGAAATGGAAGCGCGGGTTGACCACCGGACGGCTGAAGCTATAGGTCAGCGTACCCATGGCCTGTTGCCCGCCTGCAGCCACGACGACCAGGGTGCCCGGGGTAAGGAAATTGAAGGTCTCGGAAACCAGGTCGATGCGCGGATCGTAGGCGGTGGGGGGATTGCCGCCGAAAGACAGTCCGCCTGCGGTGATCGAGGTAGACGACGTCCCGGGCACGCCGCCGCCGGTCGCGGCGGTCAGCACCAGTCCGGAGATATAGGTCGTCTGGGTGCCCGTCGCCGCATCGACATCGGGGTTCTGTTCCGAAGCCAGCGCCGGTCCGGCCGCGGCTGCACCGACGATGGCAGCCGCCAGTGCGGCTCGAAGGCAGGCGATGCGGTTCCCGGCATACCGGAATCCCGGATTCGAGCTCGCCTGGCCCGGATTGCGCACGCGCAAACGGTTCCCCATCGCTCCCCCTGTCCCATCCGTGCCCGACAGCTGTGCCCGCTCTGCGAGTGGCACGTCCTAATAGAACATCAAGCACAACCCAGTGGAAACTAAGCGCATGCAAGCTGCATGTCAAAGCGCAAGCCAGGGTTGCCAGGCAGATTCGCGAGTCGGCTCAGGCGTCGCCTGAACGAACTGAATAGGGCGCCACGGAAGTTGCGGCCTGGCAGACCAGTCGCAGCCGGCCGGCCATGCCGCAAGCGACGATCAAACCTCCAGCGTCATCCCCGGCCGCGCCAGCTTGACCTCGATGCCGTAGCGCTCGCCGATCTCGCCGGCCAGCGCTTCGCGCGCCTTGTCTTCGCCGTGGACCAGGGCCAGTTGCGGGCGGCCGGCGATCTGCCCGTACCACTCGATCAGGCCCTTCTGGTCGGTGTGCGCCGACAGCCCGCCGATGGTGTGGCGCTGGGCGTTGGCACGGACATCCTTGCCATGGATGCGCACCCATTGCGCGCCGTCGACCAGGCGCCGGCCGATCGTGCCTTCGGCCTGGTAGCCGACGAACACCACATGGGTCTGCGGCTTGCCGAGGTTGTGCTTGAAGTGATGCAGGATGCGGCCGGCGTTGGCCATGCCGGAACCGGCGATGACGATGGCGCCGCGCTCGATGCGGTTGATCGCCATCGATTCTTCGGCGCTCGCGGTCAGGCGCAGGTTCGGCAACTGGAACGGGGTGGGTTTTTCCTTCCACACTTGCAGCGCGTCTTCGTCGAACAGGTCGGCGTGGCGGTCGTAAACCCCGACCACCTTCGACGCCATCGGGCTGTCGAGAAAGACCTGCCAGCGCGACAGGTTCCACTCGTCCCAGTACTTGGCGAACCAGTACAGCAGCTCCTGGCTGCGGCCGACCGCGAACGCCGGGATCAATACGTTGCCGCCGTCGTTCCAGGCCCGTTCGAGAATGCGGCCGAGTTCGAGGATGGTTTCGGCGCGGTCCTTGTGCAGACGGTCGCCGTAGGTCGATTCCATCAGCACCAGGTCGGCCTGCGCGATCGGCGCCGGGTCGCGCAAGATAGGCGTGCCCTTCGGCCCGATGTCGCCGGAAAACACCAGCGTTCTGCCTTCGGCGCGCAATTCCACCGCGGACGAACCGAGGATATGGCCGGCCTCGCGGAACACGATCTCGACGCCCGGCAGGATCGTGCGCGGGCTGTCGTAGGGCAGCGGCTCGACCCGCTGCATGGTCGCCTCGACGTCTTCGCGCGTGTACAGCGGCAGCGCTTCGGGCTGGCCTTGCGAGCGCCGGCGGTTGCTGCGCTCGGCTTCGCTTTCGGCGATCGACGCCGAGTCCAGCAGCATGATGCGCATCAAGTCGGCGGTCGCGGCCTGGGCATAGATCGGCCCGCGGAAACCGCGCCGCACCAGCAACGGCACCCGGCCGATGTGGTCGATGTGGGCGTGGCTGATCACCAACGCATCCAGCGCGGCGACGTCGAACGCGAAGGGATCGAAGTTGCGCTGTTCGGCTTCGGGGCTGCCCTGGATCATCCCGCAATCGAGCAAGATGCGATGGCCGCCGGCCTCGACCTCGTGCAGGGAACCGGTGACTTCGCCGGCCGCACCGTGGAAATGGACTCGCATGCAATGCACTCCGCATCTATCGACAAAGGCGAACGCTAGCATGGCCCCTGGGAAGGTCCCGGCGAGCAATGTGTGCCTTCCGGCGAGCGCCGCGCCTGGCCGAGTGTCGGCGCAGCGCGGTGGGTCCGGCGCGAACCGCTGGAATCGGCGCAGTGGCCGCACAAACCGGGCAAAACTGAACGAATTCGCGCCACCCCACATGACCTTCGACACCCTTCCCGGCCCGGGAACGGGACTATCGTCCGCCCGTGATCCGGGAAAGGCCGAGCAGCGCCGGTCCGAAATCCGCCACACTCCCGATTCGTATTTCGCCAACGCCTCTCCGGCTGGAGCCCGCTGTGACCTTCAAAAAACCGCAAGTCCTGCTGTTGTCCCTCGCCATCGCCACGGTCGTGGCCGCCTGCGGCAAGCAGGAAACCCCTGCCCCGGCCGCGCCGGCCGCCGCCGACAAGCCCGCCGAAACCAGTGCGCTGAAGCTCGACGAGAGCAAGCTGCCGCCGGTCAACCGCTTCGTCGTCGCCGACCTGGACACCACCAAGGACGCCTGCACTGACTTCGGCGGATACGTCAACGGCAAGTGGCTCGCCGCCAACGCCATCCCGGGCGACCGCACCTCGTGGGGCGCGTTCGAGATGCTCGATGAGCGTTCCACCGCAGTGCAGCGCCAGATCGCCGAACAAGCGGCGGCGGACAGCAAGGCCACCGGCGTGGAGAAGATCGTCGGCGACCTGTGGTCGACCGGCATGGACGCGGCCAAGATCAACGCCCAGGGCCTGGAACCGCTGAAGGGCGACCTGGCCAAGATCGACGCGCTCGACAGCGCGGAGAAGATCGCCGACTACCTGCGCACGACCGCCGCCACCGGCGACAACCCGCTGTTCGGTTTCGGCGCCGAAGCCGACTTCAAGGATTCGGCCAACAACATCGCCTATGCCTCGCAAGGCGGCCTGGGCCTGCCGGACACGCCGTACTACTCCGACGCCAAGCACAAGGACAAGCTCGCCGCGTACGAGGCCCACATCGCCAAGGTGCTCGAGCTCGGCGGCACGCCGGCGGCCGACGCCGCCAAGCAGGCCAAGGACGTGATCACGTTCGAGACCCGCCTGGCCAAGGCCTCGAAGTCGCGCGAAGCCCTGTCGCGCGACGTCTCGCTGTACTACAACCCGGTCAGCCCGGCCGATGCCGACAAGCTGACGCCGAATTTCTCCTGGACCAAGTTCTTCGAGTCGCAGGGCGTGGCCCTGCCGAAGATGTTCTCGCTCGCCGTGCCGGCCTTCCACCAGGAAGTCAGCAAGATGATCGGCGAAGTCCCGGCCGACCAGTGGAAGGCCTACCTGCGCTTCCATGCCATCGACGGTGCCTCGCCGTACCTGTCGGACGCCTTCGTCGAAGAGAACTTCAACTTCTACAGCAAGACCCTGCGCGGCCAGAAGGAACTGAAGGAACGCGGCAAGCGCGTGCTCGACACCATCGAAGGCCAGGCCGGCGAAGCGCTGGGCCAGATGTACGTCAAGGTCGCCTTCACTCCGGAATCCAAGGAGCGCATGCAGACCCTGGTCAAGAACCTCAGCGAAGCCCTCAAGGTGCGCATCGAGAACCTGGCCTGGATGAGCGCCGACACCAAGAAGAAGGCGATCGAGAAGTGGGCCAGCTTCACGCCCAAGATCGGCTACCCGGACAAGTGGCGCGACTGGAACGGCCTGGCCACCAGCCGCGACAGCTACTACGCCAACGTCAAGGCCGCCAACGAGTTCAACTACAAGTGGAACCTGGGCAAGATCGGCAAGCCCGTCGACAAGACCGAATGGGGCATGCCGCCGCAGATGGTCAACGCCTACTACAACCCGCTGCAGAACGAGATCGTGTTCCCGGCCGCGATCCTGCAGCCGCCGTTCTTCGATCCGAAGGCCGACGACGCCACCAACTACGGCGGCATCGGCGCGGTGATCGGTCACGAAATGACCCACGGCTACGACGACCAGGGTTCGCGTTTCGGACCGACCGGCAACATGGAAGTGTGGTGGGCGCCGAGCGACGCCAAGGCCTTCTCGGGTCTGACCGACAAGCTGATCCAGCAGTTCAACGCCTATGAAGCCGCCCCGGGCCAGCACGTCAACGGCAAGCACACCCTCGGCGAGAACATCGCCGATCTCGGTGGCCTGGCCACCGCCTACGACGCGATGAAGAAGGCCGCCGGCGACACCCCGGACCCGAAGACCGACGGTTTCACCCGCGACCAGCGCTTCTTCCTCAATTGGGCGACGGTGTGGCGCCGCAACTTCACCGCCGAGGAGATGAAGGTGCGTCTGCAGACCGACGAGCACGCCCTGGCCAACTTCCGTGCGATCGGCGCGCCGTCGAACCTGCCGGCCTTCGCCGCCGCGTTCTCGTGCAAGCCGGGCCAGCCGATGGTCCGCGAGGGCGACAAGCAGGTGGTGATCTGGTGATCCATCGCGGCGCGGCCTGAGGGTCGCGCCGCGGCCGAAGTGCGGAACGAAAGGCCCGGGCTTCCCGGGCCTTTTTTCTTGGGGTGAGCGAACGCCGCTTGCGAGCCATTGGCTCGCGCGTTCGCGAACGGCAGGCGTTCGGGCCGGGGCTTGGGTTGGGGTGACGGCCTCGCACCCTCCATCCCCCAACCGCCAAACCCGTTCATCGCCGTCGCCGGCGCAGTTGTTAAACTCCCGCATCCCCAGGATGGAATACGCGATGTCGACCCTACGCCCGCTTGCCTGCGCCCTCGCCCTCAGCCTGATTGCCGGCCTGGCCTCGCCGACCGCCGATGCCGCCAAGAAGAAGGCCGCCGCCAAGCCCAAGGCGCCCGCCGCCGCATCGGCCTGCAGCGACTTCTATGCCAGCGCCAACGGCGACTGGCTGCGCAGCAACCCCTTGTCCGGCGCCGGTTCGGTGTCCTCGCTGGAAACCCTGGCCGCCAATGCCCGCAAGCAGCAACTGGAACTGCTCAACAGCGCCATGACCGCGCCGCAGGGCAACGTGCAGAAGCTGCTCGGCGACTTCTGGGCCAGCGGCCTGGACGAAGCCGCGGTCGAGCGCGACGGTTCGCAGCCGATCGCCCCGCTGCTGGGCCGCATCAACGCGATCAAGAAAGCCAAGGAAATCCCGGCCTCGATCGCCGCGCTGCACCAGGTCGGCATCCCGGTCGCCTTCAACTTCGGCGCCGACATCGACCTGCAGGACTTGGAACGCCACATCGGCTACTTCAGCCAGGGCGGCCTCGGCCTGCCCGACCCGGCCTATTACACCCGCAGCGACGCCGATACCCGTCAGTTGCTCGGCCACTACAACAACTACGTGCAGAAGATCCTGACTCTGACCGGCACGTCGAAGGACAAGCTGGCGGCCGAGTCGCTGTTCGTGATCGATCTGGAAACCCGCATCGCCCGCGCCTCCAAGTCGCTGCCGGACCTGCGCGACCCGCGCGCGAACTACGCCCCGGTCGCGGTCGCCACCCTGGCCAAGCAGTACAAGAACCTGCAGTTGGGCGCCTTCCTCAAGGCCCAGGGCGTCACCGACGACAGCGTCTCGCTGGCCAACCCGCAATTGTTCGCCGAACTCGACAAGCTGCTCGGCAGCCTCAAGCCGGACCAGTGGAAGACCTATCTGCGCTGGCGCGTGGGCGATTCGATGGCGCCCTACCTGGCCAAGCCGTTCCGCGACGCCGAGTTCGAGTTCCGCGGCCGCGTGCTGCGCGGTCACGCCGCGCCGGCGCCGCGCCAGCAGGCGGTGCTCGACGCGATCACCCTCGCCGCCGGCCCGATGGTCGGCCACGAATACGCCGCGCGTTACCTGCCGGCCGCGACCGACGCGCGCGCCGAACAGATCGCCAACCAGCTGCGCGATGCCGTGGGCAAGGCCATCGAGGCCGATACCCGCTTCAGCGACGCGGTCAAGAACGAAGCGCGCGCCAAGCTCGGCAAGCTCAAGATCGAAGTCGGCACGCCCAAGCGCGATCTCGACTACAGCGTGCAGCCGATGGGCCGCGGCAGCTTCGGCAGCAACATGCTGATCGCCTCGACCTGGCGCCACCGCGAAGAAATGAAGCGGATCGGCCGCGGCAACGCCGACCGTCGCTGGGACGTGCTGCCGCAGGAGCCGTCGCTGGCCTACGACATCGCCCAGAACCGCCTGATCGTGACCGCGGCGATGCTGCAGGCGCCGGTGCTCGACCTGAGCAAGCCCGAGGCCGCGCAATACGGCTCCTACGGCGCCCTGGTCGGCGCCGAACTGACCCACGGCTTCGACAGCCGCGGCCGCTACGTCAACGCCAAGCAGGAAGTGCGCGATTGGTGGACCCCGGCCGAAGTCTCGGCCTGGGACGCGCTCGCCGGCCGCGTCGCCGCGCAGTACAGCGCCGAGTCCTATCCGGGCCTCAACGGGGTCAAGGTCAACGGCAACCAGGTCCGCGAAGTCGCCATCGCCGACCAGGCCGGCGTCGAACTGGCGTGGTCGGCGTTCCGCGCCGCGTCGCCGGCGGCGAGCAAGGACGCCAACCAGGCCTTCTTCCGCGCCTGGGCCGGTCTGTGGGCGCAGCAGCTGAGCCCGGAAGTCGCCGCGCAGCGCTCGGCCGCCGGCATCCATGCCCCGGGCCAGTGGCGCACCAACGTGCCGCTGTCGAACCTGGCCGCGTTCGGCGAGACCTTCGGCTGCAAGGCCGGCACCGCGATGCAGCGCAAGCCCGACCAGCAGATCAAGGTGTTCCCCTGATCGAAGGCGGTACGCAGCGAACTGCGATGAGCGATAAGGAAAGGCCCGGCGCAAGCCGGGCTTTTCGTTTTGGTCGTCAGAGCAACGACAGCCCGTGCACTTGCGTGCGCTGGGTGTCGATGTCCAACACCCGGCCCTGGTCGTCGTACATCAGCAGGCGGCCGTCCTGCTCGCGCACCGACACCGCCGCGCCGTACGGCCAATCGATCGCCGCCAGCGAGGTCGCATCGTTGAAGCGGACCAAGTGGAAGCGCATCGCCTCCTCGCCGTACAGGCCGACCAGGAAGCCGTTGGCGAGCGACTTGATGCTGCAGTCGCGCAGCTTGCCGAGTGCATGCGCGGACAACTGCACGCTGCGCCGGTAGTTCGACCACGAATACGCCAACAACATGCCGTCGTCGTCGGCCGAAACATCGAGCAATTGCGCGCCGGTGATCGGGTGCAGCCGCAGGCGTTGTTCCAGGCTCTCGGGTACGGCGTCGCGCGAACGCAGGGCGCGCCGCGGCAGGCGGTAATGCCAGCAACTCGCGCCGCGCGCGTCCTGGATCAGGAACAACTCGTCGGCTGCGAAATACTCCGCCGCGATCACCCGGCTGTTGGGCTCGCTGACGCTCCACAACACGTCGAGCGACGGCCGCGCCGCGTCGACCACCAGCAGGCGGTCGTTCGACACCAGCGACCAGGCGATGCCGTCGTAACGGTCGGCGGCAAACTGGATCGGCATCACCCCGAGATCGGCGATCTCGTGATGGGCCAGATCCAGCCGTGCGATGCGCGACACCGCCTCGCGCGGCGCGATCGCCAACGCCACCTGCAGGCTGTCGGCGATCGCCAGCTTATAGGCCGGCACCGCATAACGACGGACACTGCGGCCGTGACGGTCGATGACCGCGACGCCGGCTTCGCCGAGCGCTGCGAGATACCGGCCCTCGCCGATCGCGACGATATCGTGCGCGGCATGCAACCCGGCCGCGGGCGCCTGCCAGCGTTGCTCGCCCTGGCTCTCCCACAGCTTGCGCCCGGCTGCCGCCGGCACGCCCCAGGCCGGCAGATCGGCGCGTAGCCAGGGGTCGCCGGACAATTTCAGCAGGCGCTCCAATTGCTGGCGGTCGAGCGCGTTCGCACAGGCGGCGCGATCGGCTGCGAGCGCCGGCAACACGTGGGTGGCGAGCATGCGCAAGGCCTTGCCGTTGCCCTTGGCGGCGAGCAGCGCTTCGGCCAGGGCCGCGCGCGGCAACGCAGGCGACGCCGGGTCGGCCAGGGTCGCGATGCGCTCGGCATAGTGTTCGATCGTGTCGGGCAACAGAGTCGCGCGCTGCACCAAAGCGCGCGCCGACAATTCGTCGCCTGCGGCCTCGGCTGCGAGCAGCCAGCGTCCGGCCTGCTCGCGCAGTTCCGGCTCCGGCCAGACCGCATCGACCGCGGCCAACCACTGCCCCCGTTCGACGAGCGCCTGGCCCCATTCGCGGCGCAGCCTGCCTGCGTGCTCGGGGTGGTCTTTTTCCAACATCGCGATCGCCGCGGCGAAGGCATTGTCGCGACGCGCGACCAGGATCGCGCGCTCGCTGTCGCCGGACAGCATCAGCAAACGGATGATGGTTTCCGCCGGCATGTCCCAGCTGAGCGCAAGCTCGGCCGCCTGCGCATGGCGCTGGTGGCGCACCAGATAATCCAGCGCTTCCTGGCGCGCGTTGAGCAACTCGGCGAGCACGAACACGGCTTCGTCGACCTGGCCCTGGCGGTCGAGTTTGTCGAAAGCCTGGCGATAGAGTTTGCGCAGGTGCTCGCGCTCGTAGTCGCCGAGATTGATGTCGGTCGATGAATGACGATCGCCGGCGAGGCTGAGGTCGCCGCGCCGGCCCGGCGTGCCGAAGGCCTGGCCCAGCGAATCGCCGCGGCCGTCGATCGGCAAGGCATTACGCAACGCCTCGCCGAGATCGCCTTTTTCAAACTGCGCCATCATCCGGCGCAGGTAGGCCCCCTGGCGCATGCCGATCAGTTTCGAGGCGCGGCTCGCCATTGCGAAACGCACCAGGGCCGAACGCCAGGCCTGCGGCGCGCGCGGCGCGGCGCGTGCGCGCAGGGTGCCGGCGCCACCGTTGCGCGTCTGCGTGGCGTGGCCGCTGCGCGCCTGCCCCGGCTCGCCCGACAAGCCCGGAAAACGTCGCAACAGCCAATCGGCCATGCCGTCGCGGGTGCCGGTGACGCGTTCGCGCAGGCTCGGCGGCGCCTCGGTGCCCACACCGCCGCGCGCACGGCGCAGGAATTCGGCCTGCTCCTTGCTCGGCGGCGGAACACTGTCGCCCAGCACTTCGCGCACGCGCTTGCCGGCGAGCCGGTCGTGGCGCGGCGCGCGCAGGCTGAAGCGGCCATCGTAGGTGTCGTGCAGGGCGTAGTCGTCTATGTCGATGACCAGCGAAGGGTCCAGCGCCTGCGCCTGGGCGAAGTGCAGCGGCTGCAAGCGCCCGCCGACCACCAGTTGCACGTCGGCCGGCGCCAGCGCGGCGAGTTCGTCGGCGGTCAACGGCCCCGCGTACAGCCCGTGCGCACCGATGCGGCACAAAGGCACGCCGGCCGCTTCGCTGCATTGCATCGGCCGCGCCTGCTCGAAGCAGAGCACGTCGCCGTCGTCGAAACGCCAGGCGCGACAGCCCATCGTCCACGCTTGCAGAATGCGTTCGGCGCGCCGTTCCGGCGCCAGCCAGTCGGCGCCAAACCACAATCCGGCGACCGGTTGCCAGCCGCGCCAGACCGGATAGCGGACCGTCGCATCGGCCTGCGCCTCCGCCTTATCGTTCGTTTCAGCCATCGTCTCCCCCTGTGTAGACGAGCATCTTTCGCGCGCCGTCGCGCAACACCACCAAACGGCCTTGCAGGTCGACCAAGGCGATCAGGTCGGCGTCGACGGCGACGCTGACCGTACTGATCGGACTCGGCGATTCGTACAGCACCGAACGTTCTTGCGCGCCGATGCGCAGCAGCGCCTTGCGGTCCGGACGCAAGGCGATCAAACCCATGTCGTCGCCGTCGGGTTGGCTTAGCCCGACCACTTTCCAGTCGGCCGGCAGCACGATTTCGTACTCGGTCGCCGGGCGCTCGGCGGTGCGCATGAACACCCGCCAGATGCTGGAGCGTTCGCCGCCGTGACCGCCGACGATCTGCTCGACGCAACAGCCGCCCTGCCAACTGTCGAGAGAACAGCGGCCGCTCAGAAAAGCGCTACGGGCTTGGCCCTGGAAGGCGATGCAATCCAGAGCTTCGGCGTGAAGACTCGAGTGCAGATGCAGGCGGCCATCGTGGCAGCGCAAGTACACCGCCTGCGTGGCACTGGTACGCGCGATCGCCAGCACCTGCTCGCCCACGACCTCGTACGCGCTCGGCTCGGATCCCTGCGACGTCCACGACAGCAGTTTGCGCTGGCTCGTAAGCAGCAACAGGCGCCGATAACCCGCACCGCGATTGAAAAACAAGCAAGGCAGCAAGCGCGCCGTGCCGGTAGTGACATCGAGATCGCCCGGCGGCGGCAACGGCAGCCGGCCCATGCCCTCGAGTTGCCAGCCCTCCAACCCTTGCGACAGCGGAATCAGCCCGGCGAAATGGCGCTCGGTCAGGGTCGCGGCGAGCAGCGATTTGCCTTTGCCCCAGCGCGTGGTTTTCGGCGGCGCCAAGCGGGCCACGGCGCTGGAGGGCAAACGGTAGACATGGGCGGCGCTCTCGCCGGCGAGCGTCACGGCGACATGACGGCCCCCCCAGGAAATCAACGGCGGCTGCTTCAGCGACAACTTGCCCTCGCCGCGCACGCCGACGGTGGTTTCGGTCAGGCGCGCGACCGCGACGCGCTCGAATTCGCCGCGCAACAAGGCGCTCGACCGCTCCGGCGGCGGCAAGGTCAGGCGCAGTTCGCGCCGCGCCTGGCGCGAGGCGATGGTCACTGCGAGCTGTTGTTCGCCGGCACGCGCAACGTCGACGCGATGGCCCAGACCATAGCCGGCCGCATGCGCGCCGATCGACCAGCGCTCGCCCGGGCTCGGATCGGCTTCGTCGAGCGCACGCCGCCACTCGCGTTCGTGATGATCGCGCGCGGCCTGTGCGTTGCCCGCGCTGTCGGAAGCGGGGCCTCCCGGTGTCAGGCTGCGCGCCTGCAGCAATTGCTTGAGACGTTCGGGCGCGTCGGCCGGATGCAGCACGCCGGGCGCGCCGAGCACGCCCCAGGCGAAGCGCGCCTTCGCCGCCTGCGCGCGTTCGGCCAGCAGGATCCACATCGCCACGTGCACCAGGCGCGCCGCGCCGAGCTGGCCCGGGCCGGTGTCGAACACCGCCACGGTCAGCGCATCGGCTTCGCGCGCGACGAGTTTCGGCGACAGGAACAGATGCTCGCCGCCGGCGGCGCGGCGGTCGAATTCTTCCGGCACCTCGTCGGCCAGCGCCCACTCGCTCAACAACAGGCGCTCGTAATGGCCGCGCCGGCGCAGATCGTCGATGCCCTCGGGCTCGGCCAGGCCGCGCTGCGCGCGCATCCGGAACGCACCGAGCATCGGATGCAGGCGCAGCAGCAGTTCGCCGAGCAGGTCGACGATCTCGGCATCGAACCAGTCCAGCCACGGCCGCCAGGGTTTGAGCGCCTCGGGTACCCGCATCGGCTCAGCTCCGCCAGTGCTCGCGGATCTGCGCGATCAACGCGTCGCTCGCCGGCAGCGCCCGGTGCAGCGGCACGATCTGCATCGGCTCGGGCCACAGCAGCAGCGGCGACTGCCGATGCCGGCGCGCGATCGCGCGCAGCAGCAAGTCCAGCGGCAGGTCCGGGCGCTGCGTGGTCGGCAGCCACAGCGCCGGCGCTTCCTGGCGCGGCGCGATATAGGCCACGCCGTCGCTCCACGGCAGCGCTTCGCCGGCGCCGGTGACGATGACGGCATCGGCATTCGCGGTCAGCATCAGCGCCTCGCGCATGCGCGCGTCGACGCGCGCGAGCGCATCGAGCAGGCCCTGCGCCGCCGCGCCGATCCCGATCGCGCCTTGCGGCGCGGGCGGGTCGGCCTCTGCGCGCCAGCGCCACTTCATGTCGGCGCGGCGACCCGTTCGACCAGCCGCGCGCGTTCGGCGGCGAGTTCGGGCGGAATCGAATGCGGGTCGAAGTTGGCGTCGATCTCGCGCAGCAGGGCTTCCGCTATCGTCGTCGCGGCCGGTGCATCGGCCGCGCCGTGCAGGCAACTGCGCGCGGCTTCGATCAGGCGCGCGGCGCGCGACACCGGCTGCAACACCGCATGTTCGACCGCGGCACGCAAGGTCGGGTTGGCCGCCGCCGACAGCGAATCGCGCAAGGCGTCCTGGGCCGCCGCCTGCGCCTCGCGGGTCGGCATCACATAGAACAGCGGCCACAGGTCGGCGGCGGTCGCGGTGTCGCGGCCGGCGAGCACGGTCGCCGCGGCGATCAGGCGCTGGACCTTGACGATGCGCCGGTCCGACAGGCTCAGGCCGGCACTGCGCAATTTGCGGATCGCATCGGCCAGCAGGCCGCGCGCAGGGCCCATGCTCACCTGCGGCACGCGCCGGCTCAGCAAGTCGATATCGGCCAGTTCGGTGCGGTGCTCGACCGCGGCGCGCTCGGACTGCCAACCGCCTTCGAGCAGGGCTTCGAGTTGATGGTCCGGCACCGGCTCGACGAACAGGTGCAGCAGGAAACGGTCGGCGAACGCGGCCAGCGACTCGTCGTCGGGCAAGGCGTTCGCCGCGCCGACGCAGACCCGCAGCGGGCAATCGATCTGGGTGTGGCCACGACGGAAGCGGCGCTCGTTGAGCACGCCGAGCAAGGTGTTGAGGATCGCGGTCGAACCGAGGAAGACCTCGTCGAGGAAGGCGACCTCGGCTTCGGGCAGCATGCCGGTGACGTCGGTCTCGACCACGCCCTCGCGCAGCCGGCGCAGATCGACCGGGCCGAACAATTCGGCCGGCTCGGTGAAGCGCCCGAGCAGATATTCGAAGTAACGGCCGCCGAGCGCGGCGGCGACGCGCCGCACCACCGCGCTCTTGGCGGTGCCGGGCGGGCCGATGATCAACAGGTGTTCCTGGGCGACCGCGGCGAGCACGATCAGCTCGGCGACTTGCTCGCGCTCGACCAGGCCGGTGGTGGCGGAATGCACGGCATCGCGGACGCGGGCCGCGGCCTGCTCTGCGGCGGAAGGTTCGGGCGAAAAAGTCATCGACGGACGGCCTGGATCCTTGGCGTCGCCATCGGCGGACGGCGCGCTGGCGGCGCGCGGTCCTGCGGCGGCGGGCTTGCTGACGGGGCGTGGTTCGCGGCCCGGAAACGGACCTGCGCCACAGTTCGCACTGTAGGCGCAGCGCTCGTCGAACCGCAACCGGCGCCACGGTACGGTTGCGATCGCGGACCTATCCTGCGCGGTTTTTCTTTACGCTATACGCCGCCACACCCGGCCAGGATGCCGTCATGCCCGATACCTCCCTCGACGATCTGCTCGCCGCGCTGGCCGCCAGCCCGCACAACCCGGCGCTCGGCATGCTGGTCGTGAACGCCTGCCTGAACGAATCCGACCCGGACGCATTGATCCGTGCGATCGAACTCGGCGGCGACACCCTGCTGGCCGACCCGACCCAGCGCGACGCCGCGCTGCGCTTGCTGCTGGAGCACCGCCACGATGAACGCGTGGTGCGGATCGCGCCGGAGAATTCGGCGGCCTCGCTGTTCGCGCGTTCGCGCCTGCTGCTCGGCGAAGGCCGCCGCGAAGACGCGCGCAGCCTGTACCAGCAGGCCATCGCCCTCAACCCGGCGCTCGAAGACGCGGCCCTGGCGACCGAGCTGGCCGGCAAGGTGATCTCGCTGGCCAATGCGCGGCGCATGCAATCGGGCAGCCTGCAGACCAGCATCGCCAACGACGACACCGATGCCGACGACGTATCGCGGCTGTTGCAGCCGCCGGAAGCGCGGATCGGTTTCGCCGACGTCGGCGGCCTGGACGAGGTCAAGCACCAGATCCGCCGCCGCATCATCACCCCCTTCCTCAAGCCCTCGCTGTTCGAGCGCTTCAAGCGCCGCTCCGGCGGCGGCATCCTGCTGTACGGGCCGCCCGGCTGCGGCAAGACCCTGCTCGCCCGCGCCACCGCCGGCGAGTGCGGCGCGCGTTTCTACAACGTGGCCATTACCGACGTGCTCGACATGTATATCGGCGAGTCCGAGCGCAAGCTGCATGCGATCTTCGAGACCGCGCGGCGCACCGCCCCGGCGGTGGTGTTCTTCGACGAGATCGAGGCTATCGGCGGCAAGCGCCAGTACTCGCGCGAGGCCACCTCGGCCAAGCTGGTCAGCCAGTTCCTGACCGAACTCGACGGCTTCGGCCAGAACAACCAGGGCGTGCTGATCCTCGGCGCGACCAACGTGCCGTGGGCGGTCGACGCCGCGTTCCGCCGCCCCGGCCGCTTCGACCGGGTGCTGTTCGTGCCGCCGCCGGACGAGCCGGCGCGGCGCGCCATCCTCGAGCTGTTGCTGCGCGAGCGCCCGCTCGGCGACGACATCGACGGCGCCGAGATCGCGCGCCTGAGCTCGGGTTATTCCGGCGCCGACCTGCGCAACCTGGTCGAGACCGCGATCGACGAGGCCATCGAGGCCTCGATCGACCAGGGCCGGGAAATGCCGCTGACCATGAGCCACCTGCGCGCGGCCCTCAAGGACACCCGTTCGACCACTCTGGAGTGGCTGACCACGGCGCGCAATCACGCCCGTTACGCCAATCAGGGCGGCCAGTACGACGAGGTGCTGGAGTTCCTCAAGCGCCACGGAGGCGGCTGATGGCGGCTTCGGTCTATCGTTTGCCCGACGAGCCCTTGCCGTCCGGCCTGTCGCGCTACGCGGTCGATCCGGTCTGGCCCTTGCTCAGCGTGATGCTGGCCGGCAGCGGCTTCGGCTTGCTCTGGTTCGGCTTCAATTCGCTGGCGATCGGCAGCCCGACGCGCTGGCGCGAATGGCTGTGCATCGGCCTGAGCGCGGTCGGCAGCCCGCTGTTGCTGTTCGCTCTGCTGCTGTGCGAGCAGAACGGTTGGCTGCAGGGCGCGCAACTGCGCTACGCGTTTCTGAGCATCCTGTTGCTCAAGCTCGGCATGGCCTATGCCGTGTACCTGATGCAGCAACGCTGCTTCGAGATCTGGGAGTACTACGGCGGCCAGGCGCGCAACGGCCTGCCGTTGACGATCCTGCTGGCCGTGGTCGGGCGCGGCGCGCTCGGCGCCGTGCAACTGCCCGCCTTGTTGTCGGTGATCCTGCAATGAACGACGCCAGCCACGGTTACTGGTTGCAGATGGCCGAGCGTTACTACGCCCACGGCCAGATCGACGAAGCCATCGATGTGTTGCTGCGCCTGCTCGGCGAAGACCCCGAGCAGGCCGGCGCGCACGCCTTCCTGGCCCTGTGCCTGGTCAAGCGCAAGCGCCTGCATGCGGCCGCGCTGGAAGCCGCGCGCGCGCTCGAACTCGAACCCGATTCGCCGTTCGCACACCTGGCCGCGGCGATCGTGGCGACCGCAGGCCGGCGTTTCCGCGACGCCGAAACGCATCTGCACTCGGCGCGCGAACTCGACCCGGACTCGGCCTCGATCGCCGATGCCTTCGCCCGCCTCTACAGCGCCTGGGGCCGCGATGCGCAGGCCCTGGAAGAAGCGCGCCGCGCCTGCGAGCTGGAGCCGGCCGATGTCGACTACCAGGCCCTGCTGGCCTCGCTGGAACTGCGCCGCGGCGACCGCCGCAAGGCCGAAGCCCTGGCGCGCGAGGTGCTGGCCGCGCATCCCGAACACGTCGAAGCCCTGTGCGTGCTCGGCCATTGCGAACTCGCCGCCGGCCGCACCGACAGCGCCCGCGACCACGCCGCCTGGGCGCTGCAGATCGACCCGATGGACGGCGAGGCCCTGACCTTGATGGCGGCGGTGAAAGCGCGCCGCAGTTGGTTGCTCGGGCTGTGGTGGCGGTTCCAGAGCTATATCAGCGCCGGTTCGCGCACCCGCGCGGTGGTGCTGCTGCTCGGCATCTTCCTGCTCTACCGCATCGCCCTGATCGCCCTGCCCGAGCATGGCCTGTCGCACTGGGCCGGACCGCTGTCCTACCTGTGGCTGGGGTTCTGCGCCTACACCTGGATCGCGCCGAGCCTGTTCTGGCGCTCGATCAAACGCGAACTGGAACAGGTCAAGCTGCGCCCGGGGTTCTGAGCGGCGCTGTTCGGCGTTACTTGACCACGCGCAGCTTGGTGGTCCGCCTGCGCTGGCGCAGCGCTTCCACGCGCGGATCGCGGCGGGGGCCACCGCGACCGCTGCCCGGCGGTCGCTTGCGCCAATACAGAATGGTCAACCAACCGACCAGCATGCCGCCGAGGTGGGCGAAATGAGCGACGCCGGTGCCCTGGGCGAAGACGCCGTAGAACACCGCGGCGACCGCGTAGATGATGACCAAGGTGCGCGCCTTGAGCACGATCGGGAACGGCAACAAGGTCACGCGCCGGTTCGGGAACAGCATGCCGTAGGCCAACAGCAGGCCGTACACCGCGCCCGAAGCGCCCAGGGTCACATAGACGTCGCCCTGGCGCGCGGCGATCGAGGCGATCAGCAACTGCAACAACGCCGAACCGATCAGGCAGGTGAAGTAATAGATCGCAAAACGCCTGGCGCCCCATTCGTATTCGAGCGAAGCGCCGAACATCACCAGCGCCAGCATATTGAACACGAGGTGGCCGATGCCGCCGTGCATGAAGCCCGAAGTCAGCAACTGCCACGGCATGAAGTTGCCGGCAGCCGGGATATGCGCGGGCAACCACGGCCACAACTCGCACCACAGCACCCAACCGCGCGTCGCATCGCCTTGGCTCAACAGCGCTTGCAGGATGAATACGACGACATTGGCGATCAGCAGTTTCCTGACGACCGGCGGGATACTGGAAAACATCGCGGCTCCTCGAATCGGGCGCTATGGTAGCCGCTGCCTCGGCGTCGCACCGTGAGCGTCGCGTCGAGGCGCGGCCCGCGCGCAGGCTGCGTTCAGTCGGCCGGGCCCCAGATCTGCGAATCCAGAGTCGGCGCCGCACGCTGGCCGCGCACGCGCCCGTTCACCACCGCCACGCCTTCGGCGCGCAGGCGCTGGCACTGCTCGCGATAACCGGCCGAACCTTCCGGCAGCGCGATACGCCCGTCCGAACGCAGCACCCGATGCCAGGGCAGCTTGGCGTCGTCGTTCTCGCTGAGCAGGCGCGCCACCAGACGGGCCCGTCCGGGCAGCCCGGCGCGGCGCGCGACCTCGCCGTAGCCGGCGACTTCGCCCTTGGGGATGGCGCGGATCGCGGCCCGGATGCGTTTTGCGGCAGTTTCGCTGTCCATCGCGGTAGCATATGCCCTGCAACGCGCAGGAGTCGCCCATGCATTTCGAACAGATCCGTACCCATCTGACCCGAGCCGGGTTCCACCTCACCGTCCACGACGAAAACGTGATCTGCATCGAGCTCTCGCTCGAACAGGGCACGCGCCACCAAGCGATCTTCCTGTCCGAACTGGAAGACGACGACGGCCGTCCGTTCGTGCGCGTGAGCACCGCGATCGCTCCGACCACCGGTCTGGACGCGCGCCGCGCGCTGGCCTTCAACTGGGAAAGCCACGTCGGCTACCTGGCCATCGGCGACCTCGACGGCGTGCCCTATCTGCAACTGTGCGAGAACCGCCCCGCCGAAACCCTGGACGCGGCCGAGCTGCAGCGCCTGGTGATGGAGATCGGCGGCGTGGGCGACCGCATGGAGCGCGTGCTGTCGGCGGACGGCGATCTGCTGTAAGGCGTCGTTTGAGGTTTCCGATCTCTCCGGCCTCCGGGGGATCGCGCTCGAGGCTTCGGGCCAACGCCGTCGCCGAGGTTCGCAGTCGCGGCTCGCGCCGCTCCTACCCAGAAGCCGCGCTGCAAAGGGTAGGAGCGGCGCGAGCCGCGAC